>NZ_LR698963.1:783501-1383501 GCF_902381725.1 Dermabacter jinjuensis | reverse complement strand
GTCCAGGCAAGATCGAAAAACTCCACCGCGCCAAGGTAATCCTCAGCATCCATGCGTTCGTTTCCCTTTTCGGCGAGAGCGTCGATGTCTTCTTCCCAACTCATGATTTCCCCTTCCGTGTGGCGTTGCGCGGCCAGCGTTGCAAGAAAGGCTGGGCGTAGTTCGGGGTTGTGGAAGCTTCGGCCGAGACCTTCTAGATGAGGAAATGCTCCGCCACGGCGTTGATACGGTGAGGGCATGATTACGTCCTCGCTCAGAAAGCTCGTCAGCGCTGCAACCGACCATGCCAAGCGGTGCAATGACAACGGCGATCACACCGTGGCTGCCGCTCTCCTCACCAAGTCTGGCGGCACGGTCCTTGGGCTCAATGCGTTCCACTTTCTTGGCGGTCCGTGCGGCGAAATCTCGGCACTTGCGAACCACGCCGCAGAATGCGCCAACGATCCCGTAGTCGCCATCGTTGCCGTCTACGGTCCGACCGGGCAAGTGATCTCGCCGTGTGGCAAGTGCCGCCAGGTGCTTTTCGACCGTGATCCCGCAATTCAGTGCGTGATTCGCGGTTCCAACGGGCTCGAGGCCGTAAGCGTTTCTGACCTACTCCCCCATGCCTACGACTGGCGCACCGTGGAGCTCCCGCAAAAGATCTTCATGTGGGAAGGCTACGAGCGCGCGATTAGGGAGGGAGATAAGCGGCAGACCATCCGAGTCGACGATCCGTTCCGCCCCGGCCCCGCGCAGCTCGTTTTCGAAAAAGAGAGCGGTGAGGCCACGACGATCGACGCCTCCGTGACCTCCGTGAAGCCCACTCGCCGCGGCGGTCTCACCGAGGAGCATGCAAAGCGTGACGGTTTTGCGTCTCTAACGGAATTGCACGAAGCCCTCGATAGGCATTACCCGGGCCTCGCAATGGAAGACAGTGTCGACGTCGTGACGTTTGAGCTCACATAGGCAGAGCCGCTGAAGGCACGCTCCACAGTTACGTGATAACGCTTCTCATGTAGTGTGTGGGCATGGCCTCCCCTAGCGACATCTGGTCCGCGTGCGACTACGCCCCGACCGCCGCACGCCTGCAACCCGTCTCCGCCCTCGTTGCCACCCAACTGGCTCAATTCGTGGAAAGCCCCGCGACCGTCGCCGACATCGGCTCTGGGCACGGGGAAGGTGTCGCGGCACTCCTTGCCCAGGGCTACACCGTGACCGCCATCGAGCCAACCGGCCGGATCCGTGAGAGCGGCCAGAAGCACGCACCTGAGGCGACGTGGATTGATACCTTTGGCGAAGCTACAGGCTTAGAGACGGCATCTGGCGATGCGGTCACAAGCACCTTTGGGACAATGATTTGCGACCCTACGAAAGGGCCGGCGGAGTGGGCTCGCATCCTTCGCCCCGGCGGCATGCTCATGATGACCGCGTGGAACCAAGAGGGCTTTCTCGCGACGATGACCGACGCGATGAACGATGCCATTGCTCCCGATCGGTCAACACAGACCCCGCCACACATGGCCTGGGGCGTCGACGATGTGGCGCACGAGCGTTTGTCGCCGTGGTTCGACCACATCAGCATCGAACACCTCGACCTGGACTGGTCATTCGAAAGCGTCGAAGAGGGTATGCAGCTTTACCGAGGAGGAAGCCCGACCCACGCTTGGATGGCCGACCATGCCGGTACCCGCCGAGAGGCTCTTTGGACCGCGCTGCGCGATCACCTCGAGGCCCACGCCGATGATTCCGGGCGGATCCACTCGACGACCGGTTACGCACTTGTCACTGCCCAGCGTCGACGTGACACGGGCCGATAACGTCTGAGGCGTTAAAGCAGAATCCCACGGCGCACCGTTGGACATTTACCTACCTGCGATTAACAGGCAGAAACAACGACACACACGTACGATGCGAGCTATGCGTGACGCAACCTTTGCTATCCGCCAGGTAACCTTCGACTGCGACGATCCCTCTGCACTCGCTGAATTCTGGTCGTCCGCCACAGGATGCGCTATCGCCGCCGACTACGGAGACTTCGTTTTGCTCGACTCCACTCCGGCACTAGGCTTTCAGCGCGTTGAAGATCCCACTCCCGGTAAAAACCGCGTGCATCTCGACGGCGGCGGAGTTGAACGCGAAGCTTTAGTAGAGCGCCTCAAGAAGCTAGGCGCCACCGAACTCGGCAGTCATGAAGCACCGGGACTTGTGTGGACCGTTATGGAGGATCCGGAAGGCAACGAGTTCTGCGTGGGCGCCCCTACCCCTGGTTAGCCCCAGATCGGATCTGTTCAGCATCTCCTTGTTTCAGACCGCAGTCCACTGCGTGCATACCGAACCTGGGATCAGCATTTCACCGCCTTGAGCCGTCGGATCCGAACGCGCCACGGGACGGCGCCGGCATCTTCACAGTCGATGTTTGCGAGCAAGCGGAAGAACCACCGGCCCACGCGGATCCTCGAGGTCCACGCGGCATGTGATTCGGTAGGTCTCCTCCACATTCTCCTCAGTGATCACCTCGGCAGGAGTTCCCTCGGCAACCAATCGCCCTTGGTTCAGCATAAGCACGTGATCGGCATAGGCAGCTGCCTGGGGTAGATCGTGCAGAACGGCCATGACCGTACGACCTTCATCGACCAGGTCGGAGCAGAGGTCGAGAAGTAGGTACTGCGCCGAGAGGTCCAGAAATGTGGTCGGCTCATCCAGCAGGATGACTGGGGTGTCCTGGGCAAGGACCATCGCTAACCAGACGCGCTGCCGCTGGCCACCAGACAGCTCGTGCACGTACCGGTCGACGAGGTCGGCAACTCCGGCGCGTTCAACCGCCCGATTGATGGCCTCACTGTCGCCGGGTGCACTGCTACTGAGGAACGAGTGGTAGGGGTGGCGGCCACGCGCCACGAGTTCGCCCACGCGCAGACCACGTGGGGCCACGGTGGCCTGCGGCAGAAGGCTGCAAGTACGAGCCAGTTGTCGACGCCCCATACGGGCAACATCGTGGCCGAGCACCGTAACTCTGCCTTCGTCGGCCGGCCGCACCTGGGCCACAGCGCGCAACAAGGTCGACTTGCCACACCCGTTCGGGCCGATGACGACGCTGAAGCTTCCCTTCGGCACCGTGGCACTAAGGCGGTCAACAGCGGTCAGGCCACCGAAGCGAATGGTGAGCTCGTTCATATCGATCGCCGAACTGGTCATAATGAGCCCTCCCGGATTTGTGAGATGAGAACCGCGCCAAGGAAAAGACCGCCGATCAGGGCTGTGAGTACACCCACGGGAAGCCCGGCCAGGAACGCCACGTGTCGAACGGCGAGATCGGCCAGGCACACCGTCGTCGCGCCAACTAACGCAGCGGATCCCATCGCCGGCCGCCCGGTCAATCCACGAGCCAAATGAGGGGCAGTGAGCGCCACGAAGGCGAGCGGGCCTGCTGCTGCCACCGCGCCCACAGTCAGCAGAATTCCCACTAATAGCGCGAACGAACGCGTCTTGGCCGGGCGCGATCCGAGACCGTGAGCCGCATCGTCGCCAAGGCTGATGAGATCGAGATCAACACGTAGCCCCAGCGCCACCGGTCCCAGTAGTAGGAGCACCGACCAGACGACCAGAGCATCACCCCAGGTTCGCGCGGTCAGCGACCCCGTGAGTGCAGCCGCGAGAGCCATGGCCTCGGACTGGCGCGAGAAAACCAAGACAAACTGCGTCAACGCGGTGGAGGCCGCTGCAATACCGATCCCTGCGACGATCACCGCGCCGGGATTACGGAAGCCTGTTGTCGTGGCCCACGGGATGATGAGGCCGGCCGCGAGGGCACCACCCAGCGCGCCAAGACTGGTCGGAACATTGAGCGCACTCGCCACCGCCATCCCAGCTCCAGCTGCGGTGGTAATCCCAATGACATCGGGAGTGACGAGTGGATTCGCAGTAGCGCGCTGAAATAATGCTCCTGCCAGTCCCAGCGCCGCACCCGCCCCGACCGCCACGGCAAGGCGCGGTCCGCGCAGTGTCGTCAGAGCGAGGCTCCCGCGTCCGGTGAGCAGATCGAGCAAAGCTTGCGGTTGACGTGTAAGAGGGGTGCCGAGCCTGCCAACGGCCAGCGTCCAAGCGCAGGATGCCACTAGAGCCACCACCAGAATCACCACCGCGAGGACATGCCGGGTACGGCTGCGCTGGGCGAGACGGGCGGCGCGGTCCTGATTCGCGGCGAGGGAGGTAGGGGCCGCGTTCACAGCACGCCTCGTGAGCGGCGGACTACTGCGAGCAGCAAAGGCGCACCCAAGAGTGCGGTCACGACTCCAACAGGTACCTCAGCAGGACGCAGGACCAGGCGTCCAATCACATCAGCCAGCAGCATGAGTACCGGCCCAATCAGACAACACAACCCGATGAGCGCACGCGCCGAGCCTTGAGCGAATCGTCGGGCCAAGTGCGGTGCAGCGAGACCGACGAAGACGATAGGGCCAGTAATCGCTGTCGCGGCCGCGGTCATCAGAGCCACCGCGGTAAGAGTGAGAGCGCGCACACGTGCGGGATGGTGTCCCAGGCCCGCGGCAACTTCGTCGCCAAGAGCCACGGCATCCAGCCCACGTCCCACGGCGAAGAGCCCCGCGCCCGCGACTGCGATCACCACCACGGGCCACCAATCAAGAAAGTCGCCTACCGCCAGCGATCCCGCCGACCAATAGCGCAACGCGTCAAAGGCTGCCTTGTGGCGTAGGCTCACGGCCTGCGAGTAGGCAACGGCGACGGCTGTCGTCACGGCCCCGGCGAGTACCAACCTGGTGGCATCGGGGCCACGCCCGAAACTGCCAAGTACCATCACTGCAACCGTGGCCACCGCCGCTCCGGCGAAGGCTCCCCCGACGAGCTGAAGGCCAGCGAGGCCGGGGATCGACGTGACGGTAACGATTCCAGCTGCTGCACCACTTGTCAGTCCCAGAACCCCCGGATCCCCGAGGGGATTACGAGTGACTGTCTGGATCGCGGCGCCAGAACTGGCGAGGGCGGCGCCCGCAACCAGCCCGCACAAGGTGCGTGGGACACGTGCTGCCAGCACCTCCCGCACGTGGAGATCGCCGCCACTGTGGATGGCTTCCACCAGATCGGAAAGCCCGATAGCTTTACTGCCCAGAGCAAGACTGAGCACACAGGTGATACCGAGCACCACCGCCACGAGAGCGGTGGCGACCAGAGTACGTCGACGAGCCAGCAAGAGTTAGTCCGTCACCTTCGCGACGGCCTGGTCGATGAGATCAGTGAGACGCGGAAGGCTCCACGGCACGGTGAGCGGGTTGATCATGCTGATCGCTGTGACGAGCTGCGGGTCAGTCGGGGCCACCACGCTGTCACGCTTGATGGCAGGGATCGACGAGTAAAGCTTCTGCGAAGTGACCTGTTTCTTGGTCGCGGCATCCAGATGAAAGGTGAAGATGAGGTCAGAATCCTTGAGTTTATCGGCATTCTCGAGGCTGATGAGCGCCCAATCGGACCCATCGTTGGCCGTGATGGTATCGACAATTGGGTCGACCGTCAGGCCGAGCATGCTGATCAAGGCCACGCGTTGTTCCGTGGGACGAAAAATGCCAAGCGTTCCCTGGCCTTCAGTGTAGATGTAACTGAAGGTCGTGCCCTCCCAGTGTGGGTGCTGAGCAACAGTGTCGGCGAGGGTTTTCTTGAGGTCGCTAATGACTTTGTCGCCGTCGCTGGGGCGCCCCAGCGCCTTGGCCACCATGCGGATCTCGCCGTCCCAAGTAGTGGTCCAGGCGGATTTCTCGTAGGCGACAGTCGGGCAGAACGCGGTCAGTTGGTCATACTGTTTCTGGGTGAGCCCTGACCATGGAGCGAGGATCAGGTCGGGCTCGAGCTCCGCAATGGCCTCGACGTCGAGTTGCTCACCGCCGGCGAATAGAGCTGGAAGGGGCCGTCCCGCCTTCTCGAAGGCTTCTCGGTTCCAGGGTAGATGTCCATCCTTGTCAGCTCCCCAGGCATAGGTTTCAACGCCAACCGGGTAGACCCCCATACTGATGAGGGCCTCAGTGGCGCCCTGCCCGATCGTGACAATTCGCTGAGGCGCCTGCTTGATGGTCGTGGATCCCAAGGCATGGCGAATCACAACGGGGAAACTGCCCGCCAACGCGGTTTCGGTGGACGTTGACCCAGCACTCGAACGGTCGCTGCCACAACCGGCGAGGGCAGACAACGAGAAGGCTCCGGCCAGGGCGAGCAGCCCGCGACGAGGCATACTCAGACGCTGATCTGAGGGATACATTTCTGGTGTTCCTTTAGGTGTTATGCGGGCCCGACGCGGTCGCGTCGGGATGGTCAGGATTCGGCGTGTCCTTGACGCCAGTAGCTCATGAAGGCCACCCGATCGCGGGGGCAGCCTCGTTCGCGTACGAGGAAGCGGCGCATACGTTGCACAGCCCCTTTTTCGCCTGCCAACCAGGCGAAATGCTCGCCGTCGGCATCTCCGGCGGGTTCATCCCACAGGATTCCAGCGTCATCGTCAAGGTCATCGACCGCTACGCTTTCGGCCGCTTCGGGCGGCCACGTCAGCGTGTAAAGTTCGCGCTCGAGCAGGCTTCCGGGAGCCTCCCCTTCGCGGCACAGCACTCTAACGTCAACCCCGGGCGGGACCGTGAGGGGCCATGCATCCTCAGGGGTCGGCATCTCGATGAGAATCGTGCCGACGGCATCTGGGGCCAGCGAGGCAGCAATGTTCGCTATCGCCGGTGCTGCGGTTTCGTCGCCAGCCACCAGGATTTGCTTGGCACTACCCGGATGCCAGGCCAGGCCAATGGTGTCAATGTCCTTGAAATCGGCGCGGGGGACAGCTACGACGAGCCGATCGCCAGCAGCCACGGTTTCGATCCACCGGCCCGCGGGGCCGCTGGTGCCGTGGCGAACCACATCGACGTCGAGCTCGGCCATGTCTGGACGCATTGCCCGTGCCGTGTATGTCCTCACGGACGGCTGATCACTTGGCGGTAAAGACACGAGGGCGTCATACCAACCTGGGATACGCGGGATGTCCTCCAGTGCGTCACCGTGGTATCGGGGCAGCACGAGCTTGATCCGACGGTCAAGGCAAAGCGGAGCAGCCTTCTTAAGTCCTTCTCCGCTCAGGGTGACTCGACGCATCGAGGGGCACAAGTCGCGCACTGCGTCGACGCGGACCTCAACCGCGGTATACGAGAGCTTTGATCTCATGCCGCATAACGTACCACAATTAGACAAGGCTCGCCTTACTTAATTCGTTCGCGCCCGGCATTTCCGTGGCAATCATCATTGCGTCAGCCGTCGGAAACCGGACTCGATATCCGCCCCCGGTGGTTTGATCCAGACGACTCGCCTCAATCGCGCGAGGTGCATGGGGGACGTTAAGCCAAAACCGCAGCGCAACATGTTTGGGAGTTACTGACTTACGCGCCGTTCACCTGGGGCGGTTAGCTGACTCACCGGCAACAAGATCCGCGAACTCAACAGCTACCTGACACCCCCTACCGCGTAGCGCTGTACGCAGTCATCTACGGCACGCTCTCACGTCTCACGGGCTCCCATACCCCGTTCCCTAGAAGGAGACACCGACGAAGGCGGACCGTGTTGCACTACTACCTGTTGCTCAGCCCATCAGCCCGAGCCGCACCGCACTCCTGTACGCCATATACAAACCAACGATTGCCGCGATCCACAGCAGTGTCACCTTGGCTTCGTACTCCAGCCGGCCAATGGCACGCTCCAGCCGCGGAAAAATAGCGGGCCCCGCGACGCCCGCGATGACGCTCATCAGAATCGCTGGCAAGATCATGACGGCGCAGTAACCCACAATCAGCGCAATCTTGCTGGACATCCCCACTGACATGGACTGGATAATCCCCATCGCACCCAAATAGGGCAACATCGTGGCTGCCTCTACAACGGCGGCTCCCAACGCCAACGCCACCATACCGCTCACACTCAGCGAAACACCCCGGGCGAGGCGAAATGCCCGACCCTCCCGGACATCGGCGTCAGGAAGCGCAGCGGCAGAGGTAATAGTTGCGGCAGCGGCGTCGACACTCGCCACAGACGGCTGCTCCACCGAATCAGACCCTTTGGCTGCTTGCTTTTTAGGGTTTGGGGCGGCCACCCCAAAAAGGAAAAGCCCCACACCTAGAACAAGAGTCACCCATCGGAACCAATCGGCCTCGGCGACTCCAGAAAAACGCTGCACTACCGCTTCAAAACCGAACAGCAAAGCAATGCCGAGACCACAGTAGGCCCCACCAATCGTCGTGAGATATGCACCCAACAGGCCGAAACAGACTCGACGCCACACAAAAATGAGAGCAATAGGAATGACAAGAGTTCCTACGCTCAAGCTATCGACGAGCGCGAGACCAGCGAGGGCTAGAAAGTCTGACATGACGTTCTCCAATGGTCAGGTACGGAAATCGCGGCCATGGGAATGCTCTCCTCAGCTTGCGGAACGATGAAGGAGATTCCACATCCATACATTTGTACGAACTTTTCGATTGATACGATCGTATGGAACGTTTCAGTGAGATGCAACCAGGCAACGAACGGCTGGCAGCACTTGGGTCACGCAAGATTGGAGACTCATGCCCGTTGACCCCAACATCCCCTTCACCGGCACAGCGGCACTGATCGCCGACGCTGCTATTCGAGTGATGGTCAACCAGGGCCTCGATGCCTTGAGTGTTCGCAATGTCGCGGCAGAGGCGGGGGTCGCACCCGGGACTGTCCAGTATCAGATGGGAACGCGGGACGACATCATCGCGAAAGCATTCATGCGGTCTATTCAGCGGCAGGAGTCGCGGGCGCTCCGAGAGACCGACGCGACAGACTTTCACGCGGTCATCCGCAGCCGCCTAGCCGAGCTCCTGCCGATTGGTCCTGTCCAGCGTGAAGACGCTGCAGTGTGGGTTATCGTGGGCGCCGCCGCTTCCACACGCGAATGGCTAGCCGACTTATACGACGCCGAAGTGGAACGCTTCCGAGCACGTGTAAGCAACGGGCTTGCGGCAGCTGAACGGCATGAGAGCTTGAGCAGCCGACTATCGCCTGAACAAGGAGCTCGCTTGGTCACGGCACTCGTCAACGGGCTCACGATCGACTACCTCAACGGCCCGAAAAACTCGACTCAGCAGTTGCTGGCAGACCTCGATGCGGGACTCGCGCTGATCGTGGAGCCTTCCCGGTCTCAGGTCTAGAACGACAGGAAGGCCACGCGCCGCCCGCGACTGCCATTGGCAAGGCGCCGCCGACCAGGGCGCAGCTTGCTAGGTAGAGTAGCGACCATGACCCACTCCACGTCCGAGCCCCCGGCACCACGCACTACGGCACCTGCGGGTCACGATCCCATGATCCGGGTGCGCGATGCGCACCTTCACAACCTGAAACACATCGACGTCGACCTGCCCCGGGATACGCTCGTGGCGATCACCGGCGTATCGGGTTCGGGCAAGTCGAGCCTGGCCTTCGGCACCATCCATGGGGAGGCGCAGCGCCGCTACCTGGAGTCTGTCTCTCCCTTCGCGCGCCGTCTCATCGGTGGCGCGGTCAACCCGCGCGTGGGGTCAGTGACAGGCCTGCCGCCGACGGTGGCCCTGCAGCAGTCCACGACCCTCGGTGGGGCGCGCTCCTCCGTGGGGACGATCTCAAATATCTCGAATAGTGTTCGGCTGCTCTTTTCCCGCTCCGGCAGCTACCCGGACGGTATGCGCGAGCGGCTGGAATACGGCAGGCTGGATTCCGACGCCTTCTCCCCCAACACCACCGCCGGCATGTGCCCCGAGTGCCAGGGAACCGGAACCGTGCACCGGCCGACGGAAGACTCAATGGTGCCCGATCCCAGCCTGTCTATCTGGGACGGCGCGATCGCCGCGTGGCCGGGAGCGTGGCTCGGAAAGAACTTCCGGGACATCCTTGGCGCCCTCGGCTACCCGCTGGACATCCCTTGGCGGGAAATTCCGCAAGAGGACCGCGACTGGATCCTGTTCACGGACGAGCGACCTGTGGTGACGGTCCACCCGGAGCGGGATGAAAACGCCGTGCACTTGTCGTATAAAGGCAAATGGCGCTCGGTAGCCACCTACCTCACCGAAACTCTGGCGGAGACGGGATCGGATAAGACCCGCCGCCGGGTGCTCTCCTTCTTGCATTCATCGACATGCCCGACGTGCCAGGGCCGTGGTTTTCAACCGGATACCTTGCAAGTGAGCTACGCCGGTCACGCCATCGACGAATTCAACGACTTGGCGTTGAAGGACCTGCTGACTGTGTTGGAGGACCGCCTCGAGCGCTTGGCGGCGATCGAGAAGCAGCAGTGGAACGAACACGACGAGGCCGAAGAACTGCTGCTGGATCAGGTGCTGCCCACGGTGCGCGCGGCGATCGAGCTGGGGCTGGGGCACTTGAGCCTCTCTCGCCCGGCGCGGAGCTTGTCTGCGGGTGAGCACCAGCGCTTGCGACTGGCCTCCCAGTTGAACTCGAATCTGTTCGGCACAACCTATGTGCTGGATGAGCCCTCGGCCGGCCTGCACGTCGTGGAGCGAAAGGCGGTCTCCGAGCTGCTCAAGCGCTTCGTCGACGCGGGGAATTCGGTGCTTCTGGTGGAGCACGATATGTCCCTCGTCGCGGGATGCGATTGGATCGTGGATATCGGCCCGCGCGCCGGTGAGCGCGGCGGGGAGCTGGTGTTCTCCGGCCCCACTGACCAGTTCCGCGCCAACGCCGAGCAGCTGGACTCGCCCACCGCTACCGCCTTAAACGCGGACTTCCCCGAGCTGACGGACACCCCGGCCGGAAGTAGTGAATCCATCGGCCTTCGCGGCGTGCACGCGCGCGCCTTCGATGGGGTCGACGTGGACTTCCCGCTAGGGGCGCTCACCGCGGTCACGGGAGTGTCCGGTTCCGGCAAATCCACCCTGGTCACCGGGGTACTGGCCGACGTGGCATCCCGCGCGGCTAAGCAGGTTGTCGGCGCCGATGAGGTCTCGGTCGAGGATCCGGATGCTGACTTCACGGCAGGCTCCGACCCGACCCGGGATTTCCGGGTGGAGAGCGCAATGGGGATCGATAGCATCCGTCGGTTGGTTCACATCACCCAGAAGCCGATTGGACGCACGGTGCGTTCCACCGTCGCGACCTACACGGGTCTTTTCGATTATGTCCGCAGGCTGTTTGCCGACACCCCGGAGGCGAAGCGGCGGGGCATGTCGGTGTCGGACTTTTCCTATAACACGAAAAAGGGTCGCTGCCCGGAGTGCGATGGGGCGGGCAGTATCGAGGTCGAGCTGGTGTTCCTACCCGGCACGTACACCACCTGCCCGGCCTGCCACGGCAAGCACTATAAACCGGAGATTCTCGAGGTGCAGTGGAGCGGCCGCAGCATCGCGGATATCTTGGCGCTCACCGTGGACGAGGCGCTCGAGGTCTTCGCCGAGGAGCCGAGGATTCTGCGCTCAGTCGAATTCCTGCACGCACTCGGCCTGGGCTACTTGCGGCTAGGGCAGGGTTCCCCGGAACTCTCGGGCGGGGAGGCGCAGCGCATCAAGCTGGCCTCCGAAATGCAACGCGGCTCCAGCCGTAAGCACAGCCTGTACCTCCTGGACGAGCCTACGACGGGGCTGCACCCGGCGGACGTTGATCTATTGCTGAGCCAGCTGCGTCGCCTGGTCGATGACGGCGCGACGGTGGTCGTTGTCGAGCACGACCTCCGGGTGATCGCCCAGGCCGACCACATCATCGACGTCGGCCCGGGAGCCGGAGATGAGGGTGGCCAGATCCTCGCCACCGGAACACCGGCGGCGGTCGCTCAGCATGCTCTGCATCCGGATTCGCGCTCGGTGACGGCCCAGGTGTTGGCCGATCGAGCCGGCATAAGCCGTGCCTAAGAATCTCAACGCCAAAGGCCCAGTCGCCAGACTATTACGGCCCAGGCGATCTCCATCTTTCTCGGGGGCCAAAGTCGACTAACCCGCGTACCTGCCACGGCTAAGCAGTCGCGCTGCCGGTAATGGCTTCGCGGTCCTCACGCTGCCGCTCGATGACTAGACCATCCTTAGCAGCATCCAGTGAGACACGGAGAAAAATAACGCGACTCAACAGCGCTACACGTCAAAACTGAACACGGTCGAGTTCCGCTGGGGAGAAACATACGGCGAACGCTTCCTACCTCACTGGTGCTTCAAGGCAGCGAGCGGGCCAGTGCCATCCCAAGGTCATCAACCGAGTTCATCGTGTTGCTAAGTACGATCACGCCCTGCCCACGGCCGGGTTGAAGACTTATCCAGCTGCTGAAGCCACCGGTCATGCCGTTGTGCCACACCAGTGAGTTCTGGTCGATATGCCAGCCGTAGCCGATGCGCAGACCGTCTCTGGCAACGACTGCCTGATCCATCGCAGCCGTGCCCGGCGCGGTGGCGTCCAGCAGGGACTGAAGATATCGAGTCATGTCAGCAAGGGTCGATCGGACACTGCCACTGGGCGCTTCAGCACCCAACGTCCATGGCGCGGATCGCCGCCCCCACATGACCGAGTAACCGCGGGGCGCATCTACTCCAAGCGACGTCGGATCTGTTGGAACGAAGGTGTCGTCCATCCCCAATGGTGCGAACAGCCGTTCTTGAAGCAGTCGCGGAAAACTCGTTCCCGCTCGGCGAGCCAGCGCCTGCCCAAGCAAGGAGTAGCCGAGGTTTGAGTATGCGTATTCCCTTGGCCCCAGGCGAGACCGGCTCGCATCCGCAATCAGACGCTCGAGAGTCACTGACGAACTTGGGTCATGCACGAGCAACGGCCAAAGAGCAAGATCAGCGACGTTGCAGCATGTGCTCGCCATATTAGGCAGGCCGCTGGTGTGAGTAGCAAGCTCTTCAAGCTCGATGGCAGCCACCTCGCTGCTCGCCAGATCAAAGAAGGTTCCCAGAGGAGTCCGTCGGCTTATTTCACCGCGCTCCAGCATGTCAGCAAAGACCGCAGCCGTCATCGTCTTGGTGATCGAACCGATCTCGTACTGCGTATGACGACCCGCACCGAAATGAGCCTCACGGAGTACACCGTTGTCGATAACTGCGATACTGGCCCGGTCTCGAGGCCCGCGCGAACGTCGAAGAATCGTCTCGGCTTCACGAACGAGCCAAGGATCCCCCGACGACTCGCGGCACAGGCTCGGAGTTCTCATTCGGGCGAAGATTTCAACAGCCGCTACTCCTGCGACCACCAGACCGGACCCGACGGCCAGCCGTCTGCGAGAGCTCACGCGACCTGCAGGGGCGTGATCGCCGCGATCTGCTCCTCCGCGAGGTCCTCCGCACGGTCCAGCTCGTAGTGGCTCTGCAGGTTGATCCAGAACTCCGCCGACGTGCCGAAGTACTTCGCGAGCCGCAGCGCGGTGTCGGCAGTGATGCCCCGCTTGCCGTGCACGATCTCATTGATCCGCCGCGGCGGAACCCCGATCGAGACGGCGAGCTTGTTCTGCGTGATGCCGAAGCCCTCGATGAAGTCCTCCATGAGGACCTCACCCGGGTGGATCGGCTCGATCCTGTCAGTGGTAGTCAACGATCTGCAACTCCTCCGGTCCGGCGTCGCTCCACACGAAGCAGATACGCCACTGGTCGTTGATTCTGATGCTGTACTGCCCGGCCCGATCACCCCTTGAGGGCCTCGAGCCGGTTGCCGGGCGGGACCCGGAGGTCCTCGAGAGACTCCGCGGACCCCACCTGACGCAGCTTGCGCAGTGCGACGCGATGGATCCTCGGATCGATGGACCGCACGCGCTCACGACGCCACAGCCGTTCGGTCGCCTTGTCGCCGAACGATCTGATCATGAAGCCAGTCTATAACGGAGGCCGTCATTAACGCTAGACGTTAAACCTGAACTCAATCGAGTTACGGCGCCGAAGAACATGACGGATCACCACAGCCCAGGTCGTGAAGCTCAGCGATCCTTACAAGGGCATGACCATGAACAAGCAGGGGTTGTCATCACCCCACAGATCAGTCTCCTCCAGCGGCAGGAAACCGCACTTCTCGTAGAAGTGGCGGGTGTGGGCGTATCCAGTGTCGGGATGCGATGGCCCCAAGGTCTTCACTTGGAGCAGTCGGACACCATCGACACGGGAGGCGGACGCCACGGCCCTGAGCATGGCCGATCCAACGCCCCGACCATGCCAGGCTCGGTCCACGACCATGAAGTGGATGTCGGCGGATACCGGGAAGTCGCGGTCGACCAAGGTCACGCCGATGACCCTTCCATGTTCGTCGCGCACAGACCACGTCTCCATGTGCCGGGCTGCGTCGATGTACTCCTGATTCGCTTCTTCCAGGCCGAACCACTCCGGGACTGTCGCCAGAAGCCGTGCGACGTCATCCGGGAGCTGCGTGTCTCTGCGGCACTCCCAGAGTGATGGATGAGGACGCAATGCGCACATCTTCACGCTGTCCCAGCGTCGGCCGTTCCACGACCGCGCCTCGGGAATCCGGCCACACTCGACGAAACCGCATCGTCTCGCTGAGGCGATCATCCTCTCGTTGCCTGACCATGTCTGAAGGGTGACGACGTGAGCGTCAGTCTCGTCGAAGATCAGGTCGAGCCACTGGGTGAGTGCCGCTCGGCCGATACCCCTCCCCCACCAACGTGGGTCGAAGACCACGATGCCAAGCTCCCACCAGCCGCCGCCTGCGGGCTCCTCCTCAAAGCGCGAAACAAAACCAACAGGTTCTCCATCGACCTCGATGATCCGGCGATCATGACTGCCTAATCCTGCACGCTGCCGCTGATCAAACTCCTCACGGCTGGGGTTCACAGGGGCCTCGAAGTAGGGCCCATCCCACAGCTTCCACGCGGCATCCGGCGTCGCGTGCTGCCAGGCCCACAAGAAGTCGAAATCATCGGCACTCACCGGCCGGAGAGTCACATTCACTGCGCCAGCCTACCTTGGCCGAGACTGGAGACATCAGGGTTTTTCGTCTCTCGCCCAGATGGCGAAAGCGCCGCTGCTCGACGGCTCGGCAGACCGGAACTACACATTGAACCTAAATTCGACGACGTATCGTTGCAAAAACACCTTCTCATTCGTGAATAGCAGCTAAAAACCACCACACCCCGCTATGTGCGGCAAAGATAGAGTGCACACCAGGTAGCCTCAGCCCCGCTCCTCGTGCAGCGGCATCCTTAAACAAGACATACATGGGATTCGCCCCACATACGATTAACTCAGGCTTCCGATGTCGCCCAAGCGATCCGTTGAAACTTAACCGAACGGTCCGTGCGGAATACTCGGCCATAAATGGGATTTATACGGCGGAAAGGTGGGCGCGAATGCATCAAACGTCCTGTCTGCTACCTCCGCGTTCTACCGGTCCGACCACCTGCCGATGCACGATACCTGGACGCCAATGTTGGTGTAACCGCTTGACGCGTAGCATTGGCGACATGCGCATTTTCACCGTGGGCCACTCCAACCTCGAGTTCGAGGACTTCGCTGAAATGATCAAGGCTGCCGGTGTGGTATCCATCGTGGATGTGCGCAAGCTGCCCGGGTCCAGGAAGTACCCGTGGTTCAACGGCGACCCCCTTGCCGAACACCTTCCTACATGTGGCATCACTTACAGCAGAAGTGAGGGCCTCACCGGGCGGCGCAACGTGTCCCACTCGGTGCCTTTTGAGGTTAACGGCAACTGGCGTAACCGCAGTTTCCACAATTACGCCGACCATGCGCTGGGCGGGGAGTTCTCGGACGCGCTCTCGCAGCTACGGGTGAACGCCGCCGAAACCCCCACCGCGATCATGTGCTCCGAGGCGGTGTGGTGGCGCTGCCACCGGCGTATCATCGCCGACCACCTCATCGCCCGCGGTGACGAGGTTGGCCACATTATGGGCCTGGGGGCAGCCGGGGCGACGGTGAACGAGGCAACGCTCAACGACGGCGCAGTCATCGGCAACGATCTCCTCGTGCGCTACGCCGAGCGGGACTAGCGCGTACCCCAGAGGCCAGGGGTGCGGAAACTCGGACTATGCCTCAGGCGCGACCTACGCCTTGTATTCATGGAGCGCCCGCCCCTTATGAGCAGCAGCATCGGAGGCACACCAGTGGATAGCACGCTCAAACGAGCTTTAGGTTAGGAAATCTGCACCCCTCAATCTAAGAAGACCACCGGGAACCCCGATAGTGCCCCGAAGCATCGAATCGAAAAACGTGCTACCGACTTGCCACGGACCTAGACGTTGAACTTGAAGTCCACGATATCTCGTTACAAAGTCACTCTCTCGTTAACACCACCAAAAGGAGCGTTATCCAATGAAGCGTTCCGATTCTTAAGCTTCGGGCATTACGCCTTCGGTGGCCAGCGCGGGTCATCCGCGGAAAAGATCGCCAAGACTCATCTGGATCGCCCAGGCTGCGAACGAAATCGGCGTGAACGACGCGTCCTTCCGAGTCCACTACTTCGTGCCGCAGGCCTCCGCCCCGATGCCGCTGCTCGGTGCTGTCGCGGCCACCACCAAACACATCGAGGTGGCCAACGGTGTCATCGACATGCGCTAGCGCATCTCATGGTTGTGACGTTGGATAGCGGCTGCCGCCCGCGGCTGCGCCGCGGTTGCCCCCGACGTGACCGACTGGCCCACCTGAGCCCTGTCAGTGACCGTTGCCGAGTCCTCCCGTGAGTCGGGCGTGGAACCCAGTCGTGAACTCGTTCATCCCGACGAGCTCGACCGTCTTGCCGTGCTGTTCGTATTTGGTCTCGATTGCGTCGAGCGCCGCGACGGTGGAGGCATCCCAGATGTGGGATCTCGTGAGGTCGATGATGACTCGGTCAGGGTCGTCGGCGTACTCGAACATGGTGGTGAGGTCGTTGCTGGAGGCGAACAGGAGCTGACCCTCGACTGTGTAATGCGCGATCCGAGCGCCATCCTGTTCAGTGATCTCACGCCTGACGTCGATGAGGTGGGCGACGCGGCGCACGAACATCACAGAGGCGACGAACACGCCGACGACGACACCGACGGCGAGGTTGTGGGTGGCGACGACGACGGCGACGGTGATGACCATGACGGTCGTCTCACTTTTAGGCATCCGGCGCAGGGTGGAGGGCTTGATGGAGTGCCAGTCGAAGGTACCTACGGAGACCATGATCATCACCGCGACCAGCGCCGCCATGGGGATGATCGCAACGATGTCGCCGAGGACGACGATGAGGGCCAAGAGGAACACACCTGCGAGGAACGTCGAGATGCGGGTGCGGGCCCCGGACGCCTTCACGTTGATCATGGTCTGCCCGATCATCGCGCAGCCACCCATGCCGCCAAACAGGCCGGAGAGCAGGTTCGCGACGCCCTGCCCCCAGCTCTCCCGGGTCTTGTTCGAGTGGGTGTCGGTCACATCGTCCACGAGCTTCGCCGTCATGAGCGATTCCATCAGGCCTACCAGCGCCATCGCGAGGGCAAACGGCGCGATGATCGTGAAAGTCCCCCATGTCAGCGGCACATTCGGTATGAACAGCTCGGGAAGGCTGCGCGGCAGCTCACCCTTGTCGCCGACTGCGGGTACGTTGATCGAGAAGACGACCGCGGCGGCGGTCACCAGAGCGATCGAGACCAGTGGGGCCGGTATGACCTTAGTGATCTTCGGTATGAGGACCATGATCAGCAGCCCGACCGCGACGAGAGGGTAGACCATCCAGGGCACGCCGATGAGTTCGGGCACCTGTGCCATGAAGATGAGGATCGCCAGCGCGTTGACAAAGCCGACCATGACGCTGCGCGGGATGAATCGCATGAGTCTGGCGACTCCGAAGACGGCGAGGAGGATCTGGAAGACCCCAGCCAGAAGCACCGTCGCGATGAAGTAGTCCAAGCCGTAGTCGCGGGCGACGGGGGCGATAACGAGAGCGATAGCGCCCGTCGCCGCGGTGATCATGGCGGGTCTGCCACCGAGGAACGCGATGGACACTGCCATCACGAATGAGGAGAACAAGCCCGCACGTGGATCGACGCCCGCGATGATCGAGAACGAGATCGCCTCGGGAATGAGCGCCAGCGCCACGACCAGGCCTGCGAGAACTTCGCGAGTGAGGATGCGCGGGGTCTTCAGTGCGGTGAGCACCGACGGTTCGGGCCGGTACCGACCCTTGTCTTCTTTGGTCGCAGTGGGCAAGGCCATGCGGTACCTCCATCTGTTCAGGGCGGCGCTCTCAGGCCAGGAGCGGAGAATGTCTGGTGGTGCGCGACAACGTGCGGCTTCGCCTGGCGATAGATCGCCACGGCGGAGGCATGTCCAGTCTCATGTGGACACGAGAGTCAACACTAACGTAACGTGAGAGTTGTGTCGAACTGAGACGATGAGATGAGGAGGCCCCCGTGCCCGAAGCGGGAATGATGCACATCGGAGAGCTGGCTGAGCGGACAGCTCTGTCGCAGCGCACCATCCGCCACTACGACGAGATCGGACTCTTGACACCCTCCGGACGCTCCGAGGGCGGGTTCCGGCTCTACACTGAGGGCGATCTCGGCAGACTCCTGCTGATCCGGCGCATGAAGCCACTGGGATACTCGCTCGATCAGATGGGCGACCTACTCCGGGCGCTCGACGGCGCAGATGGCGTCGGTGCTGCCGCCGAGAGCGCCCGGCGGGCGCTGAACGATTTCCGCACCGACGCGGAGGAACGCCGCGCGAAGCTTGCCAAGCAGCTTGACGCCGCTGACGAGTTCATCGGCCTGCTCGCCGCGCACTCCTCGGACTGAGTCGAAACAGACACACGATGCGCTATCTGTGCCAGCGAGGCCACTTCGAAGCGTTCATGGCTGCAGTGGACGGCAACGGATTCGCCACCGCCGCACCGCTGGACCGGCAGTAGCCCAACATATTCCAGCCCGGCTCCGCCCTGCCGGTCGTCCCCATGGTGCCCGAGCTGCGTTAGCACATTTCCTACGGCTCCGGCACCCACGCTTCTGTCGAGCAAACCGCCGAGGACGGACTCAACCTGATGTCGTCCACTCTGGTCTCCGAGACCAACGCCGAGCCCCTGAGCGAAATCCAGGCAGACCAGATCAGTCGCTACCGCGCCGCATGGAAGACGGCGGGCCATGCTTGGACGCCGCGCGCGTCGGTTTCGCGCTCCGTCTTCCCCATCGCTGACGGCGCGGACATGCAGATGTTCGGCATGCAGGCCACCGGCTCCGATCAGCTGGGCATGCTTCCCGACGTCGGCGCCTCCACCTTCGGTCGCACCTTCGCCGCTGAGCCCGACAAGCTCATTGAGCAGCTCAAAGCCGATCCCGCCGTCATGTCCGCCGACGCCCTGCTCATCATCATCCCCACCGGGATGGGCGTGGACGTCAACGTGAAGATCTTGGACAACTTCGCCACGCATGTCGCCCCCGCTTTCGGTTGGCAGCCGAACCGCGAAGGCCCAGTTACCGGCTATCCCATCGAGTAATTCCTGCAGGTCGCAAGCTCTTCGCTTCAATGTCAGTTCAGTGCATTTTGAATAGTTCGGCACACGTTGTATTGTTCAGTACATGCTGACTATTGCTTCACGCCTCGACGTCATGAACCGGCTCGGCCGGGCCATGGCTGATCCGACGCGCTCCCGAATCCTGATGACCCTACTCGACGGTCCGGGCTACCCGGCCGAGATTTCGCAAAGCTTGGATCTGACCCGCTCGAACGTCTCGAACCACCTGTCCTGCCTACGCGATTGCGGCATCGTCGTCGCCAAGCCGGAGGGCCGCAAGACTCGCTACGAAATCGCCGATCCGCACCTCGCGGCAGCGCTCGACGCGCTAGTTAACGCGACGTTGGCTATCGACGAAAACGCCCCGTGCATCGCCCCTGAGTGCTCGGTGCCCGGCTGCGGCGAGAAAGGAGCGGACGCATGAGTTCAGCATGTGGATGCGAACACGAACCCGCCACGGAGATCGAAGAGCTCGATCGGCCATGGTGGAAGGACCCCGAGCTACTGCTACCGATCTTCTCCGGCGTAGCCCTCATTACAGGGCTGGCGCTGGACTGGTCCGACTTGGAGACGCCCGCGACGGTACTGTATTGGCTTGGTCTGCTGTTGGGCGCTTACACGTTCGCACCTGGAGCGATCCGGAACCTTGTCACGAAGCGAAAGCTCGGCATTGGTTTGCTGATGACGATCAGCGCGGTAGGCGCGGTGATCCTCGGCTTCGTTGGAGAGGCCGCAGCGCTAGCGTTCCTGTACTCGATCGCCGAGGCGCTGGAGGACAAGGCAATGGATCGGGCCCAGGGCGGACTGCGGGCACTGTTGAAGTTGGTGCCGCAGACCGCAGCGGTACTGCGCGACGGCACGGCAGTCGAGGTCGTAGCAAAGGACCTCGTGGTTGGCGAGCTCATGGTCATACGCCCCGGGGAGCGGATCGCCACGGACGGCATCATTCGGTCTGGGCGCTCCAGCCTTGACACTTCAGCGATCACCGGAGAATCCATTCCGGAGGAGGTTGCGCCCGGCGACGAGGTGCCCGCGGGAGCAATCAACTCCGCCGGCGTGCTGGAGGTCGAAACGACCGCAGCTGGAACGGACAACTCACTGACCACACTCGTGGACCTGGTCGAGCAAGCGCAGGCGGAAAAGGGCGACCGCGCCCGGATCGCCGACCGGATTGCCCGACCCCTAGTGCCCGGGGTGATGATCCTGGCGGTGCTGG
Source organism: Dermabacter jinjuensis (assembly GCF_902381725.1). GTDB lineage: Bacteria > Actinomycetota > Actinomycetes > Actinomycetales > Dermabacteraceae > Dermabacter > Dermabacter hominis. The sequence goes on along the minus strand of NZ_LR698963.1, from coordinate 1,362,848 downwards.
TCGGCGTGATCGGCTCGGTGCTGGGCGACCCCGAGACGTGGATCACCCGCGCGCTGGTGGTCCTGGTCGCAGCATCGCCGTGCGCGCTGGCAATCTCCGTGCCGCTGACGGTCGTGGCCGCGATCGGCGCAGCCAGCCAGTTCGGAGTGGTCATCAAGTCTGGCGCGGCGTTCGAGAGACTCGGCGGCATCCGTCACCTGGCAGTGGACAAAACCGGAACCCTTACCCGCAACCAGCCTGAGGTTACCGGAGTGGTCCCGGCAGACGGATTCGATCGGACGCAGGTGCTCTCCTTCGCGGCGGCCGTTGAGCAGCAATCGACGCACCCTCTCGCCGCGGCGATCGCGGCAGCGGGGCCCGAAGCGCCCACCGCCTCGGACATCAGCGAGGAAGCTGGGCATGGCATCGGCGGCACCGTCGAAGGTCGACGGGTACTTGTGGGCAGCCCCCGATGGATCGACGCCGGGCCACTGAAAGCGGACGTTGAGCGCATGGAGTCCGAGGGCCAGACCTGCGTCCTGGTCACCGTCGATGACGCTCTCGCCGGGGCGATCGGGGTCCGCGACGAGTTGCGGCCCGAGGTGCCCGAAGCCGTGCAGGCCCTGCACGCCAACGACGTGGAAGTAAGCATGCTCACCGGCGACAACACTCGCACCGCCCGGGCGCTGGCTCAAATCGCCGGAATCGACGACGTGCGCGCCGAGCTGCGCCCGGAGGACAAGGCAAGCATCGTCGCCGAGCTCTCCTCTAAGACGCCGACAGCGATGATCGGCGACGGCATCAACGACGCGCCGGCATTGGCGGGCGCTACGGTGGGCATCGCGATGGGAGCGACCGGCTCTGACGCCGCGATCGAGTCCGCTGACGTCGCCTTCACAGGCCACGACCTCCGGCTAATCCCGAAGGCACTACAGCACGCCCGCCGAGGCAGCAGGATCATCAACCAAAACATCGTGCTGTCTCTGGCCATCATCATCGTGTTGATGCCGCTGGCGATCAGCGGCGTGCTGGGCCTGGCCGCCGTCGTGTTGGTACACGAGGTCGCCGAAGTCATCGTGATTTTGAACGGCCTGCGGGCTGCGCAAGCGAAGCGCTGAGGCTTTGATCGGCAAGTCTGATAGGGATTCAACCACACGCCGCGCGGACGCACCTTGGACCAGGCGCGTCATTCGAGTTCACGGTCTGCCTCCGTGGAATCGGGATCGTACTCGGCCACCTGGCCCTTCTCGATGCATGCGGGCACGGGAGCTGTGGGCGAGCCGCCGCCCGGCACGTTCCCCCAGCCGACCAAGGGCCTCCGAGCGCTCCGGGTCTCCAACGCGGACCGTGGAAGCTCAGACGGCAGCCGCTAGCGTCGCACTGAGACGAGCACCAGCCGCCGCTTGATCGATCGCCGTGACAGCAGAGTTCGTCTCGGGCCACGTATCCACGCCGTCTCCGTTACGACGCGGCACCACATGGACGTGCCAGTGAGCAACCGACTGGTCACTCCCCGGACCACAGGCGCTCAGCAGATTAACCCCCGTACCGAGCCTCGCCTCCACCATCGCTGAACCAATAACGCTGCAAAGCTCAACCACCGCCGCGCGAGATTCGGACGTCGCCTCGAGGACCCCAAGGCAGTGTTGCTTCGGCACGACAAGCGTGTGCCCGGCTGACAGCGCAGAATCAGTCAACGTCAAGAAGGCAAGTGCCTGCGAACTCTCCGCAATGATGGTCGCAGGGCTGGAACCAGCTACGATGTCGCAGAAGATGCACTGATCGCTGGATTTCACGACGCCAGCTCCCAGGGCGTAGTCTCGTCCACCTGTTCGGCGGTGCGGACTGCAGCCAGTGCCAGCTCATGCCGCAACTGCAGATTCAGCCAGAACTGCGGCTCGATCGCGAAGTAGCGCCCCAGCCGTAGTGCCGTGTCCGCGGTGACCGCGCGCTTACCGTGCACAATCTCATTGACCCGACGCGGCGGCACACCGATCGAGGCCGCCAGCTTGTGCTGCGTAATGCCGAACCCCTCGATGAAGTCATCCATGAGGATCTCTCTCGGACGGATCGGCTCGATCAGGTCACTCTCAGCGGTCGTCGACGAGTTCGACATCGTCTGCACCTCCATCTCTCCAGACGAAGCAGAGACGCCATTGTGCGTTGACGCGGATGCTGTGCTGTCCCACGCGGTCCTCGTTTAGTGGCTCTAACCGGTTGCCAGGCGGTATGCACCGCGAGTCGACGAATCGAGCAGTGCGGGTCTGCGTCAGCTTTCGTGTGGTTGCGTTCTGGACACGGGAATCGACCGAGTTCAGGCACGCATGGCCATGGCGTCGCACGGGAGCCTGTCAGGCCACTTGGACGCGATGATCGCCCAGAACATACTCGATCGACAGACCGCCGCCAACCGCCTCAAGGTAATTGCGGATCGTACCGACCTTCGCATTATCAAGGTCGCCATGCTCGATCTTGGAGACCTGACGCTGACCCACGCCGATGCGTGCAGCGAGCTGCGCCTGCGTTAGACCAGCATCTTCACGAAGCTCACGGAGTCGGTATGCGCGCGTCTCGGCGAGCATCCTCTCCTTATGCGCGTCGACGCGCTCGCGGTCCACGGGATGCTCGGCGACAAAGTCCTTCAGTGACAGGGCCATTTCGGTCACTCTCCTCTCAATTTGCGCAGGTGTTCATCGAAAATGTCGTCGGCCAGTGGAACGTTCGTCTTGTACCAGCGCGTCCAGTTGCCAGCCTTGTCGCCAGCGATCAACATGATCGCTGAGCGCTCCGGATCGAATGCGAACAAGACGCGCAGCTCAGATCGTCCAGCCGAACCCGGCCGCAGCTCCTTCATGTTGCGATGTTGTGACGACGACACAGTGTCAACGATTGGCCGCCCGAGCTGTGGGCCACGTTCTTCGAGTAGCTCGATCGCAGCTATCACCTGCACCCGCGAATCATCGTCCAGCGAAGCGAGCCATTCGGCGATCAGCTCGATGTCCACGTTCCACATAACGCAAGCTTAGACCATATATGGTCTAAGCTCAACAGGGTGTAACAGCGTCTTCTCGGGCCGGCCAGCGCAGGCCCACAAGAACCCTGGAGGTCAGCGCGTCGTGCGCGATGATATTGATCACAATATCCGACACGCGCCAAACAGCGCGCAACTGGATGATCGCCGCGATCTATTCGCACACGAGAGGCACCATCGCTGCCTCCACACGCTGTGGCACCATGTGCACCCGCGGTGTGAGGTCCTCACCCGGATAGGTGTCATCGATGCACTCTTTCCAGAATGCGACGTGATGCTTGTCGAGCCAGTGTTCAGAATGATTGACAGACTGCCCACTCTCACCCTGCACGCTGTACCAGTAGAGGTAATCAACGTTGTCCACGACTTCGTGGAAGATCGTCTCGACGTACATCTCCTCGGGTTCGAGAGTCTCGCGTACTGCATCCTCATTCTCGTTCAGGAACGCCATCCACTCGTCAACTTTGGCTCGCGCGCCTTCCCGCACCCGAAACCTGGTGAGCTCAATTCGCATGCGACCAGCCAACCATGTAACGAGCGCTTCCGACGACAAAACGAAGGCGAACCGAGTCACACATTGAAGCGGAACTCCACCACGTTCCGTAGCCGAATAACCTCAGCTTGCGAACTCGGCAAAGCAGCGCGATGAGCACGCCGCAGAGAGCCAGCGGCGCACCGAGCCGGTCGAGCCCGTCGTCCAGGAAGACCGCCATGTCGTGGGAGAGCAGGACGATTGGAGTGACCGTGACCAGCAGGAGGAGGATCCGCGCGATGACGTCGGCGCGGTGCTCGCGCAGGATTGCGCCGATGCCCGGCTGCCCTTCGTCTGCTGCGGTGCCCGCGGCTCGTCGGGGAGCGGTGACCGCGGGTCAGGTTCGATCCCTACTCCGCTCGACCAGACAGACCGCTGCCGCAGCAGTTGAGAGGGCGGCGACGATTGCGACCGGCAGCCAGGCGGTGCCGCCGATGAGCGCTCCGGCGACGGCGGTGCCGGCCGAGCCGGCGGCGATCTTCAGCGCGCCGACCCAGATGAAGATCTGCCCGCGCGCCTCGGGCGGGGCGTACTCGCTCCGAGCCGCGAGCGTAGCCGCGAAGAACAGTGAGTTCGCAATCCCTGCTGCGCCGAACGCGACGAGGGCAGCAGTGAAGTTCGTCGTCGCGATGACCAGGAGCAGTGCCGCAGCGACGACTGCCGCGAGGACGCCGGTGAGCTTGTCGGCGTCCCCGTGCAGCGGCCGGACCATGAGCAGCCCGGAGCCGGCGAGGGTGCCGATTCCGTAGCTTGCGACCAGGCTCCCGGCCAGCGCCGCCTCGCCCAGGGACTGCGCGACCGCGACGGCATAGATCGGCAGCGCCGCGACGGAGAATGCGACGACGACGGTCAGGACGAGAGTGCGCCGCAGCGGGCCGGATCGCCGGATCGTGACGAGGGTGCGTCCTGGGGACGGGACCGCGCCGGGGTCGTCGAGCGGGGACTGGCGCGGCAGGGCGAGCACGGCTCCGGCCCCGACGACCTCAGCGGCCGCCAGTGCCAGGGTCGCGACGAGCGGGCTCGCGGCTGCGGCGAGCCAGGCGACCGCGGCCGGTCCCAGGGTGCCGCTGAGCCTGAAGTGCTCCCCGGAAGTTGGACTGAGAATTCAGTTTCTTCTTCCGGGGAGTCTTCATGTATGCGAGTAGTTCTCTGACCCAAGCCCAGCAGCGGGCGGCTGTAGGGTTGTTCGAGGCGGGCTGGGGCGACACGGCCGTGGCGTCTGAGCTTGGTGTGAGTCGTTGGCCGGTGCGAAAGTTGTTCCAGCGTTGGCGTGTTCGAGGCAGAGGAGCGCTGGTCATGGCATCGGGCAAGAAGGTCTATCCGTTCGAAACGAAGGTGGCCGTCGCGCAGCGTTTCCTGGCTGGGGAGCCGAAGACGGACCTGGCGATCGAATTCGGTCTGTCCTCTCCCCAGATCGTCCAGAGATGGGGAAGGATCCTGCGCGAGCAGGGCGAAGACGGTCTCAGACCCAGACCACGAGGTCGGAAGACGGCCACGGGGCCGTCCGACGAGATCGAAACTCTGCGGCGCGAGGTTGAGCGGCTGAGGGCGGAGAACGCCTACCTGGGAAAATTGCGGGCCTTGATGGAGCCACAAAGTCGGTCAAGGTGATGGCCGTCGTTTCCCTCAAGGCAGACCACAGGCTCACCGATCTGCTCGCCGCGGCCGGGCTGGCGAGATCCACGTTCTTCTATCACCAAGCCCGCCTCACCGCCCCGGACCCGCAGGCTGGGTTGAAGGCGGCGATCAGGGAGGTCTTCGAGGCCTCGCGTCGCCGGTTCGGGCATCGACGGGTCTGGGCCAAACTGCGGGCCCAGGGCTGGATCGTCGCGAAGAAGACCGTCCTGAAGTTCATGCGCGACCTCGGGCTGCGTTGCGAGATTCGCCGCAAGCGGTTCCGGTCCTTCAAGGGCGAGGTCGGCAAGACCTTCCCGAACCTTCTCCAGCGTGACTTCACCACCACTGGCCCGAACCAGAAGTGGGTCACCGACGTCACCGAGTTCCACCTCGACGGCGAGAAGGTGTATCTGTCGGCGGTCATGGACCTGTTCGACCGCCAGATCATAGGCGCGACCATCGGCCCGTCACCGAACCTGGCCCTGACCAACACCTCCCTGGAACAGGCCGTCGGCCGGCTGCGAGAGGGAGACCACCCGATCGTCCACTCGGACCAGGGATTCCAATATCAGCACTGGCAATGGCGCAGGATCCTCGGCCAGGCCGGCGCGAGAGGATCGATGTCCCGGCGCGGGAACTGCCTCGACAATGCCGTAATCGAGAGCTTCTTCGGCCACCTCAAGGACGAACTGTTCTGCTCGACCACGATCACCACCGTCGAGCAACTCACCACCGAGTTCACCGACTACATCGACTGGTTCAACCACCACCGCCCCCACAACAGCAACAAGGGCCTGCCCCCGGTCCAATACCGGGAACAGACCCTTGCCGCCTAGGCCCTAGGCTTTCAAACCAGTCCGACAATCGGGGACCAGTTCACCAAATCTGGCTGCGGGGCTCTTATGTCACAGGTCTCGGAATACGAACACCCCACCGTCGGGTGCGGGTATGACGGTGTGGTCGAACAGCAGGTCGCGGGTCCATGATTCCCAGTTGAAGTACCGCTGAGCCTCCTCGGGCCATCCGTCCATTAGACCGGTGTCCTCAGCGAGCTGGGCGGCGAAGTCGTCGAAGCGCTCCCACTGCCCGCAGTAGCGCTCCTCGAAGTCGGAAGTGCTGGGCAGGCAGCGCCCCACGGAGGTGTAGTTACCCGACTCCACCCAGGCGCACAGCGCAGGCCACAGAGTCTCACCGACCTCCTCGTGGACCTCACCCCACTCGGCGACCTCGGCAAGGCCCATCTCGCAGGGCACCGGGATGTTCTCGTGGTCGAGGCACCAGACCTCCTCACAGCCCGTGTACGGGCCGTCAGCGTCCCCGTGGAGCTGGGCGAGGGTGACGTCGGCGGCGTCGGTGCCGGCGGGATGGAACTCGACAGGGCTCGCGAGGATCTCGTCGAAGCCCATCGGCGTGACCGTCTCGTACACGACGTCGACGATGTGCTCCCCGTCGACCACCGGCTGGCCCCGCCAGAGGTTGCCCGGCTTCATGATGGCGCCCATCGACTCCGAGATCCACCAGCCGTGGACGTTGGCGCGGGCCCGCTCGCACACGAGCCATGCGCCGTTGAGGGCTCCTGCCGACGAGCCGTACACCGCGTCGAAGGCCGCCAGCAGGCCGCGTTCCTCCAGCTCACAGATCATGCTGCCGCCGTGGGCTGCTCGCGAGCTGCCGCCCTCGAGCACCACGGCGAGGCGGGCGTCGTCGTCCCGGTGCAGCGGACGGGAGCCCGCGGCCATGCGGGTGCGGATGAGGTTGAGGACGGGGTGCACGGCCCCATCCTGCCGCGCCGAACCGGCGCCCGGGTTCATGGCACGAGCTGGCGCACCAGGGGCAGGGCGTAGGCCCAGTCGTCGCCGTCCTCGTCGATGAGTCCGCTGCCCTTCAGCCAGGTGCTGTCGGCCTCGGGGTGCGGGCCGATCAGGCCGATGCGGCCCTGCCCGAGGACGTAGCGCGCCGCGGCGATGTCGCCGGTCTCGTAGCGGGCATGCACGACGGCGCCACGTTCGGGCAGTCGGGCACCTTCCTGGAAGTACGTCCACCGTCGGGTGCCGTCCCAGGTGACCGCGACCAGGTGGTCGGCACTGTCCACCACGGGAAACCCCGGCGCCCCGACCTCACCGTCGATCTGCCTTGGGATGAGTCCGAACCCGTCGTTGCCAGCCAGGTAGGCCCCCATGCAGACGCCCAGATAGCGGCCCCCGCCGCGCACCCACTCCTGCAGCGCCTCGACGAACGGTGCGGGGAACTCGGCGGCGGCTGCCGGGATGTCGTCGCCGCCGCCCGGCTGGACGTACAGGTCGATCCCGTCGAGGGCCCCCGCGTCCAGCGCAACCTCCTCGTCGGGGCCGACGAAGGTCACCTCCATGTGCAGCGGCGCGCCCGCGAGTCGTTCCGCGAGCGTCTCGGCGCAACCGTCGCATCCGGCTGAGCCGCGATACACGGCAGCGACGGTCGGTCGCGGCGTCGGTTGCTGGGCCGGAGGCGTCGGCGAGGCGCACGACGTCAGCCCCGCGGCGACCGGCACCAGTGCGGCTCCGGTGAGGAACCCGCGACGGGTGGCGCAGGCGGGCGGACGGCAGGACGACGCGCCGGCAGCGGGGCTGCGCTGGTCAGTCGTCGCGTGGTCCATGGGCCACATGGTTATTGGTCGCTGGCGTCGTCACCAGTGACTACTCGACATCCAACCTGAACAACGGCTGGTGATGGCGTGGATCGATCTGCCTTCGCTGGAGGTCAGCGCCTCGGAGCAGTACTACGCCAGCATCGATCGCGGCTCGGTTCGCTTCATCAACGGGACGAGGACTTCGACGCTGTGCTCGACGTCGACGGCGACGGCGTGATCACCGACTACCCCTTCGCCCGAAGGATCGAAACTGGCGCCTGACAAGGGCAACCGGCGAGCATCCCCGCCAGCCGGGACGGTGATCACTCGAACCGGCGCAAGGTACACCAGTCGGGGACGCTGTCCGTCCGGTAGTAGTGGACGAAGATGTCGCCGGCCTGTTGCGCAGTGAAGACCTCAAGCTTCGGAACCGTCTCCGCCCGACCTCGCCAACGAACCTCCAGCTGCGCGGCTCCTTGTTCGTCGGAGCCCCTGCACCCGAGCTTGTACAGACCCAGCTCGCCCGAGGCATCGAACTGGCTCACTTCGACCATCATTGCCGTCGCTGCCCCCGCCGCCTGCAGGAAGCACAGTGGCCACCCGGAGGCCCGGGGATCCCACAACCGCGTCCCCTCGGGGAACCGTGCCAGGGAGACGGCGAACTCCTGCTGACCATCCATGCCCGACAGGACGCGCCGCAGCATCGCCTCCGGATCGAGCAGCTTGCACACTTCCGTCACGGACGCGCCGCCGTTGAGCGTCAGTGCATGCGTGGGATCCCAGGAACCCATACAACCCTCCTTCGAGCAATCAGCGGTGCAGCGAGCACCAAGTATAGCCAGACCAATGACCCGCGAGCGGAGCACGCCCGCAGGCACGGCGTCGCTCATCGAGCCGCAGGACCAGCGGCCCTGCGGCGACGGGCGGGGATTGTAAGAGGTAGCCCGTACGGTCGGCGACACGGGTGAGGTCAAGGAGAATCCCGGGCATGCACCACGATGGATACGGCCAGTCAGGAAAAGGCTGGAAGAGCTGGCAACCGCCGGCGGCAGAGCCGAGCGAGGCAATCACAAGCGTAGAGAGATTCGCTCCTACTGGTGCCGAGACTGCCACGCCTACCACCTCACCGGCAAGCTCCTGAGGTGATGCTTGGAGCGACGAAACCAGGTTCCGACACCGGGGACACGCTGGGCGTTGAGCGAGGCCGCGTCGCAGCTGCACCGCTTGGCTCCCCGAGGTGCCGTCACAGCCCGTTCAGAGCACGGGGACAACTCCGACGAGATCGCTTGACAGGGGGTCCCCCCTGATGGCAGCGGCGTACCTGTCGCTGTGGATCGCCGTGGGCTTCAACGAGGAGATCTGGTTCCGGGGTCTGTTGCTCGCCGCCCTGCGGGGGCGCGGCGACCGGTTCGCGATCGTCGCAGGCGCAGTGATCTTTGCACTCCTCCACCTCGGCAACATCTTCACCGGCCAGCCAGTCGTCTACATCGTCGGCCAGCAAGCGCTCGCCCTGCTCGTGGGGATCGTCCTCGCGGGAATGGTGATCGCATGCCGGAGCCTGTGGATCGGGATCATCTGGCACGCGGTCTATGACTACGCGGCCTGGCTGACCGGGGATTCGGTCGACACTGCAGGGCTGATCAGCCTGTTCGGCACCCTGGCCCTGCTGGCAGTGCAGGCGGTGTGGTGGTGGCCCCGCACCACCCAGGCCGAGGCAGAATGAACCCATGGAACTGACCTCACGGCAGCAGGCCTATGCCGACGCGGGCCTGGCCGTCATGGCTCGCGACGGCATGGGAGCGGTATCCTATCGCAGCGTGGCCGCAGAGGCGGGAATGTCGCTCGGGGCGGTCCAGAAGTCCTTCGCCACCAAGGACGAGCTGCTCCAGGCGATGCTCGCCCGCTTCCGTGCAGCCGCGGCGGCACCGGCTGTCGCCGTGCCGAGTCAGCCGACGCTCGTGGACTGGCTCGTCGCCCTGACGCTGCAGATCCTGCCACTCAACGAACGGAGCCGCCGCCAGGAAATCGTCGCGACGGGATTCGGAAACCTGGCGCACACCAATCAGGCCTTTTCCCTCGCACTGCGCACGGAGGATGCCGAATTGGTGGGGCGCATCGCGTCACTCATCGGACGCGCCATCGCGGAGGGCGAGATCCAGCCCGTCGATCCAACCCGCGCGGCACGCATCTGGCTCGCCCTGGTGCAGGGATATGGCTCGCAACTGCTCTATGACCCACGCACGGCTGACGCCGTCGAGGAAGAGCTCCACATCGCCTTATCGGCGCTGTTCAGACGCGCCGATCGCGTCGAGTCGGCGTAGCCACCTGCACAATGCCCCTGCGGCCCCTTGCTCCAAGTCGCAGCAGCCAACTACACACAAACCGGAACTCGACCGGGTCGCCACGATTAGGGGCAGTCAGGTGGATCTTGGAAGGCTCGCCACAGGGCAGCTGACCTCAGGCCTTACATGCCGCTGCCACAGGGTCAGACGCCTGTGCTCACCCACCGTCTCTCACCGTCGACCACATCGGTCGGGACCATGCCCAGCTTCGCAGCTACCGCCTGCGAGGCCAGATGATCGGGATTGATATGCGCAGCCACACTGTGAACTCCACGTTGAACGAGCCGATCGACCAGCAGCTGCGCGGCCCGCGACGCATAACCGTGGCCCTGCCACGGCTTACCGACCACCCAGGCAATCTCGGCGGGTCCGCCATTCTTGGGAACAGTGGCTTGCACATATCCGATGGGCTGGGCGTCAAGCAGCACCACCAAGTTGATCCAGTCCTTCGAGCCATCGAGGGAGCAGCCCCGAGTCTGGATCGCGTACGGCCGCTCGAGCTCCGTAGCGCTCGGCGGACCCACCGGTGAACTCGTACAGCGATGGGTCCGCCAGCACTTCGGCCATCACCTCCGCGTCATGGACCGACAGCTCACGAAGGTGCACAGCGTTGACCATCAGGAGCATTCCAGCACCAGGATTCACCCCCAAGCAAAGCATTCCCCACGCTTCTGGGGCGGCGAAGCATTCTGGGTGCCGAGGGGTCGTGGCAAGCGAGCCTTAGGCGGCCCGCAAGGGCTTGATCGCAGCGATCTCATCGATTGCCCGATCCTGCGCAAGCTCTAACCAAGGCCCGCGACGAGCCCGAGTCACGAAGCGGGGTGCGAAGTTCCTGTCCACGGATCAAACAAGGAGACACCGGTCCTCAGGAAGTCCTTGATGTTGCGCGTCGCACAGACCGCTCCCCGGGCTCGACAGATCGCCGCTATCTGCGCATCCCCAGTCGAGACCGGAAGACCAGCCGCTTCTCGCTGGGCCAGGGTGTCGGCATAGTGCGGAGCCGCCACGGCATCGAAGGCAAGAATCGCACCGGTGTCGCGATACGGACGCAGAGCACCCTCAACCGCCCCAGTGAGCTCGGTCTTTCGCCTACCATCAGGCAACCTGCGCAGGCCCGCCAAGAGCTCAGCCAGAGTGATTGCGGTGATGGCAACGTCATCAGTGACCGATTCCAGCCATTCCACGACGTTCACTTCCGGACGCGGCCTGAGCACCTCGGAGACGACGTTCGTGTCGAGAACGATCACGAGAAGTCCACTACGCGGGCGCGGTCAGAACGTTCGGGAATCGGCAAGTCTTCGACCCCACCGGCCAGCTGTCCCGCACGCAACAGCGCGAGCCCAATGTTTGGACGGGTCGCCGCCCGCGTCAGGATGTCACGAACTTCCGCCTCCATGGAGCGACCATGCTCCCTGGCCTGAGCAGCCAAGCGAGCCTTGACCGACTCATCAAGCCCACGGACGACAATGGACGACATCACGATCACCTCCCGAAGGTGCTTGCACTCATGCTATCACCCCAACATCAGCTCCAATCGGACTGGCCCCGGAGCCGCCGGCGACCGCCTCACACGTTGAAGCGGAACTCCACCACATTGCGCTTAACCGTAAGACTGTGGCTAAACGGATGTGCATGATGGGGATTGAGGGGATTTCACCGCGGGCCTTTGTCCCGGTGACAACGATTCAAGCTAAGCGTAAGTCCACGCTTCCTGACCTGGTCAAGCGCATGTTTGATACTGGTGAGCTCAACCGGGTGTGGATGTCAGATATTACCTACTTGCGCACCGGTGAAGGCTGGTTGTACTTGTGCGCGGTCCGCGATGGCCATTCCCGCCGGGTGCTGGGCTGGGCTATGGATAGCGTTCAAGATACTTCCCTGGTCGAGCGAGCCCTGCGGATGGCGCACACGTTGCGTGGTGACGTTCCTGATGGGCTGGTGTTTCACGCTGACCGCGGAGCTCAATTCACTAGCGAGCAGCTCTGGGAGGTTTGCCGCAGCCTGAGCATTGCTCAGTCCGTGGGGCGTACTGGTGTGTGCTTCGATAACGCGATGGCTGAGTCGTTCTGGTCGACGCTTAAAACCGAGTTCTACGACCGTAAGCGCTGGACGACCCGTGATGCTGCACGCAAGGCCGTTGCCTACTGGATTGAAGTCGTCTACAACCGTCGACGCCGACATTCCTCACTCGGTATGGTCAGCCCCGTCGACTTTGAGAACCAAATTGGTCTAATCACTAGCAGAAAAGGAATAGCTGCCTAACCACTAGGTAGCTCCACTACGTGTCCACGATTTGCGGGTAACCCCACCGACTTTGCCCCTTCGGGAGACAAGACAGTTCTTGTATCGTTCGGAAAGCATTCGTCGCTGCCGGGGTGAAGTGGCGGTTCCATACGCGGCCGTGATGTGCACCTGTGTTTCGCAGAACGGTGAGTTGTTCGCACCATCGAGCGAGGGGATCTTGGTTGTAGTAGCTCTTCTTCTGCTTAGAGTTCAATCGATCGACGTCGCCAAAGAAACCGAAACTGTGTGCAATACTCCGCTGATCATCAAGAGTGAGGCCATCAAAGAGGATGGAAATATCGGAAAAATCAAGGACATCAGCAAGAACCCAGAATGGGTAATCCCCGTAGTTGACACTGTAGTGATCCACAGCGCGGTTACGTTTTCGCTCGCGATCCACACGCTTCTCAGCAGTCTCTAGCCAGTCTTGATGCCGGAAATCCTCACGAAAGATACCTGGATCTTTGTAAGATAAGGCTCCTTTCGCGACGAGTAGTTCGCCGATCCGTGCACGTAGCGCAACCTCAATCCGCTCAATCCCATCGTAAATAAGTGTGCGCATTTTACGGTCGAATTCGTAGAGAGCGACTATTTCTTCGAACTTCGTGCCTCGCACAAAGCTGTCGGCGCGTTGCGGCTGTTTGGGGTCTTCAGGCTCTGGGAGAATCCGGTAGGCGTACCAATACCCGGACAGCCTGTAGTAAGAGACGCTAGACAGCCACTGCCTTGCTAGGGATTCGTTGAGCTCCATCCCTCGTGAGCGCATGAGGGCAATCTGCACTTCAACCGTGGTGGGATTTTTGATCTTCTTCATCGGGTTTTCATGCCTCGAAAGAAATCCAGCCCGTCTCCAACCTGATGGTCGAAGCGGGCTGAACGATTACCTAAATAATGCCACGGCCCCAGCGCGTTGGGTGGCCTCATTTGGCTACAGGAGCATGACGGCTAGATCGAGAAAAACAAAGACCGGCCCTGGGCTCCCACCAAAATGGGTAGCGGTACCGGTCATGTTGGTATTCAGGCTAGGCGATGACACCTAGCTGTGCAACGGTGAGGGCTCGACAAGCCACTCGATAATGTTTTTGTGTTGGATCCCGTCGCGGCTCATGTCGAACTGGTCCATGCTCAGCACGGTTTTCGGGAAGTTGTCGGTAACCCCGCGAAAGGCACCGAACTCGCGGTCGACGGTGTTTTGGCTGCCGAGCAGGTAACTCACCTGGAAGTACTCAGTGTCGGAACCTTTGCGGGCGATGAAGTCAATCTCGCGCGCGCCGGCTCTTCCGACACTTACCTCGTACCCGCGCGCAAGCAGCTCCACGCACACGATGTTTTCGAGGGTCAGCTCAATGTCGGCCTGGTTCGAAAGGCCGAGCGTTTCACGAAAACCGTGATCCACCGCATAGTACTTCTCAGTTGCCCGAAGCCTCGCCTTCCCCGCAATGTCAAAGCGCGGAACCCGATAAATCAAGAAAGCGTTCACGCAAAACTCAAGGTAGTTCAACACGGTATCAACCGAAACGGTGCGCCCCTCGCTTTTGAAAAAACGCACCAGTGACTGCGCCGAGAAGGTTTTTCCAATATTTGCGAAGCAGTAACCGACGATGCGGTGAAAAATGTCGACGTCGCGGATCTGGTGATACTCAATCACGTCTTTGAGCACAACCGAGTTGTACACCGAGTCAAGGTAGTCGAGCGAGGGTTCCCGGTCGAGGTTGAAGTATTTCAACGCCGGGAAACCGCCGAACTGCACAAAGTGCTGGAAGTGTTCGCTCAGTGTGCGGTCGCTTTGGCGGTGCAGCTCGACAAATTCCGCAAACGAAAACGGTTGGATCAAGAACTCAACGTAGCGACCGGCAAGATGTGTGGCGAGATCACCGGAAAGCATGCGCGAATTCGACCCGGTGACATAGATATCTGCGTCATAGTCGACGCGGATCGCGTTGATGGCTTTCTCCCAGTCGGCGACCTGCTGAATTTCGTCAAAGAAGAAATACGCGCGGGTGTTTTTGTTGAGGTTTTCGGCTTCGATGCGCCGTAGCAGCGCCGCTGCGTCTGTGATGTGAAGCCCGTCAGCGGACTCAAAATTCATCGCAAACACTTGTGGATCAGCGCTGCCCGCGCGAATCACTTCTTGCAGCTGCTGCAGAATCGTAGATTTGCCGCAGCGACGCACACCGGTGAGCACCTTCACGAGGGTTTGTCGATAAAGGGCTGGATCCGCGAAAAGTATCTCGGGCGTTCAATGATTCTGTCCACCACAAACCTCCCTGTCTTGTCGAGTATAGTCGACAAGCTGCTACTTTGCGGAGGTTTTGTCGATCATAGTCGACAAGAATCGCGCTGGCTCGGGCACAAAACAGCGCACCGCGGGAAGGTTGCCGGCGTGTGCCAGCGTCCAACCCGCGGTGCGCTATTCGGACGGTGCGGCCCGAATCGAGCCGCTGAGCCCTCGAGCCGTTAAGCCCTTGAGCCTAGAAGTCCCAGTCGTCGTCGGTGGTGTCTTCGCCCTTACCGATGATGTAGCTCGATCCTGATCCACTGAAGAAGTCGTGGTTTTCGTTGCTGCCAGGTGACAGCGCCGCGAGAATCTCAGGGTTCACTTCGGTCTCTTCAGCGGTAAACCGCGACGGGTAACCGAGGTTCATCAGCGCCTTGTTCGCGTTGTAACGCACGAACACGGCAACGTCGTCCATCAGGCCGAGCGGCTCGTACAGCTCACCCGAGTACTGCAGCTCAAGCTCGTAGAGCTCTTCCAGCAGGTCGAAGGTGAACTTGCGCATCTCTTCCTGACGCTCTTTGCTCTGCGTCTCGAGTCCGCGCTGGTACTTGTAACCAGAGTAGTAACCATGCACTGCCTTGTCACGCAGAATCAGGCGGATCATGTCTGCGGTGTTCGTCAGCGTCGCGTGCACCGAGAAGTGCAGCGGCAGGTAGAACCCTGCGTACAGCAGCAGCGACGACAGCAGCGTCGAAGACACTTTACGCTTGAGCGGATCATCGCCGTAGTAGTGGTGCAGCACCTTCTTGCAGCGTTCCTGCAGCAGATCGTTGGCAACTGCCCAGCGGTAGGCGTCGTCGATTTCCGGGGTGCTCGTCAGCGTTGAGAACACCGAGGAGTACGAGCGGGCGTGCACCGACTGCATGAACGCAATGTTGGTGTAGACGGCCTCTTCGTGTTCGGTGCGGGAGTCTTGGATCTGCACGATCTCACCGACAGTTGCCTGCACGGTGTCGAGCATGGTCAGACCGGTGAAGACGCGCATCGTGAGGGTGCGCTCTTCCTGGGTCATTTTCTGCCACGCGGGGATGTCGTTTGACAGCGGCACCTTCTCTGGCAGCCAGAAGTTCGCGGTCAGACGGTTCCACACCTCGAGGTCTTTGTCGTCGGTGACGCGGTTCCAGTTAATGGGGCGCAGCCGCGCTGCCGGGTCGTGGCGGTACGACGGCGGGGTGACCGAGATCTCTTGCAGCGGGCGGTCGGTGTTCAACGGATCAGTCATAGTTCAATAAAGCTCTTTCACTAGTGGTGTCTGGTGGTCAGTGCGCGGAGTGCGCGGACGGCGCGCGGTGCGCCCGCGCGCGCAGCACGGGCGCGAACGCGACTACAGCGCGCAGGAAACGCAGCCTTCGATCTCGGTTCCCTCGAGCGCGGGCTGGCGCAGGCGGATGTAGTACAGCGTCTTGATGCCCTTGCGCCACGCGTAGATCTGCGCGCGGTTGATGTCGCGAGTGGTCGCCTCGTCTTTAAAGAATAGCGTGAGCGACAGACCCTGATCCACGTGCTTGGTCGCAGCAGCGTAGGTGTCGATGATCTTCTCGGCGCCGATTTCGTAGGCGTCTTCGAAGAACTCGAGGTTGTCGTTTGTCATGTGCGGAGCCGGGTAGTACACGCGGCCGAGCTTGCCCTCTTTACGAATCTCAATCTTCGAGGCGATCGGGTGGATCGAAGCCGTCGAGTTGTTCACGTAGCTAATCGACCCGGTCGGTGGCACCGCCTGCAGGTACGCGTTGTAGATACCGTGTTCGCGGATCGACTCGCGCAGCTGTTCCCAGTCCGCAACCGTCGGCAGCGCAACTCCAGCCTCGGCGAAGAGCTCACGCACCCGCGCGGTTTCTGGCACCCACTCCTCGGCCGTGTAACGGTCGAAGTAGCTGCCGTCAGCGTAGTCGCTCTTCTCGAAGCCCGCGAAGGTCGCACCGCGGTCAATCGCCAGCTGGTTCGAAGCGCGCAGCGCGTGGTAGGTCACCGTGCGGAAGTACGCGTCGGTGAAGTCAATTCCCTCTTCGCTGCCGTAGTGGATGCGCTGCGAAGCGAGGTAGCCGTGCAGGTTCATCTGGCCGAGGCCGATGGCGTGTGACGCACGGTTACCCTCGGCAATTGACGGCACCGCCTGAATGTCGGTCTGATCCGACACACTCGTCAGCGCCCGCACCGCAATCTCAACGGTTGCGCCGAAGTCCGGGCTGGCCATTGCCTGCGCAATGTTCAGCGAGCCGAGGTTGCACGAAATGTCGTGACCGATCGTCTCGTACCCGATTGCGGCGTCGTACTCAGAGGCGGTGTTCACCTGCAGAATCTCCGAGCACAGGTTCGACATGTTGATGTGCCCCTCGAGCGGGTTCGCACGGTTCACAGTGTCTTCGAACAGCACGTACGGGTAGCCCGACTCGAACTGCAGCTCAGCGAGGGTCTTGAAGAACTCGCGCGCGCTGATCGTGGTCTTGCGGATCCGCGGGTTCGCGACGAACTCGTCGTAGCGCTCGGTGATTGACTGATCCGAAAGCGGAATACCGGTTTCGCGAAGCACATCGTAGGGGCTAAACAGGTGCATATCTTTGTTCTGCTTAGCCAGTTCGAAGGTCACATCCGGAATCACAACCCCAACCGACAGGGTCTTAATGCGGATCTTCTCGTCAGCGTTTTCACGCTTCGTGTCGAGGAACCGCATAATGTCGGGGTGGTGCGCGTGCAGGTACGCAGCGCCTGCGCCCTGGCGAGCGCCGAGCTGGTTCGCGTAGCTGAAGCTGTCTTCGAGGATCTTCATCACGGGAACAACACCGGAAGCCTGGTTCTCGACCTGCTTAATCGGGGCACCCGCCTCGCGGAGGTTTGACAGCAGCAGCGCCACACCGCCGCCGCGCTTGGACAGCTGCAGCGCAGAGTTAACGCTGCGGCCAATCGATTCGAGATTGTCTTCAACGCGCAGCAGGAAGCACGACACGAGCTCGCCGCGCTGTTTCTTACCCGCGTTCAAGAACGTCGGAGTTGCCGGCTGGAAACGGCCCGAGAGGATCTCGGTGACCGTCTTCGAAGCCAGTTCCTCGTCACCCTGACCGAGGAACAGCGCCGTGGCAACAACTCGCTGCTCGAAGTTTTCGAGGAAGAGGCTGCCGTCGAAGGTTTTCAGCGCGTAGGAGGTGAAGAACTTAAACGCACCGAGGAAGGTCTGGAACTTGTGCCCGAAAGCGTCGGCCTGTTCGTGGAGGCGCTCGACGAAGTCCTTGTCGTAGGCGCGCAGGTATTCGGCTTCGTAGTACTCGTTTTCGATCAGCCACTCCAGGCGTTCCCACACCGAAGCGAACTGCTTCGTGTTCGGGATGACCTGCTGGTTCAGGTAGGCCTCCGCCGCTTCGTGATCCTTGTCAAACTGGATCGACCCGTCCGCCGCAAACAGGTTCAGCTGGGCGTTGAGCGCGTGGTAGTCCTTCCGCTCGCCGACCCCGCCAACCCGTGCAGTGTTGGGGGTGGTTGTTTCTGATGGTGTGGCGATCGTCATGCGACGTCCTCCTCATTTGCTTCTGCTTCTAATGTGTTCTGTCGTGCCCAAAATTCGTCTAAACCAGCCTTGACTCGAGCAACGTCGCGGTTGGTGCCAAGAAGTTCAAAGCGGTACAGCTCAGGAACTTTGCACTTGGCTGAGATGATCGGTCCTGCGATGCAGTAGTGCTCACCGAAGTTGGTGTTCCCCGCGGTAATCACGCCGCGGATCAGCGCGCGGTTTGCAGGATCGTTCAGGAACGTAATCACCTGCCGCGGCACCGCCCCGGCCTGCGCTCCGCCGCCGTAGGTCGGAACCACGAGCACGTAGGGCCTGGTCACTCGGATCATTCCCTCTGTGCGCGGTCGGAGTGGGATCCGCACCGCCGGGCGCTCGAGCTTCTCGACGAAGCGGAGGGTGTTCTCCGAAACGCTCGAGAAAAACACCAGGTCAGGTGAATCTTGCCCCTCGAGCACTCGCACCTCCGCGACGCTTCGTGTTCGGCCTTCCCTGCGTTCACTCATCAGCATGTTCTCCTCTCAGCATTTGCACCTCAGCAATCCCACCCCTACATCTAGTCCTGACCCACATTGCGGGCACCACATATAGTGGTTAGCACGAATAATCTCACAAATCTACGACACGCCGAAGTACAGACTACGTCATACCGAACCTGGAGTGCTCTAGGTTTTTAGGTCCAGGTGACTTGAGTGCTGTCCATTGATGCCCTGCCTGTGGGTGGGGAGAATGGATGAATGGTGAAGAAATTCAGCAAGCATACTCCCGAGCAGATTGTTCGTAAGCTCGATAGGGCGCGGGAATTGAAGGAATCGGGATCAACTACAGCTCAGATCCTGACCACGTTGGGGATTAGCGAAGCCACGTTGAACAGGTGGCAGGCTACCTATGGGGCGATGACCAAGAGCGAGGCGAAAGAGCTCCAGCGCCTGCGCGAGGAAAACACGCGCCTCAAACGCCTCCTAGGTCAGGCAGAGCTGGAAAAGGCTGCGTGGAAAGAATTGTCGGAGGGAAACTTCTAAGCCCAGCTCGCCGCCATGATGCCGTCTGGCATCTGGTCGGGCTGGGCTACTCCCAAAGACTTGCCTGCCAGATTGTTGGGCTCTCTCGCAGTGCTTACCGGCGCGCTAGGACCCGCGAGAACAAGCCGGATAAGTACGCGGACCTACGGGCGTGGATGCACGACTTCGTTAAGGATCATCGCCGGTGGGGACACCGGCGCGCCTGGAGAAACGCCCTCGCCGAAGGGTACGGGATATGCCGCGAGACTTTCCGCAGGATCTGGCGTGAAGAGGGCTTGCGTGTCTTGCCTAGGAAGAAGCTCAAGCGTCTAGCTGCCGATACCCATCGTGATGTTCCTGCCGGCCAGTACCCGAACAACGTGTGGGCGTTGGACTTCCAGTTCGATTCAACCTGGCACGGCAAGACAATCAAAATCTGTAACATTATCGATGAATACACCCGCGAACACCTCGCCTTCACGGTCGACAAGAACATTAACGCGGTCTCGGTGACCGAACTCCTTGACGTGGCTTGTCTGGAGCACGGCGGGCGCCCGCGGGTGATCCGGATGGATAACGGGCCCGAGTTCATCGCTCATGCGCTCCAGGAGTGGGCAGCCGAGGGTGAGACAATCCAGGCATTCATCCCACCAGGCCAGCCCTGGCATAACGGGTTCGTTGAGTCTTTCCATAACCGGATGAGAGACGAACTCTTGGAGGACAACAGTATCGAGAATCTCGAGCATGCCCGCCTACTCGTGGCCCAATGGTCATCACGTTACAATAACTTCCATCCGCATTCCTCACTCGGCTACCTCAGCCCACGGAAATACGCGGAACAATGGAAACAAGAAAACACGGTCAACACTTAAACCGAGTGGGCCTAATTCTTAGGCCACTCCACTCGACGCCCCAGGCATAAGGGCGTTGGTATTCAGGGATGACAAACTCGTAGTCTCCATCATTAAGTAACCTGCCGACGCTTATTTCCTTTGCATCGAGCTGCCTATTTTCGCCAGTCATTACTTGCCCCTAAGTCGT
This sequence comes from Dermabacter jinjuensis, assembly GCF_902381725.1. Taxonomy (GTDB): domain Bacteria; phylum Actinomycetota; class Actinomycetes; order Actinomycetales; family Dermabacteraceae; genus Dermabacter; species Dermabacter hominis. Next base: position 1,342,640 of record NZ_LR698963.1, on the reverse strand, counting down.
CGGTTGGATGGCATTCTCTCAAATTGCTCATGGATTGCGGAGTGAACCAGTCAGGCGGCCAAATCGTAGCTCGCGCGCGTTTGTATCCGTCGTGGAATGAAAGTTTCAAGTATGAGGTCTTTGTCGCTGGGGTCCAGCATCTCGACCATCATGTTGCAGACGTTGCGGGGGGTGAAGAACTCTCCTCGGTCCCCGCGAAGGTTCGAACCTACGACCTCTTCATACGCCTTACCCTTGACGTCCACATCGGAGTCAAGCAACGAGAACATCTGAAGCTGCGTGACAATGTATGCCAGAACCTTAGGGTCGAGTTCGATTTGCTCGACTGGTTTGAAAATCTGAGGGTACTGAGTCTTGACGTTCTCGAATAGCTTCCCGATCCGCGAGGAGCACCGCATCAGGCCAGTCATGTTCTGACGTTCCTTAGGTGTTGCGTAAAACTGCGGCGAGCTGGAATCACGTTCATCCTGGATCTTGCAAAATATGAGCTTCAGCAGCTCCCAGAACGCCTCCGGCTTTTGCATCCCCTGATTACCAGCGATATAGCTGTGAGCCCTCCGGAAAGCAAACAGCAAAGAGTCCGATGCAGCCGGGCGCAGTTGGTCGAAACGCGGCGTGCCCGCCTCAGCACTGTCACCACAGTGGGGAATGTCAGGGATCTCAACGGAGACCCGCTGGCCAGACGTCCCCGTTTCAAAGGCGTAGCTCGCCATATCCTCACCGTTGGTCCACATGCCGACTTCGACGTTCGGACATGCGGCCATGTAGCTGAGCATCTGTTCGACACCGTCCTTCTTCATTGAGGGACGGACCTTGGCGCTCTTGCACTCAATGATGAGCCAGGCAGTTGATTGGGTCTGCTCTGACGCCCGAAGGTCGGGCGGGAACACCACGATGTCGACGCGGACCCGTCGACTACCGAACTTGATCGGGAATTCGACCCGAATGTCGCGTTTGTCGTACCCGTACTCGCGCACGAGCGACTTGAGGATCTCCTGACGGACATACTCCTCGGGCGTGTCCTGCCTCAACGTGGCGCCGTCGATGAAGTCGAGCACTTTGCCGGGCGGGACAATCGCAAACCCGCCATGCGGCGCATCGCTCTGGACAACTGGGCGGCTCACCTTCTACCGCCAGACGTTAGTCCTGATCGAAACTCGACCACGTCTCCGTCTTGCATAACGTAATCCTTGCCCTCCATGCGCACCTTGCCGCGGGCCTTCGCTTCTTGCATGGAACCGGCGTCGTCGAGCTCGTCGAAGGAAACGATTTCGGCCTTGATGAAGCCACGCTCGAAGTCGGTGTGAATCACACCTGCGGCTTGGGGCGCAGTCCAGCCCTTGTGGATGGTCCAGGCACGCGATTCCTTGGGTCCAGCCGTGAGGTAGGACTGCAGGTTGAGGGTGTCGTAGCCGACCCGGGCGAGCTGGTCGAGGCCGGATTCCTCCTGGCCCGTCGAGGCGAGCATCTCCGCGGCTTCGTCGGCCTCGAGCTCGATGAGTTCGCTCTCAAACTTCGCGTCGAGGAAGATCGCCTCCGCGGGGGCGACAGCCTTGCGCAGTTCCTCCTGCATCGCGTTATCCGCGAGCCCCTCTTCGTCCGTGTTGAACACGTAGATGAACGGCTTGGCAGTCATGAGCTGCAGTTCTTTGAGGAGCGACACGTCGATCCCGGCACCGTCGGCCCCCTGGAAGAGGGTGCTCCCGGATTCGAGGAGCTCTTTTGCTTTGAGCACCTCGGGAAGGATCGCGGCATCGATGACCTTGCGCTTCGTGTCTTTCTCGAGGCGCGGAAGGGCGTTATCGATCGTCTGGAGGTCGGCGAGGATGAGCTCGGTCGAAATCGTCTCCATGTCGCCCGCGGGAGTCTCAGAGCCGGGAACGCGCGTGACGTCGGGGTCGCTGAAAGCGCGGGTGACTTGGCAAATCGCATCGGCCTCACGGATATTTGCGAGGAACTTGTTGCCAAGGCCTTCACCTTCGCTCGCGCCCTTCACGATGCCGGCGATATCCACGAAGCTCACGGTCGCGGGGAGGATCTTCTCGCTCCCGAAGATCTCTGCGAGCCGCGCGAGGCGGGGATCCGGAAGCGGCACCACACCGACGTTCGGGTCGATCGTCGCGAACGGATAGTTCGCCGCGAGCACCTCCGCACGGGTGAGCGCGTTGAACAGGGTCGATTTACCAACGTTGGGCAGGCCAACGATTCCAATTGTCAAAGCCACGCCCCTCATTCTAGGGGCAGGGCCCGACGCTTGCCCTCCTCAGGGCGTGCCGCACTTTAAATGTCTCACCCCCGTGGTGAGGTAGAAGTATGAACTTTTCGACTCTTGTGACCGTTCTCCTTCCGTTGCTCATCGGGGCTGCTCTCGGAGCAGCGGTCATGTGGATCCTCATGCGCGAGCGGGTTCGTGCTGCTGAAGCCAAGGCCTCGGCGAACGGAACCGACATCGAAGCACTTGCCGCACGCGCGGTTAACGCCTCGAGCACGCAACTGCTGCAGCTCGCTTCGGAACGCTTCGATCGCGATTCGGCTCGGCGCGAAGCAGTCGATGCGGCACGCTCGGAGCAGCTTGCCCGCACGCTCTCCCCCATTTCGGAAACCCTCACGAGTTTGGAGCGCTCGGTTGCGCGCACGGAGGCGGCCCGGCAAAAGGCCGATGGTGACCTGGCTTCGCAGTTGAAGAATCTCTCGGAGCGCACACGCGATCTGGGCATGGGGGCGAACGCCCTCGTCACCGCCCTCAAAGCCCCCACGAGCCGAGGCCAGTGGGGAGAGGTGCAGCTGCGACGCATCGTCGAGGCTGCGGGCATGCTCGAGCACACGGACTTCACCGAACAGCTCAGCGGGAAAAACGTGAGCGGAGAGAAGAACCAGCGCCCCGATCTCGTCGTTCATTTGAGCCACGGGCGCACGATCGTCGTGGACGCAAAGGCTCCCATGGACGCTTACCTGCGTGCTGCCCAAGCCACGGAGAAAAACGAACGGGCGAAATACCTCGCGGACCACGCGCGAGCATTGCGATCGCACGTCACGCACCTCAGCTCGAAGTCGTACTGGGCCTCGCTCGGCGACTCCCCCGAATTCGTGGTGCTGTTTGTGCCGAGCGACGGTCTTCTCGCGGGCGCGCTCGAGGCGGATCCAGGGCTGCTCGATGGTGCCTTCACGCTCGATGTTGTGATCGCCTCTCCCGCCACCCTCATGGCACTTCTTCGAACCGTCGCCCACACGTGGCGCACGGACGCACTGAACCAGGACGCCCTCCGCGTTCTCGAGGCAGGTCGCGAGGTGCATAAGAGGCTCGGCACTCTTGGCGGGCACCTTGCGAAACTCGGCCGTTCGCTCGATTCGTCGGTGCGGGCGTTCAACAACGCGGTGGGCTCGTACGAGGCGCGAGTGGTGCCCGCGGCGCGCTCGATGGAAGAGCTTCACATCGTCGGTGGCGCCCTCGAAGGAGTCGAACCAGTGACGCAGCTCGCACGCGATATCGATCCGTCAAACCTGAATGCCTAATCTCCACTCGTACACGGCGCGTACAGCCAACAGCCCCCATTTCTTCACCAATCCGTTAAACGCCAAGAGCAACGTTGAGGAGCTTCCCCGAAACTCCCAACAGGCACTTAGCGAAAGTGAAGGGTATGACTCCTCAGTCGCGCGGCACGCGCCGCACTCCTGCCATTTACTCCAAATCCCTCGCCGCAGCGGCACTCGGCTTCACTCTTGTCGCGAGCCCCGCAATCGTCCCCGCCGGCATCGCCCCTTCAACGATGAACGCCGCCCAGGCAGCTCCGGCGAGCACCTGGCCGCTCGTCGTCACCGAGATCGCACCGAACAACGCAGGCGACGACCACTACGAATTCGTCGAGGTCACTAACACGACCGACAAACCCCTCACGATCGGTGAGGGCGGCTACTCGCTCGCCTACATCTACGAGGACAGCACTAACACCGCGAAGGACGTCGCCCTCGCATCCGAGAAGCCGATCGAACTGGCCGCCGGGGAGACCGTGACCCTGTGGCTGAGCTACACGAGCGATGACGGCAAGGTCGATTCGGCCGCGCATACCGTCGAAGAGTTCCGCACGCAGTGGGGCATGGATCCGAACGCGCGCGTCGAGCGCATCACCGGCCAAACGGGTATGGCGAACGGCGGCAACCGCGGCATTCGCGTTCTCGACTCGAACGGCGCCGAAGTCTCGCGCTCGTTCTACCCGAAAGGCTCGGTCGCTGAGGACAAGTCCGCACAGTTCCGCACCCCTGCCGATTCGAGCGTGAAGAGTCTCGAGGTTCTCGAAGGCCCGGCTGCTCCCACCGCAGGCAAGGTCGACCCGAAGCAGCTCGAGGACCGCATTGCAGAGCCTCAGCCCGAGAAACCGGCTGAGCCCGCCCCCACCGAAGACGTCCCCGGCCCGGCGGCCGATACGACCGTCGGCCAGCTCCTCATTACCGAGCTCGTTCCCGATTCCACCAACACCGGCGAGGGCGACGGCTACGAATTCATTGAAATCTACAACCCCACTACCAAACCGATCAGCCTCGCTGACTACCAGGTCGCCTATCAATACCCCGGTGAGGGCCGGAAAATGGGCAACCAGGCTGTGTGGCCCATGGAACCTGCCGATAAGGTCGTCAAGCCCGGCGGCACGGTCATCGTATGGATCAAGAACGGCTCTAACGATGCCAAGACCGTCGAAGACTTCGCCAAGAACTACGGTGTTGACCCGAACAGCCTCACCATTGTTGAGTCCTCGGCGGGCGGTATGGCCAACGGCTCGCTTCGCGGTATGGAGATTCAGACCCGCACGGGCCACACCGTAAGCCGCGTCTTCTACAACGAAAACGGCCGCGATGACACCCAGGCGGATCAGGGCATCCACTACGCGGTCAATCCCGAAAACTTCCAGGTGAGCGAGATCGGGGAGATCTCGAAAGCAACGCCGGGTCAGGCGGCTCCCGCGAAGGTTCCCTCGAAGCTCGTGAAGCTCAACGAGGACACCGAAAAGCCAGCTCTGGTGGATCAGACCGCAAAGTCCCTCGACCCGACAAAGGACGCCCAGATCACGATCAAGGCGACCGATAACGTCCAGGTTCGTCGCCTCACCGTCTCCCTCCAGTCGAACACTGACGATAAGCCGATGGCCAAGGACCTCCTCGCGAACGAGGATGGCACCTTCACCCTCACGATCCCCCAGGCGGACCTCACGGGGAAGAAGTACTTCGAGTATTCGGTTGAGGCCTCCGACGGCACCAACATCGCCACCATTCCGCTGACTCGCGTTGAGGTCGAAGGGGCCGAGCAAGGTCCGGTTCGCCTCAACGTCTCGGAAAAGCAGTACGTGAGCGGCACGACCCGCCTCTCGGTTTCGAGCGATCACGAAAACGACACTCGCACGCTTGCCGTCGACGGGACCGAAGTCAACGCGGATATTCCCTCGCTCGAGAAGGAGCCCGTCTTCGCCATCGACGCGACGCAAACCGATGCGTTCTTCCGCAACGGCGTGCTCGTCAAGGACGAGGTCCTCACGATCTTCGACAAGGGTTTCTACGAGAACTGGGAAACCGTGACTGCCGATGTCCCGCTCAAGTACGTCACGAAGGGCGAGTCACTCCAGGTTGACGTCGCGGCGGGCACCAAGGCCAAGCCCGGCATCGACCCGAACGAAAACAACGACGACTTCAACGCCCGCAACGCACGCCTCGTCCTCCCCGACGGGCGCACCTTGCGCGCGGCCGACTACACAGACGCCGAGGGTAAGACGGTCCCGGCCAGCGATCCCACCCAGATCATTAACATGGGCGATTCGAAGGGGAAGGTCGAGATTCTCAACGCGACGTTCTCGATACCGGACGATGCGTTCACCGCGAACGCCTACCAGTGGGACACCACCAAGGTCGCTGACGGCGAGCACAAGGTGAAGGGCACGCTCGTTGGTTCGGGTTCGACGACCAGAATCGCCACTTTCGCTGCCGACTCAATCAGCGACACCTCCGAAGTGGAGACGACCGTCATCGTCGACAACACCGCCCCGGTGATCACCTCCTCGATCGCCGACGGCTCCGAGCAGCGCGGCGAGTTCACCCTGGACTTCGAGGCAACCGACGCCGGCGTCGGCGTCGCGAGCACGTCCGCAACCTTCGACGGCGAGAAGGTCGAATCCGGCACGACGTTCTCCTCGCTTACCCTCGCGGCAGGCACGCACACGCTGACGATCGTCTCGACGGACAAGCTCGGTAACGAGTCGAAGAAGACGATCACGTTCACGACGCCCGTCGAGCAACCGTCGGCCACCCTTGATACGGCGGATGGCGCGGGCCTGAACGTGTGCGTAGACGATTCGCTTTCGGCGACCGCGACCGACCCCAGCAAGGATGACCTCTCGGTCTCCTTCCGTGAGGGCTACTCGACCTCGCTTAGCGAAGGTACGCTCGCGGGCACTGCGGGAAGCGTCCACGACGCCGACCAAGCAGACCGCCAGGGCGATGCGCTCAAGGCCGGTGAGACGACAACCGCGGGTTCGGCACTTCCCTTCCACGAGTTCTCGACCGCCGTGCCCGAGGGCGCAGGCGAAGACTCGGAGATCCGCGTGAGCTGGACCGGTGCTTCCAACAAGGGACAGCGCGTGCGTCTTCTCGTGTGGAACACCGAGAAGAACAGCTGGGAAGAAGTCCAGTCGCTCCTTACGGATAGCGAATCTGGCGAGGCGAAGCTCGAAGCGATCGTCCCGCTCAAGGGTCACAACGTGGATGGCGAGATCAAGGCTCTCGTTCAGCAGGGTGTTGGATACGCCGGTGCAGACCTCTCCGATCGCACAGGAGCGGAGCCCGGCGAGCATGCAGAGGACACCAAGCGCGCGGACTACGACTACACCTTCGCCGTTGAGTCGGACACCCAGTACTACAACGACGCCGCGAACATCTACCACCACCAGGTCGCGATCCACGACTACCTTCTGCGCGTGCGCGAAAAGATGAACCTTCAGTACGTGTTCCACACGGGCGACATCGTCGACAAGATCGACAATGCCGAGGGCTGGGTCCGCGCCGATGAGTCCTACAAAACGCTCGACGACGCGAAGCTCCCCTATGGCGTTCTCGCAGGCAACCACGACGTTGGCCACCACGCCAACGACTATTCGAAGTACGGCGAATACTTCGGAGAGAGCCGTTACAGTGGCAACCCGTGGTACGGCGGTAGCTACAAGGACAATCGTGGCCACTACGACCTCATCAGCGCCGGGGGCCAGGACTACATCGTCCTGTACATGGGATGGGGCCCGGGCGATGAAGAGATCGAGTGGATGAACGAGGTGCTCAAGAAATACCCGGAACGCATCGCCTTCATCGAGCTTCACGAGTACATGCTCACGACCGGCGGCCTCGGCCCGATCCCGCAGCGGATCTACGACGAAGTCATCGCGACCAACCCGAACGTGCGCGCGGTCATGAGCGGCCACTACCACGACGCTCACACGCGCGTGGATAAATTCGATGACAACGGCGACGGCACCCCGGACCGCACCGTGACTCAGATGCTGTTCGACTACCAGGGCCTTGCCGAGGGTGGCCTCGGCTACCTCCGCCTCATGCACTTCGACAACGAGAAGGGCCGCATGATCGTGCGCACCTACTCGCCGTCGCTCAAGGACTATGACTCGGAGGATCCGAGCTTCGAGCCGATCGACCAGGAGTTCGAGGTGAGCTACGCCGATCTTGGCCTCACGCCCGAGAAGAAGACCCTCACGACCGCCGAAGCTCGCATCGACGTGCTCACGACCAAGGAATTCGGCCACAAAGACGGCGTTGCCTCCGGCGACACCGTGAGCGTCCCCGCGAGCGATCTGCCCGAGGGCGAGTTCTCGTGGTACACGCTCACGACCGACCCGTACGGCGCGAAGCACTACAGCGAGGTGCGCAACGCTTCTGTGACCAAGACCGAGTGCGGCCAGGATGGCGGCACGACAGTCGACCCGGACGGCACGGTCGTGCCCGGTGAGGGAGGCAATCCCGGCAAGCCCGGCGAGACTGAAACCGGCAGCACGGGCAACACCGGCAACACCGGCAACGCCGGTTCTGGCAAGGGGCATCCGGGCGAGGGCTCGCACGGGTCCTCCGCCACTGGCGCTAAGGAGCACTCGACAGGGCTCCCTCGCACGGGTGCCGAGGTGATGGGCATTCTCGCGGCGGGTCTCGTGCTCGTCGCGGGTGGCGCCGCGGTTCTCCGCTCGCGCCGCGTCTCGCGCTGATCGTTATAAGCCCCGCGTGAGCGGGCGCTTCCCGAAGGCCGGCGCTACCCGAAAGAGGGTGGCGTCGGCCCTTTGTTGTGCTTTGGTTATCCACAGCGGCGGGCGGAGCCCACGCAAGCCGAGGCTGGTCTGGCACAGTAGAGACATGCAGGAAAGAGGCGTGGACCTACACCACATGACCGCACTCGAGGGAGGAGAGCCCCCAGCGCTGCCGGCGACGGCCGCGGAAACGACCGCGGAGCGCCCTTGGCCCGTGGGGCTGCTCAGCCAGAAGGTGCGCGATTACGTGAACCGCATGAGTGTCGTGTGGGTGCGCGGCGAACTGGTGCAGGTCAGCCGGGGCAAAGGCGCACTGGTATTCATGACTCTTCGCGATACCGACATTGATGCGAGTTTCTCGGTATCGATGCGTGCGAGCGCGTTTGCGCGCCTGCCCCTCGAACCGCAGCAGGGCAGCGAAGTGGTGGTGCAGTGCAAGCCGACGTTCTGGGGGCGGCGTGGAACGCTCCAACTTGAAGCCGCCGATATCCGCGCGGTAGGAATCGGCGATCTGCTCCAGCGCCTCGAGCGTCTCAAGAGGGCGCTCCACGACGAGGGGCTCTTCGCCGCGGACCGCAAAAAACCTCTCCCGTTCCTCCCCCGCACGATCGGGCTCATTTGCGGGCGTAAATCTGCGGCGGAGCGCGACGTCATCGTCAATGCCGAGAAACGCTGGCCGGCGGTGAGGTTCGAGACGCGCGAAGTCGCTGTTCAGGGCACGCGCGCCGTCGGCGAAGTCAGCGAGGCACTGCGCGAACTCGACTCGCGCGAGGACGTAGACGTCATCATCATTTCCCGCGGCGGTGGCTCACTCGAGGATCTTCTCCCGTTCTCGGATGAATCCCTCGTTCGCCTCGCCGCGGCCGCTCGTGCCCCTATCGTGTCGGCCATTGGGCACGAGATCGATACGCCGCTTCTCGATCTCGTCGCCGACTATCGCGCATCGACCCCCACCGACGCCGCGAAGAGCGTTGTTCCCGATATGGCCCTCGAATGCGCACAGTTGGGCGATGCACGCCGTCGCTCGCACGCGGCTCTCTCTTCGCGTCTCGAGCGGGAGCGGGAGGCACTTGCTACTGTCCGAGCCCGCCCCGCATTCGCACAGCCGCACACGATGATCGACAGCCACGCGCAGGTGATCGACGGCGCGATTGCCTCGGCTCGCGCAACCATTGCGATTGCCCTCGACCGCGCCGGTGAGCGCGTGAGGTCCCTCGCCGATCAAGCTCGGGCGCTCTCACCACTGCATACACTCGAGCGCGGCTACGCGGTCGTACAAAACGCGAATGGAGCCGCGCTCACCGACCCGAGCGAAGCACCCGAGGGAACTCGCGTATCAATCAGGCTCGCGGGCGGTCGCCTATCAGCGACCTCCCTCGGCGAGGAATAACGAACTGTGAAGGAAGAGATCATGGAAAGCGAAGGCACGACTAGCGAACCGCAAGAGTTGCCCGAGGACATTCAGGCGCTCGGCTACGAGGAAGCGCGCGACCAACTGTTCTCGATCGTGCAGACCCTCGAGCGCAACCAGAGCGGGCTCGAGGAATCAATCGCGCTGTGGGAGCGCAGCGAGCTTCTCGCACGGCGATGCGAGCAGTGGCTCGACGGAGCACGCGTACGGCTCGACCGCGCGCTCGAGCGCCAGCAGGATGTACCCGAAGAAAGCTCTTCGCAGGACTAACGCTCGCAACGAGGCGTCTCACGCCTGTGCACGGCTCGACGTCACCGTTTTGTAACGACTAGAGTGACTGCGCACACTTACTTACCGTTATGAGAAAGGCTACTCATGGAGTACCTGAAGCTCATCGGCATCGTGATTATCGTGGTGGGCTTCGTGCTCAAACGAGACACGCTTGCCGTCGTGGTCGTAGCCGGTCTGGTTACGGGCCTCGTGGCTGGGCTGAGCCCACTGGAACTGCTGACCCTTCTCGGCCAGTCGTTCACCGATCAGCGCGTTGCTACGTTGTTTATCCTGACCCTGCCCGTCGTGGGCATCTGTGAGCGCTACGGCCTCAAGCAAAAAGCCGTGGACCTCATCGGATCCGTCAAGAATGCGACGACCGGCACTGTCCTGTCGCTCTACCAGCTGATTCGCGCGGTCGCCATCGCGTTCTCGGTCCAACTTGGCGGCCACCCGCAGTTCGTGCGCCCGCTCATTTCACCGATGGCTGAGGGCGCCGCCGAGGCCAAGTTCGGCTCGATTACCGAGAAGCAGCGCGACTCGATTAAGGGCGCCTCCGCCGCCGCCGATAACTTCGGCAACTTCTTCGCACAGAACCTGTTCCTCGGCGCACCGGGCGTACTGCTCATCGTGTCGACAATGGCGGAGCAGGACTACACCCAGGTCACCCCGCTTGCGGTGGCACTGTGGTCGATCCCTGTCGCGATTGCAACCATGATCTTTGGCGTCGTGCGCAACTTCCTTCTCGACCGCCGTCTTCGCGCCGAATCGACCTCCGGCGCTGCGTCGGCCGGTACCGAAGGGAGCGTGAAGGCATGACTCCCGATATCGTGATCGGCGAATTTTTCTTCATCCTCGTCGGCGTGATCTTCGCGATTACGGGCGGCCTGTGCGGGAAAGATGCCGCACTCAAGAACCGCATCCCGGCGGCGACCTTCTGGTTCATTCTCGCGTTCGCGTTTATCACCGGCCCTTGGGTACCGGCGTGCCTCATCGGCATCTGCGTCATCGCGCTCGCCACGATCACCGCCGTGTGGGGCGTAAAGCCCGCCGCGGTCGATCGCCCCGACCCCGCGCACGTTGAGGAACGCGCTTCGAAGCTCGGCTACAAAGTCTTTATTCCTGCACTGTCGCTCGCTGTTTTCGCGCTCGTCGCGGCAACCGTGTACCAGAAACTCGAGATGCCGACCTACCTCGCGGTGGGGACCGGCGCCGTGCTCGCCACCGTCGTGGGCCTCGTCGTCACGAAGGCGCCCGCAAAATTCGTGGCGGTCGACGGCGCACGCCTCACAATGGACGTCGGACCGGTGGGAATTCTTCCCCAGCTGCTCGCGGCCCTCGGTGCGGTGTTTACCGCCGCGGGCGTGGGCACGGTCATTGCCGACACCGTCGCGAAAGTCATTCCGGCACACAACCCCCTCGTGGGAGTCATCGCCTACTGCGTGGGCATGGCCCTTTTCACCGTGATCATGGGCAACGGCTTCGCAGCGTTCTCCGTGATTACCGTCGGCATCGGTATCCCGTTCGTCGTCGCGCAGGGTGGAAACCCGATCATCGTGGCAGCGCTCGGCCTGACCGCGGGCTACTGCGGCACACTCCTGACCCCTATGGCCGCCAACTTCAACGTGGTTCCCGCGGTCTTGCTCGAGATGAAAGACAAGTACGGGGTCATCAAGTCTCAAGCCGTGACTGCCACGCTGCTTTTGCTTGTGCACATCGTGCTCATGTACACCCTCGCGTTCTAATTGGAGGAACACCATGTCAATCCTTGTGACCGCATTTGATCCGTTTGGCGGGGAGAAGATCAACCCCGCGCTCGAGGCCGTGAAGGCACTTCCCGCCGAAATCGCGGGAGAAGAGGTCATCACGGTCGAAGTGCCCACAGTGTTCGGCAAAGCTATCGAGGCGGCGACGGCAGCGATCGAGAAGCACCAGCCGAGTGCCGTGCTCTGTGTCGGCCAGGCTGGCGGGCGCTTCGACATCACCCCAGAGCGCGTCGCGATCAACATCGACGATGCGCGCATCCCCGATAACGACGGCAATCAGCCCATTGATGAGCCCGTGGTTGACGGGGCACCGTCGGCGTACTTCGCGACCCTGCCGATCAAGGCGATGGCCGCGGCGATTCGCGACGCGGGCGTTCCCGCCTCGGTCTCGAACTCGGCGGGGACCTTCGTGTGCAACCACATCATGTACGGCGTTCTGCACCACCTCGCAACCAAGGGCCCGAAAGACACCCGCGGTGGCTTCGTGCACGTGCCGTTCATCCCCGAGCAGACCGTGGGCAAGCCTGGTCAGCCCTCGCTTTCCACGGAGACGATCACGAAGGGGCTCACCGCAGCGATCCGCGCGATCGCTGAGAACGCGAGCGATGTGGCCACGGTCGAGGGCACGACACACTGAACCCCACGCACACACCGCACTCGGGGCGCTATGGCGCCACGGATACGAGTGCGTATCGCGGCAGCGCGGATCTCTTACCGCGCTGCCGCGCGTGCGTGAAGGTACGTGCCGAGAACGGCCACCACGAGAGCGACGACGGCAACGCCTGAAACCCACATGCCGATCGCCCCGAAGATGAGCGTGCTCGTGACGGCCGCTCCCCCCTGCACAACGATCCACACGAGAAGCGGGGCGAACAGGAGAACAAAGGCGAGGATCCACGCAGTGACGAGGGCGCCCGTTGTTGTGCACGTGCGCACCGCGACGATGCCCGTTAGCGCAAACAGCGCTGCACCTGCGATCACGCACGCGAGCTGGGCGGTCGAGAAAATGCCTCCCCAGGCAAAAATTGCGAGGAGCGCGGAGGCGACGAGGCCAAGCACGATGACGACGGGGGCGGTTGCTGAGCGCGGGTGTTGCCGGCTCTGTCTTCCGGGGGCCTCTACCGGCGTCGAAGCCGCGGTGCGGTCGGGCGCAGACGTGCGCGCGGGCCTCGCGGTGGGCGTTGACGCAGTTGGGTCGGGACTCGCGACAGGCGCGAGGACCTCGGTGGGGTCTGCACCAAGCGGCGCATCGAGCTTTTCGGTGGCGTCGGCACTACCGCGCGACGGACGGTGGGAGTTGTCGTTCATGGTTCCTCACTTGTTGACACGGTCGAGGGCGGCCTTCATAAGCGCGGCGTGCTCATCTTTCTCTCCTGCCCCGTAAACGATGAGCGTCGTCTCTCGAGCGGAGCATACGATTCCCGACACCGGCTTAGCAGCGTCCGCGTTTGTGTCGCTCGAGGGGGATTGAATTTCGAGATTCGCACACTCCGTGCCTCTGATCTCGAAGTAATCGGTCTGCGTCACTTTTCCGCGGATTCGAGGGGCGAGCGTGGAAAAATCTGTTTGCGCCTGAAGGAGAGTTTCCAGCTCACCGGAAGGCGAGGTGTAGCGCACCTCCCAGTTGGCCGGTTCGGTCGTCGACATTTTCGCCTCACGCACCGTAAACCCTTCCGGCTCGACGTCGGCCGCGCGAAATCCGAGTGACTCACTCGCACGCGCCGCGCTTTCGCCCACATTGACATGTGAACGCGCGGAGGAGGCCGTATCACGATCGTTCCGTCCGAGCCCGACGATGACAACCGCGGCAATAGCTACCACAATGAGGTTCAGTCCGATCGCCCACACAAGGTTCCGTACCGAGGTGTTTTTCTTCGTGGGCAGCTCGCGCTTTTTCCGCTGCGGTCTCTCGTGAGATTCGGCCATACCGCCATTGTTCCAAATTCCGAAGCGTCGCGCGCCGTGACTGAGGACCATGCGGCCCCCGCTGTGATCTGAAACAATACTGGCGTGAGTACCTATCTAACGATCGGCGAAGCGCTGACAGACATCGTAATCCGCAAAGACGCTCCCAGGGCCGAGCTCCCGGGTGGGTCCCCCATGAACGTGGCCGTTGCCCTCGGCCGCCTCGGCCACACCTCGCACCTGCTCACCCACATCGGCGATGACGAGCGCGGGCGCGCCATTGTGCAGCATGTTGAATCCTCGAACGTCTCGCTCACCCCCGGTTCGGTAAGGCCTGGGGCTCACACCTCGACTGCGGCCGCGACGATCGGCGAAGGCGGCGCGGCTTCATACGACTTCGACATCACGTGGGACCCCGATCCACGAGGACTGCCCGCAAAGGTCGATGCGGTGCACACCAGCTCGATCGCCGCGACACTCGAGCCAGGCGCCGATACCCTCCGCACGGTCGTGGCTTCGCTCCGCGAGAGCGCCCTTATCTCCTACGATCCGAACGCGCGCCCCACCCTCATGGGAGATCCCGCGATTGCGCGCGAACCAATCGAGGAGAACATCGCGCTCGCCGACATCGTGAAGGCCTCAGACGAAGACCTCGAGTGGCTGTATGAAACGACCGACATCGACCAGGCTGCGCAATCATGGCTTCGCAGAGGCGTGAAGCTCGCGGTCATTACGCGCGGTGAGAAGGGCGCGACGGCGTTCACCGCGCAGGGGCGATTCGATATTCCGGGCGTCCGCGTCGACGTCACCGACACGGTTGGAGCGGGAGACACATTCTCGGCCGGCCTCCTCGATGCACTCTCACGCAAGGGGCTCCTCGGGGCTTCGGGCCGCGAGAAGATCAGCGCGCTCGAGGGGACGGCCATCGAGGACATCCTCGCGCACGCCGCGCTCCTCGCATCCGTGACAGTATCTCGCGCGGGCGCGAATCCGCCGTGGACGCGCGAAATCGCTGATCGCTGCACGCTCACATCCACGGAGGACTGACATGACTGGCACCGAAGATTTCCGCATCGAACACGACACCATGGGTGAGGTGCGAGTTCCCGTTTCGGCGCTCTACGGTGCGCAAACCCAGCGCGCAGTGGAAAACTTCCCCATCTCCCATCGCCCTCTCGCACCGTCGAACATTCACGCGCTCGCGGAGGTCAAGCGCGCCGCTGCCCTAGCGAACGCCGAACTCGGCGTTCTCGACGAGGAGCGCGCCGAGGCCATCGCCCGGGCCGCCGAGCGCGTCAGCGAAGGCGAGTTCGATGCACAGTTCCCGATCGACGTGTACCAAACGGGTTCGGGCACGAGCTCGAACATGAATATGAACGAGGTGCTCGCGCATCTCGCGAGCACGAACGAACGCCCGGTGCACCCGAACGACCACGTCAATGCTTCGCAATCGAGCAACGACACCTTCCCCACAGCCGTGCATCTCGCCGTGACGCGCGATGTCACGACTCTCCTCATACCGGCCCTCGAGTCGCTCGCGGGCGCGCTCGAGCGCAAAGAACGCGAATTTGCGGGGGTCGTCAAGAGCGGCCGCACGCACCTAATGGACGCTACCCCCGTCACCCTCGGCCAGGAATTCGGTGGTTTTGCCGCGCAGGTACGCTACGGGATCGAACGTGTCGAGGCCGCAATCGGCCGCACCGCCGAGCTGCCCCTCGGCGGGACCGCCGTGGGCACCGGCATTAATACCCCCGCGGGTTTCGCCTCGCGAGTCATTGAACTCCTCCGCGAGCGCACTGGCCTCCCGCTCACGGAGGCGCGCAATCACTTCGAAGCGCAGTCGGCACGCGACTCCCTCGTCGAAATGAGCGGGGCGATTCGCACACTCGCGGTTTCTCTCACGAAGATCTGCAATGACCTTCGATGGATGGGATCGGGCCCCAACACGGGACTTGGCGAAATCGCGCTACCCGATCTCCAGCCGGGCAGTTCGATCATGCCCGGGAAGGTCAATCCGGTTATTCCCGAGGCGGTGCTCATGGTGTGTGCACGCGTTGTCGGCAATGATGCGGCGATCGCGTGGGGCGGCGCACAGGGGGCGTTCGAACTGAACGTTCAGATCCCTCTCATGGGAACGGCACTTCTCGAGTCGATCACACTTCTCTCAAACTCCTCGCGCGTCCTTGCGACGAAGACGATTGAAGGAATCCGTGCGAATGAGGAGCGGACACGGTTCTTTGCGGAGGCCTCTCCCTCGGTCGTGACGCCTCTCAATAGGCTGATCGGCTACGAGAGTGCGGCCGCGATCGCGAAGTATTCGGTTGCGAACCGCGTTTCGGTCCGCGAAGCGGCTATCGCACTCGGTTACGTCGAGCGCGGTGAGCTCACCAAGGAGCAGCTTGATACCGCGCTCGACGTGTTCACGATGACCGCTCCCCCTGCCCCTCGGGGCGAGTAGGGGCGCCGTTTAGGCGATTGGCGCGTCGAGGACTCGCGTGACGAGTTCGGCGACCTTGGAGCGTTCGGAGCGTTGGAGCGTCACGTGTGCGAAGAGCTCGTTGCCTTTGAGGGCTTCGATCACTGAGGTGACTCCGTCGTACCGCCCGACGCGCAGGTTGTCACGCTGCGCAACGTCGTGCGTGAGCACGACCCGGGAGTTCTGGCCGATGCGCGAGAGCATCGTGAGCAGGACGTTGCGCTCGAGCGACTGCGCTTCATCAACGATGACGAAGGCATCGTGGAGGGAGCGGCCGCGGATGTGGGTAAGCGGCAGCACTTCGAGCAGTCCACGGCCGAGGACTTCGTCGACCACGGCGCCCGAGACCATCGACCCGAGCGTGTCGAACACCGCTTGCGCCCAGGGCCCCATCTTGTCGTCGTGATCCCCGGGAAGGTAGCCGAGTTCCTGACCGCCTACCGCGTACAGGGGCCTGAACACCATGATCTTGCGCTGGTGGCGTTTTTCGAGAACCGCTTCGAGGCCCGCGCATAGGGCGAGGGCGGACTTGCCGGTGCCGGCGCGGCCACCGAGGCTCACGATGGACAGTTCGTCGTCGAGCAACAGGTCGATCGCGATGCGCTGCTCGGCGCTTCTTCCGGTCACACCGAAAACGTTTCCGTCTCCCGGAACGAGACGCACGTTGCCGTTTGGCAGGACGCGCCCGAGGGCCGAGCCGCGCGGGGACGTGAGCTTGAGACCAGTGTGGATGCCGAGATCGGCGAGCTCGGGGATCTCGATGCCCGTGTGGCGGGCACCGCCCTCATCACTCCACAGCGCCGCCATCTGTTCTTCGGTGATATCGGCGGAGGTGATACCCGTGTAGGCGCGGTCGCGTGCGAGTTCTGCGCGGTATTCCTCAGCCTTGAGCCCCGATGCACTCGCCTTGATCCGCATGGGAAGGTCTTTCGAGACGAGAGTGACCTCGGCACCTTCCACCTGCAGGTTTTTCGCGACGGAGAGGATCCTCGTGTCGTTATCGCCGAGGCGGAAGCCGTCGGGCAGGTTTTCGGGGCTTTGGTGGTTGAGTTCGACGCGTACCGTGCCGCCCTGGTCCCCGATCGGCAACGGTTCGGCGAGCGTACCGTGCTTTTCGCGCAGGTCGTCGAGGATGCGCAGAGATTGGCGGGCGAAATAGCCGAGTTCGGAGTGGTGCCGCTTCCCTTCGAGTTCGGTGATCACGACGATGGGGAGCACAACGTGGTGCTCC
This sequence comes from Dermabacter jinjuensis, assembly GCF_902381725.1. Lineage (GTDB taxonomy): Bacteria > Actinomycetota > Actinomycetes > Actinomycetales > Dermabacteraceae > Dermabacter > Dermabacter hominis. Next base: position 1,325,299 of record NZ_LR698963.1, on the reverse strand, counting down.
GCGAATCGAAAGATCGAGTGTGGGTCCGCCAGCACAACGGACGTATCGAGAACATAGGTAAGCGGCGCATTCATGGTCTCTCGCTTTCGAAGTCCTTCCGGTCGTCCACGACCGGCTACCGCTTCGATCCTTGCACCGTTTTCGGCTTCTTCGATCGGCTGACGCGCCGCTCATCCACGACGGTCACTTAGCCTTCACCCAAGCGTTACCCGAGAAACTCTTTGTTGGGAGACGCCGCGACGATCAAGCCCCGAAACGCCGCTCGCGGCGAGCGAACTCCGCAAGTGCCGCATCAAAGTCGGCACGAGTGAAATCGGGCCACAGCGCCTCACAGAACACGAGTTCTGAGTGCACGGACTGCCACAGAAGGAAGCCTGAAAGGCGCTGCTCTCCGGAGGTGCGAATGAGCAGGTCGGGGGCGCTTTGCCCAGCCGTGTACAGGTGGTTTCCGACGGTAGCTTCACTCACGGCGTCGCGCAGGCTCGCGAGGTCTCCCCCGCGCGCAATTTCCTCGTCGATGAGGGAGTGAACCGCATCGACTATCTCGCGCCTGCCGCCGTAGCCGATCGCGAGATTCACCTCGAACGTCGTGGAGGAAGCCTCAGCAGGTTTCTGCGGCGCATCGAGCGCGGCGAGTCGTGCGGCGAGAGAGTCGGGGAGCACGCTTTCGGCACCGAGGATGCGAAGCGGAAACCCCATGTGTGCCACCTCGCGCGCGAGGTCGACGATGATGTCAAAAAGCTGCGCGAGTTCGGTGTCGGGCCTACGGAAGTTGTCGGTCGACAGGAGCCACAGCGTCAGCGTTTCGATTCCACTTTCGCGCGCCCACTCGATCGCTTCGAGAATAATCGCTGCCCCGGCGCGATGACCTTCGTAAGTCTCGAGCCCTCTCATTTTCGCCCAGCGACGATTGCCGTCGAGGATGATGCCGACATGGCGCGGCACGGACCCCGCGGGAAGTGCGGAGTGCGGCGTGGTGTCAGCAGGTCTCGAGGAATTCACGCCCTCCATTGTGGCAGGAGCGTCCCAGCCGACGCGCGCTTGCCCGGCATTTCCCACGACTCCTTCACAAAAGATTCGTGGAAGAGTCAAAAAAGTGGACGTCCCGTGACACCTACGCCACCGTAAGTTACGCTACCGTTATGAGCACCGATCAGCGAAACACGCAGCAGAGCGTAGCGAGCGTCGGAACCTCTCCCACCAACGGCGAAGCGGTGCCCACCGCCGCCAACGGGGCGAGCGTTCCCGAGCTCCTTGGCGCGTACGGAATTCACCTGCCCACGCTCCCTAAAAAGCCGAAGCTGCGCGGAATTATCCACCTCGTGGCTTTCCCCACCGCACTGATCGCGGGCATGCTGCTGATCGCGACCGGCTCGTCGCTCGCGGTGCGCCTGGCAACCGTCGTCTTCATCGTCACGGCGGGAATGCTTTTTGGCGTCTCAGCGACCTACCACCGCGGAACCTGGTCGGTACAGGGAACTCTCGCACTGAGACGTTTCGACCACGCGAACATCTTCCTCATCATCGCTGGCACATACACGCCTCTCGCAGTCGCGCTGCTCAACCCCCACGACGCGACCGTGCTACTCACGGTCTGCTGGATCGGCGCGCTCATCGGCGTAGCATTCAGGCTCCTGTGGACGAACGCGCCGCGATGGCTCTACGTACCCGCCTACGTCGCCCTCGGCTGGGTTGCCATCTTCTACATGCCTCAGCTTTACGCAGGTGGCGGCGCGGCCGTCATCGCCCTCATCATCGCGGGCGGCATCGCCTACACACTCGGTGCCATCGTCTACGGCACTAAGAAACCCAATCCCTCACCGGCGTGGTTCGGCTTCCACGAAATCTTCCACTCTTTCACTGTCGTGGGTTTCGTGTGCCACCTGATCGCCGTGTGGCTCGCCGTCGTTTAAAGCGCTACGCCTCTTCCTGAGGCTCCGCGGCCTCGTGTTCCGCACGCTCAGCTTCCTCCATGCGAATACGCACGTTTTCGCGGGCGCTCGAACGCCGCACGCGCCTCGACAAATCGAGCGCAAGAAGCACAAGCGCAATCGCCATCACAAAAAACACGACAAAGCCCGGCAGACCCGGCGTCACCGTCGCCGTCGTCATGTCTTCCGAGCCGGGAGGCGTCGTCGGAGCACCATCAGCGAGAATACCCACGGCCGAAAGATGCGCGAGAGTCATTGTCGGATCCCTTCGAACAGGTCGGATTCCGGAAGCGTCACGCCAATACGCGAATGACGCAACTGAAAATCCTCGGTAGGCCACGCCTCGCGCTTAATTTCGTTGGAGACAGCGAAGAAGAAACCGTCCGGATCGACCTGAGTCGCATGCGCGAGGAGCGCGGCATCACGCACGTCAAGATACCTCGAAACATTCACTCGCGTCGTGATCGGTCGCTGATCGAGGCCCTCGAAATACTCCATTTGCGCCTCGAACGGGTTGTCGAGCCCATGCTCGCGCATGTAGCGCGCGTACGCGATCATCTGGGCCGGCGGGAACAGAAGCTGGTAGTAAATCTTTGCGACCGCCCACGGCTCACCGAGCTCAGGCATGTAGCTCGGATCAGCTGCAAGCTCATAGGCGAGCATGCTGATCCTGTGCGAGTGGATGTGGTCGGGGTGGGGGTAGCCACCATTTTCGTCGTACGTGAGCATCACGTGCGGTCGCAGCTCACGCACGAGCTTCACGAGGGGGCGCGCTGCCTCTTCGGGATCGATGAGGGCAAAGCAACCGTCGGGAAGTGCGGGCAGCGGATCCCCTTCGGGGAGCCCCGAGTCGACGTAGCCAAGCCACACCTGGTTGATGCCGAGAATCTCGCGTGCGCGATCCATTTCACGATGGCGCACCGCGCTCAGATCCGCATTTGCCTCGGGATCGTCCTTCAGCCGCGGGTTAAGGATGTCTCCGCGCTCACCGCCCGTGCAGGTCACGACGGTCACCTCGGCACCCTCGTCGACATAGCGGGCCATCGTCCCAGCCCCCTTCGACGACTCGTCGTCCGGGTGGGCGTGAACAGCCATGAGCCGCAAGCGGCAGGGATTCTTCTCGACTTCTGCTTCGGGGTGTCCACCGTGATTCAGGAGTGCCTTGAAGGTCTCATCGCTCGGTGCAAGCGCCGCCTTTGGCACCCCCGCATCCTCGGGCGCTACGCCTGCGCGGTAGCGCCCCGTCGTCATTACGCAAAGTTCACACACGTGAAACAATGTAGGCATGAGTACCCGCGAGCGCACACTTCAAGAACGCTACGGCGTGAGAAATTCCCCCCAAAAACGCCGTTTTGCACTCGTGGGCACGATCGTGATCGCCGTCGGATTCATCGCAACGGTCGTCTGGGTCGCCTTCGCATTCATCTCTTCGCAGCCGATCAAGGCCAATACGCTTTCCTACACCCACATCGACGACTCACGAATTTCTGTGAGCTTCTCGGTCAACGCCTCTCCCGGCACCGCGCTCGATTGCTCGCTCGAGGCCCTCAACTCCGTCCGTGCACAGGTGGGCTATACGGTCGTCCATATTCCTGCTCAAGCGGAAAGACTCACGACCCACCGGGCCGAAATCACGACGCAAGGGAAGGCTGTGAGCGCGATCGTAAGGAGGTGCGAAGCCGCAGAGTAGGCGGGGATACCGTCGACTTGTGGCGCGTGCCTCACCCCTTTTTTCTGACGCTCGCGTTATACTTTTATGACCACTCAGACGTGGATTCGGAGCCCATGGAGCCATGGGGTCCGCATTTTTTTTGATTCCAAGGAGAACCATGAGCGAACCCAACCAGGGCACCTGGCTCACTCAAGACGCCTACGACCGCCTCGTCAAGGAACTCGAGCACCTCGAGGGCCCCGGGCGCAGCGAGGTCGTTGAGCGCATCGCGGCCGCCCGCGACGAGGGCGACCTCAAAGAGAACGGCGGCTACCACGCCGCACGCGAAGAGCAGGGCAAACTCGAAGCTCGCATTGCCGAGCTCAAGGCCCTTCTCAAGACCGCCGTTGTAGGCGAGACCCCGGCAGACGACGGCATCGTCGAGCCCGGCATGCTCGTCACCATCACCATGGCCGGCAAGGAACGCACGTTCGTGCTCGGCAATCGTGAAATCGCCGACGACAAGGACATCGAGGTGTACTCGCCCGAGTCCCCGCTCGGCGCCGCCATCGTGAACGCGAAGGCCGGCGACACGGTCGATTACACCGCCCCTAACGGGAAGGCGATCCCGATCGTGATCAAGGCTGCAAAGCCGTACACGGTGTGAGCCCCAAGCTCGATAGACGAGAAAGGACGTGGAGCCTCCCTCTCGGGAGCGCACTCCACGCCCTTTCTCTATACCCCAGTTTGCGCGGCAGCTGCCCTAGCCACGGGGCACCTAGCTACTTTTTCGACAAAAGGCGCTCGCGCTGGGCGAAGGTCTTCTTCTGCTCGCGTTCGCGTGCCTCGAAGTACGCCATTGTCTTGGTGTCTACGCCAAGCGAGGGATCGGGATCGCGCCCATCGAGGTAGCAGTACAGGGCGTTGAGGAAGGCCAGGAGCGGAATCGAGAAAAGCGCACCGGGGATCCCCGCAACAACTGCGCCCGCAGAGACACCGAGGAAGATCGCGAGCGGGTGAAGCTCCACCGCCTTCCCCATGAGAATCGGCTGCAGGATGTTCGATTCAAGCTGCTGCACGAGGATCACGATGCCGAGCATGATGAGCGCGGGGATCCACCCCTGGAGCACGAAGACAAGAAGCATCGCGATCGCACCCGACACGATCGCGCCCACAAGCGGAATGAAGCTAAAGAGGAACACGATAAGCCAGATCGGCACTGAGTAGGGGGAAAGTGCAATCGCGCTGCGCCCCATCATGCCGCTCACGACGTCGATACCAACCATGCCGAGCGCAATGCCCGTCGCGTCGACAGCCGCGACGAGGATCTGCGTGCGGCAGTACGACGACAGTGCCTTCCAGCCGCGGCGGAACGCCTCGTGCGTCACGGCGCGGGAGTGTGCCGGAACAAAGCCGAGGAACCAACGCCAAATATTCCCGCCATCGGCAAGGAGGAAGAACAGGGCAAAGAGGCACACGAGCAGGCCCGTGCCGAGGTCGCCGACGGTGCTCGCAGCACTCGAGGCCCCCGAGATAATGCTCGAGGAGTTCTTTTGAAGCTGTTCGATGGCTTCTTTCTGGATCTGCCCCAGATTCCCGAGACTATCGACGTCAATTTTGAAGTATCCCGTGATGTCGTTCCACAGCTGCGTGAAACCCGAAACGGCAGCTTTCGAAATCGCGCCCCACGAGTCCACGAGCTTCCTGCCCGCCAGCACAAACATGCCGACGACGACCACGATGAGCCCCACGAGTGCAATCGCCGCCGAGGCCATGCGCGGAAGGAACGTATGCTTCGTGAGCAGTTTGACGAACGGCTGCAGCATCGAGGCGAGAAGGATTGCCACAAGCACGCTGATAAACAGGGTTGACACCATCCCGAGGCCCTTGAAGATGAGCCAAAGTGCCCCGATCACAACCATGAAGCGCCAGCTCCACGACGCTGCCCGGCGAAGGCCCATGGGCAGCTCTTCGACTTCGCGGGGGAGCGTGAGGCTCTGCCCCTTGCGTCCAGTGGATTTGTCGACGGGAAGATTTACGCGCCTAGGCATTTGCATATGCACTCCAAGAGGTGGGGCCCGGCGCTCACGGCAGCCGAGACGGAAGGTCCACAGCGTATCGTATCGAACGGCCCACCCGGTTCCCTCGCAAAAGTGAGGTGCCGAACGTGACAGTTGAGGACGTTTCCCGCCTCTTCACCGCACGTGGTTCGCACGGTCGTGGGCGCGGGGAACCCTGGCACGGTCGCCCGCAATCTCTACGCCGATACTGAAAATACTCTGCGAAGACACCTGTTAGGTTTGAGTCATGACTGCGATTGACCCATCGGTCGATAACTCGGCCGTAACATCAGCACTGTCCATGCGCGGCCTGCGCAAATCCTTCGACGGCACCGAGGTCCTCCACGGCGTCTCACTCGAAGTTCCGCGCGGTTCGTTCTACGCAATCGTCGGCCCCAACGGCGCGGGCAAAACAACAGCCCTGTCGATCGCGACAGGCTTGCTCCGCCCCGACGGCGGCAGCGCCGAGGTGCTCGGGACCGACGTCTGGACACACCCCAACGAAGCCAAAGCCCACATGGGCGTTCTCGCCGACGGCCTTCCGACGTTTGACCGCCTCACGGGACGCGAACTCCTGACGTACGTCGGCCTCATCCGCGGCATGGATATCGACACGGTGAACACTCGCGCGCAGTCACTCCTCGAGGCACTCGGTCTCGCCGATAGCGAAGGCAAACTCGTCACCGACTACTCCGCGGGCATGACGAAGAAGATCCTGCTCGCGTGCGCGCTCATTCACGCGCCGCGACTGCTCGTGCTCGACGAACCCCTCGAAGCCGTCGACCCGGTCTCAGCCCACGGCATCCGCACCTTCCTCACCTCGTACGTTGAAGGCGGCGGCACCGTCGTGATCTCGAGCCACGTTATGGAGCTCGTCGAGGGCCTGTGCACACACGTTGCGATCATCGCCGAAGGCGAGGTGCGCGCCGAGGGCACGATCGACGAGGTTCGCCGCGGCGGTAGCCTCACGGATCGCTTCATTGAAATCGCCGGTGTCGACGAAGCGCAGGGGGATCTTTCGTGGTTGAACCAGTAGACGATCAGGCCCCGGCAACCGTCGGAACCGAAGAGTTTTTCGAAAACCTCGACCGAGAAAGCTCGACCACCGCCGACGATGGGTCGAAGGCAGCGCCTAAGAAGACCCCGAGCCTCATGCGACTGCTCCCACGGCTTCAATGGACACTGCTCAAGCGCAGCTTCCACAAGAACTGGCCTAAGATCATCGGACTCGGATTTGCGCTTTTGTACGGCGTCGGCGCACTCGTGCTCTTTTCGATCGCAATGTCGGGCATGTTGTTTGTTCCCGCCGACTCGGGACTTTTTGCCCTCGTGATTCGCGCGGTGGGCCTCGGCGCCGTGGTTGTGTGGACCCTCCAGTCGCTCTTCGTGTTCGGCGTGGACGACACGCTTTCCCCCGCTCGCTTCGCGCAGTTCGGGCGAGGACCGAAGGATCTCTTGAAGCCGATCCTCGTGGGCTCGTTCATTTCGGTCGGTTTTCTTTTCACGTCGCTCGCGGCGCTCGTGGCGGTCGTGTTCGAGGCGATTTGGCTCATAGGTGCACTGGTCTCGAATAACGGCGCCGCAATCTCGACGCCGGGGGCCATCGTTGCCCTCGTCTCGCTCGTTCCCATGACCGCGCTCGGGCTTCTCCTTTGCGTGCTCATTCCTCGCGCGATTTTCGCGTGGACCTCGACGATCCGCATCGCGAAGCGTAAGAAGGAACGACTGCAGGCATTCCTGCTCATCGCCGTCCTCGTCATCGCCTACGGCGCAAACCTCCTTCTCAACTCGGGCGGTGGGGTCATGGATGGTCTTGCTCGCCTCGCGGGGCCCGTGTACGAATTCCTCCTATGGACGCCTTTCGGCGCGCCCTTCGCAGTACCCATGGACCTCGCCGAAGGACTGTGGCTCGCCGCGCTCATCCGTTTTGTTCTCACAATCGCCACCATTTGGCTGTTGTGGCAGTGGTGGGGCCTGAGCTTTGCCGAAGGGCAGCTCCAGGCACTCAAGGGCGCGAGCCAGGAGCAAGATACCAAGATCAAACCTCTCGTACCGAGGTTCCTCAAGCCAGGCCCGCTCGGAGCTTCGGCGGGGCGTTCGCTCAAGTACTGGCGCCGCGATACTCGTTATTCGACGGCGCTCATCATCGCGCCGATCCTCGCGATTTTCATGCTCGCGATGAGCGTCATTGGGGACGGTAACGCTTTCATGGCGTATTTCGCTGTGGCGCTCGTAGCGTGGCTTGCCGGCATCACGATCAGCAACGAGATCGGCTTCGACGGCCCCTCCTCGTGGGTCAACATCGTCGCGGGGATGGATAACCGCGCCAATTTGCTCGGCAGGTATGTCGCTCTTGGCATTCTCATGCTTCCGCTCGTGGTGATCGTCGCGATCGCGGCTCCGCTTCTCCAGTCTCAGCCGCAGTTCATCGCGCTCACGGTTCCGGCCTCGCTCGGGTTCGTGGCGAGTTCGTGGGGTGTTTCCCTTCTCACGACGGCGTTCCTTCCTTCTCCCGCTCCAAAGCCGGGGACGATGAAGAATTCCAGTAGCGGTGGCGGCAACGGCAACATGTGGATGACTTTCCTCGCGACGTTCGTTGGCACGTGGCTCCCCCTCGCCCCGAGCATCATCCTCATGGTCGTGGGCCTCAAGCTGATCCCGGGGCTTGAGTACGCGGGAGCGGCGCTTGCGCTCGTGATCGGCGTTGTCACGCTTTATCTCGGCCAGAGGTTCGCGGTAAAGCACCTCGACGCTCACTACGCGGATGAGTTCCAGAAGATCAGGCGTTTCTCCAACTAGCCCCTCCCCTCTCTGGATTGCATAGGCCCTTGGGTATTGCATAGGGGTTGTGGGGGTTTGTCCCTGGATTGCATAGGGTTTGTGGGGGTTTGTCCCTGGATTGCATGGGGTTTGTGGGGGTTTGGTACCTGGAATTGGTGCACGTTCTCCCTTGCCCTGGCACAATGCAGCGTCACGTCCCCTCGTGCGATTGGGTACACGGGTTGGCTGGGGTGCGCTGGCGGGTCAAGCTTCCGTTTGGGAAGCGGGGGAAGGATTCCGACGCTTACTCTCCTCACATTGCGGCCACGTGGCGCATCGAGAACGGGCGACAGCACGGTCGATTAGAGCTTGATCGATCAGGGCGCGGTCTATTGCGACACGGAAAATCAGGCGTTTCCCCCACAACCCCTATGCAATAGATCTGAGGGGCGGGCGGGGTACGGCTTCAAACCCCCACAGCCTCTATGGAATCGGGGAGGGGTGCGAAGCGGTCAGTGTTTCTACTCGCGCATTCGGATTCACGGGACCCAACGTGTCGGGCCCACGCTCCGGGACGTTCCGATACTCTTCGGGAACCTCATCACCAGCAAGGCGCGACTCACGAAGATCCGAATAGATCCATCGCTTCTCACTCGCTACCGAGACTGTTCCAGCAATCGGCTGCCAAGGGCCACCATTGACCGAATACTCACCACTGAACTGCGTCACAAGTGAAACTTCATACCATCCCTGGTAGGCATATCGCATCGAAACGTCCCGCGCGGGATACTCTCGGCCAGGAAACGTTGTCGTCAACACAGTCCCATCCCCGAAGTCCCACACATACTTCACCGGGGTTGCCCGAACCTTCACTGCCTGCCCCAGCATCACCACGTCGAAGGTCTGCTCCTTGGACTCGGCCCACGCAATCATGTCGATCCCTACCGGAATCCAACCACCAGGTGGACCGATGTGTGCGGCAAGAGGCTCGATTCCAAGCGAGCGAAAATCCGACTCCGTCACCACCGGCACCGCAGGCGCCGCGCCAGCACCGCCTGACGACGGTCGCGAACAACCAGACCACCGTTCCGTACCGAAAACGGGAGCGCCTGTGGACGAGTCAACGTCCCTTCCAATATTCATTGACGCCCCAGGGATCGCGGTCGAACACACAACACCTATTCCACTGCACCCAAGACCCACAACCTGCACAGCAAAACTACTTTTATCAGCCCGACAACCCAGATCCGGATCATCAGCCGCAGCCCACACCCTCCGAGGCCCATCCGACACCACGCCACCTCGCGCACGGCCCCTGTCATCAGGCAGTTCAGTGGCGCCACCTTGACCAAAATCGTGAAGATCGGCCTCAACCAGAATCGAGCTATTATCTCCGTCCACATCAAACTGAAAATCTGGATCTTCTCCAGACGCGACCGCGAACGGAGGTAGAAGGAATGCCACCAGTAGGGCACCTAGAAGCCAATGCGCACGGAACTTCAAAAGTTTCATTGTGCTGATATCTTTTCCCAAGACGCGTTCGAGACGACCCACTTGTCGTCTTGCCATGTAAGCAGCAGTGCCGCTTCGTATGTCATCGGCGGAAAACTCTTTCCTTTGTCTCCCTTATCGAACTCATCGGTTTTCCCCCTCGTAAATTTCAAGGCGACCGGCGTTTTTCCTCCGTATTGTTCACGATCGGGCAATCGCTCGACAGCATCAAATGTGAGGGTCGGAGGGGTGAGAAAACGGTGATCGCCTCTCCAGCGATCGATCTCGTCCGACACTTGGCTGCATTTGTCGCAAGTCTTCTGATCGCTGATGCCTTTGAAGGGTGACGAGTCACCGGTCGCATAGCCGTAATACATCGCGTCGAAAAAGTACTTTGCGGCCGCTTGCGCACCCTGGTCCGTTGGATAGGAAATGCCAAGGTAATCAGCTTTGTCAGGAGCTTTCAGCGCCTCATTCTCCGGTGGCAGCCCCTTCGTCCGGACATCTGAATCCGCACCACCGGCATCCGAAGCACCACCGCTTGCGTCGCTTCCGCCAGCATCGCTGCTTGACGAAGCTGCGGTGGTGCGCGCAGGTGACGTCGGACCTCCGTTGGTGTTCTCGCCACCGCAACCCGCCAACGCCACCATCAACATCCCCGCGCCGATAGCACCCATGACACGCGTATACCTGCTGTGCATGCACTCCCCCTCTAGAAAACACCCCACTTCCCCGAGCGAGGCCCACGTCACATAGCCAACCATGCACATCCCCCGCGCGCAACGGGTGTGGCACAAATGTGGAAAAGGGGTCCCCTGGGAGCCGTCAAACCCCCACAAACCCTATGCAATCCGGGGAGGGGCGAGGGAAGGGCGGGCGGGGCACAGCTTCAAACCCCCACAACCCCTATGGAATTCAGGTGGGGAGGGGTTTGTGCATGACAAAAGCGTCGACCGGCCCCGCGGGCGTTCGGTAATACCCACGTCGCACGCCAATCTCGGCAAAACCCGCGCGCTCGTAGAGCTCACGCGCGCGAGTGTTGTCGCGCCGCACCTCAAGAAACAGACCCTCCGCGCCCTCCTCTCGCGCGCGCTCCTCGCACCACGCGAGCAAGGCGCGACCTATTCCCACGCCTTCGCGCACGGTGCCGATCGTCTGCACATCTGCGGCCTCGCCACCAACGAAAATCCCCGCATAACCGAGTGCGCCACCGTGCTCGTCTACAGCCGCGACATAGGCGCGACTGGGGTGCGTGATCTCCTCGAGGACCATCTCGAGGCTCCACGCCTCATCGGGAAAGAGCTCTCGCTCGAGACGAGCGAGCGCGGGCGCATCCCCGCGCGTAACCGGACGAAGATTCCAAGGCCCCGAACCGGGCCGCGCGCGCGAAGGCTCCAAAGGCCTACCTAACGCGGGCACGGCTAAAGCGGGCGATCGCCAAGGCCGAGCGCTGACTTACGGCGCTTCGGCTTTGCCGCATCAGCCTCGCGCAAATAGAGAGGCTCGGTCGACGTGAGATCCTCCCCCCGGGCCTCGGCGCTGAGTGCTGTGCGAATCAAGAAGCCCGCATCCGCGTGACGCACCTCGCCCGTCGGCGGCAAAATCTCCGGATACAGATGCGCACCGCTTCCCACGAGCACATCGGCAGCGGTCAAACTCGACGCGACATCTGCCGGCGCCGCAACACCCGGTTCAAACGTGCGCACAATGTGGCGCGAGGAGGCGTCGGAACCGTCACCGCTCACCTCATACAGCGCCCAGTACACCTCGCGGCGACGCGCATCGAGCGCGACCGCAATCGTTTTCGCCTCCGGGCATCCCTCCGCCGCCTCGAGTGCGATCGCATCGAGGCTCGGCACGCCAATCAGGCGGGCCCCGAGGACCGTCGCGATAGAACGAGCCGTCACGAGCCCCACGCGAAGGCCCGTGAACGGACCGGGGCCGCGCCCGCCAACAACGCACGTGAGATCGGACCGCGAGGCGCCCGCCTCAGAAAGGGCCGAATCGATCATCTCGAGAAGCACCTCATCGTGGTGGCGCGCGCGCTCATCCATGCGGCGCGACAGGATGCGACAACCGTCGGAAACCGCCACACTCACCGCACCAGACGTATCAATCCCCAACGTCAGCTCTGCCATGTCACTCACCGCCCTGCTCCGGGTTAAACCCTGCCTCGCGCAGATCAATACCGATGCGCACGAGCTCCTCGCGCGTGTATCGCTCGCCGACGAACGTCACGGTGAGGCTGCGCTCCTCATCGGTGTCGTCCGGGTCATCAAGCGGGCCACTCTGGAGGCTCTCCGCGCGGCGAAGCTCCACAATCGCGTACGAGCTCGCGAGATGCTCAACGCGATCGCGGCCCCACTCCACGAGGGTGATTGACGTGTCGAGATCCGAATCCAGGTCGAGATCCTCGATGTCCCAATCCTCGTCGAGTCGATAGGCATCGACGTGCACGAGATTGGGGCCCTCGGCGTTCGCGGGATGCACGCGCGCGATGACGAAAGTCGGCGATGCGACGTTGCCGCGAACATCGAGCTCCCGCGCAAACCCCTGCGTGAATGTTGTCTTCCCAGCGCCAAGCGGACCATCAAGCACGAACAAGTCGCCTGCCTTCGCATGATGCGCAATGGCACGAGCGGCCCTTCGCGTGTCCTCCGCCCCCGACGTGCGCACCGTAAACGAGCGCGGCGCTGGCCGCTCCCCCTCAACGCTCCACGTGCGCTCGTTTGGGTCCGACGCCAGCGGGAGCACAATGCGCGGAACGCGCGAGGACACCGACGTCAGAATCTCGTACGAGATGGTTCCGGCCTCTCGCGCGAGATCCTGCGCGGTCCACACGCCCGGATATCGCTGCGGGTCGCCGAAAATCACGACGCGGTCGCCGGGCTTCGCATCACTGTCGGGGCCGAGGTCCAGCACGATCTGGTCCATCGAAATTGTGCCCACCTGCGGGACAAGCCTCGATGCCGAGGTCGTCTGCACAAGTACCTGGAGCCGATTCGTCAGCCGACGATCGAGGCCATCCGCATAACCGATCGGCACGAGCGCGAGAGTCGTCGCGCGCTCGGTAACAAACCGCGCGCCATAGCCCACGACTTGCCCCGCCTCGACGCTTTTGACGAGCGAGATGCGGGAGGTCAGCGACATCGCTGGACGAAGATCCAGATCAGTCTCCACCGGCGAGTAGCCGTAAAGCGTAATGCCCGGGCGCACCATGTCGTAGCGGAACTCCTCCCCCGCGAGCGCCCCCGCACTCGCCGACAGATGCCGAAGCGGAATGGGACCCGCAGAAGCCTCGAGCCGCTCACACATCGCCTCAAACCGCTCAGCCTGCTCTCGCACGCTCGCATCGCCCGGGACATCCGCATTGAACAGATGACTCATGGCGCCTGCGAGCGACACGTGCGGGCTTTCGAGGATCACCGCTCCGATCTGCTCGACCTCGCTTGCAAAAGCACCTTCGCGGCCCATTCCGGTCTCGAAGGAGACATGCACTCGCGCGCGCCGCTCAATGGAGCGCGCGGCCTCAATCACAGCCTCGAGCTGCGCGAGAGAACTCACGGCGAGATCAACGCCCGCGCCGATCGCGTGGGGAAGCACATTCTTCGCGGACACCGGCTCGTGAAGCCACGCGAGAATCGGCACGTCAAGATCGGCATGCGCGAGGTCAAGAGCGGTCATGGGGTGGGCGACACCGAGCCACGTTGCACCGCCAGCGATCGCCGCGCGGGCCGCTTCCACCATGCCGTGCCCGTATCCGTCGGCCTTCACAACCGCCATGAGAGCGATGTAGTCCGGGATCGCCTCACGAAGCTGCGCGGCATTGTGGGCGATCGCCTTGAGCGAAACCTCAGCGCGGTTCGGGCTCATGAGCGGATCGATTTCGGGTGTCAGGTTCATGCTTGGGGCTCCTCATCCCCGCGCGCCCCGCCTCGCGTGTCGCGGGCCTCCAGGACGACCATTGCGGTCGCAAGGTTGCCATCGTGCGAAAGCGACAGGTGCGCAAAACGTAAGGACTGCGCATTCGCGGTCGCAAGCGCAGCACCGCGCAGCACGAGGTAGGGGCGTCCATGCTCGGTGCGGCGCACGATCACGTCGTGCCACGAAAGGTCGCCCGGATTCCCGAGCGCCTTGCCGAGCGCTTCCTTCGCGGCCACACGAGCAGCGAGAGAGGCAAGGCTCAACTCGCGCTCCTCAGGGGCAAAAAGCCGTTCACGAAGGCGCGGAGACCGCTCGAGGCGATCCCCTAGGCGCTCGATATCAACGATGTCTACTCCGATGCCCGCGAACGCTTCGTTACCGAAAGGCAGGAAGCTTCGCTCACACGCAATCGGAGAGTTCGACATGGCCTCCATTGTAGGTCGGGCCGTAGAGCCCCGCCCGGGCTCGTTACTCGACCGTGACCGACTTCGCGAGGTTTCGGGGCTGATCGACGTCGAGCCCCTTGGCGGTCGCGAGTTCGCACGCGAAAATCTGCAGCGGGATGATCGTGAGCAGCGGCGCAAACAGGGTGCGCGTTTCGGGGTATCGGATCACGACGTCGGCGTACGGCTCAACGTCGGTATCGCCTTCTTCTGCGATCACGAGCGTGAAGGCGCCGCGAGCGCGGACCTCCTGAATATTCGAGACGACCTTCGCGTGCAGGGAGTCGCGCCCGCGGGGGCTCGGCACGACGATAAACACCGGCTGGCCCTCTTCGACGAGCGCGATAGGCCCGTGCTTGAGCTCGCCCGCGGCGAATCCCTCCGCGTGAATATAGGCGATTTCCTTGAGTTTAAGGGCGCCTTCGAGCGCGGTTGGGAAACCCACGTGACGGCCGAGGAACAGCACGCTCGTCGCGTCCACCATGTCTCGCGCAAGCTTCTCGACCTGACCGGAGCGATCGAGCACCTCTTGGATTTTGCCGGGGATTTCCTCGAGATCGCGCATGATCGCCTCAATCTCATCCCCGTAGAGGTTACCGCGCACCTGGGCGAGGAACAGCCCGAGGAGGTAGCACGCCGCGATCTGCCCGAGGTATGCCTTGGTCGAGGCAACCGCGATTTCGGGACCAACGTGAAGGTAAATGGCGGCGTCGGATTCGCGCGGGATGGTCGCGCCTCGCGTGTTACAGATCGCGACAACCTTCGCGCCCTGTTCCTTCGCGTAACGGACCGCCATGAGGGTGTCCATCGTCTCGCCCGATTGCGAGATAGCAACCACGAGCGTGCGCTCGTGGACGATCGGATCGCGGTAGCGGAACTCGTGAGCGAGTTCGACCTCGACGGGGATTCGGCACCAGTGTTCGATGGCGTACTTGACGACCTCACCGGCATTGGCGGCGGTTCCACACGCGACCACGATGATCTTGTCGATCGAGCGCAAGTGCGAGGGGTCGATGCGCATTTCGTCGAGAACAATCTCGTTATTGTCGAGACGCCCGAGGAGGGTGTCGGCGATAGCCTTCGCCTGCTCGTGGATCTCCTTCGCCATGAAGGAGGGGTACCCGGATTTCTGAGCGGAGGCCGCGTCCCACTCAATCGTGTACTGCTTCGGCTCGGGGACGGGGGTGCCGTCGAACTCGATCACGTCGACGCGTTCGGCACTCACGGTGGCAATCTGGTCTTGGCCGATCTCGACGGCGTGCTTCGTGTGGTCGACGAACGCGGCGACATCGGAGCCGAGGAAGTTCTCCCCCTCGCCGAGGCCGACAACGAGCGGGCTGTTGCGGCGAGCTGCGACGATCACGTCCGGATTGTCTTCGTGGATTGCGAGCAGCGTAAAGGCCCCTTCGAGGTGCGCGACGCACGCACGCATGGCCGCCGTGAGGCTCTCGGCGGTCTCACATTCGCGCGCGAGCAGGTGGGCGACGACCTCCGAGTCGGTGTCCGAGAGGAACGCGTAGCCGTCGTCGGCAAGCTCCTTTTTGAGGGCGGCGAAGTTTTCGATGATGCCGTTGTGGACAAGCGCTACCTCGCCGTTTTTACCACCGAGGTGGGGGTGGGCGTTCGTGTCGCTTGGACCGCCGTGAGTCGCCCAGCGGGTGTGCCCGATGGCCGCTCGCGCTTTCGAGGATTCGTGGCCCTCGAGCTTGTCGCGAAGGTTTTGAATTTTTCCGGACGCCTTGAAGAGCTCAATTTCCGTTTCGCCGCAGCGGGCGATCCCTGCCGAGTCATAGCCGCGGTATTCGAGGCGACTCAGTCCCCCAAGAACGACCTCACTCGGTCGCGATGACGTGCCCGCTCCGGCGGGCCCTACGTATCCTACGATTCCACACATGAAACAGAGAGTAATCCTCGCCGCATGAAAAAACGCTGCTTCACACGTGCGCGTCACCATAAACTTGAGGAATGCACGAGCATCAAGACCTCTCCGTTCCTTTCGAGCGCGACCCACACCGGGGACGCACACCGATTGATGACTCGCATCTCACGCCGTTCACGGAGATCAGCCGTGCGGACTGGGCCCGGTTAAGCGACCAAACCCCTCTACCCATGACCCCCGAGGAGGTCACGGAGATTCGCGGCCAGGGAGACCCCCTCGATTACGCCGAGGTCAACGACATTTACCGTCCCATTTCGAGGCTCCTGAACCTCCAGGTCATGACCGCCCAGCATCTGCGTAATCTCCGCCAGAGCTTCCTCCAAGAGCACTTCCGCCGCACGCCCTTCGTGATCGGCGTTGCGGGGTCAGTCGCGGTTGGTAAGTCCACAACCGCGCGGCTTTTGCGCCTGCTGACGGCCCGTTGGCCCGAGACCCCCCGGGCTCAGCTCATCACGACCGATGGTTTTCTCTACCCGACCGCCGAGCTCAAGCGCCGCGGCATTCTCGAACGCAAGGGTTTCCCTGAAAGCTACGACCGCCGCGCTCTTTTGCGTTTCATCGCCGACGTCAAGAGCGGCAAGGATCGCGTCGAAGCGCCGGTTTATTCACACATCTCTTACGACCGAGTTCCGGGCGAGCGCATCATCGTGGAGCGCCCCGACGTGCTGATCGTCGAAGGTCTCAATGTTCTCCAACCGGCGCGCCCCCGTGCCGATGGCCGCCTCGGCGTCGCCGTCTCCGACTTCTTCGACTTCTCCATTTACGTCGATGCGAAAGAGGACGACATCCGCCGCTGGTACATCGACCGGTTCCTCACGCTGCGCCAAACGGCCTTCTCGAACCCCGAATCGTACTTCCGCAGCTACGCCGACCTGAGCGACAGCGAGGCAATCGAACGCGCTGGTCACGTGTGGGACACGATCAACGGCCCGAACCTCAAAGAAAACGTGCGGCCCACACGCGGTCGTGCTGATCTCATCCTCCGCAAGGGCTCGAATCACCAGATCCACTCGGTGTTGCTACGCCGCATCTAGCACCCCCGGCAGGTGCTCAGCTCAGCTCCGGCAACTGCCCCAGCCGCCTCCCCGGCACTGCCCGGCCGCTGCCCCAGCCGCTGCTCCAGCCGCTGCCCCGCTTGCAGCCCCCGGCAGCTGCTCAGCTCAGCTCCGGCCGCTGCCCCGGCCGTCTCTCTCTATGAAAAAAATCAGGGCCCGACGACTTCCCAACCGCCGTCGGACCCCAAATTTTCACAAAGTGAAACGCTTCAGATAAAAACCCTCAGCCCTCGAGCGCCAGGCGATCACGCACGATGCCCGCGAGCCGCTCGGCGATGCTGTGGGCTTGGTAGTCATCGGCCGCTTCGACCATGACGCGCACGACGGGCTCGGTGCCCGACGGGCGAAGAAGCACGCGGCCGGTATCACCGAGTTCGGCTTCGGCGTCCTCGACCGCCTTTGTCACGACTGCGTCGATCTGGGCGCGGTTCTTGTCGACGCCCTTGACGTTGATGAGGGCCTGCGGCATGCGGGTCATGACGCTCGCGAGCTCGCGGGCGCTCTTGCCGGTTTCCTTCATGCGCTGGAGAAGGTGCAGGGCCGTGAGTTCGCCGTCGCCCGTCGACGCGTGCTCGAGGAGGATGACGTGGCCGGATTGTTCGCCACCGAGAGAGTAGCCGCCGAGAGTCATTTCTTCGAGGACGTAGCGGTCACCGACGGAGGTCTGCCCGAGCTGGATACCGTGCTCACGCATGGCGAGCTTGAGGCCGAGGTTGCTCATGACGGTCACGACGAGGGTGTCGTCGGCGAGCTTGCCTTTTTCCTTGAGGGCGAGGGCAAGGATCGCCATGATCTGATCGCCGTCGATGACGGCGCCGTCGGCATCAACTGCGAGGCAGCGATCGGCGTCGCCGTCGAAGGCAACGCCAATATCGGCGCTGTGCTCGACCACGGCGCCTTGCAGCTGCTCGAGATGAGTCGAGCCGCAGTCCTCGTTGATCTGGCGGCCGTCGGTTCGGTCGCCGAGCACGTGGATTCGTGCGCCTGCACGCTCGAGGGCCCTGGGACCGGTCTCGAAGGAAGCGCCGTTCGCGCAATCGACGACGACGCTCAGTCCGTCAAGGGAAACGTCGAGGGTCGAGAGAAGGTGA
Source organism: Dermabacter jinjuensis (assembly GCF_902381725.1). Lineage (GTDB taxonomy): Bacteria > Actinomycetota > Actinomycetes > Actinomycetales > Dermabacteraceae > Dermabacter > Dermabacter hominis. The sequence continues at coordinate 1,306,954 of NZ_LR698963.1, read as the reverse complement.
TCGACGTAGCTGTCGATCACGTTGTCGTAGGGGGTGATCGAGCCAACCTCTGCGCCGAGCGGCCGCGACCACTCTTCGTGAAGGCGCGCTTCGATCGCATCTTCGACCTCGTCGGGGAGTTTCACTCCGCCGCGCGCGAAGAATTTGATGCCGTTATCGGGGTGCGGGTTGTGGCTCGCGGAGATCATGACGCCAAGATCGGCTTCGGACTCTTTCACGAGGTAGGCGAGGCCCGGAGTGGGCAGTACGCCTGCATCGAGCACGTCAACGCCAGCGGAAGCGAGACCTGCACAGATCGCCGCGGAAATGAAGTCGCCCGAGGGGCGCGGATCGTGGGCGACGATTGCGCGGGGCTTCGCCCGGCCCTCGCCGCTTTCACTCGGTTCGAATGCGCCGAACTGCCCGAGGACGTGGGCTGCTGCGACGGCAAGTTCGACCGCGAGCTCCGCGGTGATGTCTTTGTTCGCCACTCCGCGAACGCCGTCGGTTCCAAACAAACGTGCCATGTGGTGTCTTCCTTCATTAGGGTGCACGAGGCGTGCACGAAAACTCTTCGAGTGTAACGGGGGCGCTTTAGGTGACCATGAATTGCACGAGTAGGAGCTGCACCACGATGCCGAGCGCGTAGACCGCGGCGTAGCCGGAGGCGGTGCGTTCATCGTCGTGGCCGAGGTTGAGTGCGTGCTCGAGAACGACCGACTGACCGACGAAGGCCGCGACGGCACCCGCCGAGCGCTCGAGGCTCACCCCGAGCAGCGCTCCCGCCACGGGAACGAGGGGAAGCATGAGCATGAGGGAGGCAGCCGCGACAAGAGCAACCTTGAGGCCGTCGAGGGTGAAGGCATTCTCCGCGAACGAGGGCCCAGAGATCACCCCTACCGCCGCCAGAAAGACCGACAGACCGAGTTGGCGAATGGTGAGATTCACGGGTCTTGGCAGAGTCCACAGGATGGGCCCCGTGTGCTCCCACCGGCCGAGGATGAGGCCCACGACAAGCGGTCCCGCGGCGCTGCCAAGCGCGAACGACGCGCCCCCGCCGATGGGGATGCTGACGAGCCCCAGGAGCAGCCCGAAGGAAATCCCGAGGCCGAGCGCGAGAAAGTCCACGCTGTTGATGCGCTTTTCGCTGTCGCCAAGGTATTCGGTGATGCGAACGATTTGTTCGCGTGGCGCAACGACGCGGACACGGTCGCCGAGTTCGAGGCGAGTCCACGGCGACGCGACCATGTCTTCATCCCCACGACGCAGGCGGGTCACGATAGCGCCATAGCGCGAGGCGATCCGGGTTTCGCGAAGGAGTCGCCCTTCGAGTCTTGGGTTGGAGACGAGGATGCGGCGGTAGTCCACGGCGCTGCGGTCATCGAGGAGCCGGTGTTCGGCGCGCTCGCCGATTGTCTCGAGTGCCTGATCGAGCGATTCTGGAAAGCCCACAAGCACAACCTCATCGCCTTCGTGCAAAACGGTGTCGGTCCGCACGATCGTCATCATGCCGCGCCTGAGCAGGTACGACGCCGATACCGTCCCCTCGCGCACACCCGGCACATCCATGAGGGCAATCGTTGAGGTCACGCGCACACTCATGTCTCGAATCTGGGAGCCGCGGGGGCGGCCGGGGTCCCTTCGAGACGCGAACTTCGAGCGCACCCACGTGCTCGACATCATGATCGACACGAGAATCATGGGAATGATGACGCCGAACGGGTATGCAATCGCGTAACCCACGGCGGGGATCGTCGAGCCGCCGGTCGCCCTGCTCGCGGCTGCGAGGGCCGGAGTCGAGGTGAGCGTGCCAGTGAATGTGCCCGCGGTCAGTTCTTTCCCGAGCCCAGCGGCGGAGCCGAGAATGCTGACGCCCACGGCATAGATGGCGAAGAGTCCGACGGCGGCTAGCATGAGCCGGTATTGCTTTCGCATGTCGCGGAAGAAACCATTACCGGCACTGAGCCCGATCATGTAAACGAAGAGGGCAAGCCCGAACGTTTGATACACGCCAAAGCTTTCGCCGAGGCGCGGATCGAGCGCGCCGACGATGAGGCCCACGAAGAGGGCACCCGCCGCACCAAACTGGACGGGGCCAAAGCGCATGCGACCGAGGAGCGTGCCGAGCGCCATGACGAGGAACAGCGCTAGCAGTGGCTGCTCGGTGAGAATTTCGAGGACGACCACGTTTACAACCTTAGGCCTTCACACCGTTAACGACCGAAGGCGCCACCGGTGAGGTGACGCCTTCGATGCAGTGCAAAGTGCTGGCGATCAGCGCTTCGAGAACTGCGGAGCCTTACGGGCCTTCTTGAGGCCGGCCTTCTTACGCTCGATGACGCGGGCATCGCGCGTGAGGAAGCCCGCCTTCTTGAGCGCGGGGCGGTTCGCTTCGGTGTCGATCTCGTTGAGCGCACGCGACACGCCGAGGCGCAGCGCACCGGCCTGGCCCGAGGGGCCACCGCCGGAGATGCGGGCGATTACGTCGAAGCGGCCCTGGAGGTCGAGAAGCTTGAACGGATCGTTCACTTCCTGCTGGTGCACCTTGTTCGGGAAGTACTCCTCGAGGGTGCGCCCATTGACCTTCCACTCGCCGGTGCCGGGCACGAGGCGCACGCGGGCGACAGCCTGCTTGCGGCGGCCGGTGCCGTAGCCGGGAGCGGAGATCGACGAGCCCTTGCCGACGGGCGCGTCGTTCGTAGATTCGGTGGTGTAGTTCGAGGCGTCGCCTTCGAACTCCTCAACTTCGGGGGTGGTTTCTGCCACTTGATTTCCTCAGATCTCGTATCGGCGTAGCCGGGCGGGGCCCGTTACTGCGCCACCTGGTCGATGGTGAACGGGACCGGCTTCTGAGCCTGGTGCGGGTGCTCGGGACCCGCGTACACCTTGAGCTTCTTGAGCTGCTGGGTGGCAAGCTTGTTCTTCGGGAGCATGCCCTTGACAGCCTTCTCGATCGCGCGCTCGGGGTTCTTCTCGAGCAGCTCGGCGTACCGAGTCGCGCGCAGGCCGCCCGGGTAACCCGAGTGGCGGTATGCGAGCTTCTGCTCGAGCTTCTTGCCCGTGAGGGCAACCTTCTCAGCGTTGATGATGATGACGAAGTCGCCCGCATCCACGTGGGGTGCGAAGACCGGCTTGTGCTTGCCGCGCAGGAGCTGAGCGGCGTGGGAAGCGAGCCGGCCGAGGACGACATCAGTTGCGTCAATGACGTACCAGGAACGCTCGACGTCGTCGTGCTTCGGGGTGAACGTACGCACTCGTGCCTTCTTCTCTCGTTTAAGTGCCTCGCGACGCCCCTTGTGGGCGCGCAAGAACACGGTTCGAATGGACCGTGGACACGCTTCCTTTGGTTTAAAGCATGACCAAGAAATGTCGTGCTGAACCGGCAGCCCGGGTTTAGGGGCGGGCGTGGGGCTCAGATGCGTGTGAGGAGCTCTTTCGCGCCGAACGTGAGAAAGCGGCAGCGGCAAAGCGCGCATCTATGGCACAACAGCCCTCTACTCTAGTGCGGATCCGCAGCGAGGGCAACGGGCCGACGGCTGCTCGCCTCTTGTTTTCCCTCACATTTGGCGGGCGAGGCTTCGCCGGTATTGGGCAACCGTCGGACTTTAACGGCGTTCAAACGGCGCACCGCGCTTGCCGCGCGTTTGACGAGCCCGTGCCGCCCATTCGGCTTCTTCCGGGTAGTCGATCCGCTCGAGCGTAAGGCCGGAGGGGGCGAACATGGGGGCGCTGCCGGCTTCGTCGCGCCTGGGAATTGTGATGAGCGCAGCCATCCACTCGGCGTCGAGGCGGTGCTCGCCGACCGCGACGCTCGCGCCGACGATCGAACGGACCATGTGATGGCAGAACGCGTCGGCGGTGACGGTGGCGACAACGAGCCCCTCGTCTTTGCCTGTTTCGGGGCGCTCCCACGTGATCTCGTGGAGCGTGCGGATTGTCGTCGCATCTTCACGGGGTTTGCAGAAGGACAGGAAGTCGTGTTCGCCGACGAGTGCGCGCGCGGCAGTGTTCATCGCCTCTGCGTCGAGCGAGCGCTTGTGGAAGGCGACGTCGCGGCGCAGGGGGTCGCGCCGCGCATGCTTGTCACAAATGCGATAGCGGTAGGTGCGCGCAAGCGCGCTGAAGCGGGCATCAAAATCTTCACTGACGACGCTCGCGCGCCGAACGGCGATGTCGCGGGGCAAAACTGCGGCGAGGCGCTGAACGATTGAGTCCTCGCACGAGCGGTCACTCCTGCCCGGCATTCGCTGCCACCGCTCGTATGGAATGTCGACGTGCACGACCTGGCCGCTCGCGTGGACACCAGCGTCGGTGCGACCGGCGACCGTGACTCGAATGTCCTCACGCACGATTTTTGCGAGCCCCGCTTCGAGTTCCCCCTGGACAGTGCGTAGCGTCGGCTGAATTCCCCACCCCTTAAAGTCGGTACCGTCGTATGCGAGGTCGAGGCGCACTCGCAGCCGCGGCACTGGCTCGAGCGAGGACTTGGGGGCTGTGGGCTCGGTGTTCACCCCAGAAGCCTAGCCCGAACCGCTAGGGTTAAGGCGTGAAAATTCTCGTAGTGGGCACCGGCGCGCGCGAGCACGCCCTCGTGCGACGCCTCAGCCAAGATTCCATCCCTCACGATCTCCACGCCGCCCCCGGCAACCCGGGCATGGAGGCCCACGCGGCCATCCACGACGTTTCTCTCGGTGATAGCGCGGCCCTCACCGCGCTTGCGCTCGAGCTCGGCATCGAACTCGTCGTCATTGGCCCCGAGGCGCCGCTCGTTGCGGGTCTTGCCGACGATATGCGCGAGGCTGGCCTCACCGTGTTCGGCCCCTCGAAGGCTGCGGCGGAGCTCGAAGGCTCGAAGGACTTCGCGAAGCGCATCATGAGCGAAGCGGGGGTGGCGACCGCACGCTCGATGACGGTGGCGGATCCGGCGTTGCTCGAAGCAGCACTCGACGACATGAACCCGGGAGGGAGCACCCCCTACGTCGTCAAGGCCGACGGCCTCGCTGCCGGCAAGGGCGTCGTCGTTACGTCCTCGCGCGAGGAGGCACTAGCACACGCCCGCGACTGCCTCGCAAGCGGAGCACACGGCTCGCGCGTCGTTCTCGAGGAGTATCTCGACGGGCCCGAGCTTTCGGTGTTCTGCGTGTGCGACGGCGAGAGGGCCGTTCCGCTCGTTCCAGCCCAGGACTTCAAGCGCGCGTTTAAGGGAGATGAGGGCCCGAATACGGGCGGCATGGGTGCCTATTCACCGCTGCCGTGGCTCGACGAAAACGCCGCGATGAACGCGACCGTCGAGTCGATCGCCGAACCCGTCATACGCGCCATGCGTGAGCGCGGCACTCCGTTCACAGGTCTCCTTTTCTGCGGCCTCGCGGCCACCAGCGAGGGACTCAAGGTCATCGAGTTCAACGTTCGCTTCGGCGACCCTGAGACCCTCGTGGTCCTCGAGCGCCTCGGGAGCGACCTCGGTGAGCTCCTGCAGGCCGCCGCGACCGGGGATCTCGCGAGCGTACCTGACCTCGCGTGGCGCGACGAGAGCGTGGTCGCCGTCGTGCTCGCGAGCGAGGGTTATCCACTCGCCGCCCAGACCGGGCGAGAGATCACGGGTCTTGACGAGGTAGGAGAGGAAGGCTGCACGGTGATCCACGCTGGCACCGAGCGAGATTCCGACGGCACCTTGCGCTCGAGTGGCGGCCGTGTTCTCAGCGTCGTGGCGCGCGAGAACACGCTCGAGGGTGCACGCGTTCGCGCACAGTCGGCCATCGCACGGGTCTTGCTCGAAGGCTCCCACTACCGAACCGACATCGCCGAGCGGGCAGCTCTCGGCGCTATCGAAAGGGTGACCCAGCTGTGAACACGAATGTGAATGGCGCGCTGACCGAGGCCCCCGCTCTCGAGGGCTGGGACCACGTCTTGAGTGGAAAGGTGCGCGAGCTGTACGTTCCCCACGGGAGCACGCTTGCCGAGGCGCACGAGGTGCTCGTCGTCGCGACCGATCGAATCAGCGCATTCGATTACTCGCTCACCCCGGGAATCCCCGATAAAGGACGAATTCTGACGGCGATGTCGCTTTTGTGGTTCGACCATCTCAAGGGCGTCACGGACAATCATGTGAAGAGCGCCGTCGACGTTCCCGATGCGGTTCGGGGGCGCGCCCTGCACTGCGAGGCTCTCGACATGGTCCCGCTCGAATGCGTCGTGCGCGGCTACCTGACCGGCTCGGGGCTCGCGGACTACCTGCGCGACGGCGCGGTGGGCGGTCACGTCCTTCCCGAGGGCCTCGTCGACGGCTCCCGCCTCCCGTCCCCGCTCTTTACCCCCTCGACGAAGGCCGAGCAGGGAGAGCATGACGAGAACATCACCGTTCACGAGGCTCGCGCGAGGCTTGGGAAGGACCTCGTCGACGAGCTCGAGGAGCGCACTGTCTCCGTCTATCGAGCAGCGGAGCATTTTGCGCGAGAGCGGGGCATCATTCTTGCTGATACAAAGCTCGAGTTCGGCCACTCGCGACACACCGATAACATCGTGCTGGGTGACGAAGTTCTCACTCCGGATTCCTCGCGATTTTGGGCCGCTGACCAGTACGAACCCGGGCGCGCGCAGGCCAGTTTCGACAAGCAGTTTGTGCGCGATTGGCTCACGAACGAGAGTGGCTGGAACAAGAACACCCAGGTCGCACCGCCTGTACTCCCCGCAAGCATCGTCGAGGCGACTCGCGAGAAATATATCGAGGCCTACGAGCGCCTTTCGGGCGAGAAATTCTAGCCCTCCCCACCTGCCTTCCAGACCTCGGCGATACCATGTGACCGCCGCCACGGAGCGGGCTCAAAGTCCCCTACACATATAGGCCTCACTCCTACGGTGGAACTACCAGCACACCTCACGAGCATGCGGCTTAGCCCCCGCCATGGAAGGAAGGCTCACATGACTGCTGTGGAAGAAAAGAACGCCGGAGCCCAGGGCGAACAGCTCGACCCGTGGCGCGGTTTTAAGACCGGCGACTGGAACGAGAACATCAACGTTCGCGAGTTCATCCAGCTCAACTACACCCCGTACGAGGGCGATGCCGAGTTCCTCGCGGGTGCGACCGACAAGACTCTTCGCGTGTGGGACACCCTCGAGAAGAAGTACCTCTCGGAGGAGCGCCGCCGCCGCGTCTACGACGTGGATACGAAGACCCCCGCCGACATCGACGCCTTCCCCGCTGGCTACATCAGCGAAGATGACGACGTCATCGTCGGCCTTCAGACCGACGTTCCCCTCAAGCGCGCGATGATGCCCTTCGGTGGCTGGCGCATGGTGGAGACCGCGATCAAGGAAGCCGGTAAGGAACCGGATCCGGAGATCAAGAAGATCTTCACCAGGTACCGCAAGACCCACAACGATGGCGTGTTCGACATCTACACCCCGCGCATCCGCGCAGCACGTAGCTCCCACATCATCACCGGTCTTCCCGATGCCTACGGTCGCGGCCGCATTATTGGCGACTACCGTCGCCTCGCGCTCTACGGCGCGGACTTCCTGATCGCCGAGAAGAAGGCCGCGAAAGACGCGGTTTCGGATCAGCCGTTCAGCGAGCACTGGGCACGCTTCCGCGAAGAGCATGCCGAGCAGATCAAGGCTCTCAACAAGCTCGTCATCCTCGGCGACTCCTACGGCCTTGACCTTCGTCGTCCCGCCGCTACCGCTCAGGAAGCCGTGCAGTGGGTCTACATGGCCTACCTCGCCTCGGTCAAGAGCCAGGACGGCGCCGCCATGTCGATCGGCCGTCTCTCGCCGTTCCTCGACGCGTACATCGAGCGCGACCTGCAGGAGGGCCGCATCACGGAGACAGACGCGCAGGAGATCATCGATGCCCTCGTGATCAAGCTCCGTATCGTGCGCTTCCTCCGCACGATCGACTATGACCAGATCTTCTCGGGCGACCCGTACTGGGCCACCTGGTCGGATGCCGGCCTTGGTGAGGACGGCCGTTCGCTCGTCACGAAGACCTCCTTCCGCCTCCTCCAGACCCTTCGTAATCTCGGTCCGGCGCCCGAGCCGAACATTACGATCTTCTGGGATCCGAAGCTCCCGCAGGGCTACAAGGACTTCTGCTCGGCCATCTCGATCGAGACGAGCTCCGTGCAGTACGAGTCCGATGAGCAGATCCGTAATCGCTGGGGCGACGACGCAGCAATTGCGTGCTGTGTGTCCCCGATGAAGGTCGGCAAGCAGATGCAGTTCTTCGGTGCGCGCGTGAACTCCGCGAAGGCGCTGCTTTACGCGATCAACGGCGGCCGCGACGAAATGAGCGGCAAGCAGGTCACCGAAGAAGGTCTGTTCGCCCCCATCGAGGGCGAGGGCCCGCTCGACTTCGACGAGGTCTGGCAGAAGTACGAAGAGATGCTTGACTGGGTGATCGGCACCTACGTTGAAGCGCTCAACATCATTCACTACTGCCACGACAAGTACGCCTACGAGGCGATCGAGATGGCGCTTCACGATTCGGATATCACGCGCACGATGGGCTGCGGCATCGCTGGCCTCTCGATCGTCGCGGACTCGCTCTCCGCGATCAAGTACGCCAAGGTGTACCCGATCCGCGACGAGTCCGGCCTCGTTGTCGACTACCGCACCGAGGGTGACTTCCCGATCTACGGTAACGACGACGATCGCGCCGACGACATCGCCGCGACCGTTGTGCACACGATCATGTCGAAGATCAAGGCAATCCCGATGTACCGTGACGCGATCCCGACCCAGTCGGTGCTCACGATTACGTCGAACGTCGTGTACGGCAAGGCGACCGGCTCGTTCCCCTCGGGCCACGAGAAGGGCACGCCCTTCGCCCCGGGCGCTAACCCGGAAAACGGCATGGATAGCCACGGCATGGTGGCCTCGATGCTTTCCGTTGGCAAGCTCGACTACAACGACGCGCTGGACGGCATCTCGCTGACCAACACGATCACCCCGCAGGGCCTCGGTCGCACGAAGGACGAGCAGGTCAAGAACCTGGTCGGCATTCTCGACTCCGGCTTCATCATGGACGACGAAGACTGATCGTCTGAACCCCTAAATGTGAATCGGTCGGGCGCGAGCCCCTCGGGCTCGGCCGGTTTTCACCCCCACATTTCCATCACTCTGATTGAGGAGAGAATAATGGCAGTCAAGACTTTCGACGAGCGCCTTGAGTCCATGAAGACCAACCGCGCAGCAAACAACATGGAGTCGGGCCTCTACCACGCGAACATCAACGTGCTCAACAAGGAGACCCTTGTCGACGCGATGGAGAACCCGGAGAAGTACCCGAACCTCACGGTTCGCGTGTCGGGCTACGCCGTGAACTTCGTGAAGCTCACGCGCGAGCAGCAGCTCGACGTTCTCAACCGCACCTTCCACCAGGGCGCCTGAGACATCCCCTTTACACGCATGATGCGCAATAATTGACGCATCGAAGCGTTCACCTGTTGGGCCTGGAAGCTCCGGTTTCCGGGCCCAACTCTTTAGGGCGCATGCCCCCGATCGGCGGCACGTGTGCCCACCACGATTTTCACGAGAGGCGTTTCATGACCGAGTCCGAGGCCAAGAGCATCAGCCAGGTTGACCTTCCGCTTCACAAGAGGCGCCAGGGCGCCGGCATTGAGGGGCTCGAGGAAACGCACCTGGAGCGCCCTGATCGACTCCAGGCGGTACGCGAAGGCGAACTCGCCTCGATTCACTCGTGGGAACTTGTGACGGCAGTCGACGGCCCCGGCACTCGCCTCACGATCTTCTTCAGTGGCTGCCCGCTTCGCTGCCTGTACTGCCACAACCCCGACACGTTCGAGGCGAAGAACGGTCAGGACGTGACCGCTGACGAGATCATTGGGAAGATCCGCCGCTATCGCCGCATTTTCAAGGCCTCGGGCGGCGGCATTACGCTCTCGGGCGGCGAGGTTCTCCAGCAGCCCGCCTTTGCCAAGCGAATCCTCGAGGCTGCCAAGGACATGGGTGTCCACACCGCGATCGATACGTCGGGTTTTCTCGGCCGCAATGCCTCAGACGACCTGCTTGAGTCGGTCGATCTCGTGCTTCTCGACGTTAAGAGCGGCGATCCCGACGTGTATAAGCGCACGACTGGCCGCGACCTGCAGCCGACGATCGATTTTGGCGATCGCTTGAACGCGAAGGGGATCGAGGTGTGGGCGCGTTTCGTGCTCGTTCCTGGACTCACCGACGACTATGACAACGTCGAGAAAGTCGCCGACATCGTTGAGCGGTGGCGCTCGAACGTGAGTCGTATCGAGGTGCTGCCCTTCCACCAGATGGGCACCGACAAATGGGATTCACTCGGCCTCGACTACAAGCTGCGCGATACCCGGCCGCCGGAGAAGGAACTCGTCGAGCGCGTGCGTGAGCAGTTCCGCGCGCGCGGAGGCTTCGAGGTTCATTAATTCCGCCGCGCCGCTGCGCCGCTAAAAACTGAGGGTACGACCCTGCCCGGGTTCGGTACCCACGGGCCAATCTCGCACTTCGCATTCCTTGGGAGCGAAGGCGCGCGACTGTTTCAGATAGATCGCTCGCCCCTCGGCAGAGGCCACGCGATCGTGCACGGGGATCGCCACGGCAGGTTTCACAATTCTGAGGAAATCGATCGTTTCGTGCATTTTCGACCACGGCGCGACGAGGGGAAACGACAGAACGTCAGCCCCGACGATTTCGGGGTGCGGGGCGAGCGAGTCACCGGTGTGCACAAGTGTTTTCTCGCCGGCCGCTTCGACGATAAGCGCCACGTTTCCCACGGGCGGGATAGACGGGTGGATGGTCGCGTGGGCTCCCCCGGCTGCGGTGACGGTGACGGGGAAGGGCCCGACGCTCGCTCGCTGACCTGGCGCGAGAGGCGTGAAGCGCTCCCGAAAGCGTGAGGTCTCGGGGTTGTCGCTTAGAGCCTGCGCGGTTTGAGGCTCGAGAAGGATTGCTGCCTCGGGGTTGTGCGCGAAAAGCTCCGCAAGGAATGGCGGGTGCGCGTGATCGGGATGCTGGTGGCTGATCGCAATCGCGTCAAGATCGGTAAGGTGCGTGAGCGAAGGCTCGCTCAAATTGCCGGGGTCGATGAGGAGCCGGGTGGTGTCGGACTCTCCCGCCCCTCCCTCCCCCGCGCGCGCTCCGGTGCCGCCGCGGTACGAAACGAGCAGAGCGGAATGGCCAAAGTGTGTAATGTCCATGCCGCCACAGTAGGGGCAAAAGATGAGGACAGGCCGCACTGGCCGGTAGAATCATCGTGTGCGCGACGCGCGCAGTTTTCGACGACACTTTCGTGCCTACTGTTTTCTGGAGATGACATGCCCCGCCTCATCGTCGACGTAATGCCGAAACCCGAGATTCTTGACCCACAGGGAAAGGCCGTTCTCGGCGCTCTTGGACGACTCGATTTCGAGAACATCACCTCGGTCCGTCAAGGCAAGCGTTTTGAGCTCGAGGTTGAGGGCGACGTGACCGACGACGTGCTCGAGCGCGTGCGCGAGGCGGCAACCGAGCTGCTCTCGAACCCCGTTATCGAAGATGTCGTGTCGGTGCGCGTCGAGGAGGAGCAGGCCTGATGCCCGCAATCGGTGTGGTGACCTTTCCCGGGACCCTCGACGATCGCGACGCACTTCGCGCCGTCACGATCGCCGGCGGTGAGCCGGTTGCGCTGTGGCACGCGGACGACGACCTGCGTGACGTCGATGCGGTGATCCTTCCGGGCGGCTTCAGCTACGGGGATTATCTGCGGGCGGGCGCTATTTCCCGTTTCGCGCCGATCATGGAACGCGTGGTCGATGCGGCCAAGGGCGGCATGCCCGTGCTCGGGATCTGCAACGGCTTCCAGATCCTCACCGAGACGCACCTGCTTCCCGGTTCGATGATCAAGAATGCGCACCGGACGTTCGTGTGCCGCGATCAGCCGCTTCGCGTTGAGAACACGCGAACGGCGTGGACAACCGCATACGCCGAGGGCCAGATCATCCGAATCCCTCTGAAGAATCAGGACGGCCTCTACGTCGCTGATGAGAAGACTCTCGACGAGCTCGAGGCCGATAATCGCGTGGTGTTCCGTTACGCCGAGGGCGCCGTCGGCGGCCCCGCTGGTTTCGAGGACAACCCGAACGGCTCCTATCGCGGGATTGCCGGAATCACGAACAAGTACGGCAACGTCGTGGGGCTTATGCCGCACCCGGAGCACGCCGTCGAGGCAGGCTTCGGCCCGGACATGCCGGGAGAAGGTACCCGCACGGGCGTGGATGGCCTCGGCTTTTTCACCTCGGTCATGAAGTCGATCCTCGCCTAAGGAGCTCCCCAGCGTCCTTACTTTTTCGCGCTGAGCACGGTGAACGTGCGGTCCCGGCTCACCTCTCGGGTGGCGGCAAATCGCCGCTTAAGGAGGGGCCGGTAGCGCAGGTGCGAGTTATGCACGAGGAGCAGTTCTCCGCCCGGCTCGAGAATGCGGTACGCCGCCTCGATGAGCGGCTCGACGAGCGTCGCATCGATACGCGTGCCGTCGTGGAACGGCGGGTTGAGGAGCACGAGGTCGGTCGAGGATTCGGGGTGCTGGGCAGCGGCAGAATCCCACGTGAGAGTGAGAGTGGCGCCGGGTTGTGCCCGGTAGGGCTCTAGCGTGGCGCGCGTCGAGCGAACCGCATCGAGGTCAATATCCGTCGCGGCGAGCGTGAGGGCACAGGCCGTTCGCGCAGCCGCCTCGCATACCGCGAGCGAGAGCATGCCGTTGCCGCAGCCAAGGTCGAGGACGCGCGTGGCGGGCGCCGCATGCTGTGGGCGGGCCGCGAGCCATGAGGCCGCTGCATTCGCGAGCGCCTCTCCCCCGCGGTCAGGCTTAGCGCCCGAGAACACGCCGCCGAAGGCGGTAAGCGTCCCGCCGCCCCACCGCTTCGTGCGCGGGGGCATTACCGTCACGGATTCGCGCGGCGTGGACGCCTCGAGGCACCTAAATTTCCCCTTTCCCAGAAGACCCCGGACTTCGGTGAAGCCGGTCGCGAGCGCATCGTTCATCGAGCGCGTCATGTGCTTCGTGGCGCCACCGAGCACCACGATCATGTCTGTGCCGCTTCGACGCGCGTGCCTCGCGAGCATCCGCGCGTTCTCTTCTAGCGCGGCGAGTGATTTTGGCAGGTGCCCGAGCACAAGTCTCCCCGAGAATCCGTGGGCGGCAAGGAAGGATTCGAGATCGAGCTCGCTTCCGTCGAGACCTGCGATGAGCACTCGATTTCGATCCGCCCGACCCGACGTCGCGGCGGCCTCGTGCGCCGCCGCTTGCACGGTCGATGCATGAGCGCGCGACACCGTGCGCACGAACACCCGCGAATGCGGCCCCACGTGCGCGAGTGCCCATTGAGTCAGTGCGCCGGAGCGGTCATCGAGAACGAGGATGTCTCCATCGCCGCTACCGGGCTGTGCGACGTGCGCGCTCGCATCGTGCATGATGAGGCGGTCGAGGGCGTCGGTACGTGCGTCGGGAAATGTCATGCTCACGAGCCTACGGCACGTGACGAGGGGGCGCGCCAACCTCCACTGGGTTGGCGCGCCCCCTCAGGTGCAAGGAGCGTTCGCGGGTATGAACGCTTCTTTGCCTTACGCGTTCGCGGCGCGCGGCGCCCCGATGCCCGGATCGATCTTCGGCACGTCGCCTGCGCCGGGGCGCACGTCGATGTCGAAGATGGCGGTCGGGATGTACACGGTCGCGCACGAGTTCGGGATGTCAACGACGCCCGAGAAGCGGCCCTCGATCGGCGCGGCACCGAGCAGGAGGAAGATCTGCTCCGGCGTCCAGCCGAAGGTCGTGAGGTAGTCGATCGCGTGGAGGCAGGCGCGCTGGTAGGCAAGCTGCGAATCGAGGTAGCGCTGCTCGCCGTCGAGCGTCACGGACGTACCCGAGAAGGAAATCCACTCGCTGTAGCGCGGCTCGACATTGCCGGGCATGAAGATCGCGTTTTCCTTGACGTTGTACTTGTCCATGCCGCCAGGGATGACATCCACGTGCACGTCGATGAAGCCCGACATCTCGATGCCGCCACAGAAGGTGATCTCGCCATCGCCCTGCGAGAAGTGCAGGTCGCCTACCGAGAAGTGCGCGCCATCCACGTAGACGGGGTAGAACACGCGCGTGCCCTTCGAGAGGTTCTTGATGTCCTGGTTACCGCCGTTTTCGCGCGGCGGAGCGGTGCGTGCACCCTCGGCTGCGACGCGATCGAAATCGTCGCCGGTGAGCGTGCCAAGAACTGCATCCTTCGGTTCGGGCGGGAGCGCGAGCGGAGGCAGGCGGTTCGGGTCCGTGGCGATCAGCGCGGCCTCGCGGTCGTTCCACTTCTTAAGAAGCTCGTGCGAGGGCGCCGTGCCCATGAGGCCCGGATGGATGAGACCCGTAAACGACACGCCAGGCACGTGGCGCGAGGTCGCGGTCTGGCCGTTGAAGTCCCACACAGCCTTGTAGGCATCCGGGAACTGATCCACGAGGAAGCTGCCGCCATTGTTCTTCGCGAAGATGCCGGTGTAGCCCCAGCCCTGACCCGCGAGGGGGCCCTCATCTTCCTGCGGAATCGGGCCAACGTCGAGGATGTCCACGATCAACAGGTCGCCCGGCTTCGCACCCTTAATGTGGAACGGGCCCGAAAGTGCGTGGACCTTGCTCACGGGGGCTTCGAGGATGTCCTGGGCGCTGTCATCGTTCTTGATGTCGCCGTCGAACCACTCGCGGCAGTCGATGCGGAACGTGTCGCCGGGGTTTACCGTGACAGCCGCCGGAATGTCCGGGTGCCAACGGTTGTGGCCAACGATGTCCTGATCTTTGAACGACTTCGTGGAATCAAGCGGGAAAAGATTCTTAGGCATGGCTCTGTGTGCTCCTTTGCTTGCCTACTCGGGGCGTCAGGGACGCGGAAGTGCACGATGGCGCGGATCGTGCGATACAGGGGTTGGCTTGGCGCCTCGCGAAGAGGGAAGCGAAGAATGAACCTGGGGCTCATAGGCGCTGCGCTTCGCTGAATCAATCGCGTTTGTCAGTGCTGGATCGAGCGACCGCACAGCGGGAGCGCTCACGAGGCGCCTCGCGGTGGTGTCGCACTCGGGGCACTGGCGTTCTCGAGTCGTGCTGCTCATCGGCAGCAGTGCTTCGCTGAGGTGACCTTCACCGCACCGAAACTCGTACAGGGGCATGGCACTCCTTCGTCCGCACCTTCGGCGACGCAATTCCCGCGCCACCTTCGTCTTTGCTTAAATCACGCTAACGCCCACCGCATCGAGGTTCCTGAAATCTTCTTGAGTTTACTGAGGCCACGCGGGGCTCTCATGCGCCTCCAAGGACCGTTACGCGGCCAGAAAAGGCACGGTGCGCCGTGCGATCGGCAGGCGTCGGACCCCGCAGGCTGAAGCCTGAGAACGCGACCGAACTGCCCTTCGTTCCTTCCTTCGGCTCCTCTCGCCCGTACCGCACCCACACCGTTGCGGGCAAAGGCGGAAGCGACGGGAACTCGAGTTCCCACAAAAGCGGAGAGTGCGCCCCTACTCCGGCTTCGCTGAGCGCACGCGATCCCAGGAACATGCCGTGGGCGAGCGGCGAAGGGGCACCAAGCGCACGTGCGCTCAGTGCGCTCACGTGAATCGGGTGGACATCGCCGCTCACTCGTGCGAACTCGCGCCCCACACCCGCGGAGAGCTTCCATCGCGACGGAGACGCCGCCGAGGCGAAAGGAGCCGCCTCGGTCTGGAGAGACTTTGCACGCATCGCAGAATTACCGGAGCCACGCAGCAGGTACGTCGAGACGTCGGTCGCGACGATGTCACCCCCGCTCGACAACACCGAGACCACTTCGCACGCGCTCCCCCGTGAAGAGCGTGCGAGGTCCCCAATACGTGTCTCAATGTCGATCCTCTCCCCTATGCACACTGGCCGGTGCAACAAGAGCGAATTCTTGACGTGCACAAGCCCGAGCGCGGGAAGCGGAAAACGCGGAGCCGCCATGAGCGCGAGCCCGAGCGGATGCGCGAGGGCATGCAAGAAACCGGGATGGGCGAGATGCGCATCAGCCCACGCGTCCCTTCCATGAGGCGCAACGACGCGCGAATAGCGCAGGGCGCGCCGCTCCTCAATGGCAACACCGCGCACGCTATAGCGGCGATCGGGAACGTCCTCGGCGCGCGCGACGGGCGCGCGGGTGAGAATCGCTGCCCACGCGGCGGCAGCGTTCGGCACACGCGCAAGAGTCTTCGTGGAAGGCGACATGTCTCTACTCTGTCATTCCGCGTTACCGTGCGCGACGTCGTAAAATACGAGGTGCTGAGAACAACCGACACGGAGGACAGCCGCGAGCATGAACACGCACGAGCCAGACACGATCGAGCGGGCGCGTGAAACCCCGAACGAACAGCAGCCGTGGGCCGATCTGGGCCTCAAGGAAGAGGAGTACGCGAAGATCCGCGAGCTCCTCGGCCGCCGCCCCACGAACGCCGAGCTCGCCATGTACTCCGTTATGTGGTCTGAGCACTGCTCGTACAAGTCCTCCAAGATCCACCTCAAACAGTTCGGCCAGAAACAGACCCCCGCGATGAAGGAAAACCTCCTCGTGGGTATCGGCGAGAACGCTGGCGTCGTTGATATCGGCGACGGCTGGGCCGTGACGTTCAAGGTCGAATCGCACAACCACCCGAGCTACGTCGAGCCTTACCAGGGGGCTGCGACCGGCGTTGGCGGCATCGTCCGCGACATCATCTCGATGGGGGCCCGCCCCGTCGCCGTCATGGATCAGCTCCGATTCGGCGCGATCGACCACCCGGATACTGCACGAGTCGCCACCGGCGTCGTCGCCGGTATCGGCGGATACGGCAACTGCCTCGGTTTGCCCAACATCGGTGGTGAAACCGTGTTCGACCCCGCCTACCAAACCAATCCCCTCGTCAACGCCCTCGCCGTGGGCGTGCTTCGCCACGAGGACATCCACCTGGCCTCCGCGACAGGCGCCGGCAACAAGGTCGTGCTGTTCGGTGCACGCACAGGTGGCGACGGAATCGGCGGCGCGTCGATCCTCGCCTCCGAAACCTTCGAGGACGAGGGCCCGGCGAAACGCCCGAGCGTCCAGGTCGGCGACCCGTTCATGGAGAAGCTGCTCATCGAGTGCTGCCTTGAGCTCTTCGCGAAAGGCACCGTCGAAGGCATCCAGGACCTCGGCGCCGCCGGCATCTCGTGCGCAACGAGCGAACTCGCGTCCAACGGCGGCTCCGGCATGCACATCGACCTCGAAAACGTGCTCCTTCGCGACCCGACGCTGACCGCGGGCGAGATCCTCATGAGCGAATCGCAAGAGCGCATGATGGCCGTCGTCTCCCCCGACAACCTCGAGGAATTCCTCGCCATCACCGACAAGTGGGGTGTTGAAGCCGCCGTCATCGGCGAAGTCACGGGCGAGGGACGGCTCACGATCGACCACTACGGCAAGCGCATCGTCGACGTCGATCCCACGACCGTCGCGCACGAGGGCCCCACCTATGACCGCCCCTACGCGCGCCCGGCATGGCAGGACGCCCTCGAGGCCGACCACGCCGAAGGCCTCCCCCGCCCTGCAAGCACCGACGAACTCGTCACGCAGCTGTGGGCACTCACGACCTCCCCGAACCTCGCGAGCACCGCGTGGGTCACCGACCAATACGACCGCTACGTCGGCGGCAACACCGCGCTCGCGATGCCCGACGACGCAGGTGTGCTCCGCATCGACGAAAAAACGGGCCGCGGCATCGCCATCGCCACCGACGGCAACGGCCGCTTCGCGATGCTGAACCCGAAAGAAGGCGCACGCGCCGCGCTCGCGGAGGCCTACCGCAACGTCGCCACGGCAGGCGCACGCCCTCTCGCCGTGACCGATTGCCTCAACTTCGGCTCGCCCGAAGACCCGGACCGCATGTGGCAGTTCGTCGAAGCAATCACGGGGCTCGCCGACGCCTGCCAGGAGCTCGAAGTTCCCGTGACCGGCGGCAACGTCTCCCTGTACAACTCCACGGGCGAGCCCGGCCGCCTCAACTCGGCAATCCACCCGACCCCCGTCGTCGGCGTCCTCGGCGTGTTTGACAACGTCGCGACGCGGGTGCCCTCCGGATGGCACGAAGAAGGGCTTGCCATCTACCTTCTCGGTGAAACTCGCGAGGAGCTTTCGGGCTCCGCGTGGGCCGACGCCACCCACGCTCACCTCGGCGGCACACCCCCGCGCGTGTCGCTTGCACACGAAAAAGCCCTCGCTACCGTACTCATCGGTGCGGCCGACCAGGGAATCGCACGCGCAAGCCACGACCTCAGCGAAGGCGGCCTCTTCCAGTCACTCGTCGAATCCACCACTCGATTCGACACGGGCGCATCGATCGACCTCACGACCGTGATCGACCGTGACGGCATCGACGCGTTCACAGCCCTCGTCTCCGAGTCGCACGCGCGGGCCATCGTCGCGGTGCGCCCTGACGATGCTCCTGCCCTCGAGGAACTCGCACGCAGTGCGTCGGTCCCCGCGGCTCGCATCGGCACAAGTGGTGGCGACGGCCTGGAGCTGGCTGGCGTCGGAACGTTCCCCCTCGCGGAGCTTCGCGAGCGCCGCGCCCAAACGCTCCCCGAGCATCTCGCTTAACCCGGTCAGATGACGCACGCGGGCCTTCCCAGCGAAGGCCCGCGTGCGCTATGGTAAGGCCGACTTCCCCTCACAAGAAAGCACTTCCCCATGACCTTCGAAAAATCCCCCCTCAATCGTCGCACCCTACTCAAGGTCGGTGCCGTCACCCCCTTCGCCGCAGCCGGAGTGGGCGCTCTCGGAATGGGCCTTGCCCTTGCCGACGACTCCCCCGCCCCCAGCGGTGGTGACACCGCCGTTGTGGATCGCGACCTCGCGCGCACTAACACCGTCGAAACGCAAGGCGCCTCGGAAAACAACCCCGAACTGAACGGTGCTGCGGCAAAGCATGTCGCCGGCTATGTCACCATGGCCGCGGCAACCTGGCCCGCCGATATCGACGCGCCCGACGTGGTGGAGTTCCAGGGCCAAGACATCAACACTGGCGACTGGGGCGATTGGCTCAGCGCAGAGCTGATGACCGACATTGAGGAAAACGCGAGCGAAGCCGTGTGGGTCGGGCCCTCGAGCGCGGTTAATGTCCGCGCCTTCCGCGATGGCATCGACATTTCCGAGCAGCTCACCGCGCACCTCATCACCACGTCGGAATCACGCAGCGACGTGCGCCTCGCCTCAAGCGGTAGCGGTTCCGGCATCACCCGCATTCTGCCTGCTACCGTGACGCCCGGCACCGGCGCGCCAACGTTCATCACCCGTGAGGAATGGAGCGCCGGCACGGTCAACACTTCACGTTTGAGCTACGCGAAGGAACTCAAGGCGATCTGCATCCACCACACGGGCGGCTCCAACACCTACACCGCGGCGCAAAGCCCTCAGGTTGTGCGCGGGATGTTCACCTACCACACTAAAACCCTCGGTTGGGCCGATCTCGGCTACAACGTCGTCGTCGACAAATACGGACAAATCTTTGAGGGGCGCGCGGGTGGCCTGCACCGCAACGTTGCCGGCGCCCACGCCCGCGGCTTCAACACGGGCTCCTGTGGCATCTCCGTCATGGGTGACTACATGGACATTCCCGTGCCCACCGCGGCGCTCAACGCCATCGCAACCGTGGCTGCGTGGAAGCTCGCCAGCACGTTCACTCAGGACGTGTACGGCACCGAGACCTGGACCGTCACCACCTCGAACGTGAAGCGCAGCGGCACCTTCTCCATGCCCCACCTCTTCGCGCACCGCGACGTGAACTACACGGATTGCCCGGGGGACACCTACTACGGCCAGCTTCCGAAGCTGCGCAGCCTCGTGCAGCAAAAGCTCAACGGATTCAAGGAGCGTTACCCCGAGCACCTCGTTGCCTACGTCAACGGCGGCGGGCGCGGTGCGTTCGGAACCGTCACGCACGTTCGCCGGGCAGAAGGGGCCTACGACGTCACTCGCCTCACGGGTGGGCTCATTCTCACGGCAGGTGGTCGCACGAGCGCTCACAAAAGTGCCTTCGGCGCCGACTGGACGTCTGCCTGGGGACGCCCCCTCGAAAGCACGACGGGCACTACCCAGCGCTTCGAGAACGGCACCGCAACACGCGCCAATGGCAGGGTCACTTTCACGCCGCAGAAGAACACGACCTCGCCTTCAGCCGAAGGCGTCACCGGCGCGATCGGGGCTTTCTACGTGAGCAACGGTGGCGCAACGGAATTTGGTGCCCCGCAAGACGCGGAATTCCGCATCGACGGCGGATACCAGCAGAAATTCGCTCGTTCAACCATATCGTGGCACCCTGCGACCGGCGCTTACGATACGCGTAACGCTATCGGCAACAAATGGGATTCCCTTGGCGCAACCGGATCCAGGCTCGGGTTCCCCACGAGCCGCGAGCGAGTTCTGAGCGACGGAGGATTCGCACAATCCTTCCGCAATGGGCAAATTGTCTGGTCCCGCGCTACTGGAGCCGTAACGGTAAGCGAGGCTATCCTCCACTACTGGAACAAGCTCGGCGCCGAAAAAAGCTGGCTAAAGTATCCCGCCCGAGATCCTTTCGCCGGGCTTAGGAATGGCGGCAGCTCGCAATTTTTCCAAGGTGGAATTGTGCTCCACGATGCAAAGAACGGTAAAACCTTCGCCGTCAAGGGCGCGATCCGCGGTGTTTATGTGCGCGAGAACTTCGAGCGCGGAAGTCTCGGTTACCCCGCCAGCGAGGAAGTCGCTGTCAAGGGCGGTGTATACCAAGCGTTCGAGAACGGTCAACGAGTGTATTGGTCGCGTGCAACCGGCGCACGCATTATTAAGAATGGTTTCCTCACCTATTGGCTTCACAGAGGGGGAGAAAAAAGCACACTCGGCTTCCCAACCACGAACGAGTTCAAAGACTCCCGCGGACGCACCGTTCAAGATTTCCAAGGCGGGCGTCTCACGTGGGATCCCAAGAGGCGATCGGTCGCTTTTACTCGACGCAGCTAAGACTCAGCAGTGTGTCGTCCTGCGTGGTTACGGCTGCGCTTAAGGCACGACCGTAGTCGACAACAATAGAGGAAACGGCCCGACACCCCATTCACGGGGGTCGGGCCGTTTCCTCTACGTGAAGAAGAGCCGTGGATCAGGCCTCGGTGTTCTCCGTGGTCTCCTCTGCAGGCGTTTCCTCAGCCGCGGTCTCTTCGACCTTCGTCTCCTCAGCGGGAGCTTCGTCGGCCTTTGCGGATGCCTTGGCAGCGCCTTCGGCTTCCTTCACGACGGCCTGCTTCGGCGAGTACTCTTCCTCCACGAGCTCAAGAAGAGCCATGGGGGCGTTGTCGCCCTTGCGGTTCTCGAGCTTCGTGATGCGGGTGTAACCGCCGGGGCGGTCCGAGAACTTCGGAGCGATCTCAGTCATGAGAACGTGCGCGGCAGTCTTCGTCTTGAGCGTCTGCATCACGCGGCGGCGATTGGCAAGGTCGCCCTTCTTCGCCTGGGTGATGAGGCGCTCAGCGAGGGGCTGAACGCGCTTCGCGCGGGTATGCGTCGTGGTGATGGCACCGTGCTCGAAAAGGGCAGTCGCGAGGTTCGCGAGAATAGCCTTCTCGTGAGCCGGGGACGAGCCGAGTCGAGCGCCCTTAGTGGGTGCAGGCATGTTGTTTCTCCTCGAAGAAAAAGATGGAAATCAGAACTGCTCGCCGAACTCGTCGTCGCCGTACGAGTCAAGAACAGTGGAAGGATCGAAACCGGCCGGGGAATCCTTGAGCGAGAGGCCTAGCTCAGCGAGCTTCGCCTTGACTTCGTCGATGGACTTCTGGCCGAAGTTGCGGATGTCGAGCAGGTCCGCCTCGGAGCGATTGGTGAGCTCACCAACGGTGTACACACCCTCGCGCATAAGGCAGTTGTACGAACGAACCGTGAGGTTGAGGTCGTTGATCGGAAGCGCAAGGTCGGCGGCAAGGGCCTGATCGGTCGGCGAAGGACCAATCTCAATACCCTCTGCCTCGTGGTTGAGCTCCTGTGCGAGACCGAAGAGCTCCACGAGGGTCTTGCCAGCCGAAGCAATGGCATCGCGCGGGGCGATCGCCGGCTTCGTTTCGACATCGATGATGAGTCGATCGAAGTCCGTGCGCTGCTCAACACGAGTGGCTTCAACCTTGTACGTCACCTTGAGAACAGGCGAGTAGATCGAGTCGACCGGAATGCGGCCAATCTCGCTCTCGGCGCCCTTGTTCTGCTGGGCCGAAACGTAGCCGCGGCCACGCTCAACGATCAGCTCGACCTCGAGGCGACCCTTCGAGTTGAGGGTCGCGATGTGAAGGTCGGGGTTGTGAATCTCGACGCCTGCCGGCGGGGTGATGTCGGCGGCGGTCACGACGCCCTCACCCTCCTTACGCAGGTACATTACGACCGGCTCGTCGTTTTCCGACGACACCACGAGGTTCTTGATGTTCAGGATGAGCTCGGTGACATCTTCCTTCACACCCGGAACGGTCGAGAATTCGTGGAGGACGCCGTCGATGCGGATCGACGTCACTGCCGCGCCCGGGATGGACGAGAGCAGTGTGCGGCGCAGCGAGTTGCCGAGCGTGTAGCCGAAGCCCGGCTCGAGCGGCTCGATGACGAACCGTGAGCGGTAGTCAGAAACGACCTCTTCGGTCAGCGTGGGGCGCTGTGCAATGAGCACGTTGTGTCCTTTCTTGGAACGTCCGCTATATGACGTTCGCGGTGGCGGTACGACACTGATGGATGACGGTTATCGTTTCGCGCACCCGAGCAATGCTCAGTTGCGGCGACGCTTCGGCGGGCGAACGCCGTTGTGCGGCTGGGGGGTAACGTCCTGGATCGAACCGACCTCGAGGCCCGCTGCGGTGAGCGAACGGATCGCGGTTTCGCGGCCCGAACCCGGTCCCTTAACGAAGACGTCGACCTTCTTGAGGCCGTGCTCCTGGGCGCGGCGCGCGGCGGCCTCGGCGGCCATCTGCGCAGCGTACGGGGTGGACTTACGCGAGCCCTTGAAGCCGACTTGGCCCGAGGAGGCCCACGAGATCACAGCACCGCTCGGGTCAGTGATCGACACGATGGTGTTGTTGAAGGTGCTCTTAATGTGTGCTTGGCCGTTGACGACGTTCTTCTTGTCCTTGCGGCGAGGCTTACGCGCCGCGGCGGCCTGACGTGACTTGGGAGGCATGTGCCAAAACTCCTTGAGTTCGTGAAAGGTGATCGATACGGGTCAGTGCCGAACACTGCCCGTGGAGTAACTGCCGCTCAGCGAGCAGCCTTCTTCTTGGCGGCCACGGTGCGCTTCGGGCCCTTGCGGGTACGTGCGTTGGTCTTGGTGCGCTGACCACGGACCGGAAGGCCGCGGCGGTGACGCATGCCGGCGTACGAGCCGATCTCGATCTTGCGGCGGATGTCAGCTGCGACCTCGCGTCGCAGGTCGCCCTCGACCTGGTAGTTCTCTTCGATGTAATCGCGCAGCTTGACGAGGTCCTCATCGGAAACCTGGTGGACGCGCTGGTTGCCGTCAACGCCGGTGGCGTTGAGAGCTTCGATTGCGCGGGTGCGACCCACGCCGTAAATGTACGTCAAGGCGACTTCCAGGCGCTTTTCGCGCGGGAGGTCGACGCCAACGAGACGTGCCATGAGCAGTTCTCCTACTGTTTTACTCAGGGGCCTGATCCAGCATGTCGCTCCCGTCTAGGCGGTGCGCCGCGGCCCCTGGCCCGCGGGTGATCCTCGCAATGAGGTTCATGCTGTCTCTTTACTTATAGGTGCGGCGTGAGCCGCGGGGTGCCTCCCGTTGGAGGCGGTGCACTCAGCCCTGGCGCTGCTTGTGGCGCGGGTTCGTGCAGATAACCATGACACGCGAGTGGCGACGAATCACCCTGCAGTTGTCACAGATACGCTTCACGCTGGGGTAAACCTTCATGATGCCCTTCTACAGTTGATCTGCGCTCAGGCCCTGCGGGCCCGAGAGCGTAGCTGACCGCATGCGCGGCCCGGCTTACTTGTATCGGTAAACGATGCGACCCTTTTCAAGGTCGTACGGGCTGAGCTCGACCACAACGCGATCCTCGGGGAGGATCCTGATGTAGTGCTGGCGCATCTTGCCCGAGATATGCGCGAGTACTTTGTGGCCGTTGTCCAGCTCAACGCGGAAGCGCGCGTTTGCGAGCGCTTCGGTCACGGTGCCCTCGACTTCGATCACGCCGTCTTTTTTCGCCATAGTCTCTACTGTCCCTCTGCCCCTTGCGGGGACTGGTTTCGCATGTGCTACCTTCAAGCGCGCACTTTTCAAGCGGCGAACCGCTTAAATTTTCGGGGTTGCCGAAAGAGCGCACTCGACTGTCAATCGTACACGCGCACGCGGGCCGCGATAAGTGGCTTGGCGCGTGCGATCGCTCACCTTCCGTTGACGGTGTGGTCCGACGGTTCCTCAGCGATCGTCACGCCACGCTTTGCAAGTTCAGCTTTGCCGCCGTCTGCGGCACTGAGCACGAAGATTCCCGTGTCGGTCACCGCGACGGAGTGCTCGAAATGGGCTGCGCGCCCACCCTTTGTCGCCACGACGGTCCACTCGTCGTCGAGGATGTCGAATTCACCGTCGCCTTGGATGAGCATGGGTTCGATGCACAGGGCCATACCGGGCACGATTTTCGGGCCGCGATCGCGCGTGCGGAAGTTCATGACGTCGGGCGGCTCATGCATGGCTCGGCCGATGCCGTGCCCTCCGAATTCCTCGAGGTGCTGGATCCGCTCCCCTGCACAGTCGGCGACGTAGTCTTCGATAGCGGCGCCGATCTCTCCCACGCGGCTCGCGGTGGCAAGCGTCGCGATGCCTTCCCACATCGCGCCCCTGGTTACGTCGACGAGCTCGCGATCGGCTTCGCTTCGCGCCGTGCCCACGATATGGGTGCGGGCGGCGTCGGAGTGCCATCCGTCCACGATGCAGCCAGCATCCACGCTCACCACATCACCGTCGCGAATCACCCGGGTGCCGGGGATCCCGTGCACGATTTCCTCATTCACGCTCACGCACACAGTCGCCGGGAAGCCGTGGTAGCCGAGGAAGTTGGACTTCGCACCGGCTTCGGCAATGACGGCACGAGAGATTTGGTCGATGTCTGCCGTCGTCATACCGCTGCGGAGGTTCTTTTCGATCTCATCGTGGATACGGTCAAGCAGAAGCCCCGCGCGGCGCATTGCCCCGAGCTGTTCGGGGGTTTTGAGGCTCACGCGGGGCTTGCGGCGAAAGGACATCCGGGCTCAGACTCCGAGCGCGACGAGGATATCTGCGGTCACAGCGTCGATATCTTTCATGCCGTCGACGCGCTTGACGAGACCTCGCTTGTCGTAGATATCGATGAGGGGCGTGGTCTGCTCGCTGTAAACGTCGATGCGGCGGCGAATGGTCTCTTCGTTGTCGTCGCTGCGGCCCTGCTCTTTTCCGCGCTGAAGAAGCCGCTGCACGATAGCTTCACTCTCAACGTCGAGGAGAATGACGGCGTCGAGCGCCACGCCGAGCTTCTCGAGAATTCCATCGAGAGCCTCCACCTGCGCCACGGTGCGGGGGTAGCCATCGAGGAGGAAGCCGTTCGCGGCATCATCTTCACCAAGGCGGCTCTCCACCATCTCGTTGGTGACCGAGTCGGGAACGTACTCGCCCTTATCCATGTAGGACTTCGCGAGAACACCAAGCTCAGTTTCATTGGAGACGTTCGCACGGAAAATATCGCCCGTGGAAATGGCGGGGACGCCGAGCTTCTCGACAATGCGCTCCGCTTGCGTGCCCTTGCCGGCACCCGGAGGTCCAACAATGAGGAGGCGGCGGGCCGGAGTGGAGGCGGTCATCGGAGAATCCCTTCGTAGTGATGTTGTTGGAGCTTGGAGCTGATCTGCTTCAAGGTATCGAGGCCAACACCGATGATGATGAGGAGCGAGGTTCCGCCGAACGGGAACTTCTGGTCTGCACCAAGAAGCGCGAACGCGATCAGGGGAACAAGCGCCAAGATACCGAGGTACAGGGAGCCCGCGGAGAGCACGCGGTTGATGACGTACTCGAGGTAGCGCGCTGTTGGGCGGCCCGCACGGATACCGGGAACGAAGCCGCCGTACTTCTTCATGTTGTCTGAGATCTCTTCAGCGTTGAAGGTGATCGACACGTAGAAGAACGCAAAGAACACGATGAGGGCGAAATAGACAAGCGAATATATCCACGAGAAGCCCTGGCCGAGCACGAAGTTGGCGTGGATCCACTGCACCCATCCGGACCTCTGGTCGCCAAACGAGGCTATGAGCTGCGGCAGGGCAAGAAGTGAGGATGCGAAGATAATGGGGATAACGCCGGCCTGGTTCACCTTGATCGGGATGTAGGTCGAGGAGCCGCCCACGAGGCGACGGCCCACCTGGCGTTTGGCGTATTG
Organism: Dermabacter jinjuensis; assembly: GCF_902381725.1. Taxonomy (GTDB): domain Bacteria; phylum Actinomycetota; class Actinomycetes; order Actinomycetales; family Dermabacteraceae; genus Dermabacter; species Dermabacter hominis. The sequence goes on along the minus strand of NZ_LR698963.1, from coordinate 1,280,547 downwards.
GACGGGGATGCGGCGCTGCGACTGCTCGACGTAGATCACGGCGATCACGATGATCATGCCGATCAGCATGACGATGGAGAAGGTCATCCACCCCTGGAGCTTCAGGATCTGACCGAACGAGGCGGGAAAGCCCGCGGCGATCGACGTGAAGATCAGCAGGGACATGCCATTGCCCACGCCCTTTTCGGTGATGAGCTCGCCGAGCCACATGATAACGAGGGTGCCGGTCGTCATCGTCAGGATCATGAGGACGAGCATCCACCACGACTGATTGGGCACGAGCGGGAGGTTGCAGCCCGCGAAGAAGGCGCCGCTGCGCACGAGGGTGATCACGGTGGTGGACTGCAGGACCGCGAGGCCGATGGTCATGTACCGCGTGTACTGCGTGAGGGTCGCCTGACCTGCTTGGCCGTCCTTGTGCAGCTCCTCGAACTTGGGGATCACGACGCGTAGCAGCTGCACGATAATCGACGCCGTAATGTATGGCATCACGCCGAGCGCAAAGACGGACATCTGCAAGAGCGCCCCGCCGGAGAACAGGTTCACCATGCCGAGCACACCGCCACCGGCACCGTTCAATGCCTGTTCGGTACACGCAGCGATGTTCGTGTAGTCGAATCCGGGGGTCGGCACGAACACGCCGAAGCGGTAGATGGCGAGCATTCCAAGGACAAACAGCAGCTTGTTCCTGAGCTCAGGGGTTCGGAAGGCGCGCACGAAGGCGTTGTCCACCAGGTTCCTCCTGTCGGGCGGCCCGAGGGGTGGGCCTATCATGCACACGGAGCGCATTTGAACTAGGGGCTATTGGCCTATAAAAACAGGCACCGCGCCTCAAAATATCCTGAGTCGCGGTGCCTGGTCAAAGAAGCACTATGAAAATTGCTTCAACTCACGCCACGGTGATCGAGCCGCCAGCGGCGGTGATCTTCTCCTCGGCCGAAGCCGAGAATTTCTGGGCAGTGATGTCGATCTTCACGGTGATGTCGCCAGAGCCGAGCACCTTGACGGGCTGGTTCTTGCGCACGGCACCCTTCGCGACAAGATCCTCGACGGTGACGGTGCCACCCTCGGGGAACAGCGCTTCGATGGTGTCCAGGTTGATGACCTGGAACTCCACACGGAAGGGGTTCTTGAAGCCACGAAGCTTGGGAAGGCGGCGGTGCATCGGGGTCTGACCACCCTCGAAGCCTGCCTTCACCTGGTAGCGCGCCTTCGTACCCTTGGTACCGCGACCCGAGGTCTTACCCTTCGAGCCTTCACCACGGCCCACGCGAATCTTAGCGGTCTTCGCGCCGGGAGCCGGGCGAAGATCGTGGAGCTTAAGCGGGTTTTCGTTCGCCATGGATCAGTCCACCTCTTCAACCGTCACGAGGTGACGGACGGCATTGATCATGCCGCGAATCTCGGGGCGGTCTTCTTTGACGACGACGTCGCCGATGCGCTTGAGACCGAGGCCTCGCACCGTCGAGCGCTGTGCGTCGTTACCGCCGATTACAGACTTGACCTGAGTAACCTTGAGCTGCATCAGGCACCTACCTTCTCTTCACGCGCCTCGCGAGCCGCTGCGCGACCCTCGGCCTGTGCACGAAGCAGGTAGCCGGGGGCGACGTCCTCGAGGGGAAGGCCGCGGCGAGCTGCCACTGCTTCCGGCTCCTCGAGCTGCTTGAGGGCCTTGACGGTCGCGTGCACGATGTTGATCGTGTTCGAGGAACCGAGCGACTTCGACAGAACGTCGGCGACGCCCGCGCACTCGAGAACCGCACGCACCGGACCACCGGCGATTACACCGGTACCGGGAGCAGCCGGGCGGAGGAAGACAACGCCTGCGGCGTCCTCTCCCTGAACCGGATGCACGATCGTGCCCTGGATGCGGGGAACGCGGAAGAAGTTCTTCTTCGCTTCCTCGACACCCTTCGAGATGGCGGCGGGAACTTCCTTCGCCTTGCCGTAGCCGATGCCAACGGTGCCGTCACCGTCGCCAACCACGACGAGCGCGGTGAAGGCGAAGCGGCGACCGCCCTTGACAACCTTCGACACGCGGTTGATTGCTACCACGCGCTCAAGGAAGGCCGACTTCTCTTCCTGACGACCGCCACGGCCCTCGCCGCGACGCCCGCCCTGGTTGCGGTCATTGCCGCGACCGCGGTTGTTACGATCCTCGTTCTCGCCCCTCCGACCGGAGGCCGCGGGACCATTGTTACGCTGCTCAGCAGCCATGTGAATCCTCTTCTCGTCCTATTTCCGGGGGGTGGTCACAGAGTCAGTCCGGCCTCGCGTGCACCGTCAGCGACGGCGGCCACGCGGCCGTGGTACTTGTTGCCGCCACGGTCGAAGACCACGGCGTCGATACCGGCTTCCTTCGCGCGCTGGGCCACGAGCGAGCCGACCTGCTTGGCCTTCTCGGTCTTCGTGGCTTCCGACGAGCGGAGGTCTGCTTCCATGGTCGATGCCGATGCGAGGGTGATGCCCTTCGTATCGTCGATGACCTGAACGTACATGTGGCGCGCCGAACGGGTCACGGCGAGGCGGGGACGCTCAGCGGTACCCGCAACGCGGCGACGGAGGCGCAGGTGACGACGGCCACGTGCGCGGACGCGGCTCTTGCGGTCACCACGAGTGTGCTTTTCAGCGAAACCCATTATCACTTACCAGCCTTTCCGGCCTTGCGCTTCACGGTCTCGTCGGCGTAGCGCACACCCTTGCCCTTGTACGGCTCGGGCTTACGAATCTTGCGAATCTTCGCGGCGGTCTCGCCGACCAGCTGCTTATCAATGCCCGATACCGAGAACTTCGTGGGGCTCTCCACGTTGAACGTGATGCCCATGGGGGCCTTCACGAGCACGGGGTGGGAGAAGCCGAGCGCGAACTCGAGATCGGTTCCCTTCGCGACGACACGGTAGCCGGTGCCCACGATTTCGAGCTTCTTTTCGAAGCCCTCCGTGACACCCTCAACCATGTTCGCGATGAGAGTGCGTGCAAGGCCGTGGAGGGCCTTGTTCTCACGCTCTTCGTTGGGGCGGCGCACGACGATCGAGCCATCCTCAGCGCGCTCAACGCTGAGAGGCTTCGGAACCTCGTACTGAAGCTCGCCCTTGGGGCCAGCGATCTGGACGTGCTGGCCGTCGATAGTCACACCAGTGACGGAAGCCGGTACGGAAACCGGTCGAAGTCCAATGCGGGACATTACGGTTCTCCTTTCCGGTTACCAGACGTAGGCGAGGACTTCCCCACCCACGCCTTTCTTCGTGGCCTGCTTGTCGGTGAGGAGGCCGGAGGACGTGGACAGGATGGCCACGCCGAGGCCGCCGAGCACCTTGGGCAGGTTGGTGGACTTTGCGTACACGCGAAGGCCGGGCTTCGAGACACGGCGGACGCCCGAGATCGCGCGCTCGCGATCGTCGGTGTACTTGAGTTCGATGACGAGGTTCTTTCCAACCTCGGCTTCTTCCTCGCGCCAGTCCTTGATGTACCCCTCGGCCTTCAGAATCTCCGCGATGCGGGACTTAAGGTTCGAGTACGGCATGGTCACGGAATCGTGGAACGCGGTGTTGGCGTTCCGGATTCGCGTGAGCATGTCCGCGATCGGATCAGTCATTGTCATGTCGAATGCTTCTTTCTCACCGTGGTTTCCCTCGCGTAAAGCGGGGACCTGTGGCGATAGTCCTTACCAGCTGCTCTTGGTGACACCGGGCAGTTCACCGCGGTGGGCCATCTCGCGAAGGCACACGCGGCAAAGGCCGAACTTGCGGTACACCGAGTGCGGGCGACCGCACTTCTGGCACCGGGTGTAGGCGCGCACAGCGAACTTGGGCTTGCGCTGCTGCTTGTTCTTAAGCGCTGTCTTGGCCATATCAGTTCTCCTTGAAGGGGAAGCCGAGCGCACGAAGCAGCGCACGTCCCTCGTCATCGGTCTTGGCGGTGGTCACCACGGTGATGTCCATGCCGCGAACGCGGTCGATCTTGTCCGGATCGATCTCATGGAACATGACCTGTTCGGTGAGACCGAAGGTGTAGTTGCCGTTGCCATCGAACTGCTTCGGCGAAAGGCCGCGGAAGTCGCGGATACGCGGAAGCGCGGTCGAGAGCAGGCGGTCGAGGAACTCCCACATGCGGTTGCCGCGCAGGGTCGTGTGGCAGCCAATGGCCTGGCCCTCACGAAGCTTGAACTGCGCGATCGACTTGCGGGCGCGCGTCACCTGAGGCTTCTGGCCGGTGATCGCGGTGAGATCCGCGATGGCACCGTCGATGACCTTCGAGTCACGTGCGGCATCGCCGACACCCATGTTCACAACGACCTTCGTGAGGCCGGGGATGAGCATCGGGTTGGCGTAGTTGAACTCGCTCTGGAGCGAATCCTTAATTTCTTCGCGGTACTTGGTCTTAAGGCGCGGGGTGGTCGTCTCGGTCATCAGATGTCCTTCCCGGTGCGCTTCGAGTAACGCACACGAATGGTCTTCGTGCGGCCGTCCTCGAGCTCGACCTTCTCTTCACGGAAGCCGACGCGGGTCGGCTTGCCGTCGTCAGCCACGAGGGCGACGTTCGAGATGTGGATCGGGGCTTCGACCTGCTCGATGCCACCAGCCTGGCCGTTGTAGCCGGGCTTGTTGTGGCGGGTGATGCGGTTGACGCCCTCGACGAGCACGCGCTGGGTGTCGGGGAACACCTGGAGCACGCGGCCCTGCTTACCCTTGTCGCCAGCGGCGAGCTCGCCCTTGCCCTTTGCGGCGCGGGTCTCGTTGCGCTTGGCGATTTTGTCTGCGTCGCTCGTGCGACCGGTGATGACCTGAACGAGGTCACCCTTCTTAATCTTCATGCTCATGTCACAGCACCTCCGGTGCCAGCGAGATGATCTTCATGAACCGGCGGTCACGCAGCTCGCGGCCCACGGGGCCGAAGATACGCGTGCCACGCGGCTCGCCGTCGTTCTTGAGGATGACGGCTGCGTTCTCATCGAATCGGATGTATGAACCATCGGCACGACGGCGTTCCTTCGTGGTGCGAACCACGACGGCCTTCACAACATCGCCCTTTTTGACGTTTCCGCCAGGGATTGCATCCTTGACGGTCGCAACGATGGTGTCACCAATGCCGGCGTAACGGCGACCGGAGCCACCGAGAACACGGATGCAGAGGATCTCCTTTGCACCGGTGTTGTCGGCGACCTTGAGTCGCGACTCCTGCTGAATCACTAACGTTCTCCTTGCGTCTCGCCGGTTCTCTCGGCGTTCGCCTCAAGCCTTGCGGAACGGATATCGGACTTGTTTTCCACCGCACTCACGTGGGGCGCAGCGGCTTCCAGTTCCCGGGCATCAAAAAACCCCGAGCCGGACTCAGGCACTGCCGAAAGGCGATGCAAGGTCTCCGACTGGGATGGGTCCCACTTGGGGCCCGAGGACCGGGTCCTGTGCTCAGTGGCGCATCCCGCCAACCTCCCGGTTTTTTGGGTGCGTTCACACAGCAACCCGTCTAGTTTACGGCACGCGGGCACCGAACGTAAGGGGGCGAGGGGCCCTGCGCGTGTGTGCTTGGTCTCGCTGCGTTTGGCACCGCCGGTTCAGCGAGTGCGGGGGCGCCGTTTGTCAGGGTCCGACGGTGGACGGCAAGCGTCGGACCTTCTTTTCATACGTGCCCTTAGCCCGACCCGCTCTTTTTCCAGGTGTTTTACCGCGCGGGCCCCGCAAACGGGAGGGTAAGGCTCACGGATGTCCCTTCGCCATGCCACGACGTGAGGGTCGCAGTGCCTCCATGGCGTTCAACGATCGCTTTAACCATGGGCAACCCGAGGCCCGAGCCCTCGATTCCGCGCACCTCGCTCGCGCGTCCGAGCTCTTCCCATACGAGCGGAAGGTCGTCCGGGGAAATCCCGAGTCCGGTGTCGGCGACCTCGAGCACAATGCCGCTTTCGAGCTGGCGCCCCCGCACTTCGATCGCATCGCCCGGCCGCGAATACTTCACGGCGTTGCTCAAGACGTTAACGAGGCACAGGAAGAGGAGGTCTTCGTCACCGTTGATCGTCGGCAGAGGGCGCGGAGCCGTGGGAAGCGAGACGCGGATCGAGCGTTCGCTCGCACCGGGCACCTCGCGCGCGGTCTCGATGGCATCGTGGACGAGGCGCGAAGGGTCGATCTGCGTAATCTCGAGCTGGGTGTGCTCGACCTCCCCAATTTTGCGCAGGTCGCTCAGAAGGGAGGTGAGGCGGCGTGATTGGGCGTCGATGCTCGAGCGCTGGCGCTCGGACGGTTCGTCGGCAAGCGCCGCTCGAATGCCCTGGATCGGGTTCTTTATTTCGTGGTCGAGTCGGGCGATGAGCCGACGCCGGCTTGCCGTCTGCTCGGCCACTGTTTCGCGCCGCGCCTTGCTCACGGCGTGGCGCGTGTACCACCACGCGCCAAGGGCTGGGAGCACGGCGAGGGTGAGCACCGCGCCAATCGTGAGCGGGAGCCAGGCGAGCGACATAGAGAAGTAGATGTGCCTCGATTCGCCGAGGACGCTCCATACGAGGGACGCCACCACGCCGATCGCGAGGGGAAGCGCGGCGAAAGCCGAGGCGTAGGCAAGTGGGTGTTTCTTCATGAACGTTCGACCTTCTGGGCGAAGCGATAGCCGAGGCTCGGGACTGTCTCGATGTACGTGGGGGAACCGTCGGCGGAACCAATCACGCGGCGAATCTCGGCGATGCGGTGATCAACGGCTCGCGTGGTCACGATCGCATCGAAACCCCACACGGTCTGCAGGAGCCGCTCACGCGTGAACACTTCGCCGGGGTGCGCCATGAGGTACTCGAGGAGCGCGAACGCCCGCGGCGTGAGCTGGTCTTCCTTGCCACCCACGAAGATCCGCCGGGCCGTGCGATCGATGCGCAGCTCACCGGAGGTGAGTGTCGAGGACGTGCTGAGCGGGGCCGAGCCGCGCGAGCTTCGACGCAGAACTGCCCTGATCCGCGCGAGGAGCTCGTGAGGGTCGAACGGCTTATTGAGGTAATCGTCGGCCCCTTCGTCGAGCGCGGACGCACGCTCGAAGCTCTCCCCCACCTGGGTAAGAAGGATGACGGGTAACCATTCATGGCGTTCCCGGATCCGGCGAAGCGCTTCTCGACCGTCCATGACCGGCATCATGACGTCGAGGATGACGAGATCGGGTTCCTCCTCATCGAGCCTCTCGAGTGCCTCGGCACCGTTCGCTGCCATGCGCACATCAAGCCCGCTGCGTGAGAGCACTCCCCCGAGATGCTCGCGAATCGTCTCATCGTCGTCCACGAGCAGGATGCGCTGACGCGCCGGATCGGCCGGCTCCGCTGAACCGGCCGATCCCGACGCGAATGAAGGAGTCTGGCTACCCGTCATAGCGGATCTCCACGCGCCTGTTCTTAGCGCGCCCTTCAGGGTTGTCCTCGTCGCCGTTCTTGTTCGGCTGCACGGGTTTCGTGTCGCCGTGGCCCGCGACCTCGAGCTTGAGGTCAGGGCGGGCCGCGGAGATCGCGTCGGCCACCGCCTGCGCACGCTCCTTAGAGAGCACGTCGTTGCCGCGATGGTACGGAATGTTGTCAGTGTGACCATCGACCTTCACGGTCGCACCCTGCGGAACGTCTTTGACGAGCTCACCGATGCGCTTTTTCGCGGGGTCCGAAAGCTCGTTGGATCCGTAGTCGAAGAGGATGTCCGAGTTCAAGGTGACGACCTTGGTGTTGCCCTCTTGTGTATCGGTGTTGAGGTCTTCAATATTTTGCTCGAGATCGTAAATGTTTTGGTCGAGCGAGTAGATATTGGACTCGTAAGTTCCGATTTGCGACGGTGGCTCGGGGGCGGGCGTTTCGCCGCCATTGTCCGCGAGGGCTGCTGGCCCCGCAGCGAATACGAAAGCCACGGCCGTGAGGCTTACAAGGTGACGCTTTCTCACTTGATTTCGACCCCCTTCGCGACCTCAGTGCCGTCCATAAGACTCACGTCCATCTGCTTGACGTCCGCCGGCGGCGCGGCAAAGGTTGCGAACGCGTACGTGGTTTGACCGGGCATGAGGTCCACGTCTTCCATAGGAGTCATCGCATAGTGCTGGCTATTCGTCGTCGAAAGTGGCGTGTGCTTCTTCAAGTTCACGTTGTCAATAAGGAATGGCTTCCAGATCAGACTCCCATTGAGGAAAAAGAAGTCCTTAGCCTCTTTCGCCGTCGAGTTGAGTGTGAAAGAGACGTAAGCGGTGACCGTATCACCCTCGCGCTTGAGCTGATGAAGATTGACGGTCAATGTTGCGTTCGGATCTTCTTTCACCTCAACAGGACGCTCGGTCGTGAAAATCGGCGCAGGATAGTTCGCCTTATTCTGACCTCCGCTGGCCGGCTTCCCGTTCTCGCCGCCCTGATCGGAACCTGCCGCAGCGCCGCCGTCATCGCTCGCGCCCTGCGCGGGATTCGCGCCGTCGGACCCGCTTCCCTGATCGCCGCCATTGCCGTTGTCTGCCGGGGCTGCCGCGCTCGTCTGTTCCGTGGGCTTCTCATCGCTGCTACCGAGCACGCCGAACGAGCACCCGCTTGCACCGGCAACAAGAAGAGACGCGGCTGCAAGGGCTGCCGCGAGGCGGCGCTTCGTCATCGTGGTCGTCGTCATGGGATTCACTCCTCAAAGTCACGGGAGCCGCTTCTCGCCTCCTCGTTACCTCCACGCTATTGCCCGGATATCGCGGCGGCGTTGCGACGCGGTACCTACTCTGCCATGTCGTGTCGCAGATTTGCGACAACTGTCGTCACGCGTATGACCATCGGTCATCGTAACGCCACGAGGGCGTGAACGCCCGCTCAATAGCGGAAGGGGCCGCCCGCTGAGCAGCGGACGACCCCTTCTCGGAGATCTTTCGGGACTGAGCCCGACAGATTTACTTAGCCTTCTCGATGATTTCGACGAGACGCCAGCGCTTCGAAGCACCCAGCGGGTAAGTCTCCATGATGAGAACGCGGTCGATCTTGTCCTGATCGATCTCATGGAACATGACCTGTTCCGTGAGGCCAAAGGTGTAGTTGCCGTTGCCGTCGAACTCCCTCGGCGACAAGGCCACGGTTCCCACGAAGCTCACCGCCAAGAACAAGAAGACCGGAGAGACGGACACAAAGACCTCAACGTTCACCCTCGTCAAGGAAGATGGAAAGTGGGTCATCTCCGACGGCGGAAACATGTTTGAGAATTAACCCTTTTCCACCGAATGTGGGGCCGGCCGCCTTTGGCCGGCCCTACATTGCCTTGCCAATCCTCGTTGTTGTTCGCGCGTCACACGGGCGAGCTTCTCGCCCGTGACCCCAACCGAAGCCCAAGCCCAAGTTGCGCCCTACCTCCCAATCCCCAAGCCTCCGCAACACATGTTTGCACGTGCAAACTCAAGCGCGTATCTTTGCAACTGTAACGCAGGTCATGCGAAAGGTGCACAATGACCTACCCCCACTACTCCCCTGCACCCCCTCCCCCATACGTCCGCCCCCAAGGTTCCAGTAGGGGCGTTTTTTGTGGCATTTGCGGTTGCCTAAGCTTGCTCAGCCTCGCCGGTATCGCCGCCCTCGTTCTCGTCATCGGCGGTGGAGCGGCCCTCATCCATGGGCCCAAGAACACTGTGGACGACATGTTCGCTGCCATTGAGTCCCAGGATTGTTCGGCATTCACGGGCGCTCTCGAGGATCAAGCGGCTGACAGCGTCGATTGCGAGCGTTTCAAGAAAGCCGCAGCGGAAATCGACCGTCGCGGCGGATTCGACTACGACATCACGCACATCAGCACCGAAAACACCAAGGCCCAGGTGGAGGTCACCACCACACTGCACGACCCAGCCGTGAGCGTCCCCGAGACAGACCACGTCTTCGACCTCGAGCTCCAGGATGGCGAATGGAAGATCACTGGAAGCAAGAGCAGCAACAACAGCTGGAAGATGCCGTGACAGCGAAGCCCAAGGCCGCCATTATCCTCACCGCGTGCACCGCCCTCGTTATCGCTGGGCTTTGTGCCGGAACCCTCACATTGTGGCTGCTGCTCACCCCGGACAGCGAAGAAGACACAATCAAGGAATCCGCTCATGCATGAGCCATGAGCGTCCGGCAAGATTCGTGCCCCGGGTTGAAGGCAACCGTCGGCCCCGCTTCCCGCACAGCTGCAGCGAACTCCAGAAGCCGCTCATTGCACCACCCCGCCCCCGAATGCCCGAAGACGGACGCGTTGCGGGTATCGATGTTCGCGGCAGGATTGCCCGGGTCCAGTACGAGTACGGCGACGCGGCACATATGGGCTTCACGCCCGAACTCACCGGGTCCCTCACGTTGGCAAAGCAGGCCGACGGCAGCTGGCGCGTCACGAACCTCGAACGTGGGAAGCACTCGCAACCCACACCACGAAGGCACAAAAGAGAGGCCGGGGTGGATCCGCATTGCGGGTCCACCCCGGCCTCTCTATGTTCAGGCGAACCTGAGAACGGCTTACTTAGCCTTCTCGAGAATCTCCACCAGACGCCAGCGCTTGGAAGCGCTCAGCGGGCGGGTTTCCATGATGCGAACAAGATCGCCGACACCGGCGGTGTTCTCCTCATCGTGGGCCTTGAACTTCTTGTGCTTCTTCATAACCTTGCCGTACAGCGAGTGCTTCACGCGCTCCTCGACCTCGACGACGATGGTCTTATCCATCTTGTCGGAGACGACGTAGCCGCGCTGAGTCTTGCGGTACGGACGCTCTTCAGCGACCTGATTTTCGTTCATTACCTAACCTCGCTCGTTCACTCGGCCGAACCGGGGGCCTGGCGGATCCCCAACTCGCGCTCGCGCAGGATCGTGTAGATCCGTGCGATGTCCTTCTTGACCGAACGCAAGCGAGCGCTCGACTCGAGCTGACCGGTCGCGCCCTGGAAACGGAGCTTGAAAAGCTCGTCCTTGGCCTTCGCGAGTTCTTCGGTGAGCTTCGCGTCATCGAGCTTGTTGAGCTCGTCAGCGGTAAGCTTCGTGGCTGCCATCAGATGTCACCACCCTCTCGGCTGAGGATTCGGCACTTCATGGGGAGCTTGTGCATGGCAAGGCGCAGTGCCTCGCGTGCAGTCGGCTCATCGACACCGGCAACCTCAAACATGACGCGGCCGGGCTTGACGTTCGCTACCCAGAACTCCACCGAACCCTTACCGGAGCCCATGCGGACCTCGGCAGGCTTCTTCGTGAGGGGGCGATCGGGGTAGATGTTGATGTACACCTTGCCGCCACGCTTCATGTAGCGCGTCATGGCGATACGTGCGGCCTCAATCTGACGGTTGGTGACGTAGGCGGGCTCGAGAGCCTGGATACCGTAGTCGCCGAACGCGAGATCGAAGCCACCCTTGGCCATACCGGTACGGGTGGGGCGATGCTGCTTGCGGTGCTTGGTCCTACGCGGAATCAGCATTGGACTCAGGCCTCCGTTCCCTTATCGGCCGGAGCGGCAGCGGGAGCCTCGGTGGCGGCCTGAGCCTGAGCCGAAGCTTCCGCCTTCTCACGGCGGGCGGCGTTGCGCTCGTTGCGGCGGCCACGGGGGCGCTCAGCGCGCGGACCACGGCCCTGGCGCGGAGCCTGGGCGGCCTGCTGTGCAGCGAGTTCCTTGGACGTGATGTCGCCCTTGTAGATCCACACCTTCACGCCAATGCGGCCGAATGCGGTGCGGGCCTCGTAGAAGCCGTAGTCGATGTTCGCGCGAAGCGTGTGCAGGGGCACGCGGCCTTCACGGTAGAACTCGCTGCGGCTCATTTCGGCGCCACCGAGGCGGCCCGAAACGGCGACACGGATACCCTTCGCGCCAGCACGCTGCGCGGACTGAATGCCCTTGCGCATAGCGCGGCGGAAGGACACGCGGCTCGCGAGCTGCTCGGCGATGCCCTGAGCAACGAGCTGCGCGTCTGCCTCGGGGTTCTTGACCTCGAGGATGTTGAGCTGAATCTGCTTGCCCGTCAGCTTCTCGAGCTGACCGCGGAGACGCTCGGCCTCCGCGCCACGGCGACCGATCACGATGCCGGGGCGTGCGGTGTGCAGATCAACGCGAACGCGATCGCGGGTGCGCTCGATCTCGACCTTCGACACGCCAGCGCGCTCGAGCCCCTCGGAAAGGAGCTTGCGGATGGCGACGTCTTCCTTCACGTAGTCGCGGTAGCGCTGACCTTCCTTCGTGGAGTCGGCGAACCAGCGGCTCGTGTGGTCGGTCGTAATACCGAGACGGAACCCGTTGGGATTGACCTTCTGGCCCACTAGCGGGTCTCCTTCTTCTTCGACGGGGCAACAACCACGGTGATGTGGCTGGTGCGCTTCTTGATCTGGAATGCGCGACCCTGAGCGCGCGGCTGGAACCGCTTCATGGTCGGGCCTTCGTCGACGAATGCAGCGGACACGACGAGATCCTGCTCATCGAAACGCTCCCCTGCTTGATCTGCCTTCACGCGGGCGTTGGCGATCGCGGACTTTACGAGCTTCGAGACGGGCTCGCTGGCGGCCTGCGGTGCGAACCGCAGAATCTCCAGTGCTTCACCCGTGCTCTTACCACGAATAAGGTCAACGACGCGCCGGGCCTTCATGGGCGAAATACGGATGAACCGCACCTGCGCCTTGGCTTCCATTGCTGTCCTGCTTTCTTTAGTGAATAGCGAGGGAAATCATCACTTCGCCACGTGGGCGATCAGCGACGACGTCCCTTCTTGTCGTCCTTGTCATGGCTGCGGAAAGTGCGCGTGGGAGCGAACTCGCCGAGCTTGTGGCCAACCATCGACTCGGTGACGAACACCGAGACGTGCTTGCGGCCATCGTGCACTGCGAAAGTGTGGCCGAGGAAGTCCGGCGTAATGACCGAACGGCGCGACCAGGTCTTGATGACATTCTTGGTACCGGCTTCGTTCTGAGCGTCGACCTTCTTCTGAAGGTGATCGTCAACGAAGGGGCCCTTAGCAATACTGCGTGGCATAACTGTTTATCCCTCGTCCTATCAGCGCTTTTTGCCGGTACGGCGGCGGCGCACGATGAGCTTGTCGCTTTCCTTGTTCGGCTTGCGGGTACGGCCTTCCGGCTGGCCCCAAGGCGAAACGGGATGACGACCGCCCGACGTGCGGCCCTCACCACCACCATGCGGGTGGTCCACGGGGTTCATCACAACACCACGGACGTGCGGGCGCTTGCCCTTCCAGCGCATACGGCCGGCCTTGCCCCAGTTGATGTTGGCTTGTTCGGCGTTGCCCACCTCACCGATGGTCGCGCGGCAGCGCGCATCGACGTTGCGGATTTCGCCGGACGGCATACGAAGCTGGGCGTACTTGCCTTCCCTCGCGACGAGCTGCACGGAGGCACCCGCCGAGCGGGCGATCTTCGCGCCGCCACCGGGGCGGAGCTCGATTGCGTGCACAACGGTACCCACGGGGATGTTGCGCAGCGGAAGGTTGTTGCCGGGCTTGATGTCGGCGCTCGGGCCGCTTTCGAGCACGTCACCCTGGCGAAGCTTCGCCGGGGCGAGGATGTAGCGCTTCTCGCCGTCCAGGTAGTGGAGCAGAGCGATGCGAGCGGTACGGTTCGGGTCGTACTCGATGTGGGCGACCTTGGCGTTGATGCCGTCCTTGTCGTGACGACGGAAGTCGATCACGCGGTAGGCACGCTTGTGGCCACCGCCGCGGTGACGCGAGGTCACGCGGCCCTTGTTGTTACGGCCACCCGTCTTGGACAGGGGGCGGACCAGCGACTTCTCCGGCTCACTACGAGTGATCTCGACGAAGTCGGCGACGCTCGAGCCGCGGCGGCTCGGCGAGGTCGGCTTGTTCTTACGAATTCCCATCGTGGGTTTCCTCAGACTCTCTCGTTTGTCTTCGGGTCACGACCGCTCAGGCGGTCGCGCCTCCGAAGATGTCGATGGATCCGTCCTTGAGGGTGACAATGGCGCGCTTGGTGTCGTTGCGCTTGCCAATGCCGAAACGCGTGCGACGCGTCTTGCCCTGACGGTTGATGGTGTTCACCGAAGCAACCTTGACGTCGAAGATCTCCTCGACGGCAAGCTTGATTTCGGTCTTGTTTGCGCGGCGATCGACGAGGAAGACGTACTTCCCTTCGTCCATCTGGCCGTAGGACTTCTCGGTGAGGACCGGCGCGAAGAGAATGTCGCGCGGGTTCTTGTTAATCGAGGTCACTTGGCTTCCTCCTCATCGGCCGGGCGAACAGCGTTCACGAAGCCGGCAGCTTCCGCTGCTTCGGGCGTCGCGAACCAGACCTCAGCCTTAGTGCGGCCGTACCACGGCGAATCCTCGGTGTGGTACTTCATGGAGTTGCTGTTGCCCTTGATGGTGAAACCTTCGGGGGCCTTGCCACCGTCGAGCGGAAGGGCGCTGCCTTCGCCGTAGGGAGCCTCAACAGCCGCAGCTTCGCTCTTCACCTCAGCCGTGGCGGCCGCCTTGGGGGTTGCCGCAGCCTCGGGCTGCGCGGGAGCCTTCACAGCGGCGAGAGTCGCGCCTGCCACGAAGTCCTCGAGCGCACCTTCGGTGAAGACGACATGGTCGGATGCCATGACGTCGTAGGTGTTGAGCTGATCGGCGAACAGCACGTGCGCGTTAGCGAGGTTGCGCGAGCTGAGCGCGCCGACCTCGTCGTCGCGCCGAACAACCAGGAGGAAGTTCGAGCTGTCCGAGACGGTAGCGATGGTCTTCGCCACAAGCTTCGTCGAGGGCTTGTCGCCGTCGAGAAGCGCGGTGAAAACGTGGATGCGGCCGAAACGGGCGCGATCCGAAAGGGCACCGCGGAGCGCAGCAGCCTTCATCTTCTTGGGCACACGCTGCGTGTAGTCGCGCGGAACCGGGCCGTGAACGACGCCACCGCCGGTCCACTGAGGTGCGCGGATCGAGCCCTGGCGAGCGCGACCGGTACCCTTCTGCTTCCACGGCTTACGGCCGCCGCCGCTAACCTCGCCGCGAGTCTTGGCCTTGTGCGTGCCCTGACGCGCAGCGTTGAGCTGAGCGGTCACGACCTGGTGGATAAGCGCCACGTTGGTCTGAACATCGAAGATGTGAGCGGGCAGCTCGGCAGTGCCGGTCTTCTTTCCTGCGGGGTCGAGAACGTCGACCGTCAGGTTGTTAGCCATGAAAATCAGGCTCCCTTCTTCGGACCCTTGACGGCCGAGCGAACCAGAACGATGCCACCCTTGGGGCCGGGAACGGCACCCTTGATGAGCACGAGGTTCTTCTCGGCGTCCACCGCCTGAACGGTGAGGTTCTGGACGCTATTGCGGTTACCGCCCATGCGGCCCGCCATGCGCATGCCCTTGAACACGCGAGCGGGGGTCGAAGCGCCACCGATCGAGCCGGGCTTGCGGTGGTTGCGGTGCTGACCGTGCGAGGCGCTCACACCGGCGAAGCCGTGACGCTTCATGACACCAGCGTTGCCCTTACCCTTGGTCGTGCCAACGACGTCGACCTTCTGGCCGGCCTCGAAGATCGAAGCGTCGATCTCCTGGCCGAGCTCGTACTCCGCGGCGTCGTTCGTGCGGAGCTCAACGAGGTGACGGCGCGGCGTCACCCCGGCCTTCTCGAAGTGACCCTTGAGGGGCTTCGTCACCTTACGGGGATCGATCGCGCCGTACGCGATCTGGACAGCGTCGTAGCCGTCAACGTCCTGCGAGCGGACCTGCGTGACGACACACGGGCCGGCCTGAACCACGGTCACGGGGACGATGTTGCCGTCCTCGTCCCACACCTGGGTCATGCCAAGCTTGGTGCCGAGCACGCCGTTGATGACGCGATCGCGCTGCCCTGTCAGTTCGTTACTCATGTGTTCCGATACCTCAGAGCTTGATCTCGATGTTGACGTCCGCAGGCAGGTCGAGGCGCATCAGCGAATCCACAGCCTTGGGCGTGGGGTCGACGATGTCGATGAGGCGCTTGTGGGTGCGCATCTCGAACTGCTCACGGGAATCCTTGTACTTGTGCGGCGACTTGATCACAACGAAAACGTTCTTCTCAGTCGGCAGCGGCACCGGGCCCACGACCGTTGCACCAGCGCGGCTGACAGTGTCGACGATTTTGCGCGCCGAGCTGTCAATCACCTCGTGGTCATACGACTTGAGCCGGATGCGGATCTTCTGTCCCGCCATAGCCTAGGTCTATCTCTTTCTCTAAAACCGCTCTTACATGGAGTGGGCCAGACCGACACCCGCGGTCGGGTGTGTCGCTCTTGCGAGGCGCAAAAAGGCCGCGCGAAACCCTTGTCCTTGCGACTTTTCCCTCGAACGATGCGCCCTCAGCGGAGTATCCACACTGTTCGCATCCTTGGGCTGAGCGTCATCCGGTGGTCATTCCCAGAGACGGGGAACGGAACCGGGCATGGCCGCTCGCGCAAGCAACTCATCTAGTTTGCCACGTATCGCAAACGCGCACCAGGGGTCGTGGCGTGGAACGCCTCACAAGCATTCACCGTCGGACATCGACCGTCGGACTCCCCCACCGCGCGCTCTCGCGCTCTGCCGCAGGCTCTCACCCTCGCGTCCTCACACCCTGCCGCAAGCTCACACCGTCGGACTCTCCCGCCGCGCACTCTCGCGCCCTCGCACTCTGCCGCAAACTCGCACCCCCGCGCGCTGCCAAGCTCTCACCTTCGCGCAGGCTCCAGCGCCATGCCACAGCCTCCAGCGCCGGGCGCCTCACTGTTTCGAACAGACGCGCAGGTGAGCATCCTAGAGTGGGCCCATGAGCCAACAGCCGCACAGCCCGCTCCAATCGCAGGCATTTTCACTCGAATTTCCGCAATCGCTCGGCACATATAAGGAGTATGCCGACGTTCAGCGCATGGTCGACATCCTCGCCGACGCCGGTTTTCCAGTACAGAACACCCTCATTGTGGGAACCGACCTGCGCCTCATCGAGCGCGTGACCGGACGCAAGACCTGGGGCCGAGTCATCCTTGGAGGCGCGCTCAGCGGCATGTGGATGGGACTTTTCGTGGGCCTGCTGTTCAGCATGCTTTCCTCGAACTGGCTTTCGACGATCCTCAGCTCCGTTCTCCTCGGCGCCGTGTTCTTCACGGTCTGGGCGGTAATTGGGCACGCCATGAGCGGTGGTCAACGCGACTTCACGTCCATGACCGCAACGGTCCCCATGCACTACGAGCTCCTCGTCGAGCACCGCAACGTCATGGACGCGCGCCGCATCCTCACCGGCGCAGGCATCCGCCTCGGCGACGGCGCCTTTGGGGGCAGCGGCTATGGTGACTCCGCAAAGAATCGACCGACAGGGCCCGGCACACAGTCGCCTGGCACTCAATCGCCTGGCACGCAACCTCTTGGTTCGCCCAGCTACGGCGCGGACGGTCCGTCGTCTGCCCGCTCCAATCGACCCCAGTACGGGCAAAGCGCACCTGAGAGCCGGGATCCGATGGAACCGGCACAAGGTTCGATGGCGTCAGGGGCCACCCGCGACGATGCTCACAGCTTCGGCGATTCCACTTCGCTGAAGAGCGACGATGCCGAAGCTCCGAAGCGACCAACATTCGGGTTGCCGTCGGACCCTGATTCCGCGCGCGGCACCCACGGCGATGACGAGCCGCACCCGCGCGGTTAGACGGAACTGACCTCGGCAGAGCACCGAGCACCCCGACCACCCGGCACCCCGACCCCACCTTCTTCTGAACCAGCAAACTAACCCCAACGTTTGCGGCGGTATCACGCCCAATTCCGCCACAAACGTTGGGTACAGATCCGCGGAAGGGATTCCAGCCCGCCCCGAGCACGAAAGGGACTCCACCCCGCCCCGAGCAGCCGTAGCACCCCGTGGACCTCGGGCGCCCCAACCCTTCTCCCCCTCCCCGCAACGCAAAGAGAGGCGCCCCGGACGAATCCGGAGCGCCTCTTCTCTTAACTCTGCAGGCTATGCAGCGCTAGATCACTTGATGATCTTGGTAACGCGGCCCGAGCCAACGGTGCGGCCACCCTCACGGATAGCGAAGCCGAGGCCCTCTTCCATAGCGATCGGCTGGATGAGCTCAACGGTCATCTCGGTCGAGTCGCCAGGCATGACCATCTCGGTGCCCTCGGGGAGGGTGATAACGCCGGTCACGTCCGTGGTACGGAAGTAGAACTGCGGGCGGTAGTTCGAGTAGAACGGGTTGTGGCGGCCACCCTCGTCCTTCGAGAGGATGTAGACCTGAGCCTCGAAGTCGGTGTGCGGGGTGATCGAGCCCGGCTTCACAACAACCTGGCCACGCTCAACGTCTTCACGCTTGGTGCCACGGAGGAGGAGGCCACAGTTCTCGCCTGCCCAAGCCTCGTCCATCTGCTTGTGGAACATCTCGATACCGGTAACGGTGGTCTTCTGAGCCTCGCGGATACCCACGATCTCGATTTCCGAGTTGATGGCAAGCTTGCCACGCTCGACTTTACCGGTCACAACGGTGCCACGGCCGGTGATGGTGAAGACGTCCTCGATCGGCATGAGGAACGGCTTGTCCATGTCGCGAACCGGATCCGGGATCGACTCGTCGACGGCAGCCATGAGGTCCTGAACCGACTTGACCCACTTCTCGTCGCCTTCGAGCGCCTTGAACGCCGAAACGCGAACGACGGGAGCGTCCTCGTCGAACTCCTGCGAAGCGAGGAGCTCACGGACCTCCATCTCGACGAGCTCGAGGATTTCCTCATCGTCGACCATGTCGCACTTGTTGAGTGCAACGAGAAGGTAGGGAACGCCAACCTGGCGAGCAAGAAGAACGTGCTCGCGGGTCTGAGCCATCGGGCCGTCGGTGGCGGCAACCACGAGGATTGCGCCGTCCATCTGCGCAGCGCCGGTAATCATGTTCTTGATGTAGTCGGCGTGGCCCGGAGCGTCGACGTGAGCGTAGTGGCGCTTGTCGGTCTGGTACTCAATGTGGGAGATGTTGATCGTGATGCCGCGCTGCTTTTCCTCAGGGGCATTGTCGATC
The DNA here is from genome assembly GCF_902381725.1 of Dermabacter jinjuensis. Lineage (GTDB taxonomy): Bacteria > Actinomycetota > Actinomycetes > Actinomycetales > Dermabacteraceae > Dermabacter > Dermabacter hominis. The sequence continues at coordinate 1,261,640 of NZ_LR698963.1, read as the reverse complement.
GTATCGAAGTTGCGCTGCTCGTTGAGGTCAGGGTACTGGTCGTACAGAACCTTCGAGATGGCAGCGGTAAGCGTGGTCTTGCCGTGGTCAACGTGACCGATGGTGCCGATGTTGACGTGCGGCTTAGTACGCTCGAACTTGGCCTTAGCCATAGTGTGTCCTCCTAGGACTTTGGTTGGGTGTACTTCTATTGAACGGGTGGGGCGCCCCCCGGAAGGGGGCGACCCAAGCGGTCCGAGAATCAGCGAACAGATCTACTCTACCCGCAAATCCTCGTAAGGCTTACTCGCCCCGCGTCTTCGCGATGATCTCTTCCGAGATGTTCCTCGGGACCTCCGCGTAGCTGTCGAACTGCATCGTGTACATCGCGCGGCCCTGCGTGAAGGAACGCAGGTCGCCAATGTAGCCGAACATTTCGGACAGCGGGACGAGAGCACGGATAATCTTGACCCCGCTCGCGTCCTCCATCGACGAAACCTGACCACGTCGCTTGTTCAGGTCGCCGATGACATCTCCCATGTACTCCTCGGGAGTACGAACCTCGACGCTCATGATCGGCTCGAGGAGAATCGGCTGGGCCTTCTTGAGGGCCTCGCGCGTCGCCATCGAACCGGCAATCTTGAACGCCATTTCCGAGGAGTCCACGTCGTGGTAAGCACCGTCGATAAGCGATGCCTTGACATTCACCACCGGGTAGCCGGCGAGAACGCCGGACTGGAGCGCATCCTGAATACCCGCGTCAACGCTCGGGATGTATTCACGCGGGATTCGGCCACCGGTGACGAGATTTTCGAACTCGTAGAACACGCCTTCTTCAGCGTCGGTAAGAGGCTCGAAGGTGATCTGAACCTTACCGAACTGACCGGAACCACCGGTCTGCTTCTTGTGCGTGTAATCGAACTTCTCAACGGTCCTCTTGATCGACTCGCGGTAGGCCACCTGCGGCGAGCCCACGTTCGCTTCGACCTTGAACTCGCGGCGCATACGATCCACGAGCACGTCGAGCTGAAGCTCGCCCATGCCCTTGATGACCGTCTGGCCGGTTTCCTCGTCAAGCTCGACCTGGAAGGTCGGGTCTTCCTTGGCGAGACGCTGAATCGCGATACCGAGCTTCTCCTGGTCGCCCTTGGTCTTCGGCTCGATGGCCATCGAGATCACGGGCTCCGGGAAGGTCATCGACTCAAGAGCGATCGGGTGCTGCGCGTCGCACAGCGTGTCGCCGGTGGTCGTGTCCTTCAGACCGATGAACGCGTAGATGTGGCCCGCGAATGCCTCGTCGACAGGGTTCTCCTGGTTCGAGTGCATCTGGAAGAGCTTACCGACGCGCTCCTTCTTGCCCGTGGTGACGTTGAGCACCTGAGTACCGGTCTCAACGTGGCCCGAGTACACGCGCACGTAGGTGAGCGAGCCGAAGAACGGGTGCGCGGCAACCTTGAACGCGAGCGCCGAGAAAGGCTCGTCAGCCGAAGGCTTACGAGTGAGCTCCTTCTCCTCATCGTTGACGTCGTGGCCCACCATCGGCGGGACGTCGAGCGGCGAGGGAAGGAAGTCAACGACGGCGTTGAGCATGGGCTGCACGCCCTTGTTCTTGAACGCCGAGCCACAGAACACCGGGTAGGCCTGCGAGGAAATCGTGAGTTCGCGAATACCCTTCTTGAGGTCCTCAACCGAGAGTTCGCCCTCTTCGAGGTACTTCTCCATGAGCTCTTCGCTTGCCTCGGCGACGTCCTCGACGAGCTTCTCGCGGTATTCCTCAGCCTTGGCCTGGAGATCCGCGGGGATCGGGATCTCCTTCTGGTACTGACCGAGAGCGGCATCGCCCTTCTTCTTGTTGAATTCAGGGGCGTCCTCTTCGAACTCTTCGGGCCACTCGTAGGCCTTCATCTCGAGGAGGTCGATCACGCCGCGGAAGTCCGCTTCAGCGCCGATCGGCACCTGCATGACGAGCGGCTTCGCCTTGAGTCGGTCAACGATGGTGCCGACGGTGAAGAAGAAGTCCGCACCCATCTTGTCCATCTTGTTGACGAAGCAAATGCGCGGCACGTTGTACTTGTCGGCCTGGCGCCACACGGTCTCCGACTGCGGCTCGACACCTTCCTTGCCGTCGAACACGGCAACAGCGCCATCGAGAACGCGCAGCGAGCGCTCCACCTCAACGGTGAAGTCGACGTGGCCGGGCGTGTCGATGATGTTGATCTGGTTGTCGTGCCAGTAGCAGGTCGTTGCCGCGGACGTAATGGTGATGCCGCGTTCTTTTTCCTGCTCCATCCAGTCCATGGTGCCGGCACCATCGTGGGTTTCGCCAAGCTTGTAGTTGACGCCGGTGTAGTACAGGATGCGCTCGGTGGTGGTGGTCTTACCAGCATCGATGTGTGCCATGATGCCGATGTTGCGGACCTTGCTGAGGTCCTTAAGCACTGCAAGTGCCACGGGCTATGCCTTTCTGCGCTTCGGTTCGAGTACCGCCGGCGATTACCAGCGGTAGTGAGCGAAGGCCTTGTTGGACTCCGCCATCTTGTGGGTGTCTTCGCGGCGCTTCACAGCGGCACCGAGGCCGTTCGAAGCGTCGAGGATCTCGTTCATCAGGCGCTCGGTCATCGTGTGCTCACGGCGAGCACGCGAGTAGCCAACGAGCCAGCGCAGCGCGAGGGTCGTCGAGCGGCCGGCACGCACCTCGACGGGCACCTGGTAGGTGGCACCGCCGACGCGACGGGAACGAACCTCGAGGGACGGACGGATGTTGTCCAGAGCCTTCTTGAGGGTCGCAACCGGGTCCTGACCGTTCTTCTCACGGCAGCCTTCGAGAGCGCCGTAAACGATGCGCTCGGCGACGGTCTTCTTGCCGTCGAGGAGAACCTTGTTGATGAGCTGAGTGACGATGGGCGAGCCGTAGACCGGGTCGACCACGAGCTGACGCTTGGGAGCTGCACCTTTACGTGGCATTACTTCTTCTCCTTCTTCGCGCCGTACCGCGAGCGTGCCTGCTGGCGACCCTTCACGGCCTGGGTATCGAGCGAACCACGAACGACCTTGTAGCGGACGCCCGGGAGATCCTTCACACGGCCGCCGCGAACGAGGACGATCGAGTGCTCCTGGAGGTTGTGGCCTTCACCGGGGATGTAGGCCGTAACTTCGACACCGGAGGAGAGACGAACACGTGCAATCTTTCGGAGCGCCGAGTTCGGTTTCTTGGGGGTGGTGGTGTACACACGGGTGCACACGCCGCGGCGCTGGGGCGAACCCTTGAGCGCGGGCGTGCTCGAGGCGACAGGCTTATCCTGGCGACCCTTGCGCACCAACTGCTGAATAGTAGGCACTTTTTCTCTTTCTGTCGCTAGCCGCGCTCTTCACACGGCCAGATCACCTTCTTTGCCCACAGGCGCCGAAGCACCGGGTCCACGGGTGTGGAGTGGGCCGCGACCCGAGATGACGCCGCGAGGGGTGTCAATCTCGACCCGCACGGACCCCTCATGAGGCCCGGTGACTGCGGTACCGTACCCCCGCTCATTACACTCGCACGAGGCGAGGCCGCGAGAGGGCATAGGGCACCCAGGCACAGTTCATCAGTCTACGTTGCGCCTTTTATTCCGGTCAAAGGACTGGGGCCAGTTCGTCGTACATCACATGCACGGGAACCTGGAAGTGTCGCGCAGGCAACAGCAAAGGAAACGGGCCGACGGTAGCTGAGTACCGTCGGCCCGCTTTTTGTCATGGTGGCTTACTCGACGATCTGCCAGTCGACGCGCGCCACGCCGGAGCTCACGCCGCCGATGCTCTTCATCGCCGCGTAGGAAAGGTCGAGGCAGCGACCGCCCACGTATGGACCACGGTCGTTGATGCGCACGACCACGCTGCGGCCGTTGGCCTTGTTGGTCACGCGCACGCGGGTGCCGAAAGGCAGGCTCTTGTGGGCCGCGGTGTACGCATGCGTGTTGAAACGCTCGCCGCTTGCCGTGGGGCCGCCGTCCGTGCCGTCGCCGTTGCCGTAGAACGAGGCACCGCACGAACGAACGCCGCTCACAGCCTTGCCGCCTTGAGGCGCGGATTCGCTGCGCTTTTTGCGGCTCTGCTTCGGGGCGTCGCCACTATCTTTGCTCACGTTCTCGCTCTTCGGTTCCGCGTTCTTCGGTTCCTCAGCGGGGCGCTTCTTGGTGCCCTTGGCGACGACCTCGGTGACGGGTTCCTTCGTGACCTCTTCCTTCACGACTTCCTCGCCCGTCACTTTCCCGTCGGTCGTCGAAACCTTCTTGACGATAGTTTTTTCGCCCTTCTCACCCTTCGTGACCACGCGAGTTTCGCCTTCGTAGATCGCGTCATCTTTGCGAGTCTCGGTCTTGTAGTCGATCGCGACCTTCTCGGTCTTTTCCTCGGAGCTGAGGCGCACGAGGTGAATCGTGTCGCCATTCTTGAGCACGGTGTCACGCGAGGGCGTGACGTCGTCGTCGGCGTCAACCGAGTCGGCGAAGTACTTATCGAGGAGGTCCTGAACGGTTCGAACGGTCGTGCCCTTCGCAACCCAAGAGCCGTTCATGCCGGTAACGGTGATGTCCTTGGGGGTCGTCACGGTCACAGGACCGTCGACATCCTCAAGTTTGGTGTCGGGCTTCGGGGAAATCGCGGCCCCTTCGGCGTCGATTCCGGCCTGCGCGAGGGCATCTGCAACGGTGTCGCCCTCGACGAGGACCGACTGCTCTGCGCCGTCGACACTGAGCTTGACCTCGTCGCGTTCTTTCACAACGATCTTGTCACCCGAGTCGACGGTCTCGCCGAGAGCCGGCTTCACGAGATCGGTGTGGGAGACATCCACGCCGTGCGCTTCGAGGATGTCGGCCACCTGCGTGTCGAACGTGCGGAACGTTGCCACGCGGCCGTAGGCGTTCACGGTGACTTCGTTCGACATCGCGTAGGCTGCGCCACCGCCACCGCCCGCGAATACGGTCGCGAGTGCGGCTGCGGCGATAATCGGAGTCTTCTTCTTCACGAGTGTCCTTCGCATTGACGAGTGCACGGGAAGCGTCGCGCACGGTGGGCGCGAGTGCGGATTTCGGATGTCTCCATCTTGTCGCGCACGAAAGCGGGACGGTACCCGCAACACCAAGCCTTAAAACAAGACAAACCGCTATTTTGCCAACGCTTGACGCTCGCCGCGGTTTGTCTCACACATGCGCAGGCAGCGCTGCGATCGGCGCGGCAACAGAGAAAAGAGAGGGCCGGCCCTCCCCCGCTTGGGGAAGGACCGGCCCTCCGGTGACGCCCGAAGGCGCGAAGATCAGCGGAAGTCCGTATTGAACGGATCCGAGTAGCTAAAGTCGTCGAGGTTCAGGCTCGAGCCGGCACCACTGAAGTCGGTGAGACCGAAGTCGTCGTATCCGGGAACCGTGTACATCTGCGCCTTCGCCTCGTCGGTCGGCTCCACCTCAAAGTTGCGGAAGCGGGGAAGGCCCGTGCCCGCGGGGATGAGCTTACCGATGATGACGTTCTCCTTGAGGCCCATGAGCTTGTCGCTCTTGGAGCTGAGTGCAGCCTCGGTGAGAACGCGAGTCGTCTCCTGGAACGAGGCGGCCGAAAGCCACGACTCGGTCGCAAGCGACGCCTTCGTGATACCCATGAGCTCGGGGCGGCCCTGCGCGGGCTCCCCACCTTCGGCGAGGGCAGCGCGGTTGGCTTCGATGAACGCGGCGTTCTCGACGAGGTCGCCGGGCAGAAGCTTCGTGTCGCCGGAGGCCACGATCGTCACGCGGCGCAGCATCTGGCGAACGATGACCTCGATGTGCTTGGCGTGAATGTCCACACCCTGGCTGACGTACACCTTCTGGACTTCGTCCACGAGGTGCTTCTGCACGGCGCGCGGGCCGAGGATGCGAAGCACCTGCTTCGGGTCAACCGAGCCCGGGGAGAGCTGCTGGCCGACCTCGACGTGGTCGCCGTCGAAGACGAGCGGGGTCACGCGACGCGAAAGCGTGTAGGTCACGGGTTCGCTGCCGTCATCCGGCGTCACGGTGAGCTTGCGCTGCTTTTCGGAGTCGTCGACGCTCACGCGGCCCGCAACCTCGGTGATCGGGGCGAAGCCCGCCGGGGTACGTGCCTCGAAGAGCTCCTGCACACGCGGGAGACCGTGCGTGATGTCGCCCTCAGCCGACGCCACACCACCGGAGTGGAAGGTACGCATCGTGAGCTGGGTACCGGGCTCACCAATCGACTGGGCGGCGACGATGCCAACGGCCTCGCCGATGTCCACGAGCTGGCCGGTCGCGAGGGAGCGTCCGTAGCACTGCGCACACGTGCCCACGGCGGAGTCACACGTGAGAACGGAGCGGACCTTCACCTCGGTGACACCCGCTGCGAGGAGCTTCTCAATGAGCACATCGCCGACGTCGTCACCGGCGGATGCGAGAACCGTGCCGTCTTCGCCTGCCACGTCCTGCGCGAGCGTACGGCCGTACGCCGTGATCTCAACGTTGTCGGCGGGCACGATGACACCGTCGAGGTCCTGACCGATGGCCATCGTGAAGCCCTTCGAGGTTCCACAATCGCCCTCACGCACAATGACGTCCTGGGAGACGTCCACGAGACGACGCGTCAGGTAACCCGACTGCGCGGTCTTGAGTGCGGTATCGGCAAGGCCCTTACGCGAACCGTGCGAGGCGATGAAGTACTCGAGCACAGAGAGACCCTCGCGGTAGTTCGAGAGGATCGGGCGGGGAATAATCTCGCCCTTCGGGTTGTTTACGAGGCCACGCATACCGGCGATCTGGCGGATCTGCATCCAGTTACCACGGGCACCGGAGTGCACCATGCGGTAAATCGTGTTGTCCACCGGGAAGTTCGCCTTCATCGCCTCGGCAACCTCGTTGGTCGCCTCGGTCCAGATGTCGATGAGCTCGCTGCTGCGCTCAGCTTCGGAGACGAGACCAAGGTCGCGGTTCTCCTCGACCTGCGCGGCCTTCGCTTCGTACTTCGCGATGATCTCCGGCTTGTTCGGCGGCGCCACAACGTCACTGAACGCGAAGGTCACGCCCGAGTAGGTCGACCACGAGAAGCCGTAGGACTTGAGCGCGTCGAGCGAGGCCGACACCTGGCCCTTGTCGTAGCGTTCGGCGAGCGCGTTCACGACGCCACCGAGGCGCTTCTTGCCAACCTGGCCTTCAACGTAGGGGAAGTCCTCGGGGAGGGTCTCGTTGAAGTAGTAGGTGCCGAGCGTGGTCTCGAGGGTGATCGGGTCACCCTCGCTCCAGCCCTCGGGAGCCTTCCAGTCCGACGGCGGCACGACATCGGTGAAGCGCACCTTGATCGGTGCGTTCAGGTCGATCTCGTTGTTATCGAAAGCCATGATCGCCTCGGCGATCGACGAGAACGAGCGGCCATGGCCGAGTGCCTCGGGCTTCGGGGTCGTCAGGTGGTAGAGGCCGATGACCATGTCCTGTGCGGGCATCGTCACGGGGCGGCCGTCCGACGGCTTGAGGATGTTGTTCGAGGAGAGCATGAGGATGCGCGCCTCTGCCTGCGCCTCGGGCGAAAGCGGGAGGTGCACGGCCATCTGGTCACCGTCGAAGTCAGCGTTGAAGGCGCCACACACGAGCGGGTGCAGGTGGATGGCCTTGCCCTCGACGAGCTTCGGCTCGAACGCCTGAATACCGAGGCGGTGAAGCGTGGGTGCACGGTTGAGCAGCACGGGGTGCTCGGTGATGACCTCTTCGAGAACGTCCCACACCTCGGGGCGCGAACGCTCGACCATGCGCTTGGCGGCCTTGACGTTCTGCGCGAGGGAGAGATCCACGAGGCGCTTCATGACGAACGGCTTGAACAGCTCGAGAGCCATGCCCTTCGGGAGACCACACTGGTGAAGGTGCAGCTCCGGGCCGTTCACGATAACCGAGCGGCCCGAGTAGTCCACGCGCTTACCGAGCAGGTTCGCACGGAAACGACCCTGCTTGCCCTTGAGCATGTCGGAGAGCGACTTGAGCGGGCGGTTGCCGGGTCCCGTGACGGGGCGGCCGCGGCGGCCGTTGTCGAACAGCGAATCAACCGACTCCTGAAGCATGCGCTTTTCGTTGTTCACGATGATCTCGGGCGCACCGAGGTCGATGAGGCGCTTGAGACGGTTGTTGCGGTTGATGACACGTCGGTACAGGTCGTTGAGGTCGGAGGTCGCGAAGCGGCCACCGTCGAGCTGCACCATGGGGCGAAGATCCGGCGGGATCACGGGGATGCAGTCAAGCACCATGCCGGCGGGCGAGTTGGTCGTCTGCTGGAACGCCGAAACGACCTTGAGGCGCTTGAGGGCGCGAGCCTTCTTCTGCCCCTTGCCGTTCGCGATGACCTCGCGGAGCTTCTCAGCCTCGGAGTCGAGGTCGAAGTCGAGCAGGCGCTGCTGCACGGCCTCGGCACCCATGCCACCTTCGAAGTAGTGGCCGTAGCGGAGCTTCATCGCGCGGTAGAGCTGTTCGTCGCCCTCGAGGTCGGCAACCTCGAGGTTCTTGAAGCGCTCCCACACGTTCTGCACGCGCGTGATCTCAGCGTCATACTTCTTGCGGATCTGTGCCTGCTCGCGCTCCGCGGAATCGCGAACCTTACGCTTCGCGTCGGCCTTCGCGCCTTCTTCCTCGAGCTGAGCGAGGTCCTTCTCGGCAGCTACCGCGCGATCGTTGATCGCGGCATCGCGCTCATTTTCGAGTTCACGGATCTCGAGGTCGTGGCGGCTCTGAAGCTCGGGCATGTCGGTGTGACGGGCCTCGTCATCGACCTTCGTGATCATGTAGGCCGCGAAGTAGATGACCTTCTCGAGATCCTTCGGCGCGAGGTCGAGCAGGTAGCCGAGGCGGCTCGGCACGCCCTTGAAATACCAGATGTGCGTCACGGGAGCCGCAAGCTCGATGTGGGCCATGCGCTCACGGCGCACGGAAGACTTGGTGACCTCTACGCCACAGCGCTCACACACGATTCCCTTGAATCGCACGCGCTTGTACTTGCCGCAGTAGCACTCCCAGTCGCGGGTCGGGCCGAAGATGCGCTCACAGAAGAGGCCGTCCATCTCGGGCTTGAGGGTGCGGTAATTGATGGTTTCGGGCTTTTTAACTTCGCCGTATGACCAGGAACGGATGTCGTCGGCCGTCGCGAGGCCGATCTTGAGCTCGTCAAAGTGGTTGACGTCGAGCACGTGTGTCCTTCTCTCGTCTAAAAAGTCGTCAAGGTCTGAATGGTTGGGGCTGAGATCTTCGGGGGATGAAGGTCCGACGGTCGCTGGGCAATCGTCGGACCCTCCCCCGACGATCGATCAGACCTCTTCGATATTGATCGCGCCCTCGTTCGGGCGGCTCGACAGGTTGATCCCGAGTTCCTCCGCGCTGCGGAAGATGTCTTCGTCGCGGTCGCGCACCTCGAGGTTCTGGCCGTCGGCGCCGAGGACTTCGACGTTCAGGCACAGGGACTGCATTTCCTTGAGGAGCACGCGGAACGACTCGGGAATGCCCGGCTCGGGAATGTTGTCGCCCTTGACGATCGCCTCGTAGACCTTCACGCGGCCCGTGATGTCGTCCGACTTGATCGTGAGGAGCTCCTGAAGGGCGTAGGCGGCGCCGTAGGCCTCGAGTGCCCACACCTCCATCTCGCCGAAGCGCTGACCGCCGAACTGGGCCTTACCACCGAGCGGCTGCTGGGTGATCATCGAGTACGGGCCGGTCGAGCGAGCGTGCAGCTTGTCGTCGACGAGGTGGTGCAGCTTGAGGATGTACATGTAGCCGACCGAAATCTCGTGCGGGAACGGCTCGCCGGTGCGGCCGTCGAGCAGGCGTGCCTTACCGTTCGGGCGGATCATGCGCTCGCCGTCGCGGTTCGGCCTGTAGTTCTCGACGAGAGCGCCGAGCTCAGTGTCGCTCAGGCCGTCGAACACGGGCACGGCAACCGGGGTGCCGGGCTCACCGTGCAGGGCGTCCTTCGGGAGATCCTTAGCGGCGGGGTTGGATTCGTCGATGTCCCAACCGGACTTCGCAACCCACCCGAGATGAGTTTCCATCACCTGGCCGATGTTCATACGACCGGGCACACCCATCGGGTTGAGGATGATGTCCACCGGGGTGCCGTCTTCGAGGAACGGCATGTCCTCGACGGGCAGGATCTTCGCGATGACGCCCTTGTTGCCGTGGCGGCCAGCGAGCTTGTCACCGTCGGTGATCTTGCGCTTCTGCGCGATGTACACGCGCACCATCTCGTTGACGCCGGTCGGGAGGATGTCCGAATCTTCTTCCGAATCGAACACGCGCACGCCGATCACGGTGCCGGATTCACCGTGGGGAACGCGAAGCGACGTGTCGCGCACCTCGCGGGCCTTCTCACCGAAGATCGCGCGCAGGAGGCGCTCCTCGGGTGTCAGCTCAGTTTCACCCTTCGGGGTGACCTTGCCGACGAGGATGTCACCGGGGACAACCTCGGCGCCGATACGGATGATGCCGCGCTCGTCGAGGTCGGCGAGAACGTCTTCGCCAACGTTCGGGATGTCGCGCGTGATCTCTTCCTTACCGAGCTTGGTATCACGGGCATCGACTTCGTGCTCCTCGATGTGGATCGACGTGAGCACGTCGTCCTGGACGAGGCGCGAGGACAGGATGATGCCGTCCTCGTAGTTGTGGCCGTGCCACGACATGAACGCCACGAGGAGGTTCTTGCCGAGCGAAAGCTCGCCGTCTTCGGTCGAGGGGCCATCGGCGAGGACCGAGCCGGCCTCAACGCGGTCACCTTCGTCGAAGAGAACGCGGTGGTTGTAGCAGTTACCGGCGTTCGAACGCTGGAACTTGTCAATGCGGTAGGTCTGGTTCGTGCCGTCATCCGCCGCAACGGTGATGAGGTCGGCGGAAAGCTCGGTGATCACACCGGCCTTCTCCGCAACAATCACATCGCCGGCGTCAACAGCTGCACGACGCTCCATACCCGTACCCACGAGAGGCATCTCGGTGCGCAGGAGCGGGACGGCCTGGCGCTGCATGTTCGAGCCCATGAGAGCACGGTTCGCGTCGTCGTGCTCGAGGAACGGAATCATCGCGGTTGCGACCGACACCATCTGTCGAGCCGAAACGTCCATGTAGGTGACGTCGCTCGGGTCGATCAGCTCGGGCTCGCCACCGGGCATACGCGAGAGCACCTGGTCTTCGAGGAACTTTCCGTTCTCATCGATCTTGGCGTTTGCCTGAGCGATGATGTGGCGATCCTCGTCGTCAGCCGTCAGGTAGACGATTTCGTCGGTCACGACACCGTCAACAACCTTGCGGTACGGGGTCTCGACGAAACCGAACGGATTGATGCGCGCGAAGGTTGCGAGCGAACCGATAAGACCGATGTTCGGGCCTTCCGGCGTCTCGATCGGGCACATGCGGCCGTAGTGCGAGGGGTGCACGTCTCGAACTTCCATGCCGGCACGGTCGCGCGACAGGCCGCCCGGGCCGAGCGCCGAGAGGCGGCGCTTGTGGGTGAGGCCCGAAAGCGGGTTGTTCTGGTCCATGAACTGCGAGAGCTGCGAGGTTCCGAAGAACTCTTTGATCGCCGCGGTCACGGGACGGATGTTGATGAGCGTGAGCGGCGTGATCGCTTCGACGTCCTGGGTCGTCATGCGCTCGCGAACGACGCGCTCCATGCGGGACAGGCCCGTGCGAACCTGGTTCTGGATGAGCTCGCCTACGGCGCGAATACGACGGTTGCCGAAGTGGTCGATGTCGTCCGTTTCCACGCGGATCTCGGTGCCGAAGCTGTTCTCCATGCTGTCCATGCCAGCGTGGAGAGCAACGATGTACTTGATCGTCGCGATGACATCCTCGAGGTTGAGCACGCTCTCACTGAGCGGGCCTTCGAGACCAAGCTTCTTGTTGATCTTGTAGCGGCCGACTTTCGCGAGGTCGTAGCGCTTGTCATTGAAGTAGAGGTTGTTGAGCATCGTCTCGCCAGCATCGCGACTGGGCGGTTCGCCCGGGCGCTGCTTGCGGTAGATGTCCATGAGGGCCTCGTCCTGAGACTCAACCTTGTCCTTTTCGAGCGTGGCGCGCATCGATTCGAACTCGCCGAACTCCTCGAGGATGTCGCTCTTGGACATGCCGAGCGCCTGGAGGAGGGTCGTCACGGACTGCTTGCGCTTACGGTCGATGCGCACACCAACCTGGTCGCGCTTGTCGACCTCGAATTCGAGCCATGCACCGCGCGAGGGGATGACCTTCGCGCTAAAGACGTGCTTGTCGCTCGTCTTGTCGATGCTCTCTTCGAAGTACACGCCGGGCGAGCGCACGAGCTGCGAAACAACGACGCGCTCGGTGCCGTTGATGATGAACGTGCCCTTGTCGGTCATGAGCGGGAAATCGCCCATGAACACGGTCTGGGTCTTGATCTCACCGGTCTCGTTGTTCATGAACTCCGCCGTCACGTACAGCGGGGCGGCGTAGGTGAGGTCCTTTTCCTTGCACTCCTCGACCGAGTAGTTCGGCTCTTCGAAGGAGTGGTTCCTGAAGGAGAGCGACATATTTCCGGCGAGATCCTCAATGGGCGAGATCTCTTCGAAAATGTCGGCGAGGCCAGAGGTCTGCGGGACGTCTTCGCGTCCGGCCGCTTCTGCTTCGGCCGCGCGCTCCTGCCAGCGCTCGTTACCGAGCAGCCAGTCAAACGAGCTCGTCTGGAGCGAAAGAAGATCGGGAACTTCGATGGGATCGCCAAGCTTCGCGAAGGTGACGCGGGGCGAGGCGGTGCGCAGTGCAGTGGTGTGAGAATCGGTGCTCGAGGCAGCCAAGGGTTATCCTTCCACGGGATGAGGACTCGTACACGCTTCGATAGACTCGATGTGCTTCGGCCCCTCATTCACGACCAACCCCGCTATATGAGTCGAATGAGTTGAAAAAGGGCGCACGAAACACGGGCGCTAAGTTTCAAGAGTATGCGAGAGTGGCTCCGCCCTCAAGACCTCGCACGAAAAAACTGGCGAGACTGTGGTCACGTCAGCAGTCGAGCCGTCCCGCGTGGGCCGGTCGTATCGACTCGACAGCCGCGCACGTCGCCTCGGTGGGAAGGTCGCGCCTGGATGCACGTGCGGGGTTCCTCACGCCGCTTCACGCTTGAATTTTTCGATCTGCGCTTTGATGAACGGGGCACTGGTCGGAGCGTCGATGTTGTCCACCTGGATGAAAATGTGGTTCTTTCCTCGGGACACTACGCCGAAGTAGGAGGTCGAATACATGCCTTCACCGTCGGAAAAGTGCATGTACACAAACGTGTCCATATCTTCGCCGCCCGGGGTGATGTATTCGTAGAAGCTCGGCTTCTCCCCTCGCTCGTCGGGGCACGTTCCCCACGGGAGACGAAAGACCTCCATGATATTGACGTCCTCGTCGGTCTGGAACGCGATGACCCGAGCCTTCGGGGGTTCACCCACACTCCCCTGCCAGTCGGGGTCTTCCGTGTATTCAGCCGTCACGACTGTGTGCACGCCGGATTGCGGTGTCTGCATCGCTTCCACTGCCGCTTTGCATTCTTTTCTGTAGTCCGCCTCAAGGTAGCTTGGGTCGGGGATTTCAATAGGGAAAGATATCTGCTTATTGGCTGGTCGCTCCGTTGTGATGTCGACCTCGCTAAGGATCAGCAACTCGCCCGAGTCCTCTGGCGTGAGAAGCCACTTTGCGGGCTCGCCCACCGGCTCTTCGGGGGAATCTTGGTCCGACGGCTGCTCGCTCGGCACAGCGCTCGTGGGTGCGGGTTGTCCACCCGCGCCCACGCTCTTCAGTGCTCCACAGCCTGATGCAGACAGCGTCAGGGCGAGTACGGCAAGCGCTACGGAAAACCTCCGAACCGTGAGAAGACCAGGTTCGTTCACGACAAAGCACTTCACGACACCTACGTCCTTTCCAAGCGCACACCCGGCCTCGGCGCTACAAATGTCTACCCGGCAGAGTCCACTGATCGATCGAAAAGGTCTACTTGAGCTTTGATGAAGGCGACCGCTTGGGATTCTTCGACGCCCTGAACATAAAGGAAAAGTTGCGCCTTGCCGGCGGAGCGCCCACCAATATAGAAGTGCTTTCCATCAGCCATGATGTGAACAACGTCAAGGTCGTCGACCTGCTCGACGCTCACGTCGAATTTCCCGCCGATATCGCCACATGCCTTCGCCGCCTGGCTATAGAGCGTCATCACGTCAGTTTCCTCGTCAAGGATGACCGTCGCAGCATTGATGCTCACGTCCTCGCCGGGTGTCACAGGTGCGATATCACCTTTATACGTCGCAATCGCACCTTGAGCGATAGTGCCGTGAAAGCTCTCGATCTTCTGCGAAACCTCGGCGCACTCGGGAATCTGTGCGGCTTCGGCGCCGAGTGTAAATTGCAGTGTGAAGTCTCGATCGCTTGAGTCCTCAATCGAGGTCTTGAGGTCGTAATCCTCGACGCCATCGATGAGGGTATTCTCGGGCTTCAGAATCCACGTCGCCGGGTCGTTCACGTCGCCCGCCTCTTGCTCACCAACTCCACCGGCTGAGGTTTTGCCCGTTCCGCCCTTGCTTGAGGATCCGGAGTTTTCTGCGCCCGCCGAAGAGTCAGCGGAAGTGGAGGAGGCGTCGGACTTTTCCTGTTCCCTCGCACTGAGCGCGCCACACCCGCCCAGAGCGCCGACAAGGGCAAGTGCGGCGAGGGCTGAAACCCACGCGCGCGGGCGCAAGAGAGCAGTGGGAAAGATCGTCTGAGTCATGGGGAGCACCTCGCCATTACGTTGCGTTACCTACGGAGCGTTCAAAAAGGTCGATCTGGGCATCGATCACGGCCTTGGCCTCGTCATCACCGACATCGGACATGACGACAAAGATATGGCGCTTGCCGCTGGACTTTCCAGCGAGGAAGAACTCTTCGTCGGGAAGCTTGACGTGCACCCCTTCACCACCAAAAGGTTTTTCAACGGTGACCGGGGGCGCGCCCTGGATATTTCCGCACTTTTGCACAACATCGTTGTAGAAGTCCATGACGTTCATGTCGTCGGGGGTCGTCAGCGCGACAATCTTAATCATCGACTCCGCATTGACGGAGCCCGGAGCGGGCTGCCCTCGAAGCACACTGGTCGCAACAGCCTCGGACGTAAACGATGTATTGTCGAGCGTGGTGACTGCGTCTGTGCATTCTGCTGAAATATTCGGGTGCTCGAGTGAGAAGCTCAGCTCGAAGTCGCCCTCCTCCTTGTCGACTTCTACCTCCCTGGGCTTCATGCCGTCCACCGGCAAATGCTCCTCGGTAAGAAGCCATGACTTCACATCATCGGGATTGCCCGCGGGCTGCTTTTTCCGGTCGGGAACGCCGCGCCCGCCGCTCCCCTTCGTTTGCCCGTTGTCGCCTGCATTATGCGAGTTCGACGAGGAGCCCGCTTGGTCGTTCTGTCCAGCATCGGTAAGCGCTCCGCACCCAGTCAGCGATGTGGCTAGGGCGAGAGCGGCGAGGCCCGAAAACCACACACGTGGGCGGCGAACAGACATGAGCGCAGTTGAGTTGATCATGAAAAGCCTCACCGGTCAGGCGGCATTCGTCACAGTGCGATCAAAAAGATCGATTTGGGCATCGATGTATGTTTTTGCTTGCTCAGGCTCGACATTCGCAAGGATCATCCAGACGTGCCGATTGCCGTGCGATTTACACACAATTAGCAGGTCCGCAGACCCCAATCGGGCGTGAATACCGTCGTGCCCGGGAAGCTTTTCCACGACCGACTTCGGCTCCCCGGGGGTGTTCGCACACTCACTGATGACGTCGTTATAGGCATCGCCGAGATTCAAGTCCTCTTTGGTCACAACCGCAGCTGACTGCACGGTCGCTGCCCCTTCCGTCTCATCCAACGCCTCGAAGTCACCTTCGTACTTCGCAATAGCCATGCCCTGGATGGGAACTTCAAACTCGTTCAATTTAGCCACAGCGTCCACACAGCTCTGCGATGCATTCGGATGTTCGAACGTAAAGCTCAGGGTGAATGTTCCGTCGCCGGATGGGCCGCCTTGCAGCACATCGACCGTCACACCTTCGATGCCCTTGAGCGGAACGTAAGGAGTGTTCGCAAGCCACGTCGCGGGATTGTCCACGCTGCCGGCAGGCTGCTCCTCCCCTTGAGCTGCGGGGGCGCTTTCATCGTCGGTGGGAGATGCAGAGGAGGTGCCCCCCGGCGTGGCGCTCGACGTATCGCTTGGATCGCTACTCGCCCCCTCGCTCGGCTCGGCAGATCCTCCACTCGAGCTCGAAGTGGTGGCTGCGGGAGAGGTTTCCTCCTTTTTAGCGACGCTGCTCCCGAGCGCCCCGCAGGCTGCGAGGGAAGTTGCAAGCAGCAGCGCGGCGACGCCTCGCGCGGCGCGGGTCAACGTGGGACGTGTACGTGACATGGGGGTCCTTAGGGCAGGGGGCAAGGTCCGGGCATACCTTACCAGCCACCCTTGAGAGCCTCCTCACACCTTCGGGCTCGTAGCAAAAAGGGCCGCCCCCAGGGGCGACCCTTTCGCTATGAAATGCGCCTAAAGCGCAGGAATCACTTGAGGGTGACGGTTGCGCCAGCGCCCTCGAGCTGCTCCTTGGCCTTCTCAGCGTCTTCCTTCGAGGCAGCCTCGAGAACCGGCTTCGGAGCGCCATCAACGAGGTCCTTCGCCTCCTTGAGGCCGAGACCCGTGAGAGCGCGCACCTCCTTGATGACGGCAATCTTGGCCGAACCGACCGACTCGAGGATGACGTCGAATTCGTCCTTCTCCTCAGCAGCGGCAGCTTCGCCACCGGCAGCGCCGCCAGCAGCGGCAACGGCAACGGGGGCAGCAGCGGTCACGTCGAAGACCTCTTCGAACTGCTTCACGAACTCGGAGAGCTCGATGAGGGTCATTTCCTTGAAAGCTTCGATGAGCTCTTCGTTGGTGAGCTTAGCCATTGGGCTAGTCCTTCCTGTCAAGTGGCACCCACGGGTGCCAGGCGCGTGTGCGCCGAGTGTATGTGTAAAAGGTTGTGCCGAGCGCGTGCATCACGCCTCGGGATGAGACTCGAAGCCTCAGCCCTCGTTCTTGGCACGCAGGGCGTCCACGGTGCGCGCGGTCTTGGTGAGCGGCGCAGCGAGAACGAAAACAGCCTTCGACATCGATGCCTTGAGAGCACCGGCAGTCTTGGCAAGAAGAACCTCGCGCGATTCGAGATCGGCAAGCTTCTCAACGTCGTCAGCCGTGAGGGCTTTGCCCTCAAAGTAACCGGACTTGACGACCAGCATGGGGTTGTCCTTGGCAAAGTCACGCAGAGCCTTAGCCGGTTCGACCGGCTCGCCCTTAATGAACGCGATCGCAGTAGGGCCGTTGAGATCGCCCTCAAAGGCGTCGATCCCAGCTTCCCGCGCCGCGATAGCAGCAAGCGTGTTCTTTACCACGGCGTAGGTAGTGTCGGCACCGAGCGAACGACGCAGCGTCTTGAGCTGGTCAACGCTCAGCCCGCGGTACTCGGTCAGAATTGCCGCGCTCGACTCGCGGAACAGTTCCGTGAGCTCGGCAACGGCAGCTGCCTTGTCAGGCCTCGCCATGGCCCTCCTTCCAGAGGTCTCGAGGCCGGCCTGAAAGCTTCAGTCATGAAAAAAGCCCTGACCGCAGGGTCAAGGCTTGAGCACGCACGTATATTGCGTATCGCTTCTTGAGCACCTGCGCAGGCCGTTTCACCACAGTGAAAGCTTTCGGTCCCCCTGATGGCAGGGCGACGACCGGCGGTCTTCGGTGAGATCAACTTTACCCCCACACCCGCGGCAGCGAAACCCCACGAGCGGTGATCCCTCCCACAAGCAAGCCGCACTTCATGCCGACGTGAATCGGGCCACAGTTCAAAAATGGGGACCAATATCCCTTCGGCTGCCGTCGGACCCTAACCGGCACGTTACCGCGCTTCCATTCCGGCCTCGTCACCCTCTCTCGAGGTCCAACTTCACCCACTATTCATGGTCTCAATGAACATGCAGGTCATTCGGGGACCTTATACCCCTAGAGCGCTAGACTGGCGCTTGTGGCCGAGACCAAAGCTGGTCCGGGCCCACTATTTCCAGATCCGCACACCACACCCCCAACCTTCCGCAAACAAACTCTCTGACCTGCACTTTTGCTTAATCTAGACAGCTATCAAACGTTGTTGAGTGCACCACGGCAGCCACGTAGGTTGGAGTCACAACGACGTACTTATCTATTCACTCCACCCGCAGAAAAGGATGGACACGCTCATGGCAGACGCCAAAGCTACGCCCGATACGGACACGCAGGCGATGATCGACGCTCTCGCAGACAAGGGCGCGACCGCGCTCAAAGAGTTCCGCGACTTCACACAAGAGCAGGTCGATCACATCGTGCACCAGGCGGCCCTCGCTGCCCTGGACCAACACATGGCGATCGCCAAGCACGCCGTCGAAGAGACCGGTCGCGGTGTGTACGAAGACAAGATCATCAAGAACATCTTCGCTTCCGAATACATTTGGAACTCGATTAAGCACGACAAGACCGTCGGCATCCTCCACGAGGACAAGACTCGCGGCGTGATTGAAGTTGCCGAACCCGTGGGCGTCATTGCTGGCGTCACGCCCACCACCAACCCGACCTCGACCACGATCTTCAAGTCGCTCATCGCCCTGAAGACCCGCAACCCGATCATCTTCGCGTTCCACCCGAGCGCCCAGGAAAGCTCCGCCCACGCCGCACGCGTCGTGTACGAAGCCGCCATCGAGGCCGGCGCGCCCGAGAACTGCGTGCAGTGGATCGAAACGCCGTCGCTCGAAGCGACCGGCCTGCTCATGAACCACGACAAGGTCGCCCTCGTTCTCGCCACCGGCGGCTCGGGCATGGTCAAGGCCGCCTACTCCACCGGCAAGCCCGCCCTCGGCGTGGGCCCCGGTAACGTTCCCGTATACGTGGACAAGACCGCAAAGATTTCCCGCACCGTCAACGATCTTTTACTGTCGAAGACCTTCGACTCAGGCATGATCTGCGCATCCGAACAGAGCGTCCTCGTTCACACCGACATCAACAAAGAATTCGTTGCCGAATTCGAAAAGTACGGCGGCTACTTCCTGAACAAGACCGAACGCACGAAGCTCGAGAAGTTCATGATCACCGACAAGGGTGGAGTCAACCCCGCACTCGTCGGCTCGAGCGCCCTCAAGATCGCCGAAGGCGCAGGGCTCAACGTTCCCGACTACACGAAGGTTCTCCTCGTGCCGATCGACGGCGTGGGCAAAGACCACCCGTTCAGCCAGGAAAAGCTCATGCCGGTACTCGGCTACAAGGTCGTCAAGGACGCCGCCGAGGGCTTCGATCTCGCCGATCAGCTTCTCGAACACGGCGGTCTCGGCCACACCGCCGTCATCCACACGAGCGACGAGAAGCAGGAGCGCGAATACGGCATCGCGATGCGCGCATGCCGCATCGTCGTCAACTCCCCGAGCTCTCAGGGCGGCATCGGTGACATCTACAACGGCCTCATCCCTTCGCTCACCCTCGGCTGCGGCTCCTACGGCCACAACTCGGTGTCGCGCAACGTGTCGGCCATCGATCTGATCAACATCAAGCGAATTGCGGAGCGTCGTAACAACATGCAGTGGTTCAAGGTTCCGAAGACCTACTTCGAGCGCTACTCCACCCAGTACCTGCGCGACATGGAAGGTATCAACCGAGCCTTCATCGTGACCGACCCGGGCATGGTCCAGTTCGGTTACGTCGACATCGTTCTCGAGCAGCTTCGCGAACGCCGCAACCCAATCCAGTACCAGATCTTCTCGGACGTCGAGCCCAACCCAAGCTCCGACACCGTTTTCCGCGGCGTCGAGCAGATGAACCAGTTCAAGCCCGACACGATCATCGCCCTCGGCGGCGGCTCCGCAATGGACGCCGCGAAGGGTATGTGGATGTTCTACGAGGACGGCAACGCTTCTTACTTCGGCATGAAGCAGAAGTTCCTCGATATCCGCAAGCGCACCTACACCTTCCCGAAGCTCGGTGAAAAGGCAAGCTTCGTGGCGATCCCGACGACCTCGGGCACCGGCTCGGAGTGCACCCCGTTCGCGGTCATCACCGACTCCGAGAACCACGTGAAGTACCCGATCGCCGATTACGCGATTCTTCCCGACGTCGCCATCGCCGATGCGCAGTTCGTGGACACCGTCCCCGCCCGCACGGCGGCTGACTCGGGCATGGACGCGCTCACCCACGCGATCGAATCCTATGTCTCGACCATGGCCTCGGACTACACAAAGGGCCTCTCGCTTCGCGCGATCCAGATGATCTTCGCGAACCTCCGCAAGTCTGTCCTCGAGGGCGACCGCGAGGCCAAGGAGAACATGCACAATGCCTCCACCATGGCGGGCATCGCTTTCGCGAACGCCTTCCTCGGTATCGTGCACTCGCTTTCGCACAAGGTCGGCGCCGAGTTCAACCTCGCGCATGGCCGCACGAACGCGATCTTCCTCCCGCACGTCATCAACTACAACGCGAAGAAGCCCGTGAAGCACGCGCTCTTCCCGAAGTACGAGTCGTTCCGTGCCGATGAGGACTTCGCCGAGATTGCCCGCGCACTCAACCTCCCGGCGAAGACCACGGAGGAAGGCGTCGCCTCGCTCGTCAAGGCCGTCACCGAGCTCGCCGAGGACATCGGCATCGAGATGTCGCTCAAGGCGAACGGCGCGACGCTCGAGCACCTCGAAAAGACGATCGACACTCTCGCCGATCGCGCCTACGAGGACCAATGCACGCCGGCAAACCCGAAGCAGCCTCTCGTGAGTGAACTCAAGGCGCTCATCCGCGACGCATTTGAGGGCGAACTCGACTACAGCGAGAAGAACGCGAAGTAAGCGCGGGATTTCCGCCGCAACGGTATGAGGGGTGGCTCCGCTTGGCGGGGCCACCCCTTCTCACTGCCTCGGCACCGTTTGTGCGTCCGTTCGGCTAGACCTGCCCCGAGTCGAAATACTCGCGAATGTTCGCGGGCACGGGAGGAATCTCGAACATCTGCCCGCCCTCGCGGATCGAAAGAGCACCGTACACGCCCGTGGCGACCGCCTCGCGCGCGGCAATCACCGACACATCCGTACGGCCACCGTTCCTCGCGAATTCGAGGAATTCATTGATGAGCCGTGGATCAGCACCGCCGTGGCCACCGTCGGCCCTCGCGATCACCTCCACCTGATCCGGGCGAGCGGCACCCGAGTAGCGCGAGTTCCACAGGTAGATCTGATCCCCGGCATTGTCGCCCATGTTTTCGATCCGCCCTTCGTCGCCGATGACCGTATAGTTGCGCCAATAATCCGGGGTGAAATGGCACTGCTGGTACGAGGCATAGACGCCGTTGTCCAGCGTCATATGGAGCATCGAGATGTCCTCGACGTCGATGACAGGATTGAGTTCCCTCTGCTTCGACGGCGGATAGACGTCCGCATCGAACCAGTCCCACATAGTGCGATCGGAGTTATCACGTCGGTCCTCGATGTCGCCGTAAACCTCGAGGCCGCCGATACCGGAAACCCGGCGGGTGTAGCCACCGGCGAGCCAGTGAATGACGTCGATGTCGTGAGCGCCCTTCTGCAGCAAGAGCGAGAACGCGCGCGCACGCTCGGCGTGCCAATCCTTGAAGTAGAAGTCGCCGCCGGCCCCCACGAAATGCCGGCACCAAATGGCACGCACGCGACCGATTAACCCGGCATCAATCATGTCCTTCATCTGGCGGATCACCGGCATATGGCGAATGTTGTGGCCCACGTAAAGCCGCGTGCGCTTCTCGTAGGCAAGGTTTAACATCGCATCGGTGTCCTCGACAGAGATCGCCATGGGCTTTTCGGAAAACGTCGGTATACCCGCCCCGAGCGTTGTGAGCGCGATCGAGGCGTGTAGGTCGTCGGGAGCGAGGATCATGACCGCATCAACGTCGTGGCTGCCCAGCAGATCATCGACGGTGTTCACCGTGTGGACATCCTCGCCAATGATCTCGCGCGCTTTCTTTTTGCCTCGCTCGGTGGGATCCGCGACGACCGTGACGCGGGCTCCCTCTCCCGGTTTATGCGCGTAACGCGCCAGAGCGCCACGAGCGCCAAAACCCACCACTCCTACTCGTAGATCGGCGTTCTGAGTCAACGAGATCCCCTTTCAACAGCGGTGCAAGCACAGCCTTCACTGGGCGACCACGCGACGCACCGATCACGTGGCCTTGGCCGCTAACAGTATCCAATCAGACGGCGCGAGCTCAGCAACCGCGGCGTGACAAATGAGCGTCCCTTCGATAACTGTCGTGCCCTAGGTCCCTACATCTCTTACCGATCCGGGCAACCGGATTACGCATAAAACTACGTCTCCTGCACCCGTCTCCTGAGCCTGCGGGCGTCCCGTTCGTCTGATGTCATGGATGTGGCGCATATCCCGCGCAGCCCGGCCACACACCGTGCGCCGGTTGGCCCCCGCGATACGCGATTGATAGGAACGACACAGCAAGGATTTATCGATGACGACCAATCCGACCGCACAAGATTCAGCGGTATACAAGTACCGGCCCTCAAAACTACGCACGGGGCCCTCCAAGAACGATAAGTCCTTCATTGGCCACCCGGGCGGCCTGCCCTGGATGCTCCAGGTCGAGATGTGGGAGCGCTTCAGCTGGTTCGGCATGCGCGCGATCCTGCTGTACTTCCTCACCGACGTCGCCGCCAACCAGGGCCTCGGCCTTTCGGATACCGCGGGCCAGGTCATCGTCTCCGCCTACGGCGCTGCCGTTCTCCTCATGACCATTCCGGGCGGCATCATCGCTGACCGTATCCTCGGCCCGTGGATTTCTGGCCTCATCGGTGGATCGGTCATCATGCTCGGCCACGTGCTGCTCGCGTTCCCGGCCGCGATCACCTCATGGTCGGGCCTGATCTGCATCGCTATTGGTACGGGCCTCATCAAACCGAACCTCGCGACAATCGTGGGCGGCCTCTACGATGAGGACGACCCGAGGCGCGATGCTGGCTTCCAGTACTTCTACATGTCGGTGAACGTCGGCTCGCTCGTTGCCCCGCTGATCGTGGGCTTCCTGCGTGGCCACTTCGGCTACCACGTTGGCTTCCTCGCCGCTGCCGTCGGCATGGCGCTTGCACTCGTGTCGTTCTTCTACGGCCGCCACAAGCTCGGCGAGTTCGCCTACCGCATCCCGAACCCGCTCCAGAAGGGTGAAGGCGCGCGTCTCGCCCTCGGCGGCCTCGGCATCGTCGTCGTCGCGACGCTCCTGGTGCTCGGTTTCAATGCCCTCCTCGGCGAGCTTCACTCGGCGATCGCCTACTCGCTGTTCACCTTCGCTCTGATCATGAGCGCCTACTACTTCCTCACGATGTTTAAGAGCCCGAAGGTCACCGCACAGGAGCGCACGCACCTCGGCGCATTCCTGCCCCTCTGGGTTGGCCAGATTCTGTTCGTCGTGATCTTCGAGCAGGCTGCCGGCAAGATGGCCTTCTTCGCCGAGAACAACACGGACCGCACGATCGGCGCACTGAACCTCTCCCCCGAGGTCTACCAGTCGATCAACCCCGCCGCGGTGCTCTTGCTCTCGCCGGTGATCGCGTGGATCTTCACACGCCGCAAGGGCAAGTTCCCGAACACAGCCGCAAAGTTCGCGCTTTCTCTTATCATCATCGCGCTGTCGGCCGTGCTCATGGGCTACGGCTTCGGAACGTGGCCGGGCGCGGGCATGCTCGCCCCGTTCTGGTACCTGGGCCTCGTGTTCGTGGTGCAGACGGTTGCCGAGCTGTTCATGAATCCCGTGGGCCTCTCGGTGACGACCAAGCTCGCACCGAAGCAGTTTGCCTCGCAAACCATGACCCTTTGGTACCTTGCCCCGAGCGTCGGCATGGGTCTCACGTCGGTGATTATCGACCAGGTCAAGAGAGCAAACCTCGGTGACGCCGTCTACTACTACGGCCTCGGTGCCGTGACCATCGTCGTGGCGATCATTATGTTCATGATTGCCCCCTGGGTGCAGGCGAAGATGGACGACGTCGATCAGCGCGAGCTCAGTGGAGCGCGCGAGGTTGGCGTGAAGGTCGCGAAGTAGTCTCACACCCTCATATACGAGAGCGGGCCCCGCGCATTGCGCGGGGCCCGCTCTTTTATGCTGTGCTCTCCGAGAGCTTCGAGACTCAGGCCTCGTCGGTCTCCTCGGTGAGGTTGCGCGTACGGTTCACGTCGATCGGAACACCGGGACCGAAGGTCGTGGACATCGTGACCTTCGAGATGTAGCGGCCCTTCGAGCTCGCCGGCTTGAGGCGCAGGATCTCCTCGAGAGCTGCAACGTAGTTCTCCACGAGCTGCTTCTCGGTGAACGAGGCCTTGCCGATGATGAAGTGAAGGTTGGCAGCACGGTCAACGCGGAAGTCGATCTTGCCGCCCTTGATGTCGCTGACAGCCTTCGCGGTGTCCATCGTGACGGTGCCGGTCTTGGGATTCGGCATGAGGCCACGGGGACCGAGCACGCGGCCAAGGCGGCCCACCTTACCCATGAGGTTCGGGGTTGCCACGGCGGTGTCGAAGTCGGTCCAGCCGCCTGCAACCTTCTCGATGAGGTCGTCGTCGCCGACCTCGTCGGCGCCTGCGGCGCGTGCTGCTTCGGCCTGGGGGCCGGTCGCGAACACGATGACGCGGGCGGTCTTACCGGTGCCGTGCGGGAGGTTGACGGTGCCGCGCACCATCTGGTCCGCCTTGCGGGGGTCAACGCTCAGGCGCATGGCGACCTCAACGGTCGAGTCGGTCTTCTTGGAGCCGGACTTCTTGACGATGCGCACGGCATCGAGGGGCGCGTAGTGGCGGCCTTCCTCAATAAGTGCGGCGGCGTCCTGGAATGCCTTTGATTTCTTTGCCATTTGGATCAGCCCTCCACCGTGATGCCCATGGAACGCGCGGTTCCAGCCACGATCTTCGCGGCGGCGTCAATATCGTTTGCGTTGAGATCGGGCATCTTGGTCTGCGCGATCTCCTTGACCTGCTCCATGGTCACCTTGCCCACCTTCTGGGTGTGGGGCACGGGTGAGCCCTTGTCAAGGCCGGCGGCCTTGAGGAGGAGGCGTGCAGCGGGCGGAGTCTTGGTGATGAACGTGAACGAGCGATCCTCGTACACGGTGATCTCAACCGGGACGATGTTGCCGCGCTGGCTTTCGGTGGCGGCGTTGTAGGCCTTGGTGAACTCAACGATGTTCACACCGGCGGCACCGAGTGCCGGGCCGATCGGCGGGGCAGGCGTCGCCTGTCCAGCCTGGATCTGGAGCTTGATAATGCTCGCGACCTTTTTCTTGGGAGCCATTGCTCTTCCTTCTTGTCGTGGTTCGGGCGGATGCCGTTCGGCACCCTCCCACTACGGTCCCGCGAGTGCGGGCGGGCGTTTTCAGATCTTGGCGACCTGCTCGAAGCCCAACTCGAGCGGGGTCTCGCGGCCGAAGATCGACACGAGAACCCGAAGTTTCTGGTTGGTGTTGTCGATGTCCGCGATCGTGGCGGGCATCGTTTCGAAGGGGCCGTCCATGACGGTGACGGACTCGCCCACCTCGAACGCCGGGATGGCCTTTTCCTTGGCCTTGGAAGAAGAGGACTTCTTCTTCTCGGGGAGGTTGACCGACGGCGCCAACAGAGAGTAAATCTCATCGAACGAGAGAGGTACAGGATCGGTGCTGTTTCCCACAAACCCGGTCACGCCCGGGGTGTCACGCACCACGCGCCACGAAGCTTCGGTGAGATCCATGCGCACGTACACGTAACCGGGAATGCGCACGCGGCGCACGATCTTCTTTTGACCGTTCTTGACCTCGGTCGCATCCTCCATGGGCACCTCGACCTGGAAGATGTAATCCTCCATGTCCTGGGTTTCGGTGCGCGTGAGCAGCTGGGTCTTCACACGGTTTTCGTGACCCGAGTAGGAGTGGATGACGTACCACTCGCCGGGTGCGGAACGCAGGTGACGCTTGAGGGCCACAACCGGATCCTCAACCGCGCTCTCCGAGTTTTCGTCGAGAACGACGGGGGCCTCTACGCCCTCGATTTCCTCCGCTGGCGCTGCGTTTTCGGGAGCTTCGCCGCTCTCGGGGGCGTCGGCCACTTCCGGGGTGGTGTCGAGGGCCTCGTTTGCGAGGTCGTCGTGCATATCTTCTGCCACGAGTATCGTTTCCTTACTCTCGAAAATCTCAGTGCGCCGTGAACAGTGCGCGCGTGAGCGAGCCGAACACGAAGTCCATGCCGAACACGAGAAGGATCATGAACACGACGAACGCGACAACCGCAATCGTGTAGGTGACCATTTCGCGACCGGTCGGCGTGACAACCTTGCGCAGTTCCGTGAAAACCTGCTGGAGGAAGACCCAGCACGCCTTGAAGGGGTTCTTCGTGCCGATGGTCGACTCTTGCTCGAAGTCGCCACGAGTGGGGTCGGTCTCGGGGTGAACGCTCATCGTTTTCCTTCTCCATCTCGACGTCGGCAACGTGTCGATCGGGCGCTGGGGATTACCGCTTAAAGAAAAAGCAGGGCAGACAGGACTCGAACCTGCAACCTACGGTTTTGGAGACCGTTGCGCTACCAATTGCGCCACTGCCCTGTGCTTCACGAGCACTGCCCGAGGAGCGAAGCCCTCAAAAAGGGCCAGATACGATCATAGGGCAATTGAACGCCGCGGTCTAGTCATGAGGGCCCTTATCGCGATTGTGTGACGCACTCGGCTTGAATCAGGCGCTAGCGTCCTTTGCGGGCGCATGACGCACGGGTTTCACGCGACGCTCTGCTTTTTCTGACAAGATCGAATCCATGAGCTTCGATGACTCCACCTCCACACCGCACGAACGGCGCCTTTCTGCGCGCCTCATATCGATCGCTGAGTCGGCCACTCTCGCCGTTGACGCGAAGGCGAAGGCTCTCGCCGCACAAGGAGAAGACGTCATAGGCTTCGGCGCTGGCGAGCCAGATTTCCCCACGCCCGAGCACATCGTCGAGGCTGCGATCGCCGCCGCTCGCGATCCAAAGAATCACCGCTACTCCCCCGCGACCGGCCTTCCAGAGCTCAAGGAGGCGATCGCGCACCAGACCTATGAGAGCGACCGCGTTCGCGTCGATGCCTCACGCATCATCGTCACCAACGGCGGGAAGCAGGCTGTATACGAAGCACTCGCAGCGCTCCTCGATCCGGGCGATGAAGCCATCCTGCCAGCGCCCTATTGGACAACGTATCCGGAGGCAGTTCGGCTTGCGGGCGGAGTTCCCGTCGCCGTACGCACGGGCGCTGACCAGGGCTATATCCCCTCGATCGAGCAGCTCGAGGCCGCCCGCACGCCGCGTTCGAAGGTCGTGCTGCTGTGTTCACCGTCGAACCCTACGGGGGCGGTCATGAGCCGCGCTCAGGTGGAAGAGTTCGGGCGTTGGGCACTCGAGAACGATCTGTGGGTGCTCTCCGATGAGATTTACCAGAACCTTGTCTATGACGGCGCGACGTTCCATTCGATCCTTGACGTGGTGCCCGAGCTCGAGGATCGCACGATCCTCGTCAACGGCGTCGCCAAGACATTCGCCATGACCGGCTGGCGCGTTGGCTGGTTGATCGCTCCGCCGGACATCGCCCAGGGCGTTGCGCGGCTCCAAAGCCACCTGACCTCGAACGTCAACAACGTTGCCCAGCGCGCCGCCATCGCCGCGCTGACGGGCCCCACCGAACCGCTCGACACAATGCGTGAGGCGTTCGATCGGCGACGCCGCACAATGGTCGACATGCTCAGCGAGATCGAAGGTCTCACGCTGCCGACTCCTCGCGGGGCGTTCTACGCCTTCCCAGATGTCACGGGCCTTCTGGGGCGCGAGATCGACGGTACGTGCGTCACCACGTCGGCCGAACTCGCCGCACTCATCCTCGAGCGCGCGAAGGTCGCACTCGTGCCCGGGGAGGCTTTCGATGCGCCGGGTCACCTCCGCCTCAGCTATGCACTTTCCGACGCCGACCTGGCGAAGGGCGTTGCTCGACTTCAGAAGGTGCTCGGCTAGCCATGGCAACCGTCGGAAATCCACACCCCAATCGCGAAGGCAAGCGAGACCTGCGCGCGCTGCCCAAGGCTCACCTGCACCTGCACTTCACGGGCTCGATGCGCCGCGACACGTTGCAGGAGCTCGCGGCCGCACAGAAGTTGCGGTTGCCGCGCACGCTCACGGAACAGACCGCGCTCAAGGTCGAGCCGAGCGCGCGTGGCTGGTTCCGTTTCCAGCGTTTCTACGACGCCGCACGCACCGTCGTCAACAGCGAGACGATTATGCGCCGCCTCCTTCGCGAGGCCGCCGAGGATGATCTCGCCGAGGGCTCCGTACGGCTCGAGCTGCAAATTGATCCCACGAGTTACGCACCGTTCGTGGGCGGCATTACCCCCGCAATCGAGATCATCGTGGACGAAGCCCGCGCGATCGAGCGCGACCTCGGAATCTCCATGGGGATCATCGTCGCGGCGAGCCGCATGCGCCACCCGCTCGATGCCCGCATCCTCGCCCGCCTTGCCGTCAAGCATGCGGGCACCGTGATCGGATTCGGGCTGTCCAACGACGAGCGGCGCGGGGATACGAGTGCGTTCGCGGGCGCGTTCAGAATTGCCCACAACGGAGGCCTCGCCGCGATGCCCCACGGCGGCGAACTCCTCGGCCCGCCGCATATCCACGAGGTCGTCGAGGCATTGAGGCCCACGCGCCTCGGCCACGGCGTGCGCGCGATCGAGGATCCTCGGCTCCTCGACACACTCGTGGAGCGCGACATTGCCCTTGAAGTGTGCCCGGCCTCAAATGTTTCACTCGGCGTGTATGGCGATATCGGCGATGTGCCCGTACCGCAGCTCGCACGCTCCGGTGCCACGATCGCCCTCGGCGCGGACGACCCGCTCCTGTTCGGTTCGCGCCTTCTCGCCCAATACGAAGCCGTGCGCGCAATGGGCATGAGCGATCGAGAAATCGCCGATCTCGCCGCCGGATCGATCCGCGCCTCGCGCATGAGCGACGCGCACAAGGTAGCGCAGCTTGAACGCGTGCGCGAGTGGTACGAAGGCGCGGCTTGAGCGCGTCTTAGCGGTCTCGGCCGGCGCCGCGACTCGGCGTTGCGAGGAAGAACGCCGGGGCGGCGAACGAATGCTCGGCGAATGCGTGTGCCACCGCGCCCGCGACGGCCTCCACCCTGTCCGCATCGACGAGAGCGATCACGCTACCGCCAAAGCCGCCGCCGGTCATACGCGCGCCGTGCGCCCCCGCTGCGCGCGCCGCATCGACGGCGACGTCGAGCTCGGGAACGGTGACCTCATAATCATCTCGAAGCGAATCGTGCGAGGCGTTGAGCAGCCGGGCAATCGTGTCGAGGTTGTCGCGGATAGAGCCCGCCTCGAGCGCCGCGGCAAATTCGCGCACGCGCTCGATCTCGTGAATGATGTGGCGACTGCGCTTTTGCACGACGGGATCGGTGAGGCCCTCGCACGCGTCTAAAGCCTCCTCGAACGGCACGTCACGAAGACTGTCCACGCCGAGCGCTCGGGCCCCCGCCTCCGCTTGCGCCCTGCGCTGCGCGTACTCGCCACCCACGAGGCTGTGAGGAGCCCGCGTGTCGATAATGAGCAGCTCGAGGCCCTGTCCCGCGAGATCCCACGGGACAGACGTCGTCGAAAAGTCCCGGCAATCGAGAACGATGGCGTGTCCCTCCTCGCACAGGATTGAGGCCGACTGATCGAGCCCGCCGGTTGCCGCACCAGCGAACTGCGTTTCCGCCTTGATCGCCGCGCGAATACGGTCGTGGGGAGTAGTTCCGAGTTCGCACAGCTCATCGATCGCGGCCGCGACCGCGCATTCGAGAGCTGCGCTCGAACTGAGGCCGGCGCCGAGGGGAACGTAGCCATCGATCAAGAGATCGAAACCGCACGGTGTTTCGTCTTCGAAGTGTTCCGCGAGCGCCCACACGACCCCCGCGACGTAGGAAGCCCAACCTTCGACGGCCCCCGGGGCGAGAGTCGCAACGGGCACCTCAACCGTCTCGCCGGACTGCACGGACCGCATCCGCACGACGCCCGCGTCAGTGCGGCGTGCCGCGACGAAGCAGCGATGCGAGATCGCCATTGGGACGCACAGCCCCTGCTGATAATCGACGTGCTCGCCGATGATGTTCACCCGGCCGGGCGCAGAAAACACGCCTTCCGGATCGCCGCCAAAGGCCTCGCGAAACTCGCGAGCAGCCTTGTCGATTGCCTCAACGTCACGGGGAGCAGCATGTAGTTCAGTCATGCCTCAAGTCTAGAGGTGCTCGACGCCATTCGCGTCCTCATCTGCGCTCTCGTCGGAGCGGATGGCCGGCATCCCGACGTCTTCGGGGTCCATTTCGACAATCTCGAATCCTGATTCGCGCGCTTCCGGCTGAAGGTTGTCGAAATCCTCGCGCCACTCCGGGCCGGCCTCAAGATCGATCGTGGGGTCAAGTTCACCGGGATCGAGGTGAACGACTGGAATCGCGGTGGTGAGAGCGCCGGGCTTTCGACGACGCCTGAAGGTCACCATGCGGCGGCGCCGATTGGTGCTAAACGGCTGTGAAATTGCAGGCACGCGCACGCGCCCGCTCGCCAGGAGTGTCACCGCACGGCTCGCCACGAGCTCACCGAGGATCACGCCCGCCGAGATCGCAATGGCGATCTCACACGCAAGCAAGAGATAGCCGGCACCCGTATTGCTCCCGTCGCTCAGTCCCAGAAGGCCTCGATAAATAACCGAGCCCGGCACCATCGTGATGATCGCGGGGGCGATGAGGATGTTCACGTATGCCTTTGCATATTGCGAAATGGCGACCGCGAACACGCCCGTGAAGAACGCGGTAATGCCGGTAGCCCACGCCCGCTCGAGACCCGCGACCTCGATGAGGAACGATGCCGTAGCCGTGAAACCCGGCAGGAGCGTCACCCAGTGCAAAAGGCGCGGCGGGACCTGAAAACCTACGGCGAAACCGAGCCCGATGAACGCTCCCGCGATCGCCACGAGGAGCGTCGAAATCAGGGTGGCCGGAATCGTCGACGTGATCGAGATGTCCGCGCCGACCCACTCGGCGATGAGCATGCCGCCACGAATACCGATGACAGCGCCCACGGTCAGCATGAACGTCTCAAGCACTCGCCCCGCGGCAGTCACGTACCATCCCGTGATCGCATCCTGCATCGCCCCGACCGACGTCGAGCCCGCAAGCACCATGACGAGACACGCGACAACGACGAGTGACGAATTCGCCGTCGGGTCCAGCCAGTTCACGACGAGGGAAATGAGCACCACGATGAATCCCCCAGCGATTTGCGCATAGAACACGGGAAGTCGCAGCTTGTCGAACAGAATGTAGACCTGCCACAACACGCCCGCCGCGAAAGCCGCAAAAGCTGTCACGAGAATCCCCGCGCCGAAGAACATCGCGCACGCGCCGCCCATGAGCACCCACGCGAGAGTGGTCACGATCGGGCCGTAATACCGCTTCATTGAGCGCACGCGATCAACCGCGAGGAGCGCCTCGTGAAGATCCATCTCGCCCTTCACGTATTTTGTGGTGATCTCGTCGACGCGGTCGAGCTTCGTAAAATCGTACGTGTAGCCGCCCGCGGTGCTGATGCGCGTGAACGGTGCCGACTGCGTGTCCGGGTAGTAGGAGACCGACACTTCCGTAAGAGTCGTCTGCACCGACACATTTCGAATGCCGGAGGAGGCCGTCACGCGTAGCATTGTCGCGGTCACGTCGGCCGCCGCGGCACCGTTGGAAATCATGACCTCGCCAATGCGCATGGCGAGTTCGAATACCTGGTGCAGACGGGTCAGGGAAGTGCTCACACTCATATCGTGGCACAGGCTCGCAGGCCGCGCACGGAAAGGATCAGCGAATGACACACACCTCGATCGACGCTCGCGCTGCACTCGCACGCCTGCGCGAAGGCAACGCTCGATTTGCGAGCGGAACGACCCGTCACCCGAATAGCGACGAGGATCGACGCCTCGACCTTTCCTCGGGGCAAGCACCGTTCGCGGCGATCCTCGCGTGCGCCGATTCACGCGTCCCGCCCGAGATTGTGTTCGACTGCGGGCTCGGCGATCTATTTGTTGTGCGTTCGGCTGGACAGATGGTGGAAAACGCCGTCCTAGCCTCGCTGGAATTCGCGGTGCATAAGCTCGCTGTTCCGCTGATCCTCGTCCTCGGCCACGACAACTGCGGGGCTGTCGCCGCGGCCGAGTCCCTCATGGAAGAGCGCGCCAGCGGGACGTCACTAGCCCTCCTCCCGGGACACCTCAACGCGCTTGCCGAGCAGATTTCGCGGCGTTTGGGGTCCGACGCTTGCCAAGCGGCCGTCGGAAACCCTCCCCTTTCCGGGGCAGACGCACCCAGGGACTCCGCTGCCGTGAATGCCGCCGCGGCGAAAGCGGAAGTGTGCGCGCGTTCCCCGCTCATACGCGCGGCGCACGAGTCGGGCGAGCTCGCGCTTGCCCATGCGATGTACACCCTCGATACGGGGCGCGTCGATTTCGGCGACTAATCCACCGCTCAGAGACCGGGGCTCGAGGAAAGCGCACAAACGAGAACGGCGAGGATGAGAATCGTCGCGACATCGATCGACCGGCGCCTCACCACGAGCGCTCCGAGAGCATCCACGGGCAGGATGAGCCGCACCACGGCGAGAGCAAACAGCAACGCCGAGAGCGCGTATCCGGCGGTCGGGACAGAAAAAAAGACCCCGATCGGTAGCACCACGAAAAAGACAATGCCCAGCGTCACCAGCAAAAGTCGCTGGCGGTGCACGG
This sequence comes from Dermabacter jinjuensis, assembly GCF_902381725.1. GTDB lineage: Bacteria > Actinomycetota > Actinomycetes > Actinomycetales > Dermabacteraceae > Dermabacter > Dermabacter hominis. The sequence continues at coordinate 1,228,842 of NZ_LR698963.1, read as the reverse complement.
CGGCGCCGAAGGAATAGGGCGATCGATTCACACAACCATCGTAGCCCGACGTGGTTACGCTAGTGGGGTCGCACCCCGTGCAACGCAACGAGGCACTACCGCTACCAACCCACCACAAGGACGTGAACCACAATATGACCGCCGTGCGCATCGAGCATGACCTCCTCGGAGACCGCGAGGTACCAGCCGACGCCCTCTACGGGGTCCAAACCCTCAGGGCGCTCGAGAACTTTCGCATTTCCGATTTCCGCCTGAACCACTTCCCCTCGCTCGTCACGGCACTCGCGTATGTCAAGCACGCGGCGGCCCGCACCAACCAGCGACTCGGCGGCCTCGAAAAGACCAAGGCCGATGCAATCGCCCAGGCTTGCACCGAGATCGAAAACGGAGAGCATCACGAGCACTTCGTCGTCGACCTCATCCAGGGCGGCGCGGGCACGAGCACCAACATGAACGCCAACGAGGTCATCGCAAATCGCGGCCTCGAAATCCTCGGGCACGAGCGGGGCGAGTACGAATACCTCCACCCGAACAACGACGTGAACTTTGGGCAGTCCACCAACGACGTCTACCCGACGGCGGTGCGCCTCGCGATCCTCTTGAGCTTCCCCGATCTTGCCGACGCGATGCAGGGCCTAATCGAGGCGCTGCGCGCCAAGGGCGACGAGTTCGAGCACGTCCTCAAAATGGGGCGCACGCAAATGCAGGACGCTGTCCCGATGACCGTGGGGCAGGAGTTCCACGCGTGGGCGACGACCGTGAGCGAGGACGTCGAGCGTCTCACGCGAACCGCCCGATTCTTCCGGGAAATCAACATGGGTGCGACCGCGATCGGCACGGGCATTACGACCGACCCGAAGTATGCCTCGCTCGTCGTTGAGGAGCTCACGCGGATCACGGGAACAGAGTTCACCCTCGCCGCCGACCTCGTGGAGGCCACGAGCGACACGGGCGCGTTCGTCACCTTTTCGGGCGTGCTCAAGCGGATCGCGGTCAAAGTCTCGAAGATCTGCAACGACCTGCGTCTGCTCTCCTCCGGCCCCCGCGCAGGTTTCAATGAGATCGACCTTCCCGCGGTCCAGCCGGGCAGCTCCATCATGCCGGGCAAGGTCAATCCCGTGATCCCGGAGGTCGTCAATCAAGTGGCCTTCCAGGTGATCGGAAACGACCTCACGGTCACGCTCGCCGCTGAAAGCGGACAGCTTCAGCTCAATGCCTTCGAGCCGGTGATCGCCTACAACATCCTCACTTCAACCCGCATCATGACCCGAGCAATGCGCACACTGACGACGCGCTGCATCGAGGGCATCACCGTGAACGAGGACGTTCTCGCGGGCAACCTCGAGCGCTCGATCGGGATTGTCACGGCGCTCGTGCCCGTAATCGGCTACTCGGCGTCCTCGGAAATTGCCTCGCAGGCCCTCCACACGGGCAAGTCGGTGCGCGATATCGTACTCGAGCGCGGCCTCGTGAGCGAGGGGCACCTCGATGAGATCCTGACGCCGGCTCGCATGACCCAGCCGTACAGGGCAACCGCAACGGGGGCGATCCCCGCGCTCGACAGTTCTGACCCGATCGCCCAGGACGACCTCGAGCTCTAGCTCGGGCCGCCCCCGCTTAGCGGGCTATTCGTCGGCCTCTTCGTTCTTGCCGCGCATCACGAGCAGCGGATCGGGCGTGCCGACGACCTCGTGGTCCTTCCCCTCGTATTCAAACTGCGAGAGGAAGTACTTCATCGCGTTGATGCGAGCGCGCTTCTTGTCGTTCGAGCGGATGATCGTCCACGGCGCATACTTCTTGTCGGTGCGGCGGAACATTTCTTCCTTTGCCGCACCGTACGCTTCCCAGCGGTCGAGCGATTCGAGGTCCATGGGCGAAAGCTTCCATTGGCGGACCGGATCGAGCTGGCGGATCGCGAAGCGGGTGCGCTGCTCCTTTTGCGAAACCGAGAACCAGAACTTCGTGACGTGGATACCAGAGTCGACGAGCATGCGCTCGAAGTGCGGCACCTGGTTCATGAAGGTTTCGTACTCCTCATCGCTCGCGAAGCCCATGACGCGCTCGACACCGGCACGGTTGTACCACGAGCGGTCGAACAGCACCATCTCGCCTTCGGTCGGCAGATGCTCGACGTAGCGCTGGAAGTACCACTGGCCCTTCTCTCGCTCGGTCGGCTTGTTGAGGGCGACGACGCGCGCCATGCGCGGGTTGAGGTGTTCGGTGAAGCGCTTGATCGTACCGCCCTTACCGGCAGCATCGCGCCCCTCAAAAATGATGATCGCTTTCTTCTTCGCGTCCTCGAGCCAGTACTGGAGCTTGAGCAGCTCGACCTGAAGGAAATACTTCTCGCGCTCGTACTCGTCGCGCTCCATGCGTGTCTCGTAGGGGTAGCCCTCCTGCCACGTGTACACGGGGTTGCCATGCGGGTCGATCAGGTCAGGATCGGGCGAGTGGCCATCGGCAACGGTATAGCCGAGTTCGCGAAGGTGCTCGATAAATTCGCGAAGGTTGCTGCTGTGCGGCAGTTCGCCGTTGAGATCGAGTTCGGGCACGGGGGCTTTCTTGCCTTTTTTCATCGCTCGTCTTTCGCTCGTGGGGGCGGGGATTGGGGTCTCAGGGCTGGGATCGACTGGCGCCGGGGCGGGGTCGATGGAAGGTTCCGACGGCTGCTCTGCTTCGGTGCGCTTGCCAAAAATCCGCGCGATAAAGGCGATCAGTGCGCGAAGTGGCGAGTTCCCGTCATGTACATGGTGATTCCCGCGCTCTTGCATGCCTCGATCACCTCCTTATCGCGGATCGACCCTCCGGGCTGCACGATGGCGCTCACGCCCGCGTCGATGAGTTGTTCAGGGCCGTCAGCGAAGGGGAAGAAAGCGTCGGAAGCCGCCACCGCACCGCGTGCGCGCTCCTCGCCCTCGCCGCCGAGGGTGTTGGCGCGCTCCACCGCAAGGCGGCACGCGTCAACGCGGTTCACCTGACCCATGCCTACGCCCACGGCCGCGCCATCTTTCGCGAGCAGGATCGCGTTAGAACGGGGGGCCCGCACGGCGCGCCACGCGAAGGCGAGGTCGGCGAGGGTTGCGGCCGAGGCCGGCTCACCGCACACGAGCTCCCAGTTCGCGGGGTCGTCGCCCGGTGCCTGGTAGCGGTCGGGCTCCTGGTAGAGCACGCCGCCCCAAATCTCGCGGCCGTCGAGGGTGGAATCAGTGCGGGGCGCACCGGAGATCTCGAGGATGCGCAGGTTTTTCTTCGCTTTGAGAGCGTCGAGTGCGCCGTCCTCGTAGCCGGGGGCGACGATGACCTCGGTGAAGACCTCGCTGACGCGCTGTGCCATGTCGAGGCTCACGGGGCGGTTCGCGGCGATCACGCCACCGAAGGCGGATACCGGGTCGGTTGCGTGGGCCTTCGTGTAGGCATCGGCGATGTCGGCATCTTCGGAGGCGATGGCAATGCCGCACGGGTTGTTGTGCTTGATGATCGCGACGCACGGCTCGGGGTGGTCGAAGGCAGCGCGCAGCGCGGCATCGGCATCGACATAGTTGTTGTAGCTCATCGCCTTGCCGCCAAGCGGTTCCGCCTCGGCGAGGGTCGTCGAATCCTCGAACAGCGAACGGCTCGAATCAAGGAAGGCCTTCTGATGCGAGTTTTCGCCGTAGCGAAGCGGCGTGAGGTCCTCGTCTTCAGGATCGACGCCGAGGGCTTCGTCGGCACGGTCCGCCATCCACTCCTCGATAGCGGCGTCGTATTCGGCGATGCGCGAGAAGGCGTCTGCGGCCAGAACGAGGCGTTCTTCGCGTGTGAAGCCACCGTCGGCGACGGCTCCTTCGACCAGGTCGTACTGTTCGATGCTTGTCACCACGGCGCACGTGGAGAAGTTCTTTGCGGCACTGCGCACCATTGCGGGGCCGCCAATGTCGATCTTTTCGACGATGTCGTCGAACGATGCGCCGCTCGCGACGGTGTCCTCGAAGGGATAGAGGTTGCACACGAGCAGGTCGATCGGGGCGATCGCATGCTCCTCGAGCGCGGCGACGTGCGAAGGCTTGTTGCGGTCGGCGAGAAGACCACCGTGGATCTTCGGGTGGAGGGTTTTCACGCGGCCGTCGAGAATTTCGGGAAAGCCCGTCACGTTCTCCACGGCCGTCACGGGGATTCCTGCCTCGGCGATCGCCTTCGCGGTGGAGCCGGTCGAAACGATCTCGACGCCGTTCGCATGGAGACCGGTCGCGAGCTCGATGAGACCAGTCTTGTCGTATACAGAGACCAGGGCGCGCGTGACGGCACGCTTGGACATGCGGGGCTCCTTCGTCGTGGTGTGATTGGGCGATTTGCCCTTTAAACCTATCGCGTTCGCGTGAACGCGATGTGACGTTGAGCTGTCGCGGCGTTTATTCGTTGCGGGCTCGGCGGGCGATGACGTCCACGAGCATCTCGCGTTCGATGACCTTGATCCGCTCGTGAAGCTCTTCTTCGCTTTCACCCGGCCGAATGGTGAGGGCACGCTGATCGATGATTGCGCCGGTATCGACCCCTTCATCGACGTCGATGACCGTCGCACCCGTCACCTTCACGCCGTAGTTGAGGGCGTCGCGCACCCCGTGGGCGCCCGGGAAAGCGGGAAGGAGCGCCGGGTGAGTGTTGATGATGCGCCCCCGGAAGGCTTCGAGCATGGGGGCTCCGAGCAGACGCATGAACCCCGCGAGCACGACGAGGTCGGGGGCGTAATGTGCGGTGCAGTCGACGAGTGCGCGGTTCCAGTCCTCGCGCGTGGAGTAATCGGCGAGCGGAACAACGTGCGCGGGAATCCCGCGATCGCGCGCGAAGCTCAACCCGGGGGCGTCGACGTCGGCGATGACGGCGGCGACCTTCACGCCAGCAAGCGCCCCTTTCTCGATTGCTTCAAGGATCGCTCGAAGATTGCTCCCCGTTCCGGAAATGAACACGACGCACGTGAAATCGTTCATGTCTTAACAGTAGCGGGGCCCGTGCCTGGGGCGCGTGTAGGTTTCGGTAGGCGCCCATGCGGCACAATGGAATTCGTGACTTCCGAACCGAACCACCCTCAACAGGACCAGCCAGCCTTTACCCCCGAGCGTCAGCAAGCGTTCTCTCGTGCACTCCTGCTTGCCGCGACGTGCATGATCCTCGCGTGGGGTGCGACTCTCCTGCCCCTACCCTTTAGCCTGCTCGCGGGCCCCGCGGGCATCGGCGCCCTCGTGTTCCTCGTGCGCCTTTTGATTGTGGCGTGGCCGACGCCAGCCCGGCGTTCAGCGAGTGTCACGGCAGCCTTCGGGATCCCCGCCTCAATCGTGGTCATCGGTCTCGCGCTTGTTTCGCTCGTGTTTTACGGCCCGATGACCCAGTACCAGGAGTGCCTCGATTCCGCGCTCACCAACGCGGCAGTGTCATCGTGCGGCAAGGACCTGCCGGGCGCGATCCTCGAGTGGCTGCACCTCTAGTCTGACTCGCGCAAAGGGGAGGGTGCGCTCTGCGCCTCGCCGCCCTCGTCTGCGTCGCTCACTGCGCGCTCGGGTTTCTCCTCACGCTCGAGCGTGTCTTCAACGGCGTCAGCCTTGATGCCCTCACCGCCCGAGTCCACGCTCCTCTCGGAGCCTTCGCTCGATGAGTCCGCCACGCTCTCGGCGGCGTCACTCTCACCGCGTTCCGCGCCCTCATCTTTCGATTCGGCTTCTTCAACCCGTGCGCGAAGAGCGGCCGCTCCCTCCCTCACGCGGGCACGCCCCGCGCGGAACTGCGAGAAAACCCAGGTGTCGAGACCCGTTTGGCTCCATCCCGCAATGAGAGCGGCAGGCACGGACACGAGAAGTGCCACGGGAAGCACGAGAGTCGTGAGCCGCGGGCCCACGTGCGCGAGTTGAGCCGTGCCGATTGTCCCGCTTCCGAGCAAAAACAGCACCGCGAGAACGATCAGGGCGCCGATCGCGTACGTGAGCCAGGACGTGACCTTTGCGCGAACGTCGAAGTCACGGGTCTGACGGGCAAGGACTACAGCGGCGGCGATCGAGGCGAAGATCGGTATCAGAAGAAAGGCCCACACCCACGGCGAAAAGTGGCCCGGCTCAGGGACCGCGCCGAGAATCGGGAACGCGGGCAGTACCCCCGTCAGCGATCCCTCGAACGACGTGTGCGTGTGAGGGCCGAGCGTTACCGTCCCCGCGCTCACGAACGCCACCATCCACACGAGCATGGTGGGGAAGAAGGCAAGGGCCGCAAGCACGAGCGCAACCGTGCCAAAAAAATCCGGTTCGAGGCCCCGATGAAGGTGAATAATCGCGTCACGGCGAATCACCATCCACACCGTTAGGGCAACTGTCGCGCCGCCGAAAAGTCCAAGTACGAGCACGCCGATCGAGCGCAGCGCCGCTGCGTACTTCTCCGGCACGAGCGCGAGCAGCCCCACGCGCGGCGCCGTCCCGCTCTTGCGCCGCACGAGCGACGCCATGAGGCCGGCAGCACCGGCGATCACCGAAAGCGCGAGTGCACTCACGCCAGCGCTCACCGTCACGGGCTGAACGCCCGGAGTGCGGGCAAGCAGAGAGGCAACTGTCGCCATAAGCGCGTACGAAATTCCAAAGCCCGCAAGGATCAGCCCGAGCGCCGTGAGCGCACCGCGTTTGAGAGCTCCCGAGGTCTCCGTGAGTGTCAATGAGCGACCAGTGCGCAGCATCGTCGCGCCACACACGAGCGCGAACACGAGCGTCAGCCCAAGCGGCGGGAGTACCACCGTGCCATCGATCCCCACATCCTTAAGCGACAGCGCGCCACCATGACCGAGCACGACGAGGCACAGCGACACAATCACGGCATCGAGCGTGCTCGCCTGGGTAAGGGTGTTGAAGCCATGCGCAACGAGCACCGGGACGGCGACGATCGAAAGGTTGATCGTGAAAGCGATTGCGGCGGCCGTGACTCCGAGGAAGATTGGGGTCGCGTCATTTCGCCTCATCGCGGCCCCTGGCTGGTCGTAGAAACCGCGGTAGGTGCGAGAGCAAAACAAACGGTGCGCAATAATGTGGACATCATGCCCATCTTATTAGCCCCTGACGCCCATCCCCCGGTAGATCCCCCACGTTTTTCTGTGCGATCGGTCCAGCTTGACAGCCCCGTCACCATCGCCGAGCGCATCCCGGAGGACCCAAGCGCGCTATGGCTCCACGGATCGGGGGGCCTCATCGGAATCGGTGAGGCTGCAAGGCTCGAGGCCACTGGTGCCGACCGTTTCGATGCACTCGCGCGTGCGTTTCGCGCCGTGAGCGACAATGCCGAGGTAGAAGACCTCGCCAATCTCCGCGGGAGCGGCCTCGTCGCCTTCGCGTCATTCTCCTACTCCCCTGGATCCTCGCGCCCCTCACGCCTCGTGATTCCACGCTACCTGCTCGGCTCCGTAGACGGCTGCGCCTTCCTCACGATCGTGAGCACCGAAAACGAAGCAGCCGTCGGAACCTCCCCCACCTCAGCCGAGCAGGTCCTCGCGCTTTTTCAGGCCGGAAAGTCCCCGACGGTTGCCCCTCGCGCAATGCGACCCGCGCATTCGGGCGAGGCCTACCGCGGGCTCGTCAAAGAAGCCGTCCAGGAGATTGACGACGGCGTGGCCGAAAAGATCGTGCTTTCGGAGCGATTCGAGATCGACCTCGGCGCACTCGAGGCGAAAAGCCTCGTGCCAGCGCTCGCCTCCCAGCTCAGTCGCCGCTACCCCACCGCGTGGACATTCGCACTCGACGACATTGTGGGCGCCTCCCCCGAGATGCTCGTGCGCACAGAGGGCTCGACCGTGTTCTCGCGCGTTCTCGCGGGATCGCGGCCCGTGAGCGGGGACGAGGAACTGAGCGCCGAGGAGCGAGAAACGTTCCTCCACGACCCCAAAGAGCGCTCCGAACACGATTTCGCAGCACGCTCGGTGCGCGAACCGCTCGAAAGGCTCGGCGTGCGCCTGGCGCCGTCGGAAGGCCCCTTTGTGCTGCATGTGCCCGGAATCGAGCACCTGGCGACCGACATTCGGGGCGTCGCGCCCGAGGGCCTCGGGATTCTCGAGATCGCCGGGGCGCTGCACCCGTCCGCAGCCGTCTCGGGCACGCCACTTTCGGTCGCGAACGAGGTCATCGCGCGCCTCGAGCGCGTTGACCGCGCCGGCTACGCCTCCCCCGTTGGCTGGATCGGCGCGGACGGCGACGGCGAGCTTGCCATTGCCCTGCGCATGGCCCACGTGGGCGCCACTACGCTCACAGTGCAAGCGGGCGGCGGGCTCGTGAGCGATTCCGATCCGCTCACGGAGCACGCAGAAGCGCTCGCCAAAACCCGCCCGATCGTGCGCGCCCTCGAGGCGCTTAGCTCCCCTGAAGCGTGATATCGACGGTCCGCTCTTTCCCATCGCGCAGCACGGTAAACGTGTGGGTGCTGCCCACCTCGAGACTGCGAACATACGCGGTCAGCGCTGACGAGGAGCCGATCTGAACGTCGTCGACCTTCGTCACGAGATCCGCATTGGCGATTCCTGCCTTGGCCGCGGCGCTATCCGCAGTCACATCGACGACGTGGGCGCCCTGAACCACGGCCGACCCCGTGTTGGCCTCGCCGTCCTTGATACGCACGCCGAGGAACGCGTGCTTGGCCTTGCCGTTTTTCGCAAGCTGCTCCGCGATGAGCTTCACGGTGTTTGAGGGGATCGCGAACCCGAGGCCAATGCTCCCCGCTCCCTCGCTCTTCGACGCGTTCGACGCGATCGAAGAGTTAATGCCGATCACCTCGCCGGCGCGGTTGACGAGCGGGCCGCCCGAGTTACCGGGGTTCACCGAGGCATCGGTCTGGATCGCTGACGTGTACGACGCGGTCGAGGGGTCTTGGTTTTCGCTGCGCTCCGGGCGCGTAACAACGGGACGGTTGAGCGCCGAAACGATGCCGGTCGTCGCCGTGTTCGCGAGACCGAGAGGCGTGCCCATCGCCATGACATCCTGCCCCACCGTAAGGGCGGAGGAATCCGCGAACGTCGCCGGGGTGAGATCCTTCGGCGGGTTCGAGAGGCGAACGAGTGCGATGTCGGTGCTTTCATCCGAACCGATGAGGGTCGCATCGAACGTCCGCCCATCGGAGGTTGTCACGTTAATGAGGACCGCGCCCGCGACTACGTGCGCGTTCGTCACGATCGTGCCCTTGCCGTCGTACACGATGCCCGTGCCTTCTGAACCGCCGTTGCCGGTATCAACGCGAATCGAAACCGTGCTCGGCGAGATGACGCGGGCGGTATCGACCCACGAGTCCTCGACAACGTCACCACCGTGGCCGACCCTTTCAGCCGGGGTCCCCGACTGCGCCTTGCTGCGCGAGGCCTCACCGGGCGCTCCCCAGAACATAAGACCGAGGCCGGTTGCCGCGCCGATCGTGAAGATCGACGAGAGGAGCATGCCAACGATGACGAGGGTGGCGGTCGCAAGCCACGACGGTGATTTCTTCATAGGCGTGATCTAAACCCCGTTTCCTGAACGTTCGCTTCCGATATCCACAAAAAACACCCGGCGGCGAGCGTTGTGTGAGGCGGTCGACAGGCGCCCTGAGAGTTCACCGGGAGCACACCGCTCAACCTGAACGCCGAGCCCCTCGATCGCCGAAGCCAAATCAATCCCATGAGGCGTCGTGAAAAACCGTTCGAGAACCGAGCTCGGCGCCCCCTGGTGCTCAAGGCCCGAGAAGATGCGCCCGCCGTTGTCGTCCACGATCACAATGTCGAGTTCGGGCTCGCGCTCGGTGGGGCCGATGACAAAACCCGTGAGATCGTGAATCGCGCTCACATCGCCGAGGAGGACGCGCGTGCGATTCCGTTCGGCGAGGGCAATGCCGCTCGCCATCGACACTGTGCCGTCGATTCCCGCGAGGCCGCGATTGGCGTACACGCGCGCGCTATTCGATCCCGCGTGCTGTTCGAGGTCGCGGATGAGGGAACTCGCGCCGAGTACGAGTGGGGCGCGGTCCTGCGCGCATGCCTCCCATACCGCGAGCGCGGCCACGGCTTGCGGCGCGAGACGCTCACGGCCCCGCGCGTCGAGTTCCCTGCCGAGGTCCTTCCACGCGTCGAGGTAACTCGGCTGTTCCTCGGCGAGGCTCGAGGTTTCGACGTCGATCAAGGGAATGATGTGCGAGGCGTTGCGAGGCGCATCGGGCCATTCAAGGCGGCTGCTTTCGAGGATGACCTCGATGTCGCTCGCGCCGAGAAGTTGCCGCATCACGGGCCGAGAAAGCGTGGGGTGGCCCACGACGATGACAGTTCGCGGTCGAAGCTCGTGGGCTTCCGCGCCCATGACGTGCGCGATCGCCTCCGGATACATGGGCACGAGGACGTCTGCGCACGCGCGTGCATAGCTGCTCGGCTCGGCGAAAAGCGGCAGGCCCAAGCGTGTGGCGAGCGCGCTGGCTCGGCGCCCGGAGTCATACCCGTCGCCGGCGACGACCACGGTGCGGGCGGGCAGGTCGCGAAGAGGAACACCGGCGCGGTCCGCCGAAGCGGTGTGCTCGGGAATGCGGAGCACTTCCTCGACACGCTCGACTGTCGCCCACGTCGCCGCGAGCGGATCGCGAAAACCGAGGTTGAGGTGCACGGGCCCTGGAGATTCGAGGGTGGCGTGGGCCGCGCGCGCAGCCGTGTCGACCGCGAGCCGAACATCGGTGTGGCTCGCCTCGTGAGCACCGGGCGCGGGAAGGTCGACGTTGAGCACGGTGAACGGCGAAAAGAGCCCCGCCTGGCACGTCGTTTGGTTCGCACCGGTCCCGCGTAGCTCGGCCGGTCGGTCGGCCGTGAGCAGCACGAGGGGTATACCGCTATGGTGGGCTTCCATGGCGGCGGCAAGCAAGTGCGCGGTCGCGGTTCCGCTCGTCGTTCCGACGGCGGCCAGCTCCCCAGCTCGACTAAGTCCGAGGGCCGTAAACGCCGCGGATCGCTCATCGTGGCGCACGTGCACCTCGAATGCCGTGCTTGTGCGCTCGGCGAGGGCACTGGCTGCATAGGCGAGCGGAGCCGAGCGCGATCCGGGGGCAAGCACGAGGTGGCGAAGCCCGCACGCGATGAGGGAGGAAAGAAGGGCGTGTGCGGCCTCAAGCGCGCCCGAACCGGCACGAGGCGGGGCAGAAATATGCATGTCCCCAGCTTACCGGGCTACCGCGTGCGCGCCTCGAGCACCTCGGCTGCCTGGGAAATGCGCGCATGCCATTCGCGCGCGCGACTCTCACTCGCGCGGTACTTCTCAATGAACTCCTCGCTCACGTCGATGCGCCCCGCGGGAAGCGTGCCGTCGTCACTCACGAGCGGACGCTCGCACACGTCCCCTTCGAGGAGTCTCGCCGTGCCGAGCCCGCACGCATGCTCGAGCTCAGGAAGGGCCGCCGCGAACGCGAGACCAGCGCTGAGGCCGACCGACGTTTCGAGCGCGCTCGACACCACAACCGGAAGCCCCGTTTGCTCCGCGAGCGCAAGGGCTCGCCGCACTCCACCGAGCGGCTGTGCCTTCATGACGAGGATGTCGGCGGCTTTCGCTCGCGCCACGGCGAGGGGATCGTCGGCTTTGCGCACCGATTCGTCCGCGGCGATCTTCACGTGGACGCCGCGCCTCACCTCGGCAAGCTCGCGGACGCTCGCGCACGGTTGCTCGACGTATTCGAGACCGCCAGCCGCGCGATCGAGTTCGCGAATCTTCTCGATCGCCTCGTTCACCTCCCACGAGGCGTTCGCATCCACCCGAATTCTGGCCTCATCACCCAGGGCCTCCCGCACGGCCGCGACTCGCGCCACATCATCGCTGTGGGCGCAGCTAGCGTCGGACACCTTCACCTTCGCGGTGGCGGCGCCGAACGACCGGGCAAGCGCGTACGCGCGCTCCGGACTCACGACGGGGATCGTCGCATTGATGGGGATGCGGGGGCGCAGGGGCTCCGGGAAGGGAAGGGTGGCCTGCTCGAGAGCGGCGGCGAGCCAGGCCGAGGCCTCCTCTGGGCCGTATTCGAGAAACGGCGAGAACTCGCCCCAGCCTTCGGGGCCGAGCAGGAGGGCCGCCTCCCGCACGTCGATGCCGCGAAAGCGCGTGCGCATGGGGATGCGCACGATCTCGATGCGCTCGATCTGTCCTTCGAATTGCATAGGAGTTTTGGGGGTAATGGTGGTTCCGTTCGCGCGACTAGGCGGACAAGGGCCACCCGGATTGCATAAGGGTTGTGGGGGTTATCCGCGAGGTCTCGCCCCTCGCAAACCCCCACGACCTCTATGCAATTCAGGAAAGGGGAGGTGGCGGGGAGCTACTCGTTGTCGCCGCCCGTCACGTTCACGGCCTCGCTCGCGATAACCGCATCGTGCTGCTCATCGTCCCACACCCAGTTCGCGACCTCGGGAATGTCGGCGCCGTGCGTGAACGCGTACTGCCGGGCGCGAATACGCTCGTCAGACATGCGCTGGCGCAGTCCCGCGTACCGCGTACCGAGCGAATCGACGTGGTCGATCACATCCATGACGAGGTGGAAACGATCGATGTCGTTGCGCATGAGCATGTCGAACGGCGTCGTCGTCGTGCCCTCTTCCTTGTACCCGCGCACGTGGATGCGCGCGTTCGGGTCGTGGCGGTAGGCAAGGCGGTGAATGAGCCAGGGGTAACCGTGGTAGGCAAACACGACCGGGATGTCCTTGCCGAAGAGGCCGTCGAAGTCCTTCTCGGAAAGACCGTGCGGGTGCTCACGCTCATGCTGGAGACGCATGAGGTCAACGACGTTCACAACGCGCACGCGCAGCTCGGGGATCTCCTCGCGGAGGATTTTCGCGGCCGCGAGAGTCTCGATCGTCGGGATATCGCCCGCGCAGCCGAGGACGACGTCCACGCCCTCACCGTTCACCTCGGTGCCTGCCCACTCCCAAATGCCGATGCCGCGCGTGCAGTGCACGATCGCCTCGTCCATCGTGAGCCAGTTCGGGTTCGGCTGCTTGCCGGCGACGACCACGTTGATGTACTGGCGCGAACGCAAGCAGTGATCGTACGTCGACAACAGCGTGTTGGCGTCCGGCGGAAGGTACACGCGCACAACTTCGCTCTTCTTGTTCACCACGTGATCGATGAAGCCCGGATCCTGGTGGCTAAAGCCGTTGTGGTCCTGGCGCCACACGTGCGAGCTCAGGAGGTAGTTGAGCGAGGCGATGGGGCGCCGCCACTCGATCTCATTTGTAACCTTGAGCCACTTGGCGTGCTGGTTCACCATCGAATCGACGATGTGAATAAATGCCTCGTAGCTCGAGAAAAGGCCGTGGCGGCCAGTCAGCAGGTAGCCTTCGAGCCAGCCCTGCATCTGGTGCTCGGAGAGCATCTCCATGACGCGGCCCTCTTGCGCGAGATTCTCGGAGGCGTCATGGTCCTCGAACTCGCCATTCCACTGCTTTCCCGAGACTTCATAGATCGCCTGGAGACGGTTCGAGGCAGTTTCATCAGGGCCGAACACGCGGAAGTTATGCATGTTGTTCTTGACGACGTCGCGCAGCCACGTGCCAAGAACGCGAGTGGCCTCGGAATTCGTTCCACCGTGATGAGGCACGTCAACGCCGTACTCGCGAAAATCGGGGAGCACGAGGTCGTGGAGGACCTCGCCGCCGTTCGTGATCGGGTTGGCGCTCATGCGCTTGAGCCCCTCCGGCGCAGCATCGACGACCTCGTCGATGAACGCGCCGTCCTCGTCGACGAGCTCCTCGATCTTGTAGGACTCGAGCCATTCGCGCAGGTCGTTCAGGTGCTGATCGGTGTCGCGTGCGCTCGCGAGCGGCACCTGGTGGCTGCGCCACGAGCCCTCGGTTTTCTTCCCGTCGATCTCCTTCGGGCCAGTCCAGCCCTTCGGCGTGCGGAACACGATCATCGGCCACATCGGGCGCTCGATGTCGCCTTCGGCGGCGCGCTTTTTAATGTCGGCGATCATGTCGAGCGCCTCGTCGAGCACCGCAGCGAAACGCTTGTGCGTCTCTTCGATCGGTTCGTCGTCGAAGCCACCTTCGAAGAACAGAGGGGTGTGACCGTAGCCCACCATGAGCGAGCGAAGCTCATCCTCGCTGATGCGCGCAAGAACGGTGGGATTCGCGATCTTGTACCCATTGAGGTGGAGAATCGGCAGCACAACGCCATCGTTCTTCGGGTTGAGGAACTTGTTCGAGTGCCAGCTCGTCGCGAGCGGGCCCGTCTCGGCTTCGCCGTCGCCCACGATCGTGAAGGCGATCTGGTCGGGATTGTCGAGCACCGCACCGTACGCGTGCGAGAGCGCGTAGCCGAGCTCACCGCCCTCGTGGATGGAGCCCGGAGTTTCGGGGGCGACGTGCGAGGGGATACCGCCGGGGAACGAGAACTGCGTGAAGAGCTTCTTGAGGCCGCGCTCATCCTTCGTGATGGCCGGGTAGGTCTCGGTGTAGGTGCCTTCGAGGTAGCTCGCGGCAACGAGGCCCGGGCCGCCGTGGCCTGGGCCCGTCACGTAAAACGCGTTGAGGCCGCGCTGTTTGATCGCGCGGTTTGCGTGCGCGTACAGGAACGTGAGCCCGGGGGTAGTGCCCCAGTGACCGAGAAGGCGCGGCTTCACGTCATCGCGCGAAAGAGGTTCGCGCAGGAGCGGGTTGTTCATGAGGTAGATCTGGCCCACCGAAAGATAGTTCGCGGCGCGCCACCACGAATTGAGCTGATGGGCTTCTTCGGCGGTAAGTGGATGGGATGGCTCGTTCGGCCATTCGCGTGCGGAGCTCATGTCTCTCCCTGCCCATGACTGGGACTTGCACTAGTGGGGCGACACGGCGCAGGGCGGCAGGCCGCTCATGCGCCAATGCCGATTGCTTAATGTAGTCTACGCCTCATTTTTCACGAGCGCTTGGGTGGTTTCAGGCCTGCGACGGCGCGCTTTTCACACGAAGCTTTAAACTTGACATCATGACTGCAGCGCCACTTCCCGCCCCCGTATCAGCGACGTTCGACCCCGATCGTTGGCGTGACATCGACGCGGCCGAACTTGGCTCCGCACCGTTCACGGACATCACCTACCATCGCGCTGTCGAGCGCACGCGCGATGAGTACGGCGAGGAACAGTGCCGGGATCTCAACGCCGTACGCATCGCGTTTGACCGGCCCGAGGTGCGCAATGCCTTTCGCCCGCACACGGTCGACGAGCTGTACCGCGCGTTCGATCACGCACGCCTCGACCCGAGCGTGGGCGTCATCATTCTTACGGGCAAC
The DNA here is from genome assembly GCF_902381725.1 of Dermabacter jinjuensis. Classification (GTDB taxonomy): domain Bacteria; phylum Actinomycetota; class Actinomycetes; order Actinomycetales; family Dermabacteraceae; genus Dermabacter; species Dermabacter hominis. The sequence continues at coordinate 1,213,603 of NZ_LR698963.1, read as the reverse complement.
GGTCCCGCCCCCAAGGACGGCGTGTGGGCGTTCTGCTCGGGCGGGGACCAGCGGATCCGCTCGCGCAGCGGGTATCGGTATGCCGACGGTGACACGGCCGAATCGATCCGCCCGGAAAGCGCAGGCCGCCTCCACATCCTCGAAGTTCAGCGTCTCATCCGCACGATGGGCAAGGTCGTGATCGCTGCGGTCAACGGCTGGGCTGCCGGCGGTGGCCACTCACTGCACGTCGTCGCCGACCTCTCGATCGCGAGTAGGGAACACGCGCGCTTCAAGCAGACCGACGCGAATGTGGGCAGCTTCGACGGCGGCTACGGGAGTGCGTACCTCGCGAAGCAGGTCGGGCAGAAGCGCGCGCGCGAAATCTTCTTCCTCGCCGAGGAGTACTCGGCGGAGGATGCCTACAACTGGGGGGCCGTCAACCGCGTCGTGCCTCACGAGGAGCTCGAAAACGAGGCCCTGCGCATGGCCCGCGTGATCGGCACGAAATCCCCGCAGGCAATTCGCATGCTCAAGTTCGCCTTTAATCTCGCTGACGATGGCCTCATGGGCCAGCAGGTTTTCGCGGGTGAGGCCACACGCCTCGCCTACATGACCGACGAAGCGGTCGAAGGGCGCGACGCGTTCCTCGAAAAGCGCGAGCCGGATTGGTCGGCCTTCCCCCACCCGCAAGGCTAGGGTTCCGACGGTTGCCGGCAAGCGTCGGATCGACATTCTTCACCGAAAGGAGCACGCGTGAGCACCTCACATACCCCCGACCGCGAGTCGCTTCCGTGGCTAACGCCCGGCCCGTTCGATGGGACCGTGTGCTCGCAAGCTCAGTACGCGCGCGGCATCGGCGAGGCCCTCGCTGGTACCGCTCGCCTCTGGCTCGGCGCCCATGAGCGACCTGAGCTGATCGGCCCGCTCGAATGCGCGAAACCGCGCGAAAACGCGTGCGCGGGCTGTACGTGTGCGCGTTCTAACGCGGGGGTACGTGAGCCCGATCCGCGCGAGATCGCCCTCGTGGTGCCGACCTCCGGTTCCACCGGGACGCCGAAGTCTGTCGCGCACTCGATCCAGAGCCTCAAGGCCTCGATTCACGCGACGGCCTATGAGTTCGGTTCGCACGGTGCCTGGATGCTGTTTCTTCCCCCCACGCACATCGCGGGCGTGCAGGTCATCGCTCGGGCGAGCGTGGCAAGCACACTTCTGGGACTCGACGATCACGACGGGCTTCCTGGCGCACTCGCGCCGCTCGTGGATCTTTCGGGTCATTTCGATGCGGCGGTGCTGACGGGTGCAATGGAGCGCTGGAACGCACGTGTCCGCAGCGATCAGGCCCTTGCTGACCTGCCGCTTTACACGTCCTTCGTTCCCACGCAGCTCGAACGAATCGTGAGCGCGGCCGAAGCAGGTGATGCTGCTGTATCGCGCGCCCTCTCCCGTTTCGAGGCGGTCCTCGTGGGCGGCGCCGCGACTGCCCCTGAGCTCCTCGATCGCGCGCGAAAGCTCGGCGCACGGATCGTCACGACCTACGGCTCGAGTGAGACCGCCGGTGGCTGCGTCTACAACGGTCTCCCCCTCCAGGGGGTCGAACTCAAGGTCAACGATGAGGATCAGCTCATGATTACGGGGCCGTCGATCGCGCTCGGATATATCTACGAGACGGGCGCGTTCACGAATGTCGACGGCAACGATGCCGATACGCGCCGCCGCTTCTTTTCGACACCCGAGCTCGCCGCAACGCGCCTCTTGCGCACGCGTGACCTCGCACGCCTCACTCGCGACAAGGCCACTGGTCTCACGCGCCTCACCATCCTGGGGCGTGCGGATGACGTCATCATTTCGGGCGGGCGCAAAATCGTTCCGCAGGCACTTGAGCGCGTACTCGAGGGCACGGGCGAGTTTCGCGAAGTTCTCGTCGTTCCCGTCGAGTCGAAGGAGTGGGGCCAGATGGCTGTGGCCCTCACCGTCCCAAAGGTTGAGGGGGCGATGCCCACCCAAACCTGGACGGCGGATCTCCAGGCGCAGCTGACGGTCGCGACCGCCCTTACCGATGCCGGTTTCGCGCGGCACGAAATTCCCCGCAGCGTCCTGACGACGGGCTCCCTCCCCCGCCTCGACAGCGGAAAGGTGGACCGCAAAGCCGCCGCTGAGCTAGCGCACGAGGCGCTGCTCAATATCGAGGCTTTCGAGTACGCGAAGAGCCTCGGCACACGTTTCAGCGCCGACGGGCACCACGAGCTCGAATTCGGCGGGCCCGACGAAGAGGACAACGAGTAAATGGCGAGTGCAGCACAATGGATCGAGGGGGCCCGGCCCCGCACGCTTCCCGCGGCCATCGCCCCGGTCGCGGCAGGCACGGGCCTCGCCCTCATGCACGGGGGTTACCAGGGCAGCGTCACCGTCGGGCGGGCCCTGCTCGCGCTCGTGCTCGCTCTCGCCCTGCAGGTGGGCGTCAATTACGCGAATGATTATTCCGACGGTGTCCGCGGCACCGACGATGACCGCGTCGGCCCGTTCCGGCTGACCGGTTCGGGGGCGGCGCGGCCCATGGCCGTGAAGCGCGCGGCTTTCGCGTCATTTGGGGTGGGGGCCCTCGCGGGCCTCACGCTCGTGATCCTCGCGGGCGCGTGGTGGATGATTCTGGTCGGGATCGTGTGCATTCTCGCGGCGTGGTACTACACGGGCGGCAAGCACCCTTACGGCTACATGGGCCTCGGCGAGGTCATGGTGTTCGTGTTCTTCGGGCTCGTTGCGGTCATGGGAACGAGCTATCTCCTATCTGGGCGCACTGGGCTCGACGACCTGCTCGTTGCGAGCGGCGTTGGCCTGTGGGCCTGCGCGGTCATGCTCACGAACAACCTGCGCGATATCCCCTCCGACCGCGTCTCCGGCAAGCGCACACTTGCTGTCCGGCTCGGCGACGGTGCCACGCGCCTGCTGTATGCGGCGATGATCCTCGTGCCGTTCCTTTTGCTGATTCCCGTGGTTCCGCACGCTCCACTCGTGGCGCTCACGTTCCTCGCACTGCCCCTTGCGATGGCGCCCATCCGGCGCGTGATTGAGCAGCGCGCTTCGGGCCGAGAGTTAATTCCCGTGCTCGCGGCGACGGGCAAACTTGAACTCGTGGCCTCGCTCCTCATGCTCGCGGGGTTCGCCCTGAGTTCGGCGCTCCTCTAAAAGCAGGGGCTACTCACCGCGGTCGATGAGGCTGTCCTCTTCCTCCGCATCGAGCTCGGCGTCAGATTTGTGACCCCGCTTTTTCTCTCGTCGCTCTTCGACGGAGTGCTCAAGGTTCGAGGCAACCCCCTGGCGTAGTTTTCCGAGCGCAAGGATCGAGATCAGCATCGCGATGACCGCGGCGAGCGTTCCTGTGAAGAGCCAATGCACGCCGGGCATGAAGAAGTACAAGAGTGCCCACACCCCGGCAAAGAGGGCGAGGCGGATGACCGAGTAGAGAACATAATTTCGCATTACCTCCATTATCCCTCGTCGTGAAAGAATGGCGAGCATGCCTCGCTTGATCCTGGTTCTCGCCTACGTTGCCCTCACGGTATATGCCCTCGCGGATGTCGCGAACACTCCCGAGTCGCGCTCTAAGGGGCTGCCGAAGCTCGGGTGGCTCCTCGTGATCGTGTTCGTCCCTTTCCTCGGGGCGTTCCTGTGGCTTCTCGCAGGAAAAGACCGAGGTTCACAGTCGAATGCTGCTCGCGCGCCCCGCTCGCGTGCACCTCAGCGCCCGCTGGCCCCGGATGACGACCCGGCTTTCCTCGCGAAGCTCGACCAGGAAAACCGCGCGCGCCGCCGCGAGCACATTCAGGAGGAGATGCGCCGCAAGAAACGCGAAGAGGGCGCCTTAGGTAGTTCCGCAGCGTCGAACAAGCCGCGCCCGGCGCCTGGGCGCACACCCGCGCCAAAAGACGATTCGAGAATCACCCCTGCCAAGGGACCGCGTGATTACACTGTGCGCGACTACGAGCGCCCCGAAGACAAGCCAACGGGCGACCTTGAGGGCCCCGACGACGATGGCGCCCGCCGCTAAGGTCACTTCCCGTCGCTGACGCTAGGTGCCCTGCCCGCGCACGGCGCCGATATCGCCCGCCTGAGCTAGAGGCGGTTTGCCGGCGCTCCGGGCTCGGACATGAGGGTTGTAGCAGAGTGCTGCGGGTATGTTGCCTCGTATTCGCGCTTCCACTGGCGCGCAAACGCCGCGGCATCCGCGCGAGAAACGAGCGCCCACACGCTCCCGCCGAACCCTGCACCGAACGCGGAGGCGGCACGAGCCCCGAGCGCGCGTGCCGAGCGAACAAGCTCGATGGTTTCCGGAATCTGGTTGCCGAGCTTTCGTTCCGCAAGGTCCTGCGAGCGCAACACGATCGCCGAAAACGCGTCGATATCCCCTCGATTGAGGGCTGCGGCAGCCTCGGGCACGAGCACCTCGGACTCCTCGATGAACTGCTCGAGCCTCTGACTCGCATACCCCTCGGGAGCGACGCGCCTGAGCGGATCGAGCTCGCGCGAGGAGCGATCCACGGGCAATGAGGGATCACTGCTCCCGGTCAGCTCTCGCAAGACGCGGTGAAGCGATGAATCATCGCGTCCCTGCTGCTCGTTCCACGCTTCGAGCACCGCCCCGAGCGCAGCAGGCCCACGGTTGTACGCCTCGCGCGCCGCACCCGTCTTTTCGGCGAGGACCCCGCTCACGGCGATGACGAACACCAGATCTTCAGGAAGCGACGAGGTGCCGAGAACCGTCGGCGGATCAAACACCACGTGGCTGAGCGCGCCCGGCTGCGTCGCGAGCATCCCGGTGTGATCGAGCGACCCGCCCGACGTGCCCACGCCCGTGAGACCCGCGAGGTCTTTGAACCGCTTCCCGTTTTCGATCGAGGCGGCGTACCCCGCGAGATCCACGCGATTGTCGATGTTTCGCGTCCACTCTTCACGCGCGGGAAGGTCGTTGAGGTCCGCGAGAGTGAGTGCCACCGCCGTGAGGACCGCGGACGAACTGCTCATCCCCGAGGCGGGTGGCAGATCCGAGTCAATGGTGAGTTCAGCCGGAGCAAGCGGACCGAAGTTCGCCGTGAGGCGGTTGAGCGCCGTTTGCACGTAGTGGGCCCAGTGGCCGTTCGGCAACTTTGGGTCGCGCAGCGGGGTGAGTTCGGCCGGCTCGCTACTGAGCGACGTGCGGATGGTGAATGTCGAGGAAGCGTCGGGCTTGTTCCGCCCGCGCACCGTCACGGCCCGGCTCACCGCCGATACGAGCACCTGGCCGCCCCCGTAGTCAGTGTGTTTTCCGAGGACTTCGATGCGGCCCGGAACCCGCCACCCGGTCACAGGCGCACGTCCACGTGGGAGAGGCGCGCCTGAACATCGGCGATATCATCGCGGCGCGAGAGGTCGAGCACCCCGCCCGACACCGGCACGACCTGCACGCTTTCGAGCGCCATGACGGCATCGACGATCTCGTACTCGCCGCGGGCCGACGGCGCGATGCTTCGGCACGCCTCAAAGATGGACGGATCGAACGCGAAAAGGTTCATCGACACCGGTGCGCTCTCGCCAAACTCGGCACGTTCGGACTCGGACGGTTTCTCGATCATGCCGGTCAGGCGGTTGCCCTCGTGCCTGATGAGCGCGAACGAGGCGATTCTCTCGGCGGGAATGTTGCTGTTTTCGATGAGCGACGCCCGGTCAAAGCCCGCGATTGCGCTCCCCGACACCTTCGCCATGGCCTCGAGGGCTTCGCGCGGGTAGAGGTTATCGCCGTTGACCATGAGCATCGACTCCTCCACCACGACGCTCGCAGCGCTCGCGAGGGCGTTCGCCGTGCCGAGAGGCTCATCCTGGACCGCAAAGTCAATGCGCAGGCGGCTCGGCGCGAGCGCGCGGACATGCGCGCTGAACGCCTCGTGTTCGGGCGCGACAACGACGACGGCCCGCGTGATGCCCGCATCCGCAAGCGCACTGAGCGAATAGTCGATGAGGCGATGCGCGCCGATCGGCATGAGCGCCTTGTAGCCGAGGCTTGCGGCGGCAGCCTGCTCGGCACTCAAGCTCGTGCTTTCGCCCTCAGCGCGCATGCGCGTGCCAAGGCCGCGGGCGAGAATTACAGCGGTGGTGATCACGGGGTTCCTCCGAACCAAGGGTTGTTCCCTGACGGGTATTAATCCTAGGCGTAGCGCCGCGCGATCGTGAGCGCCTCGCCGGCGTACCCGCCGCCAAAAAGTGCGGCGTGCAGGAGCACAAGATGCAGCGAATGGAGAGCGAGAACGTCTCGCCACTCATGCGCGAGTGGATGCGCTGCTTCGTAGCCTTCGACCACGTGGGCGAGATGCGGCGCTCCGAACAAGTGAAGGGCCGCGAGGTCATCCAGACGGTGGCCGGAATACGCCGCGGGATCGATCAACACTGCCCCCTCGGAATCAAAAAGCACGTTGCCCGCCCACAGATCACCGTGGACACGTGCGGGAGGCTCGTCGTCATCAAAATCACCGGCGCACAGCCTCGACATGAGACGCCTGAAAACTTTGCGCTGCTCCGCGTCGAACAGATCCCCCGACGCGCGCACGAGCGGGTCGACCCGCGCATTCGCGAACATCGCGCCCCACGAAAGGTACTCGCCTTCCTGCGCGAGGGGAAGCGCAAGCTGCTCGCCCGCGGGCCCCTGGAGACCGTCTCCCCGCCACGCGCGGCCTTCGGCATCGACCGGCCCGAGCCCGAAACTCCGCTCGCCACTCTCACTCGCGCGGCCGCAACCAGCGCCATGCGTCACGGCGAGTGCCGCGCCAAAGTCGCGCGCCGCACGCGCGCTAGGCGCTACGTGCGAAATGCGTTCGAGGCACAGCTGGGAGGCGTCGGACCCCACGATCCCGACCACCCGAGCACCACCGCTCGTCGCGGCCTCCTCAAGCCACTCGAGACCCGCGCGTTCCCACTGGATCGCGCGCGCGGTCCCAGGTTTGCGGAAGACGTCGCACTCACGCACCGACATTTACAGGCCCGAGTACGAATGCAAGCCGTTGATGACCGTGTTGACGATCGTGTAATTGAAGATCACGCACACGAAACCGGCGATGCAGAAGTACGCGGCGGTCTTTCCTCGGAAACCCACCGTCGCGCGCGCGTGGAGGTACACCGCGTACACGATCCAAATGACGAACGTCCACGTTTCCTTCGGATCCCAGTTCCAGTAGCGCCCCCACGCATAGTTCGCCCAAATAGCACCAAAGATCAGCGTGAACGTCCACAGCACAAAGCCCACGGCCGTCGTTTGAAATGCAACCTGCTCGAGGCGCTTGGCGTTGGGAACCCGCTCGAGCACCCGCTCGAGAAGCGACGAGCCCGCCTCATTCCCCGCCTCGAGGCGACTCTCACGCGAATGCTGGAGCAGCTGCAGCAGCGCGACAACGGCGGACAGGGAGAACAGGGCCATCGAGAGGATCGCCACGATCACGTGAATCACGAGCCACGGCGAATTCTGGAGGCTCGGCGTGAGGTGCGCGGCCGGCAAATACCACGACGTGTACGCGATGACCATAATGAAAAGGACGGGCGTAAGCACGAAGAGTCCAAGCCTACGCATGTCCCGCACTCGGTGCGCGAGCAGCAGAAATATTGCCATGATGACGGCCGCCCCGGTCATCGAGAACTCGTACATGTTGCCCCACGGCACACGCTGAGTCGCGATACCGCGCGCAATGACGCCGAGGAGCTGGAAGGCGGTCGCGATCGTCGCAGCCCCCAGGGCGAAGCTCAGCGGACTCATTCCACGTGCAGGCGTGAGTTCGGCCTCGGCATCGTCGGCGCCGTCAGAAAGGTCGAGATCCGCGGCAGGGGCAGAGCCGGCGAAATTGGAGCTCGCAGGCGCGCCGACGGTGGCGAGCTCACGCTCGCGCGCTTTCTTCGCGAGGCGCACATCCGAGCGCACCCGAACCGCTTTCGCGAGATCGATGGCAAAGGCGACGAACGCCATCATGTACACGACCATCGCGAGCAGGATGAAGAAATCCGATGCCGCGGCGAGCTGCTGAAAATTCACTGACGGGGTCCTTTTCCTCGAGGAACGGCGGAGGGGGAGGCAGGCGCGAGGTGGTCGGCGAGGCGGGCCACGTCGTTCGCGAGGGCGAAGTCTTCGCTACGCGCAAGACCAGCAACCTCGATCTCTACGCCTTCGCCCGCGGGGATCGCGCGCACCCACAGGCGGCGGCGCGGGATGAAGAGCGAAAGCATGAGGCCAGCGGCCGCGGTGAGCGCCATCGCAAGCGTGAAACCCTGCCAGGGGTCATGCTTCACGTCGAAAGCAGCATAGCGCTTGACGCCGCGAAACTCGATGCTCGAGCCATCGGGAAGATCGAAGCTCTCCCCGGGCGAAAGGCTCATGAGCAGAGGTTTCCCATCGGCTTGGGTCACTTGGTCAAGCGTGGAGACGTCGATCTGATAGGCGTTGGTGGGCACGCCGGCATCGAGGCCCAGGTCACCGGTGTGCGCCGTGAGGAAGAGCTTCGGTTCCACGAGGCCCGCGTATGTCGAGTGGGGGCCGCGCTCATCGACGACGGCCGTCGGCGCGAAGATCCCCACGAGAGCCATTTGCTTCGGGGACGCATCGGGTATCTTCAACACGATCTGGCCGGTGTAGTTTTTGTCGTTCGAGACGGCACGAACGGGCCCGTCCGCGACGACGTTCCCCTCGGGGTCACGCACGGTGAGGATGGGGGCGTAGCCGTTGCCGAGAAGAAACGCGCTCGCGCCATCGACCTCGAGGGGCTCGTTCACGCGCACGCGCTTGCGGAATGTTTCGCGGCTCGGTGCCTCAACGGTAAGGTCCGCCTCGAACTTCGTGGGCAGCCCGAAGGCCTTCGGATTCGAGGTATCGGTCGAGAACTCCGCGCGAAACTCGTCGAGCGTGAAGCGGAACGGCGGGAGATCGTCGGGATTGAACCACGCGCCCGACTCAAACGTGTCGTAGCCGGTCAGAGAGTTCGCAAACCCCTCCCCCTCGACGACGGTGATTTGCCCGCGATATGACGTGAGATAGCCGAGCCCCACGCCGATGAGGACGCCGAGGAGCGCGATGTGAAACACGAGATTGCCGGCTTCGCGCAAATACCCGCGCTCGGCGCTCACGCTCAGCGCACCCGTTTCCTCCTCGAGGTGCCGCACGCGATAGCCGGTCCGCTTGAGGCGCTTTCCGGCGCGATCCTGGATATCCTTCGCCGTGGCTGCCTCGACAGGACGTCTCGTGTAGCCAGTGAAGCGCGTAAGCCGGCGCGGCGTGCGGGGCGGCTGCGCGACAACCTGACGCGCGTATGTCACGCAGCGCGGAAGCACACAGCCCACGAGGGAAATGAACAGCAGAAGGTAAATCGCGCTAAACCACGGCGAGGTAAAAACCTCGAAGAATCCTGCCCAGTCAAGAAGCTCGCCCCACCAGCCGTTCTCGGCCAAGAACTGATCCGTTTGCGCGGGATTCACGGAGCGTTGCGGCAAAAGCGACCCGGGCACAGCCGCGACCGCGAGCAGAAGAAGCAGCACGAGCGCCGTGTTCATGCTCGTGAGCTGGCGCCAGATGAAGCGCAAGCTTCCGCGCAGGCCGAGACGCGGCAGGGTGGGCTCGCTAGCGGGAGTGGGGTCGGGGGTGTCCGACGCTTGCTGGGCTTTCACCGCGGCTTCTCCTTTCGTGTGATTCGGGCCGGTCATATGACGGTCGTAAACGAGCCGGTCCACGTGGCAAGCTGCGCCATCCAGGCGCTCCACTGCCCCGTGAGAAGCAGCGTGCCGATCACGATGAGTAGCGCACCGCCGGCCACGGTGACGGATCGACGATGACTCTTGAGCCACGCCGACCACGTCAGTGCGCGGTCAAAGAGAAGGGCGAACGCGAGAAACGGGAGGCCGAGACCGAGCGAATAGGCGAGGGCGAGGAGCGCGCCGCGACTCGCGCTCCCGCCGTCGAGAGCGAGCGTGCTCACGGCGGCGAACGTCGGTCCGATGCACGGCGTCCAACCGAAACCGAAGATGATGCCCATGAGCGGGGCGCCCCACAGTCCGGCATCGGGCCGTTTCTTCACGCGCATCTCCCCGCTCAGACGCGGGAAGAGGCCGATGAACAGGAGTCCCATAAGAATCACGAGGACGCCTGCAATGCGGTTGATCCACGTGGTGTGTGCGCTGAGGGTGTACCCAATGGCCCCAACGAAACCGCCCATGACCATGAAGATCGCGGTAAAGCCCAGCACAAACAGAAAAGCTCCCAGGGCGAGGCGACCGGTGCGATTATTCTTCTCTTCCCTCTGGCCGGCCAAGCCGGAGACGTAGGCGAGGTAGCCGGGAACGACCGGGAATACGCACGGCGACATGAATGCCACGATCCCCGCGAGCGCGCTCACGGCAGCGGCGAGAAGAAGCGAACCGTCGAGAACAGTGCTCGCAAACACGTGCTGGATTTCGGTCATTCGGAGAGGACCCGATCGATCATCGCGCCAAGGATCGAGGGGTCGGCGAGGCCGGAGATACGCGCGGCAACCCTCCCCTTCGCGTCAAACACGAGAGTTGAGGGCACGGCATTCGGGGAGACCTGCCCGCGAAGTGCATACATGATGGTGCCGTCCCGGTCGGGGATCGACGGGTAGGGAATCGAAAACTTTTGCTCAAACGCCTGGGCAGGACCGGCTTCGTCTCGCACGTTCACGCCGACGAACGTCACGCCTTTGCTCGCGTAGGTGTCGTGGAGTTTGACGAGGTCGGGAGCCTCCTTGCGGCATGGTGCACACGAGGCGTACCACACGTTGAGCACGACCGGGGCGCCACGCTTCTCACTCAGCGTGAAAGTCTCGCCACTAAATGTCTCGCCCGAGAAGTCGTAGGCATCGCCGCGCTTGTCGACCGCGATTTCGGTGCTCACGCCCGAGCCTTCAACGTAGCCGGTGTCGTAGCGCGCGGAGGTATCCGTGCTCGCGCAACCCGCGAGGCCCACAATCCCCAAGGGAAGAGCCAGCGCCGCACGACGCGTGAAAGATACGTTCCTCATGTGAGCTTCCCTCCCGTGGCATCCACCGCGCCCTCGTAGAGCGCGGCGGCAGGCTCCGCATACTCGACGTGATCAAGATGCTCCCCGCTGAACACGAGGGAGGTCACGGATGCGAGGCCGCATTCACGCTTGCGCGGGTCGTGCAACATCGGCTTGTGCTCTGCGGCGCGGCGCGTGAGCCAGATTGGCAGCTGGTGCAGCACGAGCACTGCCTCGTGCCCCTCGGCGGCGTATCGAGCATCGCGCACCGCCGCCATGACGCGATCCACCTGGTCGCGGTATCGCTCGCCCCAACTCGGGCGAAACGGGTTCACGAAGTACTTCCAGTTCTTCGGATTGGTGAAGCTCGCTTCGCCGTGGCCAATCCTGTGGCCTTCAAAGTGATTGAGGGCCTCCGTGAGGCGTTCGTCAGTCTCAATCTCAAGCCCGTGCGGTTCAGCGATCGGCTTTGCCGTTTGCTGCGCGCGCAACAGTGGAGAGGCCACCACCTTCGCGATGTCACGCTCCGCAAGAGCCGCGCCCGTCAAGCGGGCCATCTGTTCACCGCGCTCCGAAAGGCGATAGCCGGGCAGGCGTCCATAGAGGATCTTTCCCGGGTTATGCACTTCACCGTGCCGAACCAGGTGAACGATCGTCTCAGTCATAAGCCCCTCTCGAAGGTAGAAAGAGTGGCCACGAAGCGACCACAAAGCCTTGGCCGTCCAGCCTAGCCTCTAGTCCCGCTCGCCGGCGGAAAACTCAATGCACTCGCGGTCCTCATCACTCACGAGCTTATCGAGGATGCGAGCAAGCTCGAGAAAATCCTCTCTACCCAGCGGCTCCAGAAGAAATTCACGCACGCTTCTCACATGCACCGGCGCCGCTTGCTCGAGCAGCTCGCGGCCCGCGGCCGTCAACACGGCGACGCGCCCGCGACCGTCGGACACCGAACGCTCCCGCGCCACCAGACCGCGCTTTTCCATGCGCGCCACCGTGTGCGTGAGCCGAGAGCGCGAGTGGACGACCTGTTGGGCGAGATCCGACATGCGCACGCAGTCGCTTTCGCTCTCGCTCAGCCGTACGAGAATTTCGTACTCGGGGAGCGAAAGGTCGATTCGTGGATCCTGCTCGAGGGTCTGCGAGAGGCGATCCTTGAGGCGCGTGGTCGTGAAAAGGTAGGTGCGCCATGCCTCTTGTTCCTCGAGGTCGAGCCACGGGACCTCCTGCCCGACGTCCTCGTTCGCCACCTGCGGCCCCTTTCGCTCAAACTCTCGGATAGTGCATGAAAACGCCTCCTATTATGCGCGTATGGGGACCCGGGTGCACGAAAGGGTGTCCCCCACCTCACCTCCTGAGCGGCAGCGAGGGCAGGTCGCGAGGGTTGACAACACCACACATCAGGTTTTAGTTTAGTTTTCAACTTCTGGGGTTGTGGAACACGCCCGCCCCAATCCACGGCAGAAAAGGAGAACCCCATGACCGCACTTCCCGAAGGCCTCACGCAGGGAACCTGGACCCTCGATGCCTCGCACACCACCGTCGCCTTTACCGTTCGTCACGCCGGCGTTTCGAAGACTCGCGGGCAGTTCACCGACGTCTCCGGCCGCATGGTCATCGGCGAAAAGCTCGAGGACTCTCGCGTCAATGCCGAGATCCAGATTGCCTCCCTCACGACCGGGAACGAGGATCGCGACAACCACCTCAAGAGCGCCGACTTCTTCGACGCCGAACAGTTCACCGCCATGGCCTTCACCTCGACGGCCTTCGACGGCACAACCCTCAAGGGTGATCTCTCGATCAAAGACGTCACCAAGGAAGTCGAACTTGACGTCGACTACGAAGGCGCCGCAACCGATCCCTTCGGCAGCTACCGCGCGGGCTTCTCGGCGACGACCAAGATCTCCCGCAAGGAATTTGGACTCACGTGGAATGCGGCCCTCGAAGCCGGCGGCGTTCTCGTGGGCGACACGGTCACGATCACGATCGACGTCGAGTTCACGGCGCCCGCGGCAGCATGACACCCCCCGAAGGATCCGCCGAGCCGGGCCTCGTCTCCTCGAGCGGCGCGCGCATTGTGCTGCTCGAAAGGCCCGGCTGTCACCTGTGCGAGGAAGCAGCCGAGGTAGTCTCGCGCGTCGCCGCGCTCACGGGTGAAGAGGTCGAGCGCGTCAACATTGAAGCCAATGATGAGCTCGCGCGGCGTTGGTCGATTGAGATTCCCGTTGTCGCCGTCGACGGCGACGTTGTCGCCGTCTATCGCGTGAACGAAGAGGAGCTCAAGGCTGCCCTCGTACGCGGCCTGAGGCGCCCGAATCCGCTCTTTGGTGCGGCAGCGCGCATTTTCCGCCGCGGCTAGCGTAGGGCTGGGTGCGGCAACACCGCCCAGTAACTCCCGGTTCAGGCACTAGGGCCCCTCCTCATGAGGAGGGGCCCTAGTGCTTTGTGTGCCTCACCATCCCCCCTATCCATCCCCCTTCTCCTCTCCGCCCCCTCCCTTTCCCCTCTCCGCCTGCCTTTTCGAAAGTGGTGAAAAACGGCGTGAGAGTTGCGTTTTGGCGCGCCAGGAGGCGATTTTTCGCCACTTAGAATCCGGGAGCGAGAACAGAAACCAGGGGCCGAGATTGAAACCGGGGGCTATAGCCTGGAATGAATCACAAAGAAGGCCGCCGCCCTCCGGATGGAGTGGCGGCGGCCTTCTGCACAAGCGGGCTTTGGCCCGCTGCGCCTTACTTCTTGTTGCGGCGCTGGTGGCGGGTCTTGCGGAGAAGCTTGCGGTGCTTCTTCTTCGACATGCGCTTGCGACGCTTCTTGATCACGGAACCCATGATTGCCTCTTTTCTTACAGTACGTGGTGGCGGCGGCACCGCCCAGGTGTCAGTGGCCGGCACGCGCCGAGCGCAGCCGGGGCGGCCACCCTCTCGCGGGGCAGCGGCCACAAACACAGACAATGAACTATTTTAGCGCTGCACCCCAATGCGCTCAAAGGGCATTGACGAAGCGTGAGGGGCTTCACGCGCACGTTTCAGACCGACGCCACGAGCGTGGCAAGGGAAGCCTCAAGGCGCGCCGCCCGATCAAGCTCCCCCTGGGCACGTGCAACGACTGTGCGCTCCGCTGCCTCACGAAGCGAGGATCGCAGCGCGCGACGAGCCCGCCGCTTCCGGGAAGCCGCAACGAAAGAATTGAGAACCGCGGCAAGGGCACCCAACACGATTCCGAGCCCAAGCCCCGCAATAATCATCGCCGTCGGTACGGGCACGGGAACCCACAGCCCCTCAAGCATCGGCATGGGCGGCTTCGGCACCTGAAGGAAGTCGAAGCCAGCAAGGGCGAGAAGCCACAAGAGCCCCGCTATTGCCATTAGGAACGAGAGCCACTGCACGATGTTGAGCGGGAGCCACGTCCACGACTTTTCGGCTCCGCGAAAGTCTGTATGGGTGAGGGCATAATCGACCTCGTCGGGAAGGGCGTCCTTCTCCTCTTCGAGAGCGTCCGCGAGACGACCCGGCCACGGATCCGGTGCCTGACCGGCAAGAGCCAACGCGAACTCATCGACCGCGCGATTCATCCGGGCACGTGCGCCAGGGGCATCGATCGAAAGTGAGGATCGTGCGACGAATTCGTCGTCCGAATCTCCCTTGCGGTGCCTGTTACCTCCCCGCCCGACGCGCATGCGCTCGAGCGGGTCAATCTTAAACGCGCCAATCCACCGCAGCGCCGGCCAGCCGGTATGGCGACCCGCGCGCGTGCGGTAGCTTTGCGCAACTGCTTCAGAGATTTTGTCCACCTGGGCCGCGGTAGCGCAGGCATCTTCGAGTCGGTCGAGCTCGACGGTTGGTACTTCTCGCGCGAGCCGAGGAATCTCGGCGGACTTACGCGAAACGGTCACCCCGGTCGCACGCGCGATGGCCTCCCCCTCGGCGCGAGCGTCCGCGAGCAGACGCTCGAGAACAGCGCGCTTCGACTCGACAACGGTGGCGATCTGAGCTCGCAAGTGAGGGAGCCCGGTGCCATCGACGGCACTCACGAGGCATACCTCTGTTTTCGCAAGACCGTCCTCGGCAAGCAGTGCCTTCATCGAGGAGCGCACCGCCGCACCGTCGGCCTTCGTGAGGCGATCGGCCTGGTTCACGACGACGATCGTGACCGCATCGTGGCGCGCGAAGCGGCTAATGAACTCGGTGTGCAGCACGGCGTCCGCATACTTTTCGGGATCCGTAACCCAGACGAGCACATCGACGGTGCCGGCGAGACGCTCGGCAATCTCGCGGTTAGCGCTCTCGACAGAATCGAAGTCGGGGAGGTCCACGAGGATGGCTCCCTGCGGGAGGGATCCGCGGCCCACCGTGTGCCGCTCGCGAATCTCGAGCCAGTCAAGGAGCGAGGCCGCTGAGCCGTCCACGTGTTCATCCGCAGACTCGGGGAGGATCGCGAGAGCTTTCGAGGTCGTGGGGCGCCTGTGCGCAACGCGCGCGATGTCCTCACCGACGATCGCATTCACGAGCGAGGATTTCCCCGATCCCGTTGCCCCGAAGAGCCCGATCACGGTGTGCTCGCTCGAATGCTCGAGACGCTCCGTGAGCCGCGCACACGCGGCACGCGCGCCCTCGAGCGTCGCATCGTCGAGGAGCGGCTCCGCCTCCACAACCGCGCCGCTCAGGGCCTCCACGGCAGTGTCGAGTCGGCCGCGGGTCTTCGTGACGGATCGAGTGCTCACTATTGCCCACCCCTTCGGGGAGCAGCGGAGGGGCCACCCAGGTTCTCGATGAGTTGACGCACGGTCTCGGCATCGCTGTGAATCGTGCTCGATGCCGTCGCGATGGGGTGCGCAGCGAGTGCCGTAGCGAAAGCTGTTGCTTGTGTGTCCACGACGTTGCCGATGCGCGAATCGAGCATTCCGCGCGCTTTCTTCGCGAGCCGCCTCACGGCCTCATCGCCAAAGATCGATTCGAGAAGTTTCTGCCCCACGAGCGCCGTCGCCGTTCCCGCGCCTACCTCGAGGCCAGTCGGCATGAAGGCGGTGGAGGCGAACACCACGACCATGAGCGCGATGCCCACGACGTTCACGCCGAGGGACAGCACTCGTGCCTGCGTGCGGCGGTCTGAACCCTCTGATTCGACGAGGTCAAGGACGTCCTTTTGCCACGCCCGTACCTGATCCTCAACAGTGCGGCGGAAGCCTTCGGGCACCTGCATAAGCGTGACGGCAAGGCCGGGGCTCGACTGCAACAGGGACGCGCCTGCCGCATGCGAGTTCCACGCACGAACGGTACGCGAGCGAGCGTTGGCAACCTGGTCGATGACGACGGTCACGAGGCCCGTCTCAATCGCGTTCTCGGCTGCGACCACCGGGCGCGTGCGTCCCGTAAGAGCCGCGGTGATGCGGTCGCGCGTGCGCGACACCCACCCCTGTACGCCCTTGAAAAACTCACCGGTGCCAACGACGTCCTGCCAGCGCGCGAGAACCTCACCGCGCAGCAGCGCACCGTCGCGCGTAAGGTTCGCGATCGAATCCTTCGCCGCATCGAATTCGGCGCGCGCGAGCGCCGCAAGCCGATCCCGTTCGTCTTCCTGCGCGGCGACCGCTTCGCCGAGTTCGTCGAGAGATTGCGCTGTCGCCACGAGCGCCCCGCGCAGGGTGCGCCGCGCGATCGCGCTGCGCGCCTCCTTATCGCGGGCGAGCGCCCCCAGCCACGCCGAAAGCTCGCGCACCTCATCTGTTTCGAGGATCTCCCCCTCGCCGAGCTCCTGCTCGTGGATCGCAAGCAGTCGCTCCGTCATAACGCCGCGCTCCGCGAGCATCGCTCCCAGGTGCGACGTCAAATCTTCGGCAACCCCGTCCTTGTGCGGGATGCGATTCATGATGACGACCACGGTCACCTCGCGCTCCGCGGCTTGCGCGAGGGCGAGCCACGGCACCGCATCCGCGTACCGATGCGCGGTTGTCACGAAAATCCAGAGGTCTGCCGCACGAAGTAGCTGGCCAGCAAGCTCGCGGTTTTCGCGGCTGACCGAATCGATATCGGGCGCGTCCAAAAGTGCGATTCCCTGGGGCACGCGTTCGCTTTCGACCAGGTGAAGGGCCGTGCCGAATCCAGCTCCGCGTTCGCGCGCTTCGGGGCTTGACGCACTCATGTGCACGCGAGGAAGCGAGGGCAAGATTCTGTCCCCTTCGAACCACTGCGCATCAGAGGGATTGTGCACGAGAACCGGTTGGCGCGTCGTCGGCCGCAAAGCCCCCGCGCGCGAAATGTTCTCCCCCACGAGGGCATTGACGAGCGTCGACTTACCGGAGCCGGTCGAGCCGCCCACTACCGCGAGAAGCGGCGCCTCGAGAGAGGCAAGCCTCGGTGCGAGGTGGTCCTCAATCTGCTGCGCAATATGCCCTGCCTTTTCGCGCGCCTCAGCCGCGCCGGCGATGTCAAAAGGGAGACTCGCCTCGCGCGTGCGTCGCGCGAGCGGCGACAGAAGGGGGGAATCGGCACGTGCATCCATGACACAAGCCTACCGAACTGGGCCTGCAGTGGAGCGCGACAACCGTCGGACCCGAGCGGCCCACCGGTCCCCCACAAACATGCCCCGCGCCCTGAAAGGGAATAGAGTAAACGCGGCTCCACTTCTCGCGCCGAAAGGAGGCTCCGTGGGAGCACCCGTCATCCCCCGCCTAAAACCACGGCGCCGCCTCAACGCGATCACGTCTTTTATTTCGCGCCTCGTGCGCGAAGCGGCCCGCACCTCCCCCGCGCGCCTCGCACTGTTCGTGTTCACGGCAATGATCCTGCTGTTCACGATCATCCTGGAACTGCCCATTTCAAGCGTGTCCGGTCAGCGCACCCGCTTTGCTGACGCCCTCTTCACCGCTGTGAGCGCCATGTGCGTCACCGGCCTCGTCACCGTACCCACGCAAACCCACTGGTCAACGTTCGGGCTCGTCGTACTCATGGCAGCGATCAAAGTGGGCGGTCTCGGTGTTTTGACTCTCGCTTCGCTCCTTGGCCTGAGCGTGATGCGGCATATGGGCTTGGCTCAGCGAATCGTGACGGCCCGCGAAACCAAGGCCGCTAAGCTCAGCGAGGTCGGCGGGGTTTTGCGCACGATCGTTATCACCTCAACGGGGTTCGAGATCGCGACGTTCATCGCCCTCGTCCCCTTCCTCTTGCGCCACGAAACGAGCCTCAAGTACGCCCTCTTCAATTCGATTTTCTACGCGATCTCGGCATTCAATAACGCGGGGTTCATCCCGGAGGTTGGCGGCATTTCGCGCTACATGGCGGATCCGTGGTTTTCGATCCCGATCGCCACGTCCGTGTTCGTGGGCGCGCTCGGCTTCCCGGTCATCCTCGTGCTCGTGCAAAACTGGCGCACGCCCGAGCGCTGGAGTCTTCACGCGAAGCTGACGATTTGGACCTCGAGCATCCTGCTGGTCGCGGGCACCGTCGGAGTTCTGCTTTCCGAGTGGGACAACCCCGCCACCCTTGGTGGCCACGGCTTCGACACGAAGCTGCTGTCGTCAACATTCGCGAGCGTCATGACCCGCTCCGGCGGCTTCTCCACTCTCGATATCGGCGCGATGAACACCGACACGTGGCTCATCATGGATCTGCTCATGTTCATCGGCGGCGGCTCAGGGTCGACGGGTGGTGGCATCAAGGTCACGACGTTCGCCCTGCTCGTGCTCTCGATCATCGCGGAAGCACGGGGCGACCGCGACATTGAGATTTTCGGTCGCAGCATCCCGTACGACACGATTCGCCAGGCGATTGCCGTTCTCGTGATCAGCGTGCTGTTCGTTGCGATCGCAACGTGGACGATGCTGCGCCTGACGGATTACCCGCTCGATCGCGTCCTGTTCGAGGTCCTGAGCGCGTACGGCACGGTTGGGCTCTCGACAGGGATCACGAGCGATCTCAGCCTTGCCGCGAAGTACGTCATCATCGTGTGCATGTACGTGGGGCGTATCGGTCCAATGACCCTTGGTGCGGCGCTCGCGCTGCGCAGCCGCCGACGGGTCATCCACCTGCCCGAAGAACGGCCCGTCGTCGGCTGAGTCCGGTAGGCTGGAACACATGGCAAACTCCCGCTCCTTCGGCCGCAGCGTCCTGATCGTCGGCCTCGGTCGTTTCGGGGCGTCGATGGCCCTCAACCTCGAATCGCTCGGCACGAACGTGCTCGCGATCGATAAACGCGCTGATCTCGTCCAGGATTACTCGGGCAAACTGACCCACGTGGTCGAGGCAGATGCCACCAATATTGAAGCGCTCAACCAGGTTGGCGCGTCCAGCTTTGACGTCGCCGTCGTTGGCGTCGGCACGTCGATTGAAGCGAGCGTGCTCATCACCGCGAATCTCGTGGACCTCGCGGGCCCCGTCATTTGGGCGAAGGCCATCTCGGTTGCCCACGGCAAGATTCTCGAGCGCATCGGCGCGCACCACGTCGTGTTCCCCGAGAAAGACGCGGGTCAGCGGGTCGCGCACCTCGTCAACGGTCGCCTCCTCGACTACATCGAGTTCGACGACGGGTGGGCGATCGTGAAAATGCATCCGCCGCGCGAGATCCAGGGCTTTTCCCTTGGCGAATCAGACATTCGCACGAAGTACGGTGTCACGGTCGTTGGCGTGAAGTCTCCGGGCCGCGACTTCACCTACGCTGAGCCCGAAACGGTCGTCTCCTCGCACGACACGCTCATCGTTTCCGGCCACACCGAGCTGATCGAGCGTTTCTCTAACCGCCCGTAGCACGAGTTTCCGGGTAAAGGGTTCCGACGATTGCCTCGCCCCTAGCGCTCTTCCATTTTCCGCGACGCCTGTGCGGCCGCTCTCATGCCGCGTGCCATGAGCGCACGGATCCCGCCTTCTTCAAGTGCGGCGATGGCCTGCGCGGTCGCACCGCCCGGTGAGGTCACGGCGTAACGCGCACTCGTGGGCGTTTCACCGGTCTCGTGCAGGAGGGTTGCGCTTCCAAGCATGGTGCCCACCACGAGATCCGTGGCAACGGCCCTCGTGAAGCCTTGGGCGACGGCTTCGTCGATCATCGCCTCGACGATGAGGAAGAAGTACGCGCTTGCGCTCCCGGCGGCGCCGATCACGCCGTGAACCTGATGTTCGGGAATGTCGACGACGGTCGCGGACTGCGCGAAAAGGGCGTGCGCAAGCGCGCGCTCAGCCTCGCTCGCGTGGTCGCCCGGCATGAGGCCCACGACGCCGCGACCGACCGCGATGGGCGTGTTCGGCATCGCCCGCACGAGCGCCGTGTGCCCGTCGAAAGCATCGCCGAGCGTTGCGAGACTCGCTCCGGCGAGAAGCGACACAATGAGCGTGTCCTTCCGCACGTGCGGGGCAATCGCGGGGGCCATGTCGTCGAGGTGGTACGGCTTAAAGCCGAGCACGATCACGTCGGATTCGGCAACGGCGGCTGCGAGGGTGTCGTCGGACCCGAAGCGTTCAAACGCACTCGTGGCGCCGATCTCCTGAGCGGCCACTTGCGTGGACGTCGCACTCGAGTTGAGAAGAACGAGTCTGTCGGCGCCGACGCCGGCCTTGCGGATGGCACGCGCGACCGCGCCGCCCATGTTGCCGGCGCCGATCACGGTGACGGTGAGGTCAGTAAGGTTCGCCATTGCACGCATCCTTCGCTATCGAGTGCGGCCCCAGTGCGGCGGCACGTCCCGCATGAGCCGCTCGTCGTTTGAGTCGTCGCCGCGATCGGCCGGTGCCCGCTTCGGGATCACGCGGTCCTTCGCTGGCTCGACCTCCATGGGCTTTCCCGTGATGGAGGAAACGACGAGCCTGCTGCGAGCCTTTTTCTCGCTCACCGAGCCTCTCCCTCGCTTTGTTTCGCGAGGTAGCGGCGAATCGCGGCTGAAACTGACACGTCGAGCAGGACGCTGCGCTCGGTAAACGCCAGGAACTCGCGCACCTCCGTAGCGAGTTGCTCGGAGAATCGAGCCTGACCGTCCGAGCATATGTAGGCGACGACCTGATCGAAGTCGTCCGGTCCGTAGAAGCTCAACGGGTGACCGGCCGGGATCTTCGGCTTCGGCAAGCGATGGCGGGCAGCGCCCCGCCCGATTTTGATGTCCTGCTGCTCGAGGTAGTCGTGGTAGGCGCGCTCGACGCTCTTGATCACGCGTTCTGCTTCGCCCTCGGGATCGATGAAGAGGGCCCACGACCAGACGCGCTCAACAGTCCATCCCGCCGCTTCAAGGCGCTCTGCGCTCAAGCGGTCGCGTTCACGCTGGTCCGTGATTTCGCGGTAGCGCGGGCCGTCTGTCGCGACGGCGACGAGGTAGCGCCCGGGAAGCTCGGGGTGGGCGATCGCGAGTTCGACGCGCTCGCTCGACAGGCCGTAATCGAGTTCGACCGTGTAACCGGCGCGCCACAGGCGGTCGGCGAGGTCAGCGACGAGCGCTTCGGAGCTATCGGGGATGTCCGGTTCGGCGGGATGCTCAGGAGCATTATCGTCGGTAGCCTCGCCCTCGACCGCAGTTCCGGGTTCGCCTTCGTCAGCCGGCTCGTCGCCCTCGCTATCCTCGCCGGCGTCGACCGGTTCCGAGGGTTCGGTTTCGGCGGGGCTAGCGTCGGCACTCTCGTTCTGCTCGGCAGGTTCCGACGGCTCCTCGATCTCTACCGCAGCCTCGTGATCAAGCACGCTTTGCGAGAATCCAGCCTCGAGGAATTCAAGCAAAAGCCGCAGGTCACGCGCGCCCTCCGTGCGAAGCCTATCCACCTCGAGATCGCTGCTGCGCACGGCGCTTACGACGCTCGTGTGGAAGCGGGCTCGGGTCAAAACCGTGAGGAGGGCCCTGCGGCCGGCGTCCGTCGACAGCGGGCCGAAGCGATGCAAGAGGCGATCGTGGGGGGTGAGACCGAAGCCGAGTGACACGATGACGTCGTCGCGCACGATCGCTGTTGCCGCCTGCGCGGGCACGACCGTGAAGAATTCTTCGCGCTCGGGGTTGAAGAAGTCGTGTAGATCGGGCAGGCGACTCACGGACCGCATGACCGAGTCCTGGACGGCCTTGGCATGCGTGGGTGTGAGGGTCAGGACCGCGAGTGAGCGCTCGGGGTTGTGGCGCGCGTGGTAGATCACGAGGTCGGTGACGCGGCGAAGCTCGGCGTCGGTCGACTCCACAAATTCCGCGCCCTGGCGCACGGGGCCCCTGCCATCCGGGACGTAGATGAAGGTGTCCTCGTCGATGTGCTCGGGGCTCGGCGGCGCGAGCAGCGCACCCCATCCCGCATCGAGCGCCTTCGCGCGGTTCTCGACGAAGCGTCGCACGCCGCCGGTCGCGGGATGCGTGTCGCGCACGAGCCGCAGCACGGGCGCGACTTCACTCGCTTCGTCGAGGAGGCGGGCCATGCCCGAGTGGTGGGCGCGAACATCGTCGCCATCAACGAAGTCAAACGGGTCGCCGACGATCACGGCCTGGCTCGCTCGCGACACTGCCGGGATCGCCGCGGCCGTGGGGAGTCGCGCAGCATCGGCGAGAATGACGAGATCGAAGTGGCGCCCGGCGGGAATCATTTGCGGCACCATGAACGGCGAAGCAAGCCACAGTGGCCGCGCACGGAACATGATGTCCTGATACTTCCCGGCAGTGTCGCGCACGCTCATCGTTCCCGGAGTATTGAGCTCAATAATCGCGCTGCGCGACGTTTCCGGGAAACGCTTCATGGTTTCCACGAGCAGCTCGTCCACGCGCTTGCGAACCCGGAAGCGACCGGCGTTGAGATTGTGCACGTCGAGGCGGCGATAGCGCTCGGCCACCTGGGAAAGCTTCGTACCGTCGTACTGCGAAAGGGTCGGTTCAGCGCGCGCGATGAACTCGAGCACGCTCACCCACCACGCGAGATTGAGCTCGGCGACGGCGAGGTCACTTGTGATTTCCGGGCCGCGAATATCGCGAAGGAGCGCCGTGAATCCCTCAAATTCAAGTTCACGCATGACCTTCGTGCGGCGAGGGAGAACATCGAGCACCTCACTTCGCGCGTTGAGCTCCTTCATGCGTTCGTGAAGCGCGCCAAGTTCGGTGTTGTCGAAGTCGGTGCCCTGCTCGGTGCCCGCGAGAAGAACCTGCAGTTCATCGAGGCTCTTTTGTGTGCTACCCACGAGCGCCTCAACCTCACCGAGCGACTTCGGTACAACCGGGGTGAGGCCAGCGTCGGTCGCGATCGCTTCCCACTGGCGGTGGATGTCCTGAGCGGCCAGGAGGTGCGCGCGCAAGTTCTCCGTGTTTTCCGACGGTTGCAGCATCGATTTTGCGAGCTTCTTCCAGCGGCGACGCTCGCCAAAGCCCATGACCGCCCCGTGTTCCTCGCGGAAGGTTTTGTCGGAAACCGCTGCGAGAAGCATGTCGATTTTCTCGTTGAACAGCTCCGGGCGCACGTGGCGGAAAAGGGAGCGCATGGCATCGAGAACGCGCACCGTGTGCCGAAGCTCCGCGAAGCTGCGGGCCTTTTCAAGGTTGCACGGCGCACCGAGAGCCTCGGCGTGCTCTATAAGCTGCGGAAGTGAGGCCTCATCGAGCTCGGTCACGAGTTCGAGTGCGCGCTTGGCCTGGTGCTCGCTCGTGATCGAGGCCCCGTACCACGGGGTGTCCTCGGGAACCATGCCGAGCGCGCCCGATTCGACTGCCTCGCGCATGAGTCGCTCGTACCGTTCGCGATCCTTGAGGATCGCCACGGCGACGTTCGACGTCAGTCGCACGCCCGTGCGCGGCGCGGGGCGGCGGCGTGCAAGATCGGCCAGTTCATTGATCGCTTCGTGGGCGCTCACACCCCACGGTTCCTGCACACGGTGCATCGCCTCGACGTGCCCCGTGAGCACGTCGCGCGCCTCTGCCAGCCCTTCGGGCTCAGCGAGACTGACGGGCGGCACGAACGAGCTTGCTTTCGCGAGCGAGAGCAGCATCGAGCGGCTCGCCTCGCGCTGGAGATGCGGGTCGGGGACGAGGCTAAGGAGGATGTCCTCGAGGCCCGCGGCCTCGATTTCTGACTGAAGCTCGGCGAGTCGACTCGAGCTTTGCGACACGAGAAGCACGCGTTTGCCGGCGGCGATCTGTTCAGCCGCGAACGCCACGACGGTGGGCGCTAGTGGGCGACCTGGCGCGCCGTGAACCACGAGTGCGGGGCGCCCCTGGAGGTTTTCGGCAATGAGGCGCGCATCGGCATCGGCGCTCGCGACCGACTCGGGCACCTCCTCTTCTGAAGAAGGCTCAACTGCGAGTTCATCGCGTGATTCTTCGTCACCCGCGAGCGCGCCGATGATCGGCAGGTCCGCGAGGTCCTCGGCCGGAACATCGAAGTCTTCGAGCATGGGGCCCGAGGTATCCACGAGGTTGCCAACGACAAGAGCGTGGGAGATGCGGAAACCGGGAAGCGGTTCCCCGAGCGAGCGGAACGCGTCGAGGACCGGCTGCGGATCGAAACCGTGGTGAGAGTCGGTGAGTTCGAGTAGCGCACGGGCGTCGATGAGGACGCCTTCGTCGCGAAGGGCCCTCAGCACGAGGGGGTTGAGGTCGACAGCGGCGTCAAGGTCGATGTCGATGTCCTCGCGGGCGCCACCTCGCACGTGCAGGTTGAGCGGACGCAAAAGGAGCGGCGCATGCACCTGCTCGCCCGAAA
Source organism: Dermabacter jinjuensis (assembly GCF_902381725.1). GTDB lineage: Bacteria > Actinomycetota > Actinomycetes > Actinomycetales > Dermabacteraceae > Dermabacter > Dermabacter hominis. The sequence continues at coordinate 1,188,988 of NZ_LR698963.1, read as the reverse complement.
GATCCACCCAGGTTGCCTCCCCGATCGCGAGGTGGCACGTCGTGAGACCGCGGTTTTCGGCGTGGGCGAGGGCACTCTCGCGGATCTGGAATGCGGCTTCACGCGCACGCTCGAGGGAGGCTTCCTCGCGCACGAGCGAAGAGAGTCGTGTGGAGCCGCGGCTCGCAAACAGGTGGGCGAGCCCCTGCGGATGCGAGTTCGTGAGGTCGAGAAACACACCCGAGCGCATGTCTGTCAGGAAGTCGTGGTCTCCGGCGAGTGACGCGAGAGCCGTGCGCCACGTCGCAAGCGATTCCTCGATCCGTTCCTCGCGGCTGGCTTCCGTCACGAGCACGCGCGAGAGGGCACCCTGCAGGTCGGTGACGTCATCATCGTCGTCGAACGCCGCGGGGGTGAACACGTGCGCGCCGGTGTCCTCGACACTGCTTTCGGTGTACTCGTGCATCGTTTCGCGCGTCTCATGCGGGTCACGAATCTCGAGCGTGGGCTCCTCGGCCGCATGCGAGCCGCCGTCATTTTTCGCGTTTTCGGTCTCGCTAGCATCCCGGGCGCCCTCGGCGCTCGCCGATCGCCCCACCCACGCGTGACTTTCGCGCGCGCGTGAAGTCAGCGCGTCATCCTCGGCCTTCTTACTGCCCTGAGATTTCGCGCGTTTTGAACGTCCAAACCAACTCACCTTCCCACGGTATCCGAGCCGAGCCCCTGAGCCACTGAGGCGGGCATGTGGCGCGCCGCTCCTTACCGCATTTTTACCCTCGCGCACTCTTCTCTGACGACGTTCACGAACCCTCCAGGTTTCTTCCCTAGCGTTTTCGTCGTAGCTTCCACACGGGAGGCTCACGCAGTTGAGACTCTACGAAAGGACTTGACATGGGATTCGATGATGCACTGAACAAGGCCAAGGGCGCGTTCGAACAGAACGAAGATAAGGTCAAGGATTTCGCCAAGGAGCACGACGCTCAGGTTGACGGCGCGATTGACAAGGCGAGCGAGAAGGCTCAGGACGTCGCTCCCGACCAGCTCGGCGACAAGATTGCTGACGGTGCCGACAAGGGCAAGGACGCATTCGACAAGTTCCACGGCTGATCCCCATTGACTCGTCGCTAGCGCCACGGCGTTAGCACTGAAGGGGCGTTTCCCGATTCCGGGAAGCGCCCCTTCTTCAATTCCATAGAGGTTGTGGGGATTTTCAAGGTTCGTGGTGAAGGGGAGCGTCGCGTCGCTGACGTAGAACGGCTCGTTGCCCTGCTGTGATGGGTGTTGTCAAGTCATCCACATCTCGGAGGACCACGAGCCTGTGCACGAGAATAATGGTTCGCAGCGCGATGCTGCGAGCTCTCTCCACTCTGATCCCTCGTGCCCTCGCTTAGGCTTCACGTCAGAATCAACTACTCAGTCCGCCAAATCGGGAAGTATAAGCTTCCGACGCTCGAACCACTCCAGGGTACTCGCAATACCGTCCTCAAGAGATGACGATGCAGTCCAGTTCAAGAGCTCCGCCGCCTTCCTGGAACGAGTAAACGCCCCAGCGCTGTCGCCAGGACGGCGCGGAGCTTCAACGACACGCACACTCTCCCCGACCACGCTCTCGAACGCGGCGACTAGCTCACGAACGGTAGTTCCTTCACCTGTGCCCAAGTTGATAACTTGATAGGCGGAGTCGGCTGCGATTTTTGCACCCTCCCTGACTGCAGCAACATGCGCCTCTGCGAGATCCCAAACATTGACATAATCTCTAATTCCCGAACCGTCCCGAGTGGGATAATCAGTGCCCGTGATTTGGAATTCAGTATCGCCTCGGTGTGCTTCAATCAACTTACCGAGGGCGTGCGAGGGTGAAGCTATTTGAAGCCCGGTTCTAAACTTAGGGTCAGAGCCAATGGGATTGAAGTAACGCAACGACAGTACGTTGAGGTCGCTCGCCGCAGCGATGTCTTGAAGCATTACCTCAAACATCGCCTTGCTTCTAGCGTATGGACTCGTAGGGGCCAGTTCTGAGCTCTCGTCTACCGAAAAGTCCTCGCTCACAGCGTAGATTGACGCCGAACTACTGAACACAAGCTGCGAACAGCCGTTCGCGATCAATCCGCGCACGAACGCCAGAGACTTGCTGATGTTCGCTTCGTAGTATCCCAGCGGGTCCGCAACCGAATCGGGAACCACTATCAGTGCTGCAAAATGAAGCACGACTGCGATGTCAGGATGCTCCTCATAGATCCGGTCTAGTAGGGCACGATCGTCGATATCACCCTCATAGAACGTCAAGCCCTTAACGAACTCACGTCGACCGGTGATGAGATTGTCCAGAACGACTACCTCGAAACCTTCGTCCCGAAGCCTAGAAGCAACCGTGCTTCCAATGTAGCCAGCTCCCCCTGAAATGAGCACTTTGACCGGGTGATTCATGAGCAACTCCTCAGATAGTCACAATAGTGGTTCAGATCCAGTCAATATAAATTCGTCAGAAACTTCCCAGATAGCCTGCGCCACGATCTCGTGTCCAAGCACCATTCCTGACCATTGATTGACATCTCGAGCGATCCGTGAAGGATCGGTGTGTCGGTAATTCTCAACTGTCAAACGTGACGGTCCAGCAGCCTCTAGGCCCAATGTAGGAACAACCAACTCAGGACTAAGCAACAGGGATTGCTTCTGCTCGTCGGGCAACTCCTCAACCTCCGCCACCTCGAATGAACATTGATCTATGTCAACGTTCGTGCCTGTCCCGCTCTTAAAAGACATACCGAACCAAGCTTCAGGAGTCATAATCTCCAGGCGCGAACTCGCCATAAACTTCGGTGACCGACACGACTACCGGTCCCCCAGCTAGAGCTACACCCGGCACCTCCGGGCAATGTCCGAACAGCTCTCAACTAAATTTATCATGGCTGACTCCACTTACCGAGAGGGTCCGAGTCCGAAGCCTGTTGGGAAGTTCAATCCTCATCATTCGCAAAACCTTCCTCACAGGGCATCAATTCGCAACAGAACTCGCTCACTGCTTCGTGAAGTTCAAGCCTATGATTTTCCACGAACGAGTTCCTCTGAACTCGTCTAAATAACTCGTTCGGATTGGACTTGCACTCACCTATTGGAGCAGCGCTGCGGTCGAGGCCGCGAACACCGGCACCAAGAACATCAAACGCACCGGCCGCGGATTCCGCAACCCAGAGAACTACCGGATGCGCATCCTGCTGACCAGCGCCGCAAAAACCGTAGCGTGAATACCCGCCCCAGCAGGATCATTCACCACAAATCGCGAAGAGCCGGTTATGGGGCTTCGGCGGAACCTCACGGATTTACCGCACCATTACCCCCACAACCCCTATGCAATTCAGTTATGAGTGGGTTAGTCCTCGTCGTCGTTCTTTCGCAGAAGCCAGATAGCCACGGCGATCGCGAGCAGCGCCACCACAATCACCGGGAGCCACAGCGCCCAGTTGAACGACTTCTTCTCATCGGTGACAACCTTGTCGGGTGTTTCGATCGACGTCGCAGTGGCCTCCGCGCTCGCCTTGTCATTCTTGTCGCCCTTACCGGCCGCATCGCCGCTCTTACCGGAGTCACCGGACGCCGAGCCACCGTCGGCCCCTTCGCCCGCGCTCTCTTCCGTGGCGGAGCTTGCCGCCTCCTCGGACGGCCTGCTCGGGTCTTCCTTGACGGTGTAGGTGAGCGTGCCCGAAATCGGGTGGCCGTCGGAACTCACGACGCGCCATTCGAGGGTCATGTCGCCGGGAGCTGGGAGCTGGTCGAGCTCGACACGGACCTCGTGTCCATCAACCTGGGGTTCACCCTCGAACAGAACGGTTCCGGCAGAATCCTTCGCGCGCACCTCGTTCCCAAGCTTGAGCGGTTCCGCAGAAAACTCGAGCGTAATGGTGCGAGCCTCCCCCTGGAGGATCTCGGCGCCATCCGCCGGCGTCGAGCCCACGAGTCGGTCGTGCGCGAGTGCAGGCGCCGCGAAAATCATCATCGCGGCAAGAGCCGCACACACGAGGGTAAAAAAGCGAGAAGCGGGGCGTGATAGCGCGTGCATGAAAGTCCTTTCGCAAACACCGGCAATCAGCGGCGCGAGCGGGCTTGCTCGAGCTGCTCGGGTGAATCAATATCGCTCAACGAGCGGGCCACTAGCTCCGGCGCTAGTCCGCTCGCGCCTGCAAGCGTACCAACGTCAAGCCACGCCGCCTGAACGGGCTCGGGCGTAAGCTCGCCGAGAGCGCGATAGAGGGACTTTGCGCTCGCCCCAACGAGAGAGCCGCCCTCCCCCGCAACATGCGAAAGGGCGCGCGCAAGCACCGCGCGCGGCCACGCGGCGCACAGGAATTGCCGACGCCCGCCCGCATCCACGGCACCCGCAACCTTTCCGGGTGCTTCCGCGCACTCTTTTAAGAGAGCGCCGAGCACGCGCGGCTCGAGCCATGGCATGTCTCCGCCGAGCACAAGCACCACCTCATCAGTACTCCCGAGCCGCTCCAACTCAGCCAGTCCGCGCGCGAGCCCCGCGACAGGGCCGGAAAAGGGCGGGTCCTCCCGCACGCACACCGCACCGACACCCTGCACGTCCGCGCCCGGCTCCCCCACGAGGACGAGAGGCGCACCCTCGCCGAGCGCCGAACGCGCCGCCAACAGCGCGCTCGCGCGCATGGACCGCTCCTCCACCTCGAGAGTGGGTTTATCGACGCCGCCCATGCGCGAACCACGGCCGCCGGCAAGCACGATGGCCGCACCTGTAACCTCGAAAGCTTCCATGTCTCCATCCTCCCACCCGCGCCGCTTCGCGTGACATCCGCTTCCGCGCACCGCTTGGAACTTTGAGGCTGCGACGATCGCCGCTAGAGTGGAAGGGCTCGAAAGCGTGAAGCATGCGCTTTTCGATTGCCCTCGTAGCTCAGGGGATAGAGCACCGCTCTCCTAAAGCGGGTGTCGGACGTTCGAATCGTCTCGGGGGCACAACGAAAGCCCAGGTCATAAGGCCTGGGCTTCGTCGTACGACCTTCCGGTACGCAGCGGATACGCAGTAGCTTCCACCGCCAGGCGACCGCCGCGTCAGCGCAGTGGCACGGGCCTTCCCGTGCGCACCGACTCCTGCGCAGCGTTCACGACCCGCACTGTGCGCGCACCAACGGCGCCCGACGGCTCTTGTGCCTCGCCGCTGCGCACGGCTTCAAGGAAGGCATCGAGAAGGAGCGCATCGAGGTTGAGGCCGAAGGGATGCCACTGCCCGGGACCATCGACGCGTTGCGAGAACGCATCGATCTCGAGCTGGCCGCCCGTGCCAGCCACGTGCAGTTTCAGGCCTCCCCACGTGGGGGCTTCGGCGGGCTGCGACCACGAGCAGTCGATCGTCGCGGTTAACCCGTTCGCGTAGCGAAGCGTCACGAGACCGCCGGTCTCGGCGTCGCCGTCGTTCGTGTGGCCGTACAGCACGCCGTTCGCGACCGCGTGCACGGATTCGGGTTCGCCGAAGAGCGAATCGAGAATTTCGGCGATGTGCACGACGTGGTCGACGAGCGCCCCGCCACCGGCAGCTTCCGGGTCGGTGAACCAATCGCGGCCTGCGGGAAGCTTGCCGTTGTTGGCGCCCGCGAGCGCGATGATTTCGCCGAGGCTGCCGTTGTCGACGGCTTGGCGCAGCGCAGCAACCTGGGGCGAAAAATGCACGGGGAAGGCCGTCATGAGCACGACTGAGGCGTTCGCGCAGGCGTCGACCATCTCCTCGGCGTCCTCAACGCTCGTCGCGAGCGGCTTCTCGCACAGGACGTGGATGCCACGACGCGCAGCCTCGAGCACGAGAGCTTTGTGGCCGGCATTGTCGCTACAGACGACGACGGCGTCGGGAGCCTCGCCGTCGAATGCCGTCCATGCCTCGTCGATCGTTGCGACGGTGTGCTCGGCGGGAACGTCGCCGTAGCCGTCTGGATCCGCGAGGATCACCTCGGTGTCGGCGCGGCTTTCCAAGAGGCGCACGTAGGAGGCAGCGTGGACGTGGGCGGCGCTCAGTACGGCCACGCGGAGGGCGCGGCCCGCAAGGGTGGGGTCGGTCGCGTTCACAGCACGATCCTTTCGCCGGTACGGATGGATTCGCGAGCGGCCTCGGCTACGGCGATGGCGCGGGTGGCGTCGGAACCGTTCACGCGCGGGGTGGGCCCGGGGTTTCCGACGCTCGCCTGCTTTACGCAGTTCCAGAAATCCTCGATCTCGGCCCCATAAGGGTCGCGCATCCCGGCGACGCTCGGCAGGTAGCTCTTGCTCTCACCCGACGAGGCGACCGCGTCGAATTCGATCCCGGTGTTTTTTGCGGAGTCGTACGTGAGTTTGCCGCTGCTTCCCGCGACGTCGAAGGAGTAATGGAAGACGGTGCCTTTCGCACCCCACAGGCCGCGGCAGAACGTGAGTGCGCCGTTTGCGTGGGTGAGGATCACGTGAGCGGCGCGCACGCTCTGATCACCGCTCGAGATGTTCTGCGTGGCGAAGACGCTCGTCACTTCGCCCGCGAGCCACAGCGCCTGGTCGATGTCGTGGATCATCTGGTCCATGATGATGCCGCCGCTGACGGATTCGTCGGCGAACCAGGGCTGCACGGGCATCGAACCGGAGCGCTCGAAGCGAAGCACGGCGAGTTCACCGAGGCGGCCAGCATCAACAGCACGGCGAAGCGCCTCGTATTGGGGGAAGAACCGCACGACGTGTGCGGGGAAAAGAAGCAGGCCTGCCTCGCGAGCGTGCTCCGCCATGCGCGCAGCCTCACCCGATGAGAGGGCGAGCGGCTTCTCGCACAGCACGTGCGTGCCGTGATCGAGCGCGGCGTGCACGTACTCGGGATGCGAAGGGGTCGGGGTACACACGTCAATGACGTCGACCGCCCCGAGGAGACTCTCGAACGAGTCGTGGATCGTGACGGGCGCAAACTGGGCGGCGAAGTCTTCCGCTCCCTGGTTGCTGAACACGTGGATGTCTGCGTCGAGGGCCCGCCAGCCGCGGGCGTGGGAACGGGAAATGCCGCCCGTGCCCACGATGCCCACGCGCGGGCGCGGCTCAGATTGGAGGATCATTCGTTCATTCTTTCAGGTGACACTGAACCGAAGGTTTTAGCGGAAGCTCGAGAGGGCAAAGCCTTCAATGACCTTCTTTTGCATGATGGCGAATGCGAGGAACACCGGGGCCATGGCCATGAGGCTCGCCGCCATAATCATCGGGTAGTCGGGCCCCACCAGGTGGTCGCCCTGGAGCATCGCGAGGCCTACTGCCACCGGGTATTTCTCGGTCGAGTTGATAACGACGAGCGGCCACAGGAGGCTGTTCCAGGCCGACAGGAGCGTGATCACGCCGAAGGAGAACAGCGCCGGTCGCGCGAGCGGAAGCATGATCTTCCAGAACATTTGCCACGGGTTGCAGCCATCGAGCTTCGCGGCGTCGACGAGTTCCTCGGGGATGCGACGGAAGTACTGCATCATGAAGAACACGCCGAATGCACTCACGAGGCCCGGGGCAAGGATCGCGAAGAAGTTATCGAGAAGCCCTGCCGCGTCGACCATTTGGTACTGCGGGATGAGGAAGATTTGCCCGGGAACCATGAGCACCGTGAGCAGAAGGAAGAAGATGACCTTGCGGCCACGAAAGCGCATCCGCGCGAACGCGTATCCGGCGAGTGAACACGTCACGAGTTCCGCAAGGACCCTCAAGATCGCGTAACTGACGGTGACGGTCATCTGCTCGGTGAACGGCACGAACTCGAAGACACGCGCGAAGTTCTCCCACCGGAGTTTCTCGGGCCAGAGGTTCATCGGGATTTCGACGACTTCGGCGCGGGTGCTGAGCGCGAGCTTGATCTGCCACAGGAACGGGAACAGCATCGTGAGGGCGCCGATCGCGAGGATCAGGTGCGCGTCCCACGTGTGCCCGTGCAGGCCTTTGCTGCGCTTTCGCTTCTTCTTTTTCTTCGCCTTGGTGTCGTCGAAGGGAAGATCGGGAGCGAGGGAATCAGTCATAGTTCACCCACTTCTTCTGGACCCGGAACTGGACGATCGTGAGAATGCCGACGATCACGAGGATGAGCAGGGCGATCGCGGAGGCGTAGCCCTTATCGTCGCCCGGGAACGCCGCGCGGTAGAACAGGTACACGAGCGAGAGCGTCTTCTTCGTGACGGGGTTGGCGTCGCCAAGAACCGCGAAGATGAGGTCGAAGAGCTGGAAGCCGCCGATGATGCTCGTGACCGTGAGGAAGAAGATGCTCGGAGTCAGCAGTGGAATCGTGATCGAGAAGAACTGACGCCACGTTCCCGCGCCATCGAGCTGCGCCGCCTCGTACACTTCGGGCGGAATCGTTTTCAGACCCGCACCGAGCACGATGATCTTGAAACCGATGCTCATCCAGAGCCCCACAATCGCGACGACGATTAGGGCGACCCATTCGGTTGTGATCCACCGAGGGCCTTCGATACCGAAGAAGCGCAAGATGACGTTCACGATGCCGGCTTCGCTGTGGAAAATCATGCGCCACACCATCGAGATCGCTGTGGGCATCGCGATGTACGGCAGGAAGAACAGGGCTCGGTAGATCCCGGCACCCTTGAGGCCCGGGCGCTCGAGCAGCGCCGCGAAAAGAACGGAGATCGGAATCGCGAGCAGAATGATGACCGTGTAGATCACCGTGTTGAGGAACGCACGCGGTAGTTGCGGATCCTCGGCGAGGCGTTTGAAGTTGTCGAGCCCCACGAAGTGGGCGGGCTCGAAGGTTGACCACGACGTGAGCGACATGCCGAAGCTCATGATCATCGGCACGAAATACATGAGGCCAATGCCGATCACGGTCGGGGCGATGAAGAGCCACGGCCAGATGCCGTCGCTCATGCTTCCGCGGCGTTTCTTCTTCCGCGGGGCCTGCTGGCCCGCCTCATGAATCTCTTCAGAGGCGGCGCCAGCGGCAGCGTTCGAAACGTCGAGCGAGCTCACTCGCCCTTCTCCTTCGCGAGCACCTCGTTCATGGCCTTCGCGAGCTCGGTGCAGCCTTCCTCGGCAGTGAGTTCACCGGTGAAGACCTTCGTGAGGTACTCCCCTTCGAGCTCCTGCCAGTCCGGGCAGCTCTTTGAAATGGGGAACGCCACGCCGTTCTTCTCGGCCTGGTCGATAAACACCTGGAGGTTGAGCTCCGGGTGAGCGTCGACGTAGCCATCCTGAGTGCCGTTGAGGGCGGGGTTCGCCGCGCCGGATTCGGCGCTGATCTTTGCGGCCTCTTCACCGGCGAGGAAGGCAACGAGAGCCTGAGCCGCCGGCATGTTCTTGGTGAATGCGGAGATGCAGTTGCCGATGCCGTGCACGACGGTCTTCGGGATATCGCCACCGGGCAGCGTCGCGACGGTCACGTCGTCCTTGGTCGAGGCCTTGAGCATGGCCGGCACGCGCCAGTTGCCCGACCACTGCATCGCGCATTTACCGCTCTCGAACATGGCGTAGGCGGAGTTCTCGGCTAGGTAGTCAAGGTCGGGGGATGCGCCGATCTCGATGAGATCGCGCCAGAACTTCACGCCTTCAATGGTCTTGGGATCGTCGTACCCCGACTTCTTCTTGTCGTCGGAGATCACATAGCCGCCCGTAATGGCGATCGAGTGGTAGTAAGACGCGGTGCGCGAGAACACCTCCGCGCACCCCCACACACCGTCGGGCAGCTTCTCGCCGAGTTCGACGGCCTTCTCCTTGTAGGTGTCGAGCGTCCAGGTCTCGTCGGGGTAGGCGACGCCGGCCTGATCAAAGAGCTTCTTGTTGTACCAGATGGCGACGGTGTCGAAGTCTTTCGGCGCGGCGAAAGGCTCACCGTCGACGCTGTACATGTTGGCGAGCGCTTCCGGGTAGTTCTTCGGATCGAACAGACCCGCATCCTGGAGCCCCTTGAGCGAGGCGAGCTGGCCGTTCTCGGCGTAGGAGCGGAAGTGCGGGCCCGTCATCCAGAACACGTCGGGAAGAGCTTTCGAGGACACCTGAGTGCGCAGCTTCCCGAAGTATTCCTTCCACGGGGTCATCTGGAGGCTAACCTTCACGTTCGGGTACTTCTCGTTGAACGCCTTGATCATTTCCTCCAGCATTTCCTGCTGGTTAACGTCCCAAAAGGCGTAGGAAATGCTGCCCTCGATCTTTGCGGGGTCGTCGCCGATTTCGTTCTTCGTGCCCTTACTCGAAGTGCCTCCGGTGCCGGAACCGCCACAGCCAGCGGCGGCGGCTGCGAACGCAGCGCCACCCGCGGCGAGGAGGGAACGGCGGGCGATGGTGGATTTAGACATGGTGTGCTCCTTGGATAGCGGGTATAGGGGTAGGGGTCAGCTGGCGAGCGCGTGGCTCGGGTGGTCAGCCCGCTCGGTTGCGGGGTCGTTTTCGGTCAGGGTCGTGGGGGCGGGCAGTTGCCAGTGTGCGAGCGCGGGTGCGCTCGGGTTCGTGAACGCGGTGTAGAGGGCTCCGACGGCTGTCGAATAGCGCCCGTGTGCCGAGCGCCTGATCCGCGGCAGGAAGGGGACGGTGAGGCGTTCCTTCAGGTAGGGGGCGAGGAAATCCGCGAGCGGTGCGGATGTCTCGCTCAGCGCGCCCGCGAGAACGAGAACCTCCGGGTCGAGGATCGCGACGAGGCGCGAAAGGGGGTCGGCGAGTGCTTTGAGATAGTCGTGCAGGCTCGCGAGGCATTCGGCATCCCCCGCGTGGGCCCGCTCGGCGGTCTGGAGGGGGCTTCTGCCAGATGGCCACTGCCAGTCACCGCATACCGATCCGGGGGTCCATTGAGTTCCGACGGCTGTCGTCATTTCGCCGGCGACGCCGTTGGCGCCTTCGAAGAGCTCGCCATTGAAGGTGACCGCGCTCGAGACGCGGCGCCCGAGCCACACCGTCACCTGGGATGAGTCGACCGTGCCGGCCCCGAGGCGGGCCTCGCCGAGCGCTGCAGCCTTGACGTCGTTACTCACAAAAAGCGGCACGTTTATGAGGGATTCAATTTCGCGATGAAAATCCCAATCATTAAGGTACGGCAGAACACGCGAAAGCTTGACCTTCTGCGCTTTGACGATACCCGGAACTGCGAGGCCAACCCCCGCGATCGAGGCGCCTTCGCCCACGATCCGAACCACGTCGTCGAGGTCTCGCAGGAACGTGTCGCGCGAGGGTTCGCGCACGCGATCCGCCTCGTAGCGCGCAAGAATGCGGCCCGCGCGATCGGTGGCGATCGCCCTGATCGCGTGCTCACCAATATCGACGCCCACCATCCTGTCGCTAGGAACGAAGGTGTATGTTCGCCCTGGTCGACCGGCTTTTCCTGTGGGACGTAGATCCGAGGTTACGATTTTTGCCGTCTCAAGAGAACGCAGAGCAGCGTCAATCGTGGGCCGCGAAAGATCGGTGCGGCTCGCGATAGCGCTTGCCGTGAGCGAGCGGTGGTCGCGCAGCAGGAGGAGGCACTGTTCTTCGGGGGAAACGTGAAGACCGGTTGCGCGCAGTTCGGGTTGAACCGAGCGCGATGCTGCACTCACATTTCGCGTGCGCGCCATGTGCGAACCTCCCCACCTCAGCGACTGCCGCGTTCGGGCCAGTAGTTTTTAAAGCCGCTTTAAATAAATCAATGCCGGGAGTTTTCGGCAAGACAAGCATCGAAATGTCGGAACCTGTTCATCGACAATTAAGATTCGCGCCGACCTCACGCCGTTTCCAGTAGGTCAGCGCACTATCAACCGCTCGTGGCAGCAAGAAGCCCCGAATGCGGGCGAGGCTACCAGCGCTCAGGATATCCGCCCTGTGTCGCGGGAATCGCCTGGCGCTGCGCGGCCGACCGTCGCGCCGCAACGATCGACATGCCTGTGACGGCAGCGATGATGAGGCCGAGACCCGCGAGAGCGCACAGGACCGCCGGAACGAAAACGTCGTGGGCAGCAACGTCGAGAACGCGCTGGACCACGGGCCCGGCAACGGTCGAATCGGTCAGAGTCTCGGGCACCCACAGCGCGTGGCCGTAGAGCACGCCGATCCAAGTCAGGGCCGTCACCAGTACGGCGACGCCCAGGAGCATGAGCGTGCGCAGCCGAACGCTCGACACGAGAAGCGCGCCGATGCCCGCAGCAATACCGACGACGGTAAGGAGGGTTGCGTTTACGGCGATGGCCTCAAGAATCTCAAACCAGCCGGCATCGAACGTACCGAGGTTGACGACGGTCGGTCCGACATCGGGGATGTCGAACGGGAGAATTGATTTCACGGGCGCGAGGAGCGCATCCCAGATTGGCGTGAGATCGGCGTGCACCGTCACGGTCGTGGCGCCGCTCGTGAGCTGGTCGTGGATGTCCCCCATCGTTCCCGACCACATCGTCCCGTAGGCCTCGGTGCCTGTGACCGCACCGACTTGGGACAAGAGCATGTCCTGCACCCCTGCCCGTAGGCTCTCGGGGATGGGGAGCCCCGCACCGACCTGGTTCATCGCCTCATTCGCGAGAGTCTTTTGCAGGTCGAGGTCGCGCGCGAGGGGGCTCGTGAGCGTCAAGAAGCCCTCGCGGTTCACGATGCGGTCGCGCACCCACGCGGCGGGCACGCTCACGGTTGTTGCCACGAACGAGACAAGCACCAGGAGCACGGCCCCGATTTCACGCACGATAGTCATAGGCTCACCTTACCGAACCGGCCATACCTCTTAAAAGGAAACGCCACCCCGGCACGATCCGGGGTGGCGTTCTCAAAGTCGTGATCAGTCAGCGATGCGGTAGAAGGACCAGTTCGCGTTCCAGAGCTTGCGGATGCTCGTGTTCTTTGCGCTGTTGCCCGCGTCGAGGATCATGCCGTTGCCGGCGTAGATGCCGACGTGGCCGGGGTAGTAGGCGAGATCGCCGGGGCGAGCCTCAGAGCGGGAGATGCGCTTGCCCATACGTGCCTGGGCGCCCGCGCTGTGCGGGAGGTGGATACCGTGCTGGCGGTACACCCACGACGTGAAGCCGGAGCAATCCCAGCCCGAGGGCGAGCTGCCACCGAACACGTAGCGAACGCCGATGCCTCGCTTAGCAGTCGAGAAGATCGAACCAGTAGCAGCCGACGAGCTCGGGGCTTCTTCGGTCTCGTTGTCGCGCTCCTCGCTCTTCTTTTCGCGCTTCTTGCGATCGGAGGTGTCCTCGGAGTTGTCGGTGTCCTCCGACTCGTCGTTTGCGCGCTCTTCGCGGCGGTCCGAGCGACGCTCTTCGGTCTCGTTGGTCTCGCGCGAATTCTCTTCGGTCTCGCGCGAATCCTCTTCGCGGTTGTCGGATTCGTCTTCGTCGCGGTCATTAAGAGCCTCGGGCTCTTCAACCTCAACCACGGGAGCTTTGGGCTTGAGGGTCGCGGCCGAAGCGGCGAACACGCCGAAAGCTGAGTCGTCGTGCTTCTGAGCGACGGGGATGGTCACAGCCGGGGCGGTGACGGGGGCGATGACATTCGTCGACTCGGCAGCGGCATCGGCCTGAGTCGTGCCGTCAGCGAGTGCGCCGGTGGAGCCGGTGAGCACGAAGGTCGCAGCGAAAGCAACGCCAGCGGTGCCACGGGTAGCGCGCGCCACGGGGGTAACGGGGCGCATCTGGCGGCGATGGGTGTTCGCGAAACGATTCGACACGTGGGGACCTTCCATGTTCTCGACCTTGCGGCTCCTGCCTAAGAGTTCGAGCTTCCCGGAGCAGGTATGAAAATCCAGGAGCTAGGGCGCGGCTCTTCCGCAACCGAGTACGACTCTACGAAACAAAACGCCTCCGTCAGTGGGATCTGACGGAGGCTGTTCCAAGTCTTTGACAGTCCTTTACCTAGACGGAATCAGGTCACACTGGATCGACCCCGATGTGGCCCGCATCGGAAGGAGTAAGCGAGATCGGTTCGCCGCCCTCGGTCTCGAGAACGATCGCATCCGCGTCGGCATAAACGCGCACGTCAGCACCGGGAACGACCCCGTGGGCCTCGAGATCCGCCAGGAATGACACGTCCGACTGAATGACCTCCCCGATCGACGCAACCCGCACAGTGCACGGCCCTGCGCTCAGGTCACAATCCACGAGTCTTTGACCCGCACTTTGCCGAACTCCCGAGCCGTTGACCCCCTCGGCTACACCGGGGTGGATATCTTCAAGGCCGCCCTCGAGTTCGGCGAGGCCCGGGATCGGATTTCCGTAGGGATCGCGATACGGAGGGGTGAGGAGCGACGCGATCTTACGCTCAACGTCGAGGCTCATCACGTGCTCCCAGCGGCACGCCTCTTCGTGCACTTTCGAGTACTCGAGGCCGATGACGTCGATGAGGTGGCGCTCGGCGAGGCGATGCTTGCGCATCACGCCCGTGGCAATCCGCTCTCCCTCGATACTCAAGTGAATGACGCGCTCATCGTCAAGGAAGAGCAAGCCATCGCGCTCCATGCGCGCAACCGTCTGCGAAACGGTGGGTCCAGACTGATGCAGTCGCTCCGCGATCCGCGCCCGCATCGGCGTAATCCCGAGTTCGAGCAGCTCGAACACCGTTTTCAAGTACATCTCTGTCGTATCGATCAGGTCAGTCACGATGCTCCTTCGAGTGGGGCGCACGGGGCGCAGAAAATATGGGGCGCTAAATATGGGGGCGCTGCTCGATTCTATAAGTGAGGTTCCGACGGCAGCCCGGCAAGCGTCGGACCCCACATTGCTTGCGCTCCCCCGCCTCGACCGAGACGCACAAAGCGCCTCGCACTACACGTCGTGTGCCACGATCCTCGCGAGTAGCGTGAGCACTCCTGCCGTCGAGGCAAAAAACGCCGCAATCGCCGCAACGGAACCGACGAACATGCCGGCGGTATCCCCGTCCCGGACTGCACGCGCGAGAACCCACGCGGCTAGGGCGAGCCCCGCCACTGCGAGTCCGATGCCGATGCCTATAACAATCGCCCACTTGAGGAGCCCGAGTGCGCCGCCCACGATTGCGAGAAATAGAGCGCCAATGGCAAGAGCGGGCAAAAGGAGCGGAGAGCGCGAAGGGGCGGGGGCGTGCATGGTCACGGTGTCACCTGGCCTCAAGTTTCAATGGGATTCGTTCGCTATGCCATTCAATTAACACGCCACTGCACGTTATGCTCCACGCCATCGTCATCCTCGTAGGCCCGTACCCCCTGGTGTGCGCTGCTCGTGAGCCAAAATTGCCTCGCGTTCGCATTGCTCCCGTTGCTCTTCGCGGTGACCTGAACCTGGCCCGCATCGACGGGAGTGCCGGGCGTTCCGGTCTGAAGAGGTGCGGGCGTGGGTTGCGGCTGATTCATTCCGGGACCGAGGGACGGTGCGCTCATGCGGCCATCATAGACGCCGGCCGGCCACAAAGGTATGACAGGTCACACCCTCCCGGTGCGAATAAAGAAATCGCCCCGCACCACGCTCCTCGAAGGAGATGGCACGAGGCGAAATCGCATTGAGCAGAGGTGTGCTACGACAGCATCGCGATGAGGCCAATGATGATGGACACGACGCCGATGATGATCGTGATAACCGAGAGCACCGACGCGATGATGCCGAGCGCCTTGCCACTACCGCCCTTGAAGCCGCGCGCGGCGCCCCAAGCACCGAGCACGAGCCCCACGAGGCCGAGCGGGAGTGCAAGGGCATACACGAACATGAGCGGCACGAACGAGAGCCCGATACCGATCAGGGCCAGCACAAGACCAATGATGGCGAGCACAGTGCCGTTCTTCTTCGGTGTGCTTGCGGCGGTGGGCGCTTGCTGGTTGTAGCCCGCGGGGGTCGGGTAGCCGGTATTTGCGCTCGGTGCCGAGTAACCGCTTTGCACACCCGGGTTGCTCGGCTGGAACTGGTTAGCGCTCGAGTTCTGGGCGCTGTAGCCGCCCTGCGGCGCTGCCCCGTGATCGCCGGAGTTCATCGCACTGTAGCCGCCCTCGGGGGCCTGCTGCTGGCCATAGCCCTGGGCGTAGCTAGGCTGCTGGTTCTGCTGGCCGTAGCTCTGCTGGCTGTAGTCGTTGCCGTAGCTCTGCTGGCCATAGCTCTGCGCTTGGGGTGCGGATTCACTGCCGTACCCCTCGCTCACGGCGCTTGAAGTCTGGGCGCCGAAGCCCTGCGCTTCACCGGGCTGCTGGAAGGCCGACGCCTGCCCGGATCCCGCGGCGGTCGAGTCAAACTGCTGCGGCTCGTTCGCCGAAGGGGCCGACGGAGCCGAGTACGCGGGAGCTGCCGAGGTTGCCGACGCTGCCGGGGTTGCCGAGTTTGCCGACGCTGCGGATGCTGCCGTGCCGTACTGCGCGGCGCTGCTGTCCGTATTCGAGTAGCCGCTATCAGGCGCGCCACTCGGGGCGCCATAAGTCTGGTTCTGCTGCGACGAACCGTAGCTGGGCGCTTCGCTCGGCGCGCCATAGCTGGGTGCGCCGTAGCTGGCCCCGCCGTAGCTCTGCGACTGGGACGCCGCGCCCTCGTGGCCCGGTGCGCCGTAGGCGCCAAACTGCGTGGATTGCTCGCTGTGCTGCTCGGTGGCGCTCGACTCACCGCCGTGCGACGGTGCGCCGTAGGAACCAAACTGCGTGGATTCTTCGCGCGGCTGTTCGGGCTCAACGCCCGCCGGCTCACCCTGAGCAGCCTCGACCTTTTCCGGCTGCGCCTGCTCATTCTGTGCGGACGCACCGTAGCTCGGAGCCGCGGGAGCCGCTTCTGCGGCGTTGCCGTAGTGGGCGGGCTGGTAGGTCGAGCCGTACGACGGCACGTCTTCGCTTGTGTCCGGAGTCGCTTCGGGATTCTGCGAAGCTTCGGGGGACTTTCGATCTCCCTCAGCCTCAGCATTCTGCGAGGCGAACGGGCCGACCTCGTGCACAACGCCGCCCTCGGGCGTCGCAGCAGCGGACTCGTCGTGCGAAGGGGCGAGCGCTTCCTGCGCCTGCCAATTCGGTGCCGATGACTGCTCCTGCTGGGCGTTCTCGACGCTCGGCGAATTCTCGGGTTTCTCGGGCTCTGGGTAGCCCTGGGGGTTGTTGACGGGATCGTTGCCGTAAGGAGTA
The DNA here is from genome assembly GCF_902381725.1 of Dermabacter jinjuensis. Lineage (GTDB taxonomy): Bacteria > Actinomycetota > Actinomycetes > Actinomycetales > Dermabacteraceae > Dermabacter > Dermabacter hominis. The sequence goes on along the minus strand of NZ_LR698963.1, from coordinate 1,172,001 downwards.
CTCATGCCTCCCATCCTAAAAGCGGCTTCCTTAGAAACCTTTGGCAACGCGTGGGGCGAGAAACCGTCGGATCTCAGGCCTTCCCCACCGGCATGAGGAACATAAACGCGTACGGAGTCAGCCCGAAGAACACGAGCGGGAACGAGGCGGCGATCGCGGCAAACGAGAGGAGGACGCTTCCGCCCTGTCGCTGCGAAAGGCGGACGCTCAAAAACGCGAGCACGAGCGCGAGAGCCGCGAGGGGCAGTGTTCCAAGGCCAAAGCGCTCGAAAGGTTCGACGAACGAGCACACGACGCAGACAAGACCGAGAAAGCTCAGCACGAGCGAGAGCGCGGCGAGGCCGAGACCCGTGCCAAAGAGGTACTTGAGGAACGCGCCGCTGCGAGAGGTGCGCGCGGGCGTGGAGTCCCAATTCGAAGCGCCCTCAAGCATCGAGGGGTTGAAGCGTGGGGCCTCGCTCGGCGTTTTCCTGGTGGGTCCTGATGTACTCATGCGGCAAGGCTACTGAGTGTGCCGGCGTCGCGGGGCGCGCAACTTGTCGCAATCTTGAGACAGCGAACGCGGTGCAGGACTCGCGAGCGAGCGAGGTCGAGCTTCGCCTATCCGTGACGGGAGGGGACGCCCGCTAGAGGCCCTCTCGTACGAGCCTCGCGGTCTCACTCGGACTCGTTCCCACGCGCACACCCGAAGACTCGAGCGCCGCCTTCTTCGCGCGCGCCGTTCCGCTTGAGCCGCTCACAATAGCGCCCGCGTGCCCCATTGTTTTGCCTTCGGGAGCGGTGAAGCCAGCGATATAGCCGACGACGGGTTTCGTGACCTTCGCGCGGATGAATTCGGCGGCGCGCTCCTCGGCGTCTCCCCCGATTTCACCGATCATGACGATCACCTCCGTCGCGGGGTCTGCTTCGAAAGCATCGAGGGCATCGATGTGGCTCGTGCCCACGACCGGGTCGCCGCCGATTCCGATCGCGGTCGTGAAGCCGATGTCGGAGAGTTCGTGCATCATCTGGTACGTGAGGGTGCCGGATTTAGAAACGAGCCCGATCGGGCCCGGGCCCGTGATGTGGTCGGGGATGATCCCCGCGTTGGACAGACCCGGCGAGACGATCCCCGGGCAGTTCGGCCCGATGATGCGCGTGCGACCACTGCGCTGCGCGCGCGCATAAAACTCGACGGTGTCCAGAACAGGGATGCCCTCCGTGATGACGACGACGAGTGGCATACCCGCCTCGATCGCTTCGATCACGGCCCCCTTCGCAAACCTGGGCGGCACGAAAACCACGGAGACATTCGCGCCGGTTTCGCGCATCGCTTCGGCCACCGTGCCGAAAACCGGGGTCCGACGGTTGCCGAGGTCCACGTCGCTCCCGGCTTTCTTCGGGTTGACCCCACCCACGATCTGGGCGCCCGCGGCGCTCATGCGGCGCGCGTGCTTGAGACCCTCGCTTCCGGTGATGCCCTGCACGATGATGCGGGAGTTGTCGTCAAGAAAAATCGCCATGATTGCCCTACTTTCCAGCGGCGAGCGCGGCGGCTTGCCTCGCGGCGTCGTCCATTGAATCCGCGATGTGCACGAGCGGGTGCTTCGCGCGGCGAAGAACCTCGCGCCCCTCCTCCACGGCGTTGCCGTCGAGTCGCACGACAATCGGCTTCGCTGCGCGGTCGCCGATTCTCTCGAGGGCGCCGACGATGCCGAGGGCGACTTGATCGCACGCGGTAATACCGCCAAACACGTTGATAAATACGCTTTTCACCTGAGGGTCGGCGAGGACCAACCCGAGCCCATCGGCCATGACGCTCGCCGATGCACCGCCGCCGATATCGAGGAAGTTCGCCGGATGAATCCCGCCGAAGTCGCGACCCGCGTAAGCGACAACGTCGAGAGACGACATCACGAGGCCTGCACCGTTGCCCACAACGCCGACTTCGCCGTCGAGCTTCACGTAATTGAGGCCGAGGCGCTGGGCCTCTTCCTCCAGGGGGTCCTTGCTGTCGGTTGAGGCGAGGGCGGCAAGGTCGTCGTGACGAAACAGCGAGTTATCGTCGATCGACACTTTGCCGTCGAGGGCGAGGATCTCTCCCCTCGTGGTGGTCACGAGGGGGTTGACCTCGACGAGAGTCGCGTCTTCGTCGCGATAAACCTCCCAAAGCCGTTCGAGAACCGGGACGATGGCGCCGATCTGCTCGGCATCGAAGCCCGCAGCTTCGAGAAGATCGCGCGATGCTTCCGCCGTGAGGCCCTCGAGCGGGTCGATTTCGTGGCGCGCGAGCGCCTCGGGCTTGTCTTTGGCGAGTTGCTCGATCTCGACGCCTCCCTCTTTCGAGCACAGCGCCGTGAGGCCGTGCGCCGAGCGGTCGAGAAGAATCGAAAAGTAGTGTTCCTCGGCGATCTCGGCGCCCTCGGTAACCAGGACGGAATGCACCGTGTGCCCCTTGATGTCCATACCGAGGATCGCGCGGGCTGCATCTTCGGCTTCCGCTGGAGTGCGAACGACCCGAACGCCGCCGGCCTTTCCGCGACCGCCGACCTTGACCTGGGCCTTCACGACCAGCACGGGAGAGTCGAGCGACTCCGCGGCTGTGCGCGCTTCCTGCGGTGTAGTCGCGAGACGGGCGTCGAGAACGGGAACGCCGTGGCGGGCGAATAGCTCACGCGCGTGATGTTCGAGAAGGTCCACGGGGGTCCTTTCATGGCAGGCAATTGTCACTCCAGGTTAGGGGATCGCCACAGCCAAGCGGCTCAGCGGACACCCGCGCGCCCGTCACACCCGCCATACCGGGCCCGTTACGATGGAACAATGACGAGCCCCCGCCCCCAGCGTAGAACGCTCCGCCAGCGCATCATGGATCACCTTTTCTTTTCCGTCGTGGTCATGACGCTCTTTTTCGTGGTCCTCTCACTCATGGGGATCAAGGCGAAGTTCGCAAGCCTCGTGCTGTCGATCCTGCTCACGCTCGCGCTCAACGTGGGGCTTTCCTACTACTACGAATGGCGTCGCGACCGCGAGCGCGCCGCGATCCGCGAAGGCCGCGCGAATGTGCGCGACAGACGCGATGGCGATATCCGCATGAGGGATGAGAAGTAATGGCCAGTTGGAAGACCTACGCGAAGGCGGCCCGCAACACGGCGCGCAAGCAGGCTCCCGGCGCGAAGCGCGCCGTGCAGCGGGAGGCCCGCGCCTACGCGAGCGGAGCGCAGAAAGTGTGGGAGGCGAAAGCAGCCGATAACGTGCGCCGTGGCGCCGAGAGCGCGAAGAACTCGGCGAGCGAATCGGCAAAGACGATGCGCGCGGCCGCGAAGGTCGCGGGGCGCCGGTATCGCCGCGCGAATATGACGAAGCGCCTGCTCGCGGCCCTGCGCGACACGTCAATCATCGCCCTCTCGCTCGGCGCGATCTGGTTTGTGTTCTCGAGGATCATCCCTATTCCGGTGACGTGGATGCTCATCCTCCTCGCGGTGATCGTGCTCTTGCGGATCATTGCCGCTCTCATGCAGGACGCCTACGAAGAAACAGACCTCGACGATCCGGAGGGCATTCCTGGCGAGGAGCTCCCCGAAGGCGCGAAGGTCAAGAGGTTTAAGTCCTGATCGAGTTCCCTTTTCGTCGATAGCATGAACGGGGCGCTTTTCGCGCCCCGTTTGTCGTCCCCGCACGGAAGGTCAGCCTTGCACTCGACCGAGAATCGCCCCAAAGGCTTCACCCGCCGCAGCTGGCACAGGAAGGCCACGAAACCCGTCTCCTACTGGATGATCGCGCTCGTGATCGCCGTCGCCGCGCACCCGTTCATCCCGCAGTTTCGGTGGCTACTCGTGCACATGGTGACGCTCGGCCTCGTGACGACATCGATCATGATTTGGGGCCAGCACTTCACGGAGGCGCTCCTTAAGACTCGCCTCGCCGAGGAATCCCGCCCGACGCAAGTGGGGCGCATTTGGGGCCTCACGGCGTCGATTGTGCTCACGATGGCGGGCATGCTCGCGAATCTCCCGCCCGTCACGGTGCTCGGTGCCGTCGGCGTGAGCGCCATGATCCTCTGGTATGCCTTTGCGCTTGGCGCGCAGCTCAAAGCAGCCCTCGCCCCGCGTTTCTCGTTCGTCGTGCGGGCCTACCTCATTGCCGCGTGCCTCCTCCCCTTCGGTGCAACGCTCGGCGCGATCCTCGCCTTCTCCCCCGGCGAACCGTGGCAGGGGCGTCTGCTCCTCGCTCATCAAGTCGTCAATATCCTCGGTTTCGTGGGCGTCACGGTCTCGGCAACGCTGCTCACGCTCTGGCCCACGGTCTTGCGCACGAAGCTCGATACGGCGAAAGCCTCGCGCGCCTCGCGTTTCCTCATCGTCATGGTGATCGGCACGCTCATCGCGATGCTCGGTGCGCTCGTCGACAACGTCCTCGTGGGGCTCGCGGGCCTCACCCTCTACATTCTCGGTCAGGTCGTCCTCGGCTCGCTCCTCGTGGCGCTTGCGCGACAATCGGCTCAGCAAACCCGTCGCGAGCCGCTCGCCCTCTTCCCCGTGCTCTCGATCGGCACGGCCGCGCTGTGGTTTCTCGGCACGTGCGTGGCGCTGTGGGGGCTGTGGTTCAGCTCGATCGGCAGTTCCGACGGTTCCCCGGTCACCTCGCCCCTCAACTTCTCGCTCACCGCGGCACGCCTCCACGATCTGAGCGTCCCCTTCGTCGCGGGCTTCCTCTTGCAACTTCTCCTGGGCGCGATGAGCTACCTTCTGCCGGCCTCGATGGGCGGCGGTCCGCGCGCTCTCAAGGCGGGTCTCGCCGTCATGAGCCGCTGGGCGATCTTCCGCGTAGTGACACTCAACCTCGCACTTGGCATGTTCGCGTTCGCGAGCGTCACCGGCACGGTTGGCGAGGCGCTCTTTGGTGCTCTCACATTCGGCACCTTCGCGCCGAGCCAGTTCGGCTCGGTCACGCGCGTTCTCGTGTCGGCGGTGGCGTTTATCGTACTCGCGTCGTTCATCGTCCTCATGCTCCGCATGGTCAAGGTGAATCTGCGCGAGCGCCTCGAGTTCAAGGAGCGCTCGGCGCAGCTTGGCATGCCGGGAGTGGGCGCACCGACCGCACCGATGCACGCAGCAGGCGGTGCTACTTCGGCATCCACGTCCTCTGCCGTGAGTGCACCTCGTGCGGACGCGCGCGAAGCACAGCCCTCGCGCGAACCCGCGATGCTCGACCGGCGCCACCTTACGAGCGCACTCGCTGGCGTAGGGACCGTGTTCTCCCTTGCCGCGGTCGGGCGCGCTTTCGACGGCACCCTTGCAGGCGCGGCGGCCGTCGGAAACCCCGCCGGAGGGGCCGAGCACACGAACGGTGCGGGCCCCGCCATCGCCCCGACCGGTCGCACGACGCGCCTCAAGGTCGAGGCGAATGCCGACATGCGCTTCGTTCCGAACACGCTCGAGGTGCCCGCGGGTGACCGACTCGAAATCGAGGTCCGCAACGTCGATCCCGCGAATACTCACGACCTCGTTCTCGCCACGGGCCCACACACGGCGCGCCTCCACCCAGGCGACACCGCCGTGCTCGAGGCCGGCATCATCACGGAACCCGTCGAAGGCTGGTGTTCGATCGTCGGTCACCGCGCGATGGGCATGACCCTCAAGATCACCCCAACCGGGGCGAGCACGAGCGAAACCGAGGGCGGCAACGCTGGCGCAGCAGGCGTCGGAACCGACCCCCTCACCCGAGTAAGCGCCGACCTCACTGCCGCGCCAGGTACCTCACGCACGCGGCGTGACCCGGTCGTGCCTGCAGTCCCCTCCCCCGGTACGCCGCAAAAACTCGCCTTCGACGTGACCGAGGCGAACCTCGAGATCGCACCCGGCATCGCGATGGAATCGATGGTGTACAACGGCGAGGTCATGGGGCCCGTCGTCACCTCCCCCCTTGGCGGAAAAGTCGAATTAACCCTCACCAACAGCGGCGAGATGGGCCACTCGATCGACTTCCACGCCGGCACCGTCGCGCCGAGCACCTACATGCGCACGATCGCGCCCGGCGAGAGCCTCGTGTACCCCTTCACCACTGACTACGCGGGCGCGTGGCTCTACCACTGCTCGACCGCACCCATGACCATGCACCTGTCTGGCGGCATGTATGGAATCCTCATCGTCCCGCCACAGGGACTTGCACAGGCCGACCGCGAATACGTGCTCGTCCAATCCGAGCACTACCTCACCCCGGAGGCCAGCACCGGCGCGGATGGAAGCCCTGTTCAGGGGCCCGACGGTTGCGCGGTTCACGCCATCTCCTCGGAAAAAATCTTCGCCGAACGCCCCGACTTCACCGTGTTCAACGGACACGCGAACCAGTACGTGCACGCACCCCTCGAAGCGAAGGTCGGCGAGCGCGTGCGCATCTGGGTACTCGCCGCCGGGCCGAGTCGAGGGATTGCCTTCCACGTCGTCGGTACCGTTTTTGACACCGTCTTCAAGGAAGGCAAATACCTGCTGCAGCCCGACAACACCACCGGCGGCGGCTCGCAAGCTCTCGACCTCGGCAGCTGCCAGGGAGGTTTCGTCGAAATGGTGTTCCACGAGGAAGGCACCTACAAGGCCGTCAATCATCAGTTTGCGGACCTCGAACGCGGGGCGCTCGCGCTCATTAACGTGACAGCCTGAGCGCCGGGCACCGGTGGTCCCTGCCCGTACGCGGCGGTGCGTGGCAGGCTGGAAGTACCGAACACGACCGCGAAGGAGCACCCATGAAAGCCCTCATCCTCAACGCCTCGATCTACGGGCACTCCGGCCGATACGCCGAGATGATCGCGAGCGCCCTCACGGATGCGGGCTGGGACGTGCACACCCTCACCACCAAAGGATTCACCGTCGAGGCGGCACGAGAGACGCTCGGAGGTGAACCCGACCTCGTCGTGTACGCGGGCGGCAACTATGCGGGTAAGCTCCACGACGTCAAGGCCTTCGTGAGTGCCGCGCACGCTTTCGAAGGCGCCCGCCTCGCCTTGCTCTCCGTTGCCTGGGCTGACCCGAGCCGCACCGACGAAGTCGATAAAGTTCATCGCGCGAACCTCCCGAGTGACGTGTATGCGCGCACCGAACGCTTCCACGCGCGCGGCGGACTTGCCCACTCCAAGGTGTCTTTCGCCCACAAGGCTGCACTCACCGGCGTACACGCTTTCATGAAGGCGGTGCCCGCGAGCAAGCGCCACGCGAACGACCAGGAAATGCTCGACACGTGGGGCACGGACACCGATTTCGTGAAGCGCGAAAACATCGAGCCAATGCTCAAAGCGCTCCTCGACTCCTGACTCCGGCCCTAGGACCCGCGGGCAAGATTGCCGCATAAAAGGGCCTCGCGCCCACCCACTACGGGTGCGCGCGGGGCCCTTGGCTGAACGAGAGAGGCTAGAGCGCCTTCGAAATTGCCTCGACGGAAGTCTTCGCGTCGCCGAGCAGCATGTCCGTGTTCTCGTTGAAGAACAGCGGGTTCTGAACGCCCGCGTATCCGGCGCCCATCGACCGCTTGAACACGACGACACGCTTCGCGTCCCACACCTTGAGCACGGGCATGCCCGCGATCGGGCTGCCCGGCTCCTCGGCAATCGGATTCACCGTGTCATTCGCGCCAATCACAAGCACGACATCAACGTCGGCGAAGTCGTCGTTCACCTCGTCCATCTCAAGCACGATGTCGTAGGGAACTTTCGCCTCGGCAAGAAGGACATTCATGTGCCCGGGCAAGCGGCCCGCAACCGGGTGAATACCAAACGTGACCTCCACGCCGTGTTCGCGGAGCTTCTTCGTGAGTTCCGCGACCGGGTACTGCGCCTGTGCCACAGCCATGCCGTAGCCGGGAGTGATCATGACCGTCGAGGCACCCTTGAGAAGCTCCGCCGTCTCTTCAGGCGTGATCTCGGTGTGCTGCCCGTAATCACGCTCGACGGTGGAGGAGCCACCGTCGGAACCAAACCCGCCGAGGATCACCGAGATGAACGAACGGTTCATCGCCTTGCACATGATGTAGCTCAGGTACGCACCCGACGAGCCGACGAGCGCACCCGTGATGATGAGCAGGTTGTTGCCGAGCATGAAGCCCGCGGCCGCCGCGGCCCAGCCCGAGTAGCTGTTGAGCATCGAGACGACGACGGGCATGTCGCCACCGCCGATCGCCGCCACCAGGTGGAAGCCAAGGAAGAGCGCAAGGATCGTGAGCAGAAGAATCGAGGCCCAGCCGGCAAAGCCCTCGCCGCCGCTCGCCATGAACGCGATCGTGAGAACGAGCGAGAGAACGAGGACGCCGAGGTTGATCCAATTGCGGCCCGGAAGCATGAGCGGCGCGCCCTTGATCTTCGCCGAAAGCTTGAGGTAAGCCACGATCGAGCCCGTGAACGTCACGGCGCCGATGAAAATACCGAGCGCCACCTCGCCCAAATGGAAGGTCTCCATCGCGGGGGAAATACCGTGCGGATGAAGGAAGCTATTAAAGCCAATCAGCACCGCCGAAAGACCCACAAACGAGTGAAGCATGGCGATGAGCTCGGGCATGCCCGTCATCTCCACCTTCTTCGCGAGCGGAATGCCGACGCCGGCGCCAATCCCCATCGCGAGAATGATCAAGATGAGGGTGACGATCGGGCCGTTGAAATGCTCGGGATCCACGTGCGAGTTCGCGAGCGCACGCGCGATCGTGGCAACGAGCGCAATGGCCATACCGGCCGCACCAAAAATGTTGCCGCGCTTCGCGCTCTTTTGCGCGCTGAGCCCCACGAGCGCGAGGATGAAGAGAATGGCCGCGGCAATGTAGGCGAGGGTCGTGAGCCTCAACGTCCAGTCAACCAGCTGCATGTCCATCGATCAGCCCTCCCTCGAAAACATGGAGAGCATGCGGTGCGTGACCGTAAACCCGCCAAAAATGTTGATGCTCGCAATCACGATCGCGATGAACGACAGAATCGCCACGGCAATATTCGCGCTGCCCACCTGCAAAATCGCGCCCACGAGAATAATCCCGGAAATCGCGTTCGTCTCGCTCATGAGCGGCGTGTGCAGCGAATGCGTGACCGACGTGATCACGTAGTAGCCCACCACGATCGCGAGCATGAGCACCATGTACTGCTCCGCCACCTGGAAGGGGCTCGCAAGCACAAGCGCCACACCGAGGATTCCACCAATGATCGCCGCGATAGTCCCCGCGTGGGACTTCTTCGCTTCGGGCGCTTCGGCAGGAGCCGGTGCCGCTTCGGGTGCAGGTGCAGGCGCCGCCGACACCTTCACGGGAGGCGGTGGCCACAGCACATCCGCCTGGCCATCGTGCGCGAACGTCACCGTGATGCCACGAACGATCGTGTCCTCGAAATCGAGCATCATCACGCCATTCTTCTGAGGCGTCACGAGCTTCATGAGGTTCACGATGTTCTGCCCGTACAGCTGGCTCGCCTGACCGGGAAGCCGGCCCGCGAGGTCGGTGTGGCCCACGATCGTCACGCCATTCTCGATCTGGTAGACCTCGCCAGGCCTCGTCAACTCACAGTTGCCGCCGTTCGCGGCAGCCATATCCACGATCACCGAGCCGGGCTTCATGTTCTGAACATCAGCGGCGGTGAGAAGCACCGGCGCCTTGCGGCCCGGGATATTCGCGGTCGTAATGACGATGTCCGCCTCGGCCGACTGCCGCGAATAGAGCTCCGCGGCCGCCTTCGCTTGGTCCGCCGTCATCTCCTTCGCGTAGCCATCCTCAGACTTCTCCGTCTTCGCCTCGATCGGGACGAACTCCGCGCCCATCGACTCGACCTGCTCGGCAGCCTCGGGGCGAAGATCGGTAGCCTTCACGATCGCGCCCATCGAATTCGCCGTTCCGATAGCCGCGAGACCCGCAACGCCGGCCCCGATTACATACACGTTCGCGGGCGGCACCTTGCCAGCCGCCGTGACCTGCCCCGTAAAGAGACGCCCAAAGTTGCTCGCCGCCTCGATCACCGCGCGATAGCCGGCAATGTTCGCCATCGAACTGAGCACATCCATCGACTGTGCTCGCGAAATACGAGGCACCGCGTCCATCGCGAGAGCCGTCAGGCGATGCTCCTTGAGTTCGTCGATGAGCTCCGGGTTGCGACCCGGCGCCATGCGAGAAATGAGCACGGCACCGGCGAGCATCCTCTCGCGCATCTCGCGCGGGGGCGTATCGAGCGTCGTCACGATATCGGACTGCCACACCTCCTCCCCCACGATCTCGGCGCCAGCGTCGGCGTAGGCGGCATCGAGGTATGAAGCGCGCTCCCCAGCACCGCGCTCAACCGCGACGTCGTAACCAAGCTTCCGGAGCTTGCGTACGGTGTCGGGCGTGGCGGCGACGAGCGGCTGATCCTCGAGTGTTTCTCTCGGGATTCCGATTCGCAATGTCACTCCTTAGTGCGAGATGCCCATGTGCGCATGGGACCTGCTACGAATCTACCGCGTGCCTGCGAGACGTACAGCCCGAAACTCACGAGGGTCGAGAAAAACTGCGTCTCGAGCCCGAGAAACGGATGCCCGGACGGTCGCCGGCCCCACTCGCTCAGAGCTTCGTAATCGGCGCGTAGCGCACCAGGAGGCGCTTTTTCCCGTGCGGCTCCCGGAACTGGACCTCGACCTGGAGCTTCTCCCCCGCCCCGGTCGCGGAAACGACGGTCCCCATGCCGAAGCTGTCGTGCGTCACGCGGTCGCCAACCTCGAGGTTCGGGATTTCGCTCGCCGTCTTCGCCTTCTTGCCGGAACCGAAACTCGGCCGCGATACGTCGCGGCGGCCGCCGCCGACGCCTACGCCGGTAACAGATGGGCCACGCCTGCTCGAAGTACCCCAACCGTCGGAACCGCCGAAGCCGCCACCAAAGCCACCGCCGAAATCGGCGTACGCACGCGCGTTGCCTGCGCGCGCTACGTGCACGAGGGCCTCGGGGATCTCTTCGAGGAACCGGGACGCGGGGAAGAACTGCGGCGTGCCCCACGCGGCGCGCACGCTCGCACGCGTAATGAACAGCCGCTCGCGCGCTCGGGTAATCCCCACGTAGGCGAGGCGGCGCTCCTCCTCGAGTTCTTTCGGGTCGGCGAGGGTCCGCTGGTGCGGGAAGGTGCCGTCTTCCATGCCCGTGAGGAACACGATCGGGAACTCGAGGCCCTTCGCGGTATGGAGGGTCATGAGGGTCACGAACTGATCGTCGCCCTCGGGGATCTGATCGGAGTCGGCGACCAGCGAAACCTTTTCGAGGAACTGATCGACGAGCGAACCACTAGGGGCCTCGGGGCCGCCCGGCTCGTCCTCGAACTCGGAAGCCGCGGCTTCGGCGGCCGCGAGATCCGCCTCGAAGTCAGCGGCGACACTCACGAGCTCCGCGAGGTTCTCGAGGCGGGATTCATCCTGGGGATCGTCGCTGCTCTGGAGGGAGGCGTAATACCCGCTCTCGCTCAGGATCTCTTCGAGAACGTCGCTCGGGCCCTCGCCCTTTTCGACCTTTTCGCGCACGCGCGACATGAGTGACACGAACTTCTCAATCGCGCCCAGGGAGCGCGTTGCAATGCCGGGAGCTTCGCTCGCACGCTCGAGCGCCTCGCCAAAACTGATCCGCTCCTGCTCCGCGAGCACTGACACGGCGGCCTCAGCCCTCTCGCCGATTCCGCGCTTTGGCGTATTGAGGATGCGGCGCAGATTGATTTCATCTGCGGGGTTCGTCAGCACGCGAAGGTACGCGATCGCGTCCTTAATTTCTCGCCGCTCATAAAAGCGCGTTCCGCCCACAACCTTGTACGGGAGACCCACGCGAATGAGCTGATCCTCAAGCGCGCGGGACTGGGCATTCGCCCGATAGAACACCGCGATGTCGCCAGCCTTCGCCCCCTCATCGATGAGAGCATCAATCTGGCGGGTGATGTACCGCGCCTCGCCCTGCTCATCGTCGGCCACATACAGCGTGATCTGCTGGCCCTCGCCCTGATCGGTCCACAGCTTCTTGGGCCGCCTGCCCTGGTTTTCCTTGATGACCGCGTTCGCGGCGCTGAGGATCGTTTGGGTCGAGCGGTAGTTTTGCTCGAGCACGATCGTGCGGGCGCTCGGGAAATCCTGCTCGAACTCGATGATGTTGCGGATCGTCGCGCCGCGGAACGCATAGATCGACTGGTCCGAGTCGCCCACGACCGTGAGGTCCGCATGAGGGTCATCGCCGACGAGCTCGCGCACAAGCCTGTACTGCGCGGTATTCGTGTCCTGATACTCATCCACGAGCACGTGCCGGAACCGACGGCGATAGCCTTCGCGAATCCCCGGATTCTCGGCGAGCAGGCGCACAGTCAGTGCGATCAAGTCGTCGAAGTCCACGGCGTTCGCCGTGCGCAGCCGCTCCTGGTACTGGGTGTAGATCTGCGAGATCATCCGTTCGGCGGGGTTCTTCGCGTTCTCCGCCTGGGCAGCGTATTCCTCGGGCGTCACGAGCTCGTTCTTGAGGGAGGAGATTTTTGCCTGGAACGCTCGGGGCGAGTGCCTTTTCGAGTCGAGCCCCATGTCCTTCGCGATGTTCGTGATGAGCCGCTTGGAGTCTGCCGAGTCGTAGATCGAGAACGTGGACTTGAGCCCGGCTGCGGCCGCATCTCGCCGCAAAATACGCACGCACGCCGAGTGGAAGGTCGACACCCACATGTACCGGGCCGCGGGCCCAATGAGCGCCTCAACCCTCTCCTTCATCTCGGAGGCAGCTTTGTTCGTGAAGGTGATCGCGAGAATTTCGCCCGGAAGAGCCTCTCCACTTCGCAAAAGGTGAGCGATGCGGCGGGTCAGCACGCGGGTCTTGCCGGAGCCTGCCCCGGCAACGATCAACAGCGGGGAGCCGCGATGTTCGACCGCATCGCGCTGGGGCGGGTTGAGCCCCTCGACGATCTCCTCGAGAGCAGCCTCATCGCGCCCGCCCCAGGCCGCAAAACTCTCATGACGCACGGGCTCGGGCTCATCCGGAACCGGCTCAAAGTTCACCCCCGCCTCGGGATTGGGCGATTGCGACACCTGCTCGTCAAACGCGGTTTCCCAATCCTCGGGCGGGGCATCCTCGGAAAAATCCCATTCGTCGGGAGGCGGGCAAGCGTCGGACTCCCCTCGCGCACCCCCGCTCTGTGCGCGCGCACCCGTGCCACCCTCGCCTTTGATTCCCTTCCCGGCCTCGCCAAGCGCGCGGAAGGATTCGGGAAGTGGAAAATCGTCAAAAAGCGAGGACATAGAGGCACCTTCACGTACGGATAGGGCGGATAGTTAACGGATGCGTGGGCGCGCATGCACAGGTTCATGCGCTGCGGGCCTACCCCGTGTAGCGGCTTGCCCGTGCACGGGGGCGCTTACACGCGCTCTCACATGAACAGCGCAACCGCGATATTCACGACGATGCCCGTAGGAATCGCGAACCAGACCGGCGCGGGCGTTGCTTCGCGCTTCTTGATCGCGATGAACGCACACACCGCAACGATGACCGACAGCACAAGCTTGATACCGATCACCATGTGGTTGATACCCATGTCTGCGGCGATCCCAATGAGGGCGGCGATCAGGCCAAACACGGGTGCGGCAGCGGCCATGTGCGCCATGCCGGGACGAGGCTGGCGGTTCTTGGCAGCGGCGATCCACATGCCGAAGGCGCCGGCCCAACAAAGGATGTGGAGGAAAACAAAAATCATCATGAACGTATGCATGACTCCACTCTACGAAAGGGGTGAGACATTTAAACTCAGGGGCCCCGACGGGGTCGCTCGCATCACGTCGAGACCGCGCGTTTCTGCGAGAATGGTCCGCGATGAACGACTCCTCCAGCCCCACGCCCCTCACACGCGAACAAAAACTTACGCGCGCCCTGCTCGCCGTCGGCTCCATTGCCCTCGCAGCAATTCTGATCGTGTGGCTCATCCCCCGCGCTCTCGACACATCGTGGACACACATTTTCGCGTCCTTCACCGGGATCAGCGTGTGGTGGGTCCTCGCGCTCCTCGCGGTCGCGCTTGTCGTCCTCGCGATCGACTCAATCGGTTTTTCCGCCTGCTTTCGCGGCGTGAGCCTCAGGGCCAGCGCCGAAACGAATGCTGTTGCCCAAGCCGTCACCGTCGCAATCCCGATGGGATCAACCATCTCCCTCGGCCTTATCTACGCTCGACTCAAACGCGCGGGGGCGAGCGCGAAAACGATCGCCTCGGGCACCCTTCTGGCTTCGATCGCCGACATCCTCGCGCAGATCCTCCTGCCGATCCTCGCCGTTACCCTCCTCGCTCTCGCCCCGCTCGACATTCCGCTGTGGGTCCGCATCGCCCTCGTCGTTGCCGCCGCGCTCGGCCTCGCCCTTACGAGCACGGCGCTCGGACTAGCCTCGAGCGAAACACTGCTGCGCACACTCCTCGAACGCGTGCAAACGATCACCGACGCCTTCCACGAGGGCTACGGCGGGCGAAGCCGCGACATCGTCACACCCGCCCTCGCCACGCGCAACATGGCGATCGCCGACGCTCAGGGTTCACGCGCCTTGATCCTCGGCGCCCCCACCATTGCGCGCATAGTGCAGGGCCTCGCGTTCATTGCCTGGTGCACGTTCGGCTACGGCTTCACCATCAGCCCGCTCCTCCTCTTCGGCATCTATGCCCTCAGCCGCTTACTCGCCCTCATCCCTCTCACGCCGGGAGGCATCGGCGTGATCGACGTCGGCGTCGCGTGGGCCCTCGTGCAATGCGGCGCACCAAACGCCGCGGCTGTGTCGTGTGCGCTCGCGTTCACGCTCAGCCAAATACTCACGCCTGCCCTCGCCGGTGCGCTCGCCATCCCGATCGGGGTTCGCGATGCCGAGGCTGACGCCAAGGCCAGAAGGGCCTAAAGTCCGCGCCTCTCCATGAATGCGGCAAGCTCAGCGAAAAACATCTTCCTCGGGGCCTCGAACGCGAGGGCCATGTCGTGCGTTGCTCCAGGAATCCGCGCGATCGTCAGATCTCGCCCCGCGTTGCGCGCGTTCCTCACCTGCTGCTCGACGTTCAAGATCGCATCGCTCGTGTAGGCACGGCGCGTGAAAAACGGTTCGAGAGCGGATCGCGTCGAGGCCGTCATGAAAATAGGCTCGCGGATATTGAGCCCGCTCGCGAGCTGATTCTGGGCCCGTGCAACGGCAGCGAGTGTGCATGCCGGCATCGGGAACGACTCGAACGGCTTGTACGGCACATGCCAATCCCAATGCCCCCCAAAGTGGGTGTGAAGCGTCCGGGCATAAAAATCGGGCGTGCCCGGAATTACCGAGCTTAGGGGCCGCGTGCGCGCGAGCGCCTCGAGCATAGGAAGGAGGGCTCGGCGGACGAGCGGCCCGCCATGCAGTTCGAGCCACGGCGAATTGAGCAGAAGGGCCGACGCTTGCCCCGGGTTCCTCGCCGCCCAAGTGACCGTCGTGATCCCTCCCGTCGAGTGGGCATAGATGACCGGTTTCTTTGGGGTGAGGCCACGCTCGCGGGCGGCCGTGCTCGCCATGTCGATCGTGCGGCTGATCTCCTCTGCGTAGTCGCTTAGGTCGCCAATCGCGGTCGCCACATCTCCCTCGCGCAGCGAACGACCGTTTCGGCGCAGGTCGATCGCCCAAAAATCGTAGCCGCGGTCGTTAAAGAAGTTCGCGACGTGCGGGTGAAAGAAGTAGTCGCTCCAGCCGTGGAGGTACAACGCGATGGCGCCCGTCGCTCGCTCTTTCGGTGCGGGCCGCGCGATCGTCGTGAATCCCCACGGCCCGAGTGCGTCCTCGCCGCCGTCGTGGTGGCTGATGTCGAAACCATGCGCGACGAGAGCTGAATCGTCAACGGGCGGATAGGTGCGGTCGTGTTCGGCGGACATGGCTGGAGCTTTCTTTCGTCGCTATTCGCACTCGGTAGCAGGGCATTTTTCCCGGTGACGGAGCCGCCGTCGGGTGTGACGTGGCCCCGCGCGGGCCTGCTTCTACTTTAAGTCCCAGGCGCCGCAGTGTAACCTAGAGTCCGAAACTTACTCTCCAGGGCGAAAGACGCCCGCATGTTCGACGCACAGGGGGTCGTACCTATGGGTCGTGGCCGTCAGAAAGCCAAGCAGGCCAAGATTGCTCGGGACCTCAAGTACTACAGCCCGCCCACGGATCTCAACGCTCTTCAGCGTGAGCTGAGCGGGAAAAAGAACGAGTCCGCTTCGTGGGACGAAGATGACCGCTACGAAGACAAGTGGGCAAGCGAGTACGACGACTGGGCTGACGAGGACGAGGAGTCCTGACCGCCCCTTCATTGTGAACTGACGCCGCCAAACGAAGGTAATTCGCGAGAACTACAGCCGTTTGGGGGCGTCATTTTTTATGCGGTGAAGCCCACCCCCTCCCCGGTCCCCGCCCCCTCGAATTGCATAGGGTTTGTGGGGGTTTGGTTCGCGCCCAAAACCCCCGCAGCGCCTATGCAATTCAGATTTTTGGGGACAGTTACGTAGTGACGAGGACGGGGCCGCCGTGCGCCCCCTTTGCCCCCTGCACGAGCACATCGCTTTCGCCGCGCGGCTGTGCAAGATCCTCGCGCCGGGTGACTTCGCCGATCACCCGCGAGCGCACGCCCTCGGCCTCGAAATGCCGCACAACCGCGTCGGCGCTTTCTTCGCTCACAACCGCGACCATGCCAATACCCATGTTGAGAGTCGCCTCGAGGTCCGCGAGCGGCACATTTCCCCACTCGCCGATCGCGCGGAACACCGCACCGGGCTCCCAAGAGCCACGGCGAACGTGAGCGCCACAATCGGTGGGAATCACACGGGCAAGATTCGCGGCAAGGCCACCGCCCGTCACATGAGAGAGTGCGTGGAGGTTTCCGACGCCTGCCTTCTCGAGTACGCGCAGGATCTGTGCGCTGTAGATGTGGGTCGGGGTAAGGAGTTCCTCGCCGAGGGTCTTGCCGAAATCGTCGATGTGTTGGTCAAGGCTCAGCCCTGCGTGGTCGACGACGGCGCGCACGAGGGAATAGCCGTTGGAGTGCAGGCCGCTGGAGTCCATGCCGATGAGAACGTCGCCGGCTTTCACACGCTCGGCGCCGAGCATCTGGGAGGCTTCGACGACGCCGACGGCTGCGCCCGCCACGTCGTAATCATTCTCGCCCATGAGGCCGGGGTGCTCGGCCGTTTCGCCGCCCACGAGTGCGGTCTCGGCAAGGATGCAGCCCTCGGCGATGCCGCGCACGATGTTGGCGATCCGCTCGGGGTGAACCTTCCCGCACGCGATGTAGTCGGTCATGGCGAGCGGTTTCGCACCGCTCACGACGATGTCGTCTACGACCATCGCCACGAGGTCCTGACCGATCGTGTCGTGCACATCGAGCGCCTGGGCGATCGCGATTTTCGTCCCCACGCCGTCGGTACTCGAGGCGAGCAAGGGCCGCTCGTAGTTTTTGAGTGCACTCACGTCGATGAGACCGGCGAAGCCGCCAACACCGTCCACGACGCTCGCGCCGTGGGTCTTTTTTACGGCGGCCTTCATGAGTTCGACGGCGCGGTCCCCCGCGTGCGTGTCGACGCCGGCAGCGGCGTAGGTGAGGCCCTCGCCTTTCGGTGCGTTGGTCATTTCTGGATCTCCTTGTCGGCCATGCCAAGCAGTTCGCGGCCCTCGGAATCGGGAGCGGGCAGTGGGATGGGATATTCCCCGGTGAAGCATGCAGAGCACAGCTGGTTCGGTTGTTGCGCGGTCGCGCGGACCATGCCGTCAAAGCTGATGTATCCGAGGGAGTCGGCACCGATCGACCGGCAGATCTCTTCGGTATCAAGACCGTTGGCAATGAGTTGGGCGCGATCCGCAAAGTCGATGCCGTAATAGCAGGGCCACTTCACAGGCGGTGAGCTGATCCGTACGTGCACCTCGCTCGCGCCCGCCTCGCGGAGCATGCGAACCACGGCTCGCTGCGTGTTGCCGCGCACGATTGAATCGTCGATAACCACGAGGCGCTTGCCCTCGATAACTTCGCGAAGCGGGTTGAGCTTGAGGCGAATACCGAGCTGTCGAAGTGTTTGCGTGGGCTGGATGAACGTGCGACCCACGTAGGCGTTCTTGACCATGCCCTGCCCGTAGGGGATGCCGGATTCTTGGGCGTACCCGATCGCGGCGGGTGTGCCCGATTCGGGCGTGGGGATCACGAGGTCAGCGTCGACGGGGTGTTCGCGCGCAAGCTCGCGCCCCATCTCGATGCGCGACTCGTTCACGCTCCGCCCATTGAGGTTCGTGTCAGGGCGCGAGAGGTAGACGTACTCGAATACGCAGCTCTTGCGCGCGGGTTCGAGGACCTGCTCGCAGCGCAAGCCGTCTTCGTCAATCGCGATGAGCTCGCCGGGCGCTACTTCGCGCACGAAGCTCGCGCCGCAAATGTCGAGGGCGGCGGTCTCGGAGGCCACAACCCACCCGTTCGACAGCCTGCCGAGCACGAGCGGGCGGATGCCTTGCGGGTCGCGCGCCGCGTACAGGGTCTTTTCATTCATGAGCACGAAGCAGTAGGCACCGCGGATACGGCCCATGAGGTCTTTGAGGTTCTCCTCGAGGCTCCCGTCGTGATTGAGAAGCGCCGTCACGATCGCCGTGTCGGTCGTGTTGCCCTGCTTGAGCTCACCGATTTTCGCGCTGCCCTGGCGCTCGTGGAGAAGCTCGAGGAGCTCGAGGGTGTTCACGAGGTTGCCATTGTGGGCGAGGGCGATCGTGCCATCGGGGCGAGGGCCGAGCGTCGGCTGGGCATTCACCCAGTGGCTTGCCCCGGTCGTGGAATAGCGCGTGTGGCCCACGGCCATGTGGCCCTGAAGAGTCTTGAGATTGCCTTCGTCGAACACTTGCGAGACGAGACCCATGTCTTTGTAGACGAGGATCTTTTCGCCGTTTGAGGTCGCGATGCCCGCCGACTCCTGGCCGCGGTGCTGAAGCGCATAGAGCCCGAAGTAGGTGAGGGTGGCGACGTCTTCTCCTGGCGCGAACACGCCAAAAACGCCGCATTCGTCTTTCGGTTGGCGATCGTCGGGAAGGAGGTCGTGGGTAAGTCGTCCGTCTGCGGGTAGCACTAATCCAGTCTAATACGGCACACGCCCCTCGTGAATTGCATAGAGACTGTGGGGGTTTTGCCACGAGGCCCGACCAATTGCATAGACGTTGCGGGGGTTTGATCCGCTTCCGAAACCCCCACAACCCCTATGCAATTCAGGTTATCTATTTCGCGCGCGTGCGCTCGAGGAGCCAATCGATGATCACGGCGAGAAGGGCGAGGGCACCCCCGATAAAGAGAACCCCGTAGAGCGCGGCGATCACGAGCGGCGCCACATCGAAAACACCCCGGAACATGCCCCACACGAGCCCGGAAAGGGCTCCGAGCACGAGGGCGAGCACGACCCACCCACCGAGATTCATGCGGCGTTCACGCCTCACGAAGAGCGCTGTTGGCATCGGCGTCGCGTGAGGATCCGCGCCCGCGGCACCCGCATCGTCGGAGTCGACCTCAGCTGGCGCAGCGGCCTCAACATTCGCCTGGCTATCGTCCTGTCCGTGATGCTCGACGTGTGCGTCGGAGGCATCGGCGGGGAGGGAGCCGGCTTCGGGCGTGTTCTCGCTCGTCACGTGTTAATTCTCCTCGGTCGTAGTGGGGCGGGCGGGCGCTTCTTCAGCGGCGATTCTCCGGGCGATCGGCACGGGCAGAATTTCAGAGAGGTCGCTGCGTTCGCCGGATGCGCTCACACCGCCGCCTTTCGCGCGGCCCTCTGCCCACGTCAGCTCACCCGTCGCAAGGCGCATCCAGGTTGCTGCATCCATCTCCACGACTGCGGGCGGGGTTCCGCGCGTGTGGCTCGTGCCCTCTATGATCTGCACGGCGCCGAACGGTGGAACGCGCAGTTCGACGGCGCCGCCCGGGTATTCCTCGGCGAGCGCCTGGAGGGTGAATCGCACCGCGAGCGCGAGGGTAGGTCTCGCCGTGTCTTTGCCGTTCTCGCACCACGAACGGATCGCGGCCGTGCCGTCGGAGATCGGGATCGGCTTACGCGCCGGCACCGTCGAACCCTTCACCCGCGAGGCGTTCCTCGCCGGGAATGAGCGAGTGCACCGCGATCGTGTCATCGCGGTCCGGGCCAACACCGATCGCCGAAATGCGGCAGCCGGCAAGTTCCTCGAGTCGGCGCACGTAGTTTTGTGCCTCGATCGGAAGCTGCTCGAACGTGCGAGCCTTCGAGATGTCTTCGCTCCACCCGGGCATCGTCTCGTACACGGGCTTCGCGTGGTGGAACTCAGTTTGCGTCATGGGCATGTCTCGATGGATTTCGCCATCGATCTCGTAGGCGGTGCAGATCGGCACCTCGTCGAGACCCGTGAGAATGTCGAGCTTCGTGAGCACGAGATCGGTGAAACCGTTGATGCGCACGGCGTGGCGAATCATGAGGGCGTCGTACCAGCCGCAACGGCGCGGTCGCCCCGTATTGACGCCCACTTCGTGGCCCTTCTGCTGAAGGTATTCGCCCCATCTATCGAAGAGTTCCGTGGGGAACGGACCAGCGCCCACACGCGTCGTGTACGCCTTGACGATGCCGATCGCGCGGTCGATGCGCGTCGGGCCGATACCGGAACCCGTGCACGCGCCACCCGCGGTGGGGTTCGAGCTCGTCACGAACGGGTACGTGCCGTGGTCCACGTCGAGGTAGGTCGCTTGGCCGCCCTCCATGAGCACGAGCTCACCTCGGTCGAGCGCCGAGTTCAGCATCTCGGTCGTGTCCACGACCATGGGGCGGATCCGCTCCGCGTACTGGAGAAGGCCTGCCACGATCTCCTCAACCTCTACGGCCCGACGGTTGTAGAGCTTCACGAGCACGCCATTCTTCTGGCGAAGCGAGCCTTCAACCTTTTGGCGCAGGATCGACTCGTCGAATAGGTCCTGAACGCGGATGCCGAGGCGCCCCACTTTGTCCATGTAGGCGGGCCCGATGCCGCGGCCGGTCGTGCCGATTGCGCGCTTGCCGAGGAAGCGCTCGGTGACGCGGTCCATCGTTTGGTGGAAGGGGGCAACGATGTGCGCGTTCGCGGAAATGCGCAAGTGCGAGGTGTCGACGCCGCGTGATTCAAGAGTGTCGATTTCCTCGAAGAGCGCATCGAGGTTCACGACCACGCCGTTGCCGATCACGGGCGTCGCGTTCGGCGACAGAATCCCCGCGGGGAGGAGTTTAAGCTCGAACTTTTCGCCGTGGACGACGACCGTGTGCCCCGCATTGTTGCCGCCGTTGGGCTTGACAACGTAGTCGACGCGATCGCCGAGAAGATCGGTTGCCTTTCCCTTTCCTTCATCGCCCCACTGGGCTCCAACGATCACGATCGCGGGCATGACATCTCCTTGTGCGCGGCGTCCTGGTGCGCGCGGTAACGAAACAGCAAAGGCCTATTTTACGCGGGGTGATTGCCGACGTTAAGGGGCGAGCGTTGTGGCGTCGCTCAGGCTCGGGTCGGATTCGGCGATGAAATCCCTCAGGCGTTCTACCTCGCCGGTCTCGCCGATCGCTTCTGCGGCACGCGCAAGGTGCAGGAGGCACAGAAGAAAACCGCGGTTTGGTTCGTGGGAGGCGGGGACTTCACCCTGGCCTCGCCAGCCGGCGCGGCGCAGCGCGTCGAGGCCGCGGTGGTAGCCGACGCGCGCGAATGCGTAGGCCTCGATCGTGTCGCCGTCGGCACTTGACTCCTGGGCGAGGAGCGCCCAGGCGAGCGGGGAGGTGGGGTGGTCAGCAGCGACCTTCTTCGGGTCGTCACCTTCGCGGTCGCGAACGGGGCGATCGAGCTCGTCGGGCAGGAAGGTCGGCTTCGGGCCAAGCAGGTTGCCGCCAAGCTCGGGGCGAGGGCGGGAGGTCGTGTTTTCACTCATACCCCCACCCTACAAAGTGTCTGTGCCATACACCCTGCGTACACGGCTGTTTAGAAGGGCCCGGCCACAACCTGCAACAATGGGGGCATGACAGAGACCCTTGACGGTTCCGAGCTTCTCACGGGGCCCCAGGCCGGAGGTGTGCTCGAGGCGGCCGTCACCAACGCGGGCGGCGAGCTCGTCGAATGGACGCTCGACCACGTCGACCACCGCCCTTCGCGCTCCACGAAAGCAATGTTCCGCACGAAGGTGCGCTGGGTGGAGCTTGACGGCGCCGAGGCTGAACCTCGCGATGAGCTCTTCGGCGTGAGTGCCCACATCGGTGAGCAGGAAAAGAACGTGCTCGCCCCCGAGCAGTCCCTCGTGATGACCGACGGCGACATGAACGTGCGCGTGTGGCGCTACCCCCACGACCCGTGGCTGCCGATGCTCCCGCAGGTGTGCTACCCGGATGTTCTCCACGAAACCCTCGCCCGTCTCGGTGTTGCCACGGGCTTCGCGGAGGGCACCCCCGTGCCGGTTGAGGTTGTGAGCTACCGCCCCGGTCGCCGCGCCGTGCTCAAGGCCACCCTCGCCGACCGCAACGTGTTCCTCAAGGTGTTCCAGCCGCACACGACCTCGAGCGTCGTCAACCTCCACCACAGCCTGCTCGAGGCAGGCGTTCCGGTCCCCGCCGTTCTCGGCTCGACGGACGGCCTCGTCGTGCTCGCCGAGTTGCCCGGCACGGTTCTCGCGAAGGCGGTGATCGAAGAGGGCGAGCGCGCGTGCCACGCCGAGGATCTCGTCGCGATGCTCGACCGCCTCCCCGCTTCCCTGATAGATCAGCCCGTGCGCCCGCCGTGGACCGATTCCGCCGAGTTTTACGCTGGCGTTGTCGCCTCGAGCCTCCCCTCCCTCAAAGACCGCCTCGATGTCCTCGTGTACCGCATCGAGCTGGGCCTCGCCGACGTCGAGCGTCGCATTGGCCTCGAGCCCACCGAAGTCGTCCACGGCGACTTTTACGAGGCGCAAGTGTTCGTGGACAATTCTCGCGTCGTTGGCGTCCTCGACATTGACGGGGTTGGTCCGGGCCGCCGCGCCGACGACCTCGCGTGCCTGTGCGCCCACCTCTCCGTGCTTGGCGACTACGCGAATCAGGGTCGCCTGACGCTCGACATTCACGAACGGGTCGCGGAAGCGATTCGCACGTGGTATCCCGTTTTCGCGAACCGCGTTGACCCGCAAGAACTCGCACTGCGCGCCGCCGGCGTCGTCCTTTCCCTCGCAACGGGCCCGCACCGCCAGCAGGAACCCGATTGGGAGCGCGCCACGGAAGCGATGGTTCGCGTTGCCGAAACGTGGGTGCAGGTCGCCGAGTACGGGCCGCACTACGTGGGGCCCATGCCGGGCGGGCTCATTTCCGGATCCGACGCCACCCGGCCACGCACCGATGCCACGACGAATGCCGAGGCGACGAGTGCTCCGGCGGGCGACGCCGATGGCGCGCCAGCCGGACAACCGGAACAGGACCCCTCGCCGTCGCCGATCATCGTGCCATCCGTTCCAAGCGCCGACACCTCGTTCGCCCACGGCGCCGCCCACTTCGAGCAGGATCCGACGATTCCGCTCCCGCCGATTCCCGAGCTGTCCGGTCAGCAAATGGAACTCGCGCTCGGCGGCGCCAACGAACAGCCCCACGAACACTTCGGGCGCGCGGGCATCACGATGTCCCCGCCGACCCCCGTCTACGTGCCGGGAATGCGGCGACGCCCTCACGTGCGCCCCGCACGCCACACATTCCTGAAGTCGATGGAGGCGGCGCAACCGTCGGAACCCGTGCGGCGTAATACTCACCGCGCCGACGCTGCCGAGGATCCTCCAGCAAAGGCCAACGAGGAAGGAGAGAGCTGATGCGCGCGATCGTTCAGAAGGTGAACGGAGCGAAGGTCGAGGTGCTCGATACTCACGACAGCCCCCGACGCACAACAGGCGAGTTCGAGGGCGAGGGCCTCGTCGTGCTGCTGGGCATCACGCACGACGACGGCGAGAGCGCGGTCGAAACGATGGCGCGGAAGATCTGCGAACTGCGCATCCTCGACGACGAAAAATCCGCGCTCGATAAGAGCGCGCCCGTCATGATCATTTCCCAGTTCACGCTGTATGCGGACGTGCGCAAGGGGCGCCGCCCGAGCTGGAACAAAGCCGCTCCCGGGCCCGTTGCGGAGCCGCTCGTGCAGCAGGTCATTGACAGGGTGCGCGAGCGTGGCCTCACCGTGCACGAGGGCGAATTCGGCGCACACATGCAGCTCAGTATCACGAACGATGGTCCCATGACGATACTCATCGAGACCGAGTAGGGTGGATGTATGACATACACACTGGTACTGCTCCGCCACGGCGAGAGCGAATGGAATCAAAAGAACCTGTTCACCGGTTGGGTCGACGTTCCTCTTTCGGAGAAGGGCCGCGGTGAAGCCACTCATGGCGGCGAGCTCATCAAGGAATCGGGCATCCTTCCCGACGTTGTGCACACGTCGCTCCTGCGCCGCGCCATCATGACCGCGAACCTCGCGCTTGATGCCGCTGATCGCCACTGGATCCCCGTGAAGCGCGATTGGCGCCTCAACGAGCGTCACTACGGCGCGCTTCAGGGTCTCGACAAGGCCGAGACCCGCGACAAGTACGGCGACGAGCAGTTCATGCTGTGGCGCCGCTCGTTCGATGTTCCGCCGCCCGCCATCGAGGAAGGCAGCGAGTTCAGCCAGGACGGCGACCCCCGCTACGAGGGCACCGAGGTTCCGAAGGCCGAGTGCCTCAAGGACGTCATCGCGCGCTTCCTCCCCTACTGGGAAGAGGGCATCAAGCCCGACCTCGCCGCCGGCAAGACCGTTCTCGTGGCTGCGCACGGCAACTCGCTTCGCGCCCTCGTGAAGTACCTCGACGACATCTCTGACGAAGACATCGTCGGCCTCAACATCCCGACCGGCCAGCCGCTCGTTTACGAGCTCGACGAAAACTTCAAGCCTGTCACCAAGGGCGGTCGCTACCTCGATGAGGAGGCCGCGCGTAAGGCGGCAGAGGCCGTCGCCAACCAGGGTAAAAAGTAGACTCTCGGATTGCATAGGGGTTGTGGGGGTTTCGGGCTCACGCCCGCCCCGTAACCTCTCGAGTTCCGACGGTTGCCTACACACGAGGCCCCGGAGATCCTCTCGGATCCCGGGGCCTTCGCTTCCCCCCCTTTTCGAATTGCATAGGAGTTGTGGGGGTTTAGTGCCGATTCAGCGCTGCCGATTCAGCGCGGGTAAGGCGCGAGCGCCGAGGCTTCCGGGACGTCCCATAGCGCCGGCGCCGCCGATACGTTCGTAGGCACCAGCGCTCCAGTCGCCCATTATCGGCGACGCTTGCGAGTCGTCCCGAACAGCGAACGCGTAATCTCACGCCCGAGCACCGTCCCCGCCGAACGAAAGAAACTCTTGACCGCGCTATTGCCCGCGATCTTCTCCACCAATCCAGGCTCTTCCTTCGCGGGCTTCGCCTTCGCAGCGGGGGCTGCGCCTGCACCGGGCTTTTCAGTTCCGACGGCTGCCGGGGAAACGTCGGACTCCCCCTGCCCGACCTGGCCACCCTCCGCACGCGCCTTGAGGATCTCGTACGCGCTTTCGCGATCCACAACAGTGCTGTACTGGACCGCGATCTGGCTGGACGCGATAATCCGATCGATCTCAGCTTCAGGCGCGGGCTCCATCGAGGATTCGGGAGCGCGCATCGCGGCGTAGGCCACGGGGCTCGGCGCGCCCTTCTCGTTCATGACGGTGACGACCGCTTCGCCCGTGCCGAGGGAGGTCAAGAGCTTTTCAAGGTCGTACTCGGTTGTGGGGTAGGTGGCGACTGCTTTCTTGATGGCCTTTGCGTCATCGGGCGTGAAGGCGCGCAAAGCGTGCTGGACGCGGTTGCCGAGCTGCGCGAGAACGTCGGCGGGAATGTCCTTGGGCGATTGGGTAATGAAGAATACGCCGACGCCCTTGGAGCGAATAAGCCTCACGGTTTGGATGACTTGGTCGATAAAGGCACTGGATGCGCCCTTGAAAAGCAGATGCGCCTCGTCGAGGAAGAACACGAGTTTCGGCTGGGGAAGATCGCCCACTTCCGGCAGCACCTGGTAGAGCTCAGCGAGCATCCACATCATGAAGGTTGAAAACACTTCTGGCCGCTCGGCAACGCCGGGAAGTTCGAGACACGAGATGATCCCGCGACCGTCGGAATCTTTCCGGAGGAAATGCTCGACGTTGAAAGCCGGCTCTCCAAAAAACACGTCTGCACCGGAGTTTTCGAACTGGGTGAGGTTGCGCAGAATAACGCCGGCGGTCGCGGTGGAAATACCGCCGATGCTCTTGAGCTCATCCTTGCCATCGGTCGTGAGGTACTGGATGAGGGCGCGCAGATCCTTGAGG
This sequence comes from Dermabacter jinjuensis, assembly GCF_902381725.1. Lineage (GTDB taxonomy): Bacteria > Actinomycetota > Actinomycetes > Actinomycetales > Dermabacteraceae > Dermabacter > Dermabacter hominis. The sequence continues at coordinate 1,145,711 of NZ_LR698963.1, read as the reverse complement.
TCGAGGAGGGCAAGGCCAGTCTGGTCAGCGTAGTGAAAGATAAGCGAAAGGGAGGATTCCTGAGTCTCGTTGAGACCCAGCACCTTCGAGAGGAGAACCGGCCCGAATTCGGTAACCGTCGTGCGAATCGGCACGCCCTTACCGTGTCCACCCAGCGAAAAGAATTCGGTGGTGCCAGCGCGAGATACCCAGTCTTGGGCGCGAGCCTTCGCACGTTCGGTGAGTTTTTCCGACGCCTGCCCGGGAACAGCAATGCCGGAAAGGTCACCCTTCATATCCGCGACGAAAACGGAGGTACCGGCGGCCGCGATTTGCTCCGCGATGAGCTGCAAAGTTTTTGTTTTGCCGGTGCCGGTAGCGCCGGCGATCAAACCGTGCCTATTGAGCATTCCGAGTGGCATGTAAAGCGGCGCTTCGGGGTTCGGCTCGCCGCCATCGACGACCGCGCCGAGATGAATCCGCGGCTCCTCAAACGCGTAGGCGGCAACGAGGTCGTTCGTGTCGGGCTGAGAGATATCGGCCATGAGGTAGGAGCTCCTTCGCGGTGGTCAGTTAGAGGCGAACACGACCTGAGTCAAGAAAGTCGAGAACGATCGGCAAAGCGTCCGCGAGCGAGAGATCGCGGCGCACAGCAATAGCGTAGACGCTGCGCGCCATGGCGAATCCCCAGGCAACGTGAATCGCCGCTGCATCACGAGCGTCGTCCGCCCCCATGCTCGGGGTGAGACGCTCGGCGATGACCGCGCTGAGTTCGCGGCTCACTCCCCTGTTACGGTCGGTGAGGATTTGCAGCAGCTGCGGCTCGCGAGAAAGCACGCGGTGTGTGAGCTCGCGGGTGTCACTGCGACGAGAAGCGTCATCAGCGTGGATGCGAAGGAGCGCACGAATAGAGTCGCGAACGGGCTCCTGCGCGGGGCGAGAGGCAAGAATGTCCACAAAACGACTGCTCTGTTCAGGATCGACGCCCAGCACGGCCGCTTCCTTGGAACCCCAGTAATTGAAGAACGTGCGCGAGCATACCCCCGCCCTCTCCGCGATCTGATCGACCGTCACCTGGGCAAGACCGTGCTCGGCTACGAGTTCGAGCGCCGAAAGATGCATCGCTTCGCGCGATTCGCGTTTCTTTCGCTCGCGCAAACCCTCGTGGCTGGCGGCCAGGTCTGACGCCTGCTCTTTCTCCGTTGCGGCTGTGTCGCTCATGTCAATCACGCCTCCTCGTATCGACGTGCGGTGCATCTTCGTGTTCGAGGTGACCGTCAAGCGGTCCCTCTCAGCATGGCCGGGCGCTAGTTGGTGCTGCGCAGCTCGGTGTGGCGGATGAACAGGGAAAGCACGAGAGCGACAACCGCGAACGGGGCCGCCGTCGTGAAGACAACCTGCATGGCGTCTCCCATGCCGTGGCGAATGGCCTCGACGATCGGGGCGGGAATGCCCTCGAGCTTCGAGGGGTCAAGAATCGCCGCTGCACTACCGCCGGACTCGCCACCGATCTTTCCCATTGCGGCTGCGACCTGCGGCGGAAGCTGCGCCTGGATCTTTGGCATGAGATTCGCCGACATGACGGAGCCGAGAACGGCGGTGCCGATCGTCGAACCGACGTTACGGAAGAACTGCACGGCAGACGTCGCGACACCGAGATCCTCACGAGCGACGGCGTTTTGGACAATGAGGGTGTAGGTCTGCATACACATGCCGAGCCCCGTGCCGATCACGATCATGACGAGCGTGAGATGCAGTTGCGAGGATTGCCAGTCGAGGCCTGCAAGAAGGATGTATCCGACGCTCATGACGATACCGCCGAGAACGAGGAGTCCCTTGTAGCGGCCCCACTTGGTGATCATGATGCCCATGAGAATCGACGTCACGATCATGGCGACGTTGAGCGGGATGAGGATCGCGCCCGAATTCGTTGCGGATACCCCGAGGACGCCTTGCGCGAACACGGGGATGTAGATGATTCCGCCGAACATTGCGACCGCGATCGCGAAGCTCGCGAGGATCGATAGGGAGATGCGGGAGTCGGCGAGCATGCGGAGCGGGACGAGCGGGTTCTCCGCTCGCATCTCGACGACCACGAAAAGCGCAAGGAGGATTGCCGCAGCCACGAACATGGTGATGATGACCGAGGAGTCCCAATCGTAGGTATTGCCACCCCACGACACGGCGAGCAGGCCGATGACAAGGCCGGGCGTGAGAGTCAGCGCGCCAATGAGGTCGAACTTTCCAGCGCTTGCCGTATGCGGCAGGCGCATGAACTTTGTGAGGAACACGAGGGCAGCGACACCGAGCGGAAGGGCGAGATAGAACAGGTAGCGCCAACCGAAGTTGTCGGTCACCCAGCCTCCGAAAAGCGGACCAGCGATCGAGGACACGCCGAACACGGCACCCATGATGCCCTGATACTTTCCGCGCTGGCGCGGCGGGATGATGTCGCCGATGATCGTCTGGCTGAGCGGCATGATCGTGCCCATACCGAGGCCCTGGACGGCACGCGAGAACACAAGGAACCAGAAGTTTGTGGCCATGCCGGACAGGGCCGAACCGATCATGAACACGACGAGGCCCGCGATATAGAACGTCTTGCGGCCGTACATGTCGGAGAGCTTGCCGACGACCGGCACCGCGACCGCCGAGACGAGCATGGCCGCGGTCGCGATCCAGCTGTAGTGCTCCATGCCGCCGAGTTCGGCGACGATGCGCGGCATGGCGGGGCCGACGATCGTCTGCGAGATCGACGCGACAAACATACCGAGCATGAGGCCGAGGAACACGAGTTTACCGTCGCGGTCGAGGCCGGTGAATTCCACGGGAGCGTCGCCGCGCGCCGCGCGAGTTTGAAGTGATGTAGACATGGTCCCCTTTTCGTCCGTGCACCGCCACAAAAATTATGCAGCGACTGCAAAATCCTTAACGTGTGGGAGACTATCGCCTCCTGCCCGCCTCACCAAGGGGTGCGCGGCGGAACGTGACAAACGGAGCAGGGCGGCGGGCTCGCCTCGCTCACGGCCCGTCTGCGCCCCGCCCCTCGTCTTCCCTCGCCGTGTCCCCCTCGCCTCCCCTCCTCGCCGCGTCTCCCCTTCCCTCCTCGCCTCCCCTCCTTCGGTTCTGTACCCAACGTTTGTGGCGGTATCCGGCCTCATTCCGCCACAAACGTTGGGTTTAGATCCCTCGCACGCGGCAGAGAGCGTACAGGGGGACACCTTGATCGGCGCCCCAGCCCAGGATCGATTCCCCTCAACCTAATCCTGTAGGTGCGGCAGAAGGTCCTACCTAGGCACGAGCCTCGACTCGAACACCCACAACGTCGCCGGTCGTCCGCGCACTTTCGAGCACCGCCTCGAACATTCGATCCCAGCGGGGGCGCTCGGGAAGCGTGCGCGCAAAGGTGTCGGAAGTGCCGTCGGACCTCGCCTGCTGAAAAATCAGCGTTCGCGCTCCCCTCTCCACCCCAGCCTCGCGCCAGAGATCCGAGGCGACCTCAACGATGCGCGGGGCGTACGGGGCGAGCACCGGGGTGAGGGTCGTGCGCAGCTCAATCTCCACACCGGCGCGCGCAAGTGCGAGGAACGACTCGCGTGAGCGTTCAAAGGCGCGGCTCGCGTTCGGGTTCACGCTTCTCAGTCCGACGGTTTCCTCAAACACTTCGGGCGGTGCTTTGAGGTCAAATCCGACCCAATCGACGAGAGGCCCGCCTGGGTCCGAGGAGACGATGTCGTGAATCCGGGACGGAAAGGCACCTCCCGTGTGCAGGCCGGTGCGAAACCCAAGCGCCCGCACCTCTTGAAACGCAGGGATGATGGCACGCTGGAGCGTCGCCTCTCCCCCGGAAAACACGACACCATCGAGGAGCCCGCGCCTTCTTGCCAAGAGATCCTCGACCTCGCCCCACGTGACCGTGCCCGGAGTTCGGGGGTCGAGGATCGCGTGGTTGTGGCAATAGCTGCACCGCCACGGGCAGCCCTGGAGAAAGAGCGTCGCGGCAAGCTTTCCAGGCCAATCCACCGTCGAGAGCGGCACGAGGCCCGCAATTGCGAGATCATGCGGACTCAGGGCTGCGGAATGCTCACTCATGCAGGGACGACGGTTTCCGGGCGAGCTTCGGACGCGCGAAGTTCCCCGTGGCGCTCAGCCGCACCTTCCGTGAAGAACTTACGCTCCTCGAACTCGCCCTTCTTCCCGATGTTGAACGAGCTTACTGGCCGGTGATAACCCATGACACGCGTCCATACTTCGCACACGTCGCCGCATGCGGGGCACTCGTGGTGTTCACCCTTGAGGTAGCCGTGGCTCGGGCAGATCGAGAAGGTTGGAGTGATGGTGAGATACGGAAGATGGAAGTTCGAGAGGGCACGCTTCACGAGCTGTTTCGCCGCCTCGGGCGAACTCATCTGTTCATTCATGTACAGGTGCAAAACCGTACCGCCCGTGTATTTGGTCTGCAGCTCGTCTTGCCATTCCAACGCTTCAAATGGATCGTCGGTCGCACCCACGGGAATTTGGGAGGAGTTCGTGTAGTACGGGTTTTCGGCGGTACCCGCTTGAATGATCGCGGGAAAGCGCTCGCGATCCGCTTTCGCGAGGCGGTAGGTAGCGCCTTCGGCGGGGGTCGCCTCAAGGTTGTAGAGATTCCCGGTTTCTTCCTGGAATTCGACCATTTTCCCGCGAATATGGTCGAGAATCCGCACGCACATCGCGCGCCCCTCGCCCGTCACGAGATTGTGGGCATCACCCGTAAAGTTCCGCACCATTTCGTTCATGCCATTAACCCCGAGCGTCGAGAAGTGGTTACCGAGGTGGCCCATGTAGCGCTTCGTGTACGGGTAAAGCCCGCGATCGATGAGCTCCTGCACCGTCGCGCGCCGCCTCTCGAGAGTGTCTTTACCCAGGTCAAGGAGGCGATCGAGAGCATCCATGAGCGCGGCTTCATCACCCTTGTGGAGGTAGCCCAGGCGCGCCATATTGATCGTGACCACGCCAATCGAGCCCGTGAGTTCAGCGCTTCCGAAAAGGCCATTGCCGCGTTTGAGGAGCTCTCGAAGATCGAGCTGGAGGCGGCAGCACATCGAGCGAATCTGCCCGGGATCAAGCTCCGAGTTGATGAAGTTTTGGAAGTACGGGAGGCCGTACTTCGCGGTCATCCGGAAAAGACGCTCTGAGTTCGGTGAGTCCCAATCAAAGTCCCGCGTGATGTTGTACGTCGGAATCGGGAAGGTGAACACGCGACCATTCGCGTCCCCCTCCGTCATCACGTCGATGTACGCGCGATTAATCAGGTCCATTTCTTCTTGCAGCTCGCCGTACGTAAAGTCGCACACCTCTGAGCCAATAAGCGGATACTGATCCTTGAGGTCATCCGGGCAGTTCCAATCAAACGTCAAGTTCGTAAACGGGCACTGGCTCCCCCAGCGACTCGGAACGTTCAGGTTATAGATGAGCTCCTGCATGTTCTGCCGCACCTCTTCGTAGCTCATCGCATCGAGCCTCACAAACGGCGCCATGTAGGTATCGAATGAGCTGAACGCTTGCGCACCCGCCCACTCATTTTGCAGCGTCCCGAGGAAGTTCACGATCTGCCCGCAGGCACTGGAAAAATGCTTCGGGGGCGCGGAGGCAATCGCGCCCGGCACACCATTGAAGCCCTCCTGCAAGAGCGTGCGCAGCGACCAGCCCGCACAGTATCCCGTGAGCATGTCGAGGTCATGGATATAGAGATCGCCCTCGCGGTGGGCCTGGCCAGCCTCCGCGCTGAAAACCTCATCGAGCCAGTAGTTCGCGACCAGCTTTCCCGCCGAGTTGAGCACGAGCCCGCCAACGCTGTACCCCTGGTTCGCGTTCGCATTCACGCGCCAATCGGCGCGGCCAAGATAATCATTGATCGTCGAAATCGGGTCTACAAGGGTGCGCTCGGCGTGGTGGCGTGCGGGCATGGTGCGCTCCTATCGCAAATGGGGTGGTGTGCTTCGATGTGCCGATAGGCCCCGCGTGCGGAGCTTTCGGCTGCCCACCTAGATTCACTCGCGAGAGGCACATCTTGTGCCGCGACACGCGGAGGCCACAACATGTAGTGGTTTCGTGACGGTGTGAGCGGCACAGATCGGGACGAACGTCCCGGTGAGCAGGCATCCGGGGCGACACCTTATTGACTGTCGCTAAATGCGCCCCCCCCAAACAGCCGCCCCAACCCCCGCCCGGCAGCCGCCCCTCTCGCGAAAGTGGTGAAAAACAGCCCCAGATGCCCGGATCCAAGCTCCAGGCGGCCACTTTTCACCACCTTCAAACAAGCAACCACCAACGAACCGACCGACACCCCACCCCAAAGCCAACCGCGCCAGCACCCGCAACACCCACCGTCAGCGCCCCAACGCCCGATGCCCCTCAAAACCCGCAACCCCCACCTTCAATACCGCCCCTCACCGAGCAAGAAGTGCGTGCGCACTATCCCCCTAAATCAGACCAATACGCTGTGGAACTTTAAATATCCAGAAAAACTCCCAATTAGGAGGATTGCGGGCAACAAATATCGACGAGCGCTGCCCACTTTCAGTCTCGCCGTGCAGTTTCAAAGGTGTCGCAACCGTACTTAAGGGTGTCGCCCCACTGAAACGCCAAGGCCCACCCCCCCCGACGAGGCACACACCACACTGCGCCCGTAGTCACGGTGTCACGCATGCCACCATCGGACCCCAAAGGCAAAGCCGCAGGCCGCAACACTGGGAGCGCCCCATCCACAAAAGGATCTAGATCACTATTTGGGTGAACTTGGACGGGGCTGCAGAGAGGTGCACAAAACCCGACCCCACGCAAATCGCAGACGCGCTCAACGTAAACATCCCGTTACGGCAGCAAGCGAAGGGACTTAACTCCCTAGAAAAACACAACCTCGAAGGTGTAGCGTCATGGTGTCGGACAGAGTTGTGCCGACGAGATTTTCTCCAATGCAAGGAAAGTGAAAATGCTCCGCAGGACTATTGGAGTCAGCGCCGCTCTTCTCGGCTCTGACACAACGATCCATCCGATTCCCGGCTACGAACTGACCGCACTCCAGGGCGGCGACCTCGCGAACATCTCCGCGATCATCCTCGACCAGGATGACATCGACGCGGGTAAGGTCGCCGAGATCAACGAATACGGTTTCGGTATTCCCGTTTTCGCCGCCGTGAAGAGCACCAAGGACACCACTAACCTCGAGGGCCTCCACGGCGTTATCGCCCTCGACGAGCTCCAGGGCGACTACTTCGCTCGCCAGATCGCTGCCGCCGCTGACAAGTTCGAGGACGAGGTTCTCCCCCCGTTCTTCGGCGCGCTCACGAAGTACTACAACCGCGGCTTCTCGCCGTTCGACTGCCCCGGACACCAGGGCGGCCAGTTCTTCCGCCAGCACCCGGCCGGCCGTCGCTTCTTCGACTTCTACGGCGAAGAGCTCTTCCGCACCGACCTTTGTAACGCTGACGTCGCCATGGGTGACCTCCTCATCCACGACGGCCCGCCCGTCCAGGCCACTGAAGCTGCTGCTCGCATCTTCAACGCCGACAACACCTGGTTCATCCTCAACGGCACCTCGTCGTCGAACAAGGTTGCCATCAACGCTGTTGTTGGCCCCGACGATCTCGTGCTGTTCGACCGCAACAACCACAAGTCGAACATCCACGGCGCCCTCGTCATGGCCGGCGGCAAGCCCGTCTACCTCGAGACCGCACGTAACGCGTTCGGCCTTATCGGCGGCATCGACGAGCACTGCTTCGAAGAGGACTACATCCGTGAGCGCCTCGAGAAGGTTGACCCCGAGCGTGCAAAGGCTGAGCGCCCGTTCCGCCTCGCGATCATCCAGCTCGGCACCTACGACGGCACGATCTACAACGCCCGGCAGGTCGTCGACAAGATCGGTCACCTCTGTGACTACATCCTGTTCGACTCCGCATGGGTTGGCTACGAGCAGTGGATCGACATCATGAAGGAAGGCTCGCCGATGCTCCTCGAGCTCGACGAGAACGACCCCGGTATCCTCGTGACCCAGTCGGTGCACAAGCAGCAGGCTGGCTTCTCGCAGGCCTCGCAGATCCACAAGAAGGACTCGCACATCAAGGGCCAGGATCGGTACGTGAACTTTGATCAGTTCAACAACTCGTACATGATGCACGCCTCGACGAGCCCCTACTACCCGCTGTTCGCCTCGCTCGACATCAACGCCAAGATGCACGAGAACGGCGCCGGCGAGAAGCTGTGGCACGAAGCCCTCAAGAACTCGATTGAGGCTCGTAAGCTCATCCTCGGCAACCTCAAGATGCTCAAGCCGTTCGTTCCCGCCGAGGTCGACGGCAAGCCTTGGGAGTCGTACGACACCGAGACCATCGCTTCGAACCGTAAGTTCTTCGAGTTCCACCCGGGCGAGCAGTGGCACGGCTTCGACAGCTACGTTGAGGGCCAGTACTTCGTTGACCCGATGAAGCTCCTGCTCACCACTCCGGGCCTCATCAACAAGACCGGTGGCTTCGAGTACGAGGACTTCGGCATCCCGGCGAATATTCTCGCGAACTACCTGCGCACGCAGGGCATCGTTCCCGAGAAGTGCGACCTCAACTCGATCCTGTTCCTCCTCACCCCGGCGGACACGATCCAGAAGTACTCGAACCTCGTCGCTGCGCTCCGCCGCTTCGAAGAGGCTGTTGAGAAGGACGTTCCGCTTCAGGAAGTTCTCCCGGAGATCTACGCTGCGAACGAGGACCGCTACCGCGGTTACACGATTCGCCAGCTCTGCCAGGAGATGCACGACTTCTACAAGAACCGCACGGTTGCTCAGCTCCAGAAGGACATGTTCCGCGAGGAGAACTTCCCGAAGGTCGAAATGACCCCGCAGGAAGCAAACGTCGAGTTCATCCGTGGCAACGTCGACTACCTCCCGATCGAAGAGTGCAAGGGCCGCATCGCGGCCGAGGGCGCTCTTCCCTACCCCCCGGGCGTCGTCGTGGTTGTCCCCGGTGAGGTTTGGGGCGGTCCGCAGTACGACTACTTCATGGCACTTGAAGAGGGCATCAACCAGCTGCCCGGCTTCGCTCCTGAGCTCCAGGGCGTTCACATGGTGACCGAAGACGACGGCCGCCAGCGCGCCTACGGGTACGTCATCCGCAACAAGTAAGGACGGGTAGACCAACATCTGCCAATAATTTCGGCGGGGCGCCCGCGTGGAAAGCTAGCATTCCACGCGGGCGCCCCTTTATGTGCGCTTTCGTGGCCAAAAGGTTCACCGACCAAATTGCAGCTTGACCGCGAATAAAGATCAGCAACCTATTTCCCTATTTCCATATATCCAGGCGAAAAAACCGTCCCCCGGGAAACTAACTGAGAAGCCAATACACAGTAAGACAGGCAACACAGCCGCGCAGATTTGCTGTTACACTGACTTTGTTCCTTACCTAGGAACAATGTCACAACATCAAGAGAGAGAGATCATCGTGTCTGAGCTCAATGCTGGCCCCCAAGCGGGCGTCGAGACCCAAACTACCGCTGACCAACGCGCGGTGCGCATGGGCAAGCGGGCCGACATGCTCAAGCAGCAGGAGCGTCTGCCTTACCCCGTTGGTGTAGAAAACACCTCGACGATTCAGGCCGTCCTCGAAAAGCACGGTGAACTAGAAGGTTCCGAAGTAAAGACCGGCGACGTAGTCGGCCTTTCTGGACGCGTCGTCCACATCCGCAAGACCGGCAAGCTCGTTTTCGCCGTTCTCCAAGCCGGGGATCACTCACGCTTGCAGTCAATGCTTGTGGAGAATGAAGTTGGCGAACAAGCATTCGAAGACTTCAACCGCCTCGTTGATATCGGTGACCACATCTTCGTGCACGGAGAAATCGGCACCTCCAGGACTGGCGAGCTTTCCATTTACGCTGACCGTTGGGAAATGGCTTCGAAGTCGCTTCGCCCACTACCGAACCTCCACACCGACCTCAGCGACGAAATGCGAATGCGTCGTCGCTATGTCGACCTCATTGTCAACCCCGAGGCACAGCGCATCGCACGCTTGCGAACTCGTGTGATCCAGGCTCTGCGCGACACCTTCCGCGAGCGTAACTACATCGAGCTCGAAACGCCTATGCTCCAGGTTGTGCCCTCAGGTGCATCCGCGCGTTCCTTCGATACGCACATGAACGCGTTCGATATGCAGGTTTCGCTACGTATCGCTCCTGAGCTCTTCCTCAAGCGTGCCGTTGTAGGTGGCCTCGACCGCGTATTCGAGATCAACCGCAACTTCCGCAATGAGGGAGCGGACTCGACGCACTCCCCCGAGTTCACCATGCTGGAGTGCTACGAGGCGTACGCCGACTACAACGTCATGGCCGATCTGGCACAAGAACTCATCCAGAACGCAGCCATCGCAGCAACCGGCTCAACCTTGGTCACCCTCGATGACGGCACTGAGTTCGACCTCGGTGGCGAATGGAAGCGCATCGACCTCTACGAGAGCATTTCACACTATGCAGGGGAAGAGATCACTCCTGAAACCTCCGCCGAGCACCTTCGCGAACTCGCCCGCAAGTTTGAGGTAGATGTGGATGAAGAGACGCTCGGCCACGGAAAGCTCGTCGAAGAAATTTGGGAGCATCTGATCCCCGCCGAAGAGCTCTACAATCCCGTTTTCGTCATGAATTACCCAGTCGAGACGAGCCCGCTCACTCGCGATCACCGCGACCGCCCGGGCGTCGTGGAGAAGTGGGATCTTTACATCCGTGGCTCGGAAATCGGCACAGCCTACTCCGAGCTTGCTGATCCGGTTATCCAAAGGGAGCGGTTCGTGCAGCAGGCGCAGCTTGCAGCTGGCGGCGACGAAGATGCAATGCGTTACGACGAAGATTTCTGCGACGCCATGGAATACGGATTCCCTCCGTCAGGCGGCATGGGAATCGGCATCGACCGTGTACTCCAGACCATCACCGGTCTCGGTATCCGTGAAACCATCCTTTTCCCGCTTATCAAGCCCATCGAGAACTAGGAATCCACGGGGCTCAAGCAGTGGATTAATAGCCATTAGCTTCGTGAGCCTTCCTTGACCCCGGGCCACCACAGGCCGGCATTTTTGCCCCTGTGGTGGCCCGGTCACTACTGCATATAAGCAGCCGGAACTCGCATACAAACGCGAATCAGCTCTAAGACCGAAAGCGTAGAAATAGCCGCAGACTTCTGCTATAGTTGGATAATCGCGCCATTAGCTCAGTTGGTTAGAGCAACTGACTCTTAATCAGTGGGTCCGGGGTTCGAATCCCTGATGGCGCACGGTAATCCCCACCTTCCCAGGTGGGGATTACTTTATGTTGGCTACCCACCGACCCGTGGACGCCTCACACGTATTCGAAAGCCACATCCCTATGCTTGCTCATCGATAGTGTTCTGTTGGCACAACGCTTGATCTTCACAACGAAACCAAAGACTAGAGTTTCTCACTATTGCCCCGAGGCTCAATGCCATCACTTCACTTCCGCCAACACTAGCTATTTCAAGACAGAAGAACGTTCAAGACGTTTGCGGAATCGCGCGAACTACTACCGCAGCGACGTTGTGGCAGTCCGCTCGGACGCAGGGGACTACAGCCGCCTGGCTCCTGTATGGACCATTCGCACTTGATTGCATACGGCAGTCATCGACCAGGAGTCACCTCCGGTGGAGCATTTTGGACGCCCCACGATTCTATTGCTGTTTTGCATGTCAACAGCGTCCCTGAGGATCTGGCACACTACACAAACTTAGTACTTCGTCTAGTTTCGGCAACCTGAATGGCTTAGAAGTCCACCTGGACACCAGAGAATCTTGAACTCTGCTGACAAATCACATTCATTCACTAACAGCTAGTGACGCCGATGCCAAATGCCTTCGCATTCGATCACAGCGACCTGCGCACACCGCTGGCGACGGTCTCCTGTTCTGCCCGTTCCAATCCCGTCCGTAAGGGGGGGTAGCACCTCGTGTCGTTTTAGCAAAGAACGAAGGGTGAGCACACCCAAAAGCCAGGCACAAAAAACCGCCCCGCTTACAGGAGCTATTAGCAAGCGGGGCGGTAGTTAGTTATATGGGTTCAGTCCTGACACTCATATAGAGCCGGGAACGAACCCGTTAGGCTCAAGCTAGATCAGGCCGACGCTGGGTTAAGGCCGGAGTTGGTTTGCTTAGCCTGTTCAATCTCTTCGTGGGCTTTGGCATCGTCGCCCTTGCCCCCGTCAAGCAGTCGCGGAGCGAGGACACCGAAGAGGGTCCAACCGAAGAAGGTGACAAGCGCTCCACCCATCATGGCCTGCTCGCCAGCGGTGAAGAGGGAGTAGAGCGAGTAGAGAGCCGCAATAAATGCGAGCACGTTCACTGCGCGTGCCTTGCCTGCAGGAACTCCAGAACGCTTCTGCAGAATCTTGACCGCACCCATAGAAAGGAGGTAGGGAATCAGGTTGGTGATAACTGCAAGGTTGACAAGCACCTCGAACTGTTCAGCAAGGCTCGGGCTCATCGTGAAGAACGAGAGGAGAGTCTGCAGACCGGTGATGATGCACATACCGATGATCGGCGCGCCAGCTTTGGTCACGTGGTTGAAGATCCTAGGCAGCTGCCCAACCTTCGCCATCGAGCGGGCAACTTCCGCAATGGTGAACTGCCAGCCGAGGAGCGAGCCGAAGCAGGCAATAACCATGAGTGCAGTGATGATGCGTCCAACAACCGGGTTGAACATGTGTGCGAAGGCAAGGCCGAACGGACCGTTCGATGCAGCGAGCTCCTCGTGGTTGACGATGCCGGCGACAACGTTGGTCGAAAGGATGTACATAACTGCAGCACCGAGAGTACCGCCCATAACCGCGATAGGAACGTTCTTCTCGGGATTTTCAACGGCATCGGAGTTCGCAGAAGCGGACTCGAGACCGAGGAAGGCCCAAAGGGTCATTGCGATCGAGGACGAAACTGCCTTGAAGAACCCAAGGTCATGCGGGTTCCAGGCGGCGGCCCATGTGGACGGCGAGAACCAGAACCAGCCGATGATGCAAATGCCGAGCACCGGTGCGATAACGCCCCAAACGGTGATGGAGCCGATCTTGCCAGTGATGCTGGCACCACCGAAGTTGAGCACGGTTGCAAGCCACATGGTGGCGATGGCAAGACCACCCACGATAAGGGGACCATTGCTCATGCCTGAAGTATCGATATCGAAGAGCGTGAGGCCGTAGCCAACAGCCGAAATCGCGATCGCGATGTTCGCAATACCGAGCGAAAGAATGTAGGTGTAGTTGGCCATGAACGAGCCGGACTTACCGAAAGCATATTCGGCGTAGCCGCCCATGCCACCGGCGTTTCGACTGTAACGACCAAGCTTTGCAAAGCAGTACGCGAGAATCGTCGCACCGCCGGCGGTGACAATCCAAGAAAGGATCGAGATTGTGCCGATCTGAGCAAGCTTCGTAGGAAGCATGATAATGCCGGAGCCCATCATGTTAACCATCGTGAGGATGGTCAACTGCACAACTCCCATTTTCTTTTGAACTGGTTTATCGTTCATGTTTCAATTCTCCATAGTCTAGGGGCGGAGCCGCGGGACCGCCGCGGCCCCACCCCTTTGACAAATTAATTAGTTTTTGACCACGTACGCGTATGCACGCGTAGAGCCGTCGTCTTCATTCACCATGTGCACACCCTGGAGCTCCGGTGCGAAGCCGGGAAGCACATTGATGCCCTCTTCAAGGGTGAGGAAGTACTTGAGCTGGGCACCACCCCATACCTCACCGGGAACAACACAAATGATGCCCGGGGGGTAAGGCAATGCGCCCTCGGTTGCGATTCGACCCTCTGCCTCACTGAGCGGGATGAGTTCAACATCCCCCGCAATAAGGGCGGTGTTCGCATCTCGTGCACTCATTTCGCTCTTCGGCAGGGTCTCTTCACGGAACATTGCTCGCTGAAGTTTCGCGACCTCACGCTCTTTATAGAAGTCGTGCATCTCCTGGCAAAGCTGGCGAATGGTGTAGCCGCGGTAGCGCTCTTCGTTTTCAGCATAAACGCGCGGGAGCACCTCGGCCAACGGTACATCCTCGTCCAGCATTTGTTCAAACTGAACAAGTGCAGCAACCAGTTCCTGCATCTTCGGCAGAGTTTCTGCGGGCGTGATGAGGAAGAGGATTGTATTGAGGTCACACTTTTCAGGAATGATACCGAGCGTACGCAGGTAGTTAGCGAGGATATTGACCGGAACGCCAAAGTCCTCATACTCGTAACCGTCCTCAGTGTTACGAACACCGGGAGTTGTGAGAAGGAACTTCATCGGGTCGATGAAGTACTGGCCTTCGCGGTACGAGGGGAATCCATGCCAAGTTTCGCCCGGCTTGAACTCGAAGTACTCACGGCTCGCCATGATTTCTTCGGTCGGAGTGTCTTCCCACTTAACACCGTTAACGGTCGGCGGGAGGAACGGACGAATGTACTTGCATTCCTTCAGGATCATCTTGCGGGCTTCAATCGAAACCCTGAGCGCCTCAGCCCAAAGTTTTTCACCAGAGCCATCTGCGTGGATGCGTGCGTTAACGTCGAGTGACGCATACATCGGGTAGAACGGGCTCGTGGAGGCATGCATCATGTATGCATTGTTGAAGCGATCGGAATCGCAGTAACGAGCCTGGTCCTTGATGTGGTTGTCCTTCTTGTGGATCTGCGAAGCCTGCGAGAAGCCCGCCATACCCTTGTGGACAGACTGGGTCACGATAATGCCGGGGTCGTTCTCTTTGAGGTCAAGAAGCATCGGCGAGGACTGCTTCATGATCGGGATCCACTGCTCGTAGCCAACCCATGCGGAGTCGAACAGGACGTAGTCGCAAAGGTGACCGATCTTATCAATGACACGGCGAGCGTTGTAGATGGTGCCGTCGTAGGTGCCGAGCTGGAACACGGCGAGGCGAACGGGTCGCTCGGCCTTGGCACGCTCGGGATCGACCTTCGCGACACGCTCGCGGATGTAGGCTTCGTCGAAGCAGTGCGCGTCGATACCACCGATGAGACCGAACGCATTTCGCTCGGTTTCAAGGTAGACAGGCTTAGCATCGGCCATGACGAGGCTGCCATGGTGAACCGACTTGTGGTTGTTGCGGTCGAACAGGACGACATCTCCCGGCGCAAGGAGAGCGTTCAGAACAACCTTGTTGGATGAAGAGGTGCCGTTCAGGACGAACCAAGTGTCGTCAGCGTGGAAAACTTCAGCTGCACGTTCGAGAGCTTCTTCGGGGGCACCTTCGTGAATCAGAAGGTCGCCAAGCGCGACGTCCGAACTGGAAAGGTCAGTGCGGAAAAGGTTTTCGCCATAAAATTCAAAAAACCGGCGACCTGTGGGGTGCCGGCGGAAGTACTGACCGCCGTGGTGGCCAGGACTCGGGAAGTTCGAGTTGCCAAGGTCACGGTAGTCAACCAGAGCTTCGAAGAACGGGGGGAGAATTTCGCGGTCGTAACGGCGAGCAAATTTCTCAACCTTACGTGCGAAATAATCGCTCTGAATGCGGTCTTTGGTGATCACATCATCGATTTCACCCTTACCGATAAGATCTTTACGGTCGGCCGAGACACACGCAATAACCGGGAGACCCCAGCCGAGTTCTACAATCTCTTTGCCTTTACCGTCTTGAACATCCTCTTCGGACAGCACGACCACAGCAGCATCGGTGAGGTCAGTTTCGCTAAGAGCAACTACCTGGCGTTCAGTTGGGAACCAACGTTTATAACTTTCAGCGAGCGAGTCGCTAACAACTACGTTTCCGTGTTTCACTTCAATCCCTCGGCAGAGCCGGGGCCCTTTCTAACGATACGGATATACTGCATTGTTCAACCTTTCACCTAGAGGGCTACCCAGCCCGGGTTCTAGGTCTCAAGGCCTAGTGAAATCCTCACATAGATGACACCCGAGCACCAGGACACTGGTCCCGCAAAATGGACAAAGTTGACAGCCGCCGCCCCAAATCTGCTTCCGCGCCCTCATGTGCCGTCCATGTCACCCACTGGGACCGCTAGTAAAGGTCATCGACCGCCGTCGGGAACGCCTCCGCGCAGATGCTCGAGTCGCCAGCCCTGAGAGGTGGTCCACCACACACCCCAATAACGATGTTCCCCACACTTGCGGGCCAAGCAGTCACGCGTCAGATATACTGGATCCATAAACTAAAGATTTAAAGACGGTGTATAGAAATGTCGTGGAGAGCGCGCTGGGCTGCCCTAGCTGTCGTTCTGTTGCCAGTTTTCCTGATCAGTATCGATGTCACGGTTCTGAGCATCTCGCTCCCGGGCATCTCGCAGGATCTCCATCCGTCGGCAAACGAACTTCTGTGGATCGTCGATTCGTACTCGTTTGTGCTCGCGTGCCTGCTCATTGTGATGGGCAAGTTCGGTGACAGTTTCGGGCGGCTTCGTCTTTTGATGTGGGGCTCTGCCCTCTTCGGCGCGGCCTCTGTTTTGTCGGGCTTTAGTACGTCACCGCTCATGCTGATCGTGGGCCGTTCCCTCCAGGGACTCGGCGGCGCGACCCTCATGCCGTCGACGCTCGGCATGATCCGCCACATTTTCCAGAAGCGTTCGGAGAGGCGTCTCGCGCTCGCACTGTGGTCGGCAGCTTTCTCTAGCGGTAGCGCGATTGGCCCGCTTCTCGGCGGCATTTTGCTCGAGGTCGCCAACTGGCGGTACGTGTTCTTTATTAACGTGCCGATCGTGATCGTGTTCGTCATCCTCGCGAAGCTCTACGTTCCCGAATCAGAACTCGAGGAAGCCGAGCGCATCGACCTTCTCTCCCCCGTGCTGCTGATCGCGTCGATCTTTGCGCTCGTGCTGAGCTTCAAGCTTCTCATTGATGATTTCGCGATCTGGCAGGTAGGGCTCTTGGTCGCTGGTGCGGCGGGTCTCGCGCTCTTTTGGCGTCGCCAGTACGTTGTTGCGAACCCGATTCTCGACGTGGATGTGGTCTCGGAGCCGACGTTCCGCTCGGCAACACTCATTAACGGCATCGCGTACTTCATCACGATTGGCACACTGTTCTTCTTCCCGCAGTACCTCATGGTTGTTTCGGGACTTTCGCCGATCGAGGCGGGCCTTTGGGCACTTCCGATGGTTGTGGCGACGATTCTCGGCGCACTCATCTCCCCGGTCTTTGCGCGAAAGTTCCGGTCGAACCAGCTCGTGGCTCTCGGCCTTTTCACGTGCGGTATGGGCTGCCTTTCGGTGCCGCTGCTCGTGACCGTCCACTTCAACCCCTTCTTCTACTTCCTGTGCACGTTCCTCATCGGTCTTGGAATCGGGTTCTCGGAACCGCTCACGAACGATACGATTCTGTCGTCGGCCCCGGATAAGGAGGCCGGCTCCGTTTCGGCGATTTCCGAAACGGCGTACGAGCTTGGCGGGGCGCTGGGCACTGCGGTTCTTGGTGGCGTGGGGATGCTCGCTTATCGCCTCTCCCTGTCCTCGCGTGAAGCTGGTCTGGGTATTTCGGATCAAGTGCTTGAGGAGGCAAAGCAGACGATCGGTTCGGCGGCGGTACTGGCCGAGCCCGGCAATTCTGCGAATCCGGATATGGCCTGGAGTCTTGCAAAGGCATCGTTCGTTGATGGGCAGAATGCCGCGATGTATCTCGCTGGCATTGCGGCCTTTGCCGCGACCATTATTGCGTTGCGTGGCATGCGCGCCGAACTGCATTTGAGGCTTCAGGACAAGCTCGGCGCAAAACCCCCGCAAGAGTCCCCTGACCTGCAGTAATGGACTTTTCAACACAGTTTTGGTGCAGGTTTTTGCTCTAGGCTAAAGCCATGGCTTTCGTCGATACTCCCACCCCCGCCGATTACCCCGCTATCGCCTTTATTGCGAGGGATCTTTTGCGCGCCTCTGATCCTTCTGAGGTATTCGACGGCACCGATCTCATCAACACGATTGAGGCGGGACACCCCGCGATGGTGGTTCGCGAATCACGCGGTTCTGGCGAGGAACCGGCACCGGTGGTGGCGTACGCGATGGTGCACGATCACGCTCGGGGTCGCATCGATGCGAAGTGGGCGGTGCGTCGTGGCGATGAGTTCTATATCGCGCATGCCGCGCGCTGCCTGGAGTGGATCGAGAAGCAGGCCCGCATGCTTGGCGAGAAGCGCGGCGAGGAGGGCTTCGTGATCGTCACGGAGGTCGGCCCGGGCGATTTTATCCGCGCGGAGGCTCTCGCTGACGCCGGCTTTGCAAAAGCGCGCACCTGGGTGGTGATGGACCAGGACATCCCCGCGCGTGTGCAAGAAATCAGGGAGCGGGAGTCCGACGCTTCCTTGGCTCCCCGCGTAGCTGCGAATGTTCGCGTTCGCACTCTTGCCGACGTTGAGGATCGCCGCGCGGCCCACGCTGCCCTCGAGCATGCTTTTGAGGATCACTTCAATCATTTCGAGGAGAGCTTCGACGAGTGGTGCGAGCGCACGGATCTGTATGCGCATCACGAGTGGGACCGCGACCTTTTGGCTGAGCTCGTTCCCGCGGATGGTTCGGCACCGATGGTGATCGGCACGCTCATGACGTCGTGGCTTCCCGAGTCGAAGACGGCCCACGTGGAGTATCTCGGCGTGACGCGCGAGGGTCGCGGTAAGGGAGCGGCACATGCGCTGCTCGATGCGTTCTACCTGCTTGCCATGGAACATGGCTATGGCCGGGGCGAGCTTTTTGTGGACGCCGATTCTCCCACGGGGGCAAATCTCGCCTACGAGAAAATGAATTGGCGCCAGGATTTCCTCAAAGAGACGTGGCACAAGGAAATCACTCTCTAGTCCCTCGCACCGCCCCACCTTTACCCGCGGCAACCCTCTCACCCCGCGGCCGTCTTCTTCCCTGCGGAAGTGGTGAAAAACGGCGTCAGAGGCCCAGATATCAACGTGAGGTGGCGATTTTTCACCACCTTCGAGAAGAGACGGGGGAAAGTGGGCAACGAGACGACCCCCGGTAGCCTAGGGACCCGGAGCCAAGGAAAGTCAGCTACTAGGCTCCCCATTTAGCTGGCTGGGGGAAAGGCCGGTTCCACTGAGGTGTTGTAAAGGGCCCGCTCCCCAAAGGAGCGGACCCTTTACTACCGCGGGATCACTCCCACTCGATCGTGCCCGGCGGCTTGCTCGTCACATCGAGGGTGACGCGGTTAATGCCATCAACCTCGTTCGTGATGCGCGTCGAGATCTTCGACAGAACATCGTAGGGAACCTTCGCCCAGTCGGCGGTCATTGCGTCGTCCGACGTCACCGGTCGAAGAACTATGGGGTGGCCGTAGGTGCGGTGATCGCCCTGCACGCCAACGGAGCGCACGTCGGCGAGGAGCACGACGGGGCACTGCCAAATGTCGCGGTCGAGGCCAGCGAGGGTCATCTCTTCGCGCGCGATAGCATCGGCGGCGCGAAGCGTGTCGAGTCGCTCTTTCGTGATCTCGCCGATGATGCGAATGCCGAGGCCCGGGCCGGGGAAAGGCTGGCGCCACACGATTTCGTCGGGCAGGCCGAGCTGGGTGCCGACGGTGCGCACTTCATCCTTGAAAAGCTGGCGAAGCGGCTCCACAAGTTCGAAGGTCAAATCGTCGGGAAGCCCACCGACGTTGTGGTGGCTCTTGATGTTGGAGGCACCATCGCCGCCACCGGACTCAACGACGTCCGGGTACAGGGTGCCCTGCACGAGGAAGGCTTTGCGGCGGGCCTGGTCGCCATCAACAACACCCTGCTCGCGCAGAATGTCTTCCTGCGCCTGCTCGAATACACGGATGAACTCACGGCCGATGATCTTGCGTTTTTGCTCGGGGTCGGTGACGCCCGCGAGCGCGGTGAGGAAGCGCTCTTCGGCATCGACCACGACAAGCTTCGCGCCGCCCGTTGAACCGCTGAAGGCGCGCTCAATTTCTTCGGATTCGCGAAGGCGCATGAGGCCGTGGTTGACGTACACGCACGTGAGGCGATCGCCGATCGCACGCTGCACGAGCGCAGCGGCGACGGCGGAGTCGACGCCGCCGCTCAGGGCGCAGATGGCGGTGCCGTCTTCGCCGATCTGGGCGCGGATCAGCTCGACCTGTTCGTCGATGACGTTGGACATCGTCCATTCGGGCTTGATGCCGGCGCCGCGGTAGAGGAAGCTCTCGAGGATTTCTTGGCCGCGTTCGGAGTGCTTGACTTCGGGGTGCCACTGGACGCCGAAGATGCGCCGTTCGCGATTCTCGAATGCGGCAACGGGCGAGCCCGCCGAAACGGCGATCACGTCGAAGCCTTCGGGGGCTTCGTGAACGCTGTCGCCGTGGCTCATCCACACGTTCTGGTGGAGATCCTGGCCCGCGAGCAGAACGGAATCGTCCTGGATTTCAGTGAGCAGGGTCGCGCCGTACTCGCGGGTGCCCGTGGGGGCGACTGTCCCGCCGAGGGCCTGCGCGATTGCCTGGAAGCCGTAGCACAGGCCGAGCACCGGAATACCCGCCTCGAGGAGAGCGGGGTCGAGTTTCGGGGCGCCGTCGGCATACACGGAGCTGGGGCCGCCGGAGAGGATGAGTGCTTTGGGGTTCTTCGCGAGGATTTCGCTCGCGCTCATCGAGTTCGGGACGACCTCGGAGTAGATGTTCGCTTCGCGGACCCGACGCGCGATGAGCTGCGCGTATTGCGCACCAAAATCGACGACGAGGACCGGGTCTTGCTGGGTGCTGAGCTGGTTGTCGTTCATCACGCTCTCCATCCTAATGCGCGTACTACTGGTCCGCTGCATCGCCGAGTGTGGGGCGCTCGGCGAGATCGCGCTCGACTTTGGCGTGAGTCCAGCGCTCGCCGAAGAAGCTCAGCACGGGGATCACGCCGAAGAACATGAGCAGGAGCATCCGCTCGAGGCCCCAGCGCATTTTGCTCCACAAGTCGAAGGCGAGCACGACGTAAATCATGTAGATGAGGCCGTGGATGGGGCTCCACGTCTTTGAAATCGTCGCCCACAGATCGCTCTGGCCGCCGTACACGAGGTAGCGCATGATCATGATCGCGACGAGCACGAGCAGGGCGATACCTTCCACGATCGAGGCGACCCGGAAGCGGGCCATCGACGTGCGAATTTGAGTGTCATTGAGCGGCTTGCGAGCCACGGGGCCTCCTTGCGGCATGGTTGGGGCGGTGGCGGCTAGTCCGAGCTTTCGCCGGCGAGCCGCGATTCGAGTTCGAGCCTACGCTCAGCCTGCTCGTCAAGGTAGGTGGAGCGCACGCTTCGCCACCAGATGTAGAGGAAAAACACGCCGAAGAGGATCCACTGGAGCATGTATCCGAAGTTTTGGAGGTTGAGGCCACTCGTGAAGCTCGACTGTGCGGCGGGAAGCGGCCCGAGGTCACGCCACGCGTCCGCAGCGGTTGCGCTCGCACCGTCGGACTCCCCTGGCCCGGCCATGTACTGACGCGCCTCGTTCGTGAGGGCCCCGTACCCGGCGAGCATGGGCCCCTCCCATACGTTCACGAGCAGGGTGGAGGAAAGCGTTCCGACGGTCGCCACACCCCCGTCATCCTCGCGGCGCACGGTGCCGCTCGCCTCCTCGGAGGCCTCGAGGCGCACGACTATTGTGCGCGCTCCGGCGGGCGGCTCGGGAAGGGTGTCCCATTCGCTCGAGGGGACGGTTGTGTAACCGCGCGCGACGGGGATGGATGTGCCGCGAAGCGGCCCTTGAGTGATGCGCGCGTTTGTGACAACGACGGCGGCCTCGTGGCCGTCGATCTCGCGGCCGGGCACGAGCACTTGCTCCGAAGGCACGAACTCCCCCGTGAATGACGCGAGGCGACCCTGGACCGCGTTTGTGACAGGCGCGTTCGCGTCCATGAGCTCCTCGATCGGGACGGGCGCGGCGGATGTCGTTTCGTCGCGGGCCTCGAGGGCTCGCGTTGCTCGCTCGAACTGCCAGTTCGCGAGGAGACCGCAGACGAGGGTCGCTGTTGCCATGAGGGCCAGTAGGCCCAGGAACTTGGGGCGGAGAGCGACGCGAAGCATTCCTTAAGTGTAGGCGTGAGATTGAGCGAGTGGGCCCTCGGTTCCCGGGCAGCGTCCAACTCCTCGCCCTATCCTAGAAAACGTGTCTCACAGTGTGTATGTAACCTCGTCAGAAGGACGCTCCGGCAAATCCACCGTTGCCCTCGGCCTCCTTGAAGCCCTCGTCGCTACGTCAGAGAACGTCGCCGTGTTCCGGCCGATTATTGATTCGCGCCACGAGCGTGACGCCGCCGTTGAACTCCTTACTTCGCACCCGGGCATTAGCCAGGGCTACGACGAAGCACTCGGCGTCACCTACGACCTCGTGAACTCCAATCCTGAGAAGGCGCAGGAAGAGATCATGCGCCGCTATCAGGAGCTGCGCGAGAAGTATCAAGCGGTGCTCGTTCTCGGTTCTGATTACAACGGTCTCGCAAACCCCACCGAGCTCGCCTTCAACGCTTCTGTGGCCGCGAACATCGGCGCTCCGGTGGTGCTGGTCGTAAGCTCGCGCCGCCGCGATCCACAGCAGGCCGCAACGGTCGCCCAGATCGCCTTCCACGAGTTCGCCCAGAACCACGCGACCCCCGTCGCCGTCGTTATCAACCGCGCCGCGGACGAGGACCTGCCCGCAACCCGCGAAGAGATCGCGAAGGTTCTTCCGGAAGGCGTGATCACCGCTGCCCTTCCCGAATCGGACATCGTGTACTCGCCGAGCGTGAACGCTATCAAGGACGCTGTGAACGGCACGGTCGTCCAGGGTGCGCCTGAGCTTCTCGAGCGCGTTGCGCTCGACATCGTCGTAGCCGCGATGGGGCTGCCGAACGTGCTCAAGAACCTCCACGAATCGAGCACCGTGATCGCCCCCGGTGACCGGCACGATCTCATCCAGGGCATCCTCATGTCACAGCAGTCGGGCACGTTCCCGTCGCTCAGCTCGCTCGTGCTCACGGGCGGTTACGACCTTCCCGAGGAAATCAAAGCCCTCGGCACGGGCGACCTGCCGATCATCGTGACAGAGGAAAACACCTTCGAGGCCGCCGTTGCCGCGAGCAATATCGACGGCAAGCTCACCTCGACGCCGCAAAAGATCGATGCGGCCCGCCGCCTCGTCGCCGAAAATTTTGCAATGACCGACCTCATTTCGGCACTCAACCTCGCAAAGAGCGACGTGGTGACCCCGATGATGTTCCAGTTCGACCTGATTGCCCGCGCGCAGGGTGAGAAGAAGACGATCGTGCTTCCCGAGGGCGATGAGCCGCGCATCATCGCAGCCGCCGAAGCGATCCTCAGCCGCGGCGTTGCAAACCTCGTGCTGCTGGGAGACGAAACCGCGATCCGCCAGAAGGCTGCACAGCTCGGCCACGACATCGCCGAAGCCCGCATCGTATCCCCGCACGATGAAGAGCTCGTCGAGAAGTTTGCCGAAGAGTTTGCGCGTCTTCGCGCAAAGAAGGGCGTGACCCTCGATCAGGCGCGCGACGCGGTACAGGACGTCTCCTACTTCGGCACGATGATGGTCCACATGGGGTATGCCGATGGCATGGTCTCGGGCGCCGTGAATTCCACCGCCCACACGATCCGCCCCGCGCTTCAGATCATCAAGACGAAGCCGGGCGCGAAGGTCGTCTCCTCCGTGTTCCTCATGGCGCTCGAGGACCGCGTCCTCGTGTACGGCGACTGCGCCGTGAACCCTGACCCGACCGCCGAGCAGCTCGCCGACATCGCTGCTCAGTCCGCCGCAACGGCAGAGCAGTTCGGCGTGGACCCGCGGATTGCGATGCTCTCGTACTCGACGGGCACGAGCGGTTCGGGGGCCGACGTCGACAAGGTACGCGAAGCGACCGCGCTCGTGAAGGAAAACCACCCCGACCTGAACGTCGAGGGCCCGATCCAGTACGACGCCGCCGTGGACGCCTCGGTTGCCAAGACCAAGCTTCCCGATTCGGCCGTCGCAGGCCGCGCGACCGTGTTCGTGTTCCCCGACCTCAACACCGGTAACAACACGTACAAGGCAGTGCAGCGCTCCGCCGGAGCGATCGCGATCGGCCCCGTCCTGCAAGGACTCAACAAGCCCGTGAACGACCTTTCGCGCGGCGCGCTCGTCGAGGACATCATCAACACCGTCGTGATCACCGCGATCCAGGCGCAGAACCAGAACTGACGGGCGAAGAGCCCCTTCTTGACTACGAACGGAGAAACCGTGACCAACAGCAACGTTCTCGTGATTAACTCGGGTTCGAGCTCGATTAAATTCCAGCTCATCGACCCGACCTCGAATCACGTGACTGCCTCCGGCATCGTCGAGCGCATCACGCTGCCCACGGGCAACGCGTCGATCGAAGCCGGAGACAAGGAAGAAACGTGGGAGGGTTCGATCCCCGATCACGTTAAGGGCATGCAGGTCGTCGAGGAGCTCTTCGCGAAGGTTGGCGTTGAGCTGACCGAGGAAACCGTGAGCGCCGTTGGCCACCGCATTGTCCAGGGCGGCGCGGTGTTCCCCGAAGCCACCCTCGTGACCGACGAGGTCCGCGACCAGATCCACGAACTCGGTGCCCTCGCGCCGCTGCACAACTACGCGGCGGTGGACGGCATCAACGGTGCACGCGCGCTCCTGCCGAACCTTCCCCACGTCGTCGTCTTCGACACGTCGTTCTTCACGCAGCTTCCGCCCGAGGCATACACGTATGCGATCAACAAGGAGGTCGCCGAGCAGTACAAGATTCGCCGCTACGGCGCGCACGGTACCTCCCACGAGTTCATTTCCTCTCGCGTGCCGGGCTTCCTCGGCCGCGAAGGCGAGGACCTCCGCCAGATCGTCCTGCACCTCGGCAATGGCGCTTCTGCCTCCGCCGTCAAGAACGGCAAGCCCGTTGATACCTCGATGGGTCTCACCCCGCTCGAGGGCCTCGTCATGGGCACCCGCTCAGGCGACATCGACCCGTCGGTGTACGCGCTCCTCAGCCGCCAGGCCGGCATGGATCCCGCCGAGGTTGACACGCTTCTCAACAAGAAGTCCGGTCTCATGGGCCAGCTCGGCATGAGCGACTTCCGCGACATTTCCGCCGCCGTGGAGGCTGGCGACGAAGCCGCGAAGCTCACGCTCGGTATGTGGGCTCACCGCGTCAAGAAGTACGTGGGTGCGTACGCGTTCATCCTCGGTGGGCTCGATGTCATCACGTTCACCGCGGGCATCGGCGAGAACGCTTCGCTTGCCCGCTCGAGCGCCCTCGAGGGTCTCGAGGAGTTCGGGATCATCCTCGACGAGGAAGCAAACGCCCAGCGTAAGAAGGAACCGTGGATCATCTCGGCGCCTGAATCGAAGGTCACCGTTGTCGTGTACCCCACGAACGAAGAGCTCGCGATCGCGCAGCAGACCCTCGAGGTTGCACGCGGCTAACGATTACCGCACAGAAAGTGGGGCTCGCCGACAATGGCGAGCCCCATTTTTCGTGGAGGGTATCAGCGAGTCGTGACGACCTCGACGCGCTGGAACTCCTTGAGGTCCGTGTAGCCGGTCGTCGCCATCGCGTGGCGAAGCGCGCCGACGAGGTTCGTGGTGCCATCGGCAGAAAGGCCGGGGCCGAACAGGATCTGCTCGAGTGGCGCGACCTGGCCGACCTCGACACGGTGCCCGCGCGGCATCGTTGGGTGGTGTGCCTCGCTGCCCCAGTGAAAGCCGCCGCCGGGGGCCTCCGTGGCTCGTGCGAGCGCGGCACCGACCATGAGACCGTCGGCCCCGCACGCGATAGCCTTCACGATGTCACCGCTGCGACCGAGGCCACCGTCGGCGATCACGTGCACGTAGCGGCCGCCCGATTCGTCCATGTAGTCCCTGCGGGCCGCGGCGACATCCGCGACGGCAGAGGCGAGCGGCACGGAAATACCGAGGGTCTCCCACGTGGTTTGGCTCGCGCCGCCACCGAAGCCCACGAGAACGCCCGCCGCCCCCGTGCGCATGAGGTGAAGGGCCGCGGTGTAGGTTGCGCACCCGCCCACGATGACGGGGACGTCAAGCTCGTAGATGAAGCGCTTGAGGTTGAGCGGCTCGCGGTTGCCCGAGACGTGCTCGGCGCTCACGGTGGTGCCGCGGATGAAGAAGATGTCGACGCCCGCATCGACGACGCTCTTCCAGTGTTCCTGCGTGCGCTGCGGCGAGAGGGAACCGGCCGCGACCACTCCAGCTTCGCGTAGCTGCGTGATGCGCTCACGGATGAGGCCCGGCTTGATCGGCTCCGAGTAGATCTCGCGGATGCGGTGGTGAACATCCTTCGGGTCGAGGCGCGCAATCTCCTCCAGGAGCGGCGTGGGGTTCTCGTAGCGAGTCCACAGGCCCTCGAGATCGAGCACACCAAGCCCGCCGAATTGGCCGAGTTGGATCGCCGTTTCGGGGCTCATCACGGAATCCATGGGGGCCGCGAAGATCGGGATGTCGAAGTGGTAGGCATCGACCTGCCACGAGGTTGAGACATCCTCCGGGTCCCGCGTGCGGCGGGAGGGCACCACGGCTACATCGTCGAGGCCGTAGGTGCGACGGCCTCGCTTATTGCGTCCAATTTCGATTTCGTTCTGCACGGTTCCCAGTCTACAGAGGCCATACGGGATTGACGTCTGGTGTTTTGCCCTGCCGCTTGAGATAGTCGATGAAGTTATCGGCCCATGCACGGTGGAGCTCGATTTGCTTCTTGTGCAGCTCGGCGAGATCGCTTTCGGCAATGACCGTGTGCTTCTTCGCCATGGCGCGCAGAACATCGAGGGTCATGGATACATCGACATCTGCCGTATGCATATTGCCTTCCGGCTCCTCGATCCCGTACACCTCCATGAGGGTCGAGAGGTTGCGCTTGCCCTTGCGGTAGCGATCCAACCCGCGATCGAGCACGAGCGGATCGACGACAGGCGCGATCGCGCGGCCGAGGCGATCCTCGATCGTGGGCAGGCCGTTGCGGCTCAGCTCCGCTTCGATGATCGAAAGATCGAAGCCGCCGTTAAACGCGACGATCGGAGCGCCCTGCTCAAGGCACTCAACGATGCGCACCGCTATTTCCTCGAGGGCGGGCGCGGGCTCCATGCCGTAGGCGCGCGCGTGTTCCGTGGAGATGCCGTGCACGCGCGAGGCCTGCTCGGGAATCTCCACGCCCGGGTTGATGAGCCACGTCGCGACAGTTTCGCCCTCGCGGCCCGGCCCCGTGGAGAACACGAGGGCTGCGGTCACGATGCGATCATTCGCGGTATCCGTGCCGGTGGTTTCCGTATCAAAGCCCAGCATCGGGCCGTCAATCCAACTCATGTCACAAGCCTACGTCGGGGTGGGACATTTAAACGTGGCCGGCCGTAGGATGAGGAAAGACCCCCTTCGCGCGAGCAACCATGGAGAGCCGTGCTCGAACTGCACAACATCACCAAGTCCTACACGACGGGCACCTTTACCCAGGTCGCACTTGCCGGCGTGAGCGTCGCGTTTCGTGACAACGAGTTCGTCGCGATCCTTGGGCAGTCCGGCTCCGGAAAAACCACGATGCTCAACGTTGTGGGAGGACTCGATCACTTCGATTCCGGCGACCTCGTGATCGACGGTATCTCCACGAAGAACTTCAAGGACCGCGACTGGGATCGCTACCGCAACAACCGCATCGGTTTCGTTTTCCAGAGCTACAACCTCATCCCCCACCAGAGTGTCCTTGCGAACGTTGAGCTCGCTCTCACGCTCTCGGGCGTCGGGCGGTCCGAGCGCCGCGAACGCGCCCTCGATGCCCTCGCCAAAGTGGGCCTTGGCGAACACGTGCACAAGAAACCGAGTCAGCTTTCCGGCGGGCAAATGCAGCGAGTCGCTATTGCACGCGCCCTCATCAACGACCCCGAGATTCTTCTTGCCGACGAGCCCACGGGTGCCCTCGACTCCGCCACGTCCGTGCAGGTCATGGACCTTCTTCGCGAGGTCGCGAGCGATCGCCTCGTCATCATGGTCACTCACAACCCCGAGCTCGCCCACGAATACGCAACCCGCGTCGTCGAGTTTGCCGACGGCAACGTCGTAGGTGATTCCGATCCCTTCGACCCGGCCCTCGAGGAGACGCGCGAAGCGAAGCCCACGCGCAACACGCGCATGGGGCCGCTCACGGCACTAATGCTCAGCTTCAACAATCTCATGACGAAAAAGGGCCGCACGATCATGACCTCGTTCGCGGGCTCGATCGGCATCATCGGTATCGCCGCGATTCTCGCGCTCGCGAACGGCGTCAACAGCTACATCGCCAAAACCGAGGAAAACGCTCTCGCGAACTACCCTCTCAGCATCCAGAAGACGGGGGTTTCGATGGAATCGGGACTCGCGAACGCCAAGCCCAAAGGCGAAGAAAAAGCGAACACGGTCCGCGCCGTTGAGATGTACACGCGCTCCATGAACTCGACGAGCACCAACGATCTCGCTTCCCTCAAGAAGTATTTCGACGCCAACGGAGGAGGAATCAACTCCTACGTCAAGGCGATCGAATACTCGTATGCAGCCGAACCCCAGATCTACGCGCTCGGCACCGACAAACCCGTGCAGGTCCATCCTGAACAGGCGTTTTCTCAATACTCGGGAGGCTTCTCGCTCAGCCCCGCGAGCGCAATGTTCTCGATGGACGCCTTCCGTCAGCTTCCCGAAAACACCGCGCTCTACACCTCGAAATACCGGGTCCTCGACGGCCGCTGGCCAACAAACGCGCACGAACTCGTGCTCGTTCTCGACGAAAACGGCGAGATGCCCGATCTATACGAGTACACACTCGGCCTCAAGGACCACGCGAAACTCGACGAAATGATGGAGAACACGCAGGCTGGCCGGGCATCGGGAGATTCCGACGGCACCTCGGGAGACAAGAACTCCACAAAACCGGGCGAGTACACCTTCGACCAGATCATCGGCACCGAGTTCTCGCGCGTCAACGCCTTCGAGACCTACACCCACAACGACGACACCGGCACGTGGATCGACCGCAGCGGCGATGCCGACTTCATGCGCGAGAAAATCGAAAAAGGCGAGCGCCTCACGATCGTCGGCATCGTGCGCCCCAACGAAGGCGAGGACATGGGCGCGCTCCAGCAGGGCATCTCCTACCTCCCCGCCCTCACGGACCAGGTCATTACCGAAGCTGCCCAGTCGGAGATCGTCCACGAGCAGCGGGCGCATCCCGATGTCGACGTTTTCACCGGAAAGACATTCGACGAACTCAAAAACGACGATCAGGGCGACGACTTCGATATGAGCTCCCTGTTTACGGTCGACCAGGAGAAGATCCGCGGCGCATTCCAGATCGACGAGTCGAAGCTCCAGATGGACCTCAGCGGCCTCGATCTCAGCTCGATGCCCGCTCCGAACTTCGATCCGGGCGCACTCGATATGAGCGACCTTGATCTTTCGAGCCTCGACCCGGGCGCGGCAGCCGTCGGAAGCCCGAACGTAAACGTGGGGGATCTCGACCTTGCCGATCTCACGGCCCGCTACCCTCAGCTCGCCGATATCGACCTCCCAGGGGTTCTTGCGAAAGCACTTGAGGGCGAGGTGGTCCGGCCGGGCGCCGGCGAGTACCTCAGCGGTGAAGCGGGTGCGCTCGTCCAGGGTTTCCAGGCATATTACGCGGCCCATGCCGATTCCGACGGCGACCAGATTCCCGATCGGGACACGGCCGAAGTGGTGCTCGACTATCTCCAAACCGACGAGGTCCGCGCGAAAATCGAGGAGATTTCGAACTCCGACCAGGTCGTCAATCGGGAACTTCTCGAGCAACAACTCTCCGACGCTCTCGGTGAGGACCCGGCGCTCCAGGAGATTTCCTCGGCGGTCAGCAACGATCTCTCGAGCGCCATCGCCGAGCAGCTTTCCACCCAGCTCGGCGGCGCGCTCGCCAGCCAAATCCAGAACACGATCGGCGAGTATATGACGACCGCGATCGGCTCCATGATGCAGGAATACATGAGCGCCCTCCAGGGCGAGATTGAACGCCAGATCAATGACGCGATGTCCACGATGGGCGAGAATTTCGCGAATGCCATGAGCGTCGATCCGGAGAAATTCGCCGATGCGTTCGAGATGAACATGGACAAGGAAGAACTCGCTGCGTTCATGTCGACGATGGTGTCGACGCGCGCGGCAAGCTACGAGGACAATCTCGAAAAGCTCGGCTGGGCTGATCGCACGAGTCCCGATCAAGTCGATATTTACCCGGCGAGTTTCAAGGACAAGGACAAGGTCAAGGCCATTCTCGACTCCTACAACGCGCAGGCCAAGGCGCGGGGCGAGAAGAAAAAGGAGATTGTCTACACCGACATGGTGGGGATGCTCATGAGCTCGGTGACGAGCATTATCAACGTGATCACGTGGATGCTCATCGCCTTCGTGTCGATCTCGCTCGTGGTCTCGTCGATCATGATCGCGATCATCACCTACATTTCCGTGCTTGAGCGGCGCAAGGAAATCGGCATCCTGCGCGCGGTGGGTGCCTCCAAGGCCGACGTCCGGCACGTGTTCAATGCGGAAACCGTGATCGAGGGGTTGCTTGCGGGCCTCATGGGCGTGGGGGTCACCCTGCTGCTGTGCATTCCTGCCAACATCATCGTCGAGCAAAAATTCGACGTCGAGAACATTGCGAGCCTCCCGCCGCTCGCGGGAGTGATCCTCGTGGGAATCTCGGTGGTGCTCACCGTACTGGCGGGCGTGATCCCCTCGGGCAGGGCGGCGCGACAGGACCCGGTCGAGGCCCTGCGCGCCGAGTAGCCCCAGGCCTTAGCGGGCGCGGTAGTTCGGCGCCTCGACGATCTGCGCCATGTCGTGCGGGTGTGATTCCTTGAGACCCGCCGCCGTGATGCGCACGAACTTGCCGCGCTCCTTGAGCTCCGGAATCGTGTGCGCCCCCACGTAGAACATCGACTGTGCGAGGCCGCCCGTCAGCTGGTGCACGACGGTGCCGAGCGCGCCCTTGTAGGCGACAGTTCCCTCGATGCCCTCGGGCACGATCTTGTCGTCGGTCTCGACATCTGCCTGGAAATAGCGGTCCTTCGAGAAGGACTTCTTGCCGCGCGAAGCCATCGCGCCGAGCGAGCCCATGCCGCGGTAGCTCTTGAACTGCTTGCCGTTCATAAGGATCACCTCGCCGGGCGACTCGGCGGTGCCCGCCAGGAGCGAGCCGAGCATCACGGTATCGGCACCGGCAACGAGAGCCTTCGCGATGTCACCCGAGTACTGCAGGCCACCATCGCCAATGAGGGGAACACCCGCGCTCTTGCATGCCTTCGAGGCTTCATAAATGGCCGTGACCTGCGGGACGCCAACGCCGGCGACGACGCGAGTCGTACAGATCGAGCCCGGGCCCACGCCAACCTTGACGGCATCCACGCCCGCGTCAATCAGGGCCTGGGCACCTTCGCGGGTTGCGACGTTACCGCCGATGATCTGAACGCCGTCAAAGGCCTTATCAGCCTTGAGTCGGCGAATCATGTCGAGGGCGAGGCGCGCGTGACCATTCGCGGTGTCGACCACGAGCACGTCGACGCCCGCGTCGCGCAGCGCACCGGCGCGCTCGTAGGAATCGCCAAAGAAGCCCACGCCCGCGCCGATCAGCAGGCGCCCCTCGGCGTCCTTCGAGGCATTCGGGAACTGCTCGCTCTTGACGAAGTCCTTGACGGTGATGAGGCCCGTGAGCGTCCCGTTCTCGTCGACCAGGGGAAGGCGTTCGCGCTTGTG
This sequence comes from Dermabacter jinjuensis, assembly GCF_902381725.1. Taxonomy (GTDB): domain Bacteria; phylum Actinomycetota; class Actinomycetes; order Actinomycetales; family Dermabacteraceae; genus Dermabacter; species Dermabacter hominis. Next base: position 1,114,026 of record NZ_LR698963.1, on the reverse strand, counting down.
CTTGCGCAGCAGCGCCGTTGCCTCCTCGCGGCTCACGTCGGTGGGTGCCGTGTACACCTCGCGGGTCATGACGTCCGCAACCTTCGTGCTCGCCCACTCGGCGACGGGAATGAAGCGCAGGTCGCGGTTCGTGCAGATACCGAGAAGCTTCCCGTGTTCATCGACGACGGGCAGGCCCGAAACTCGGTAGTTGCCGCACGTCGCATCGAAGTCCTCGAGAGTCGCCTCCGGACCGATGGTCACGGGATTCGGGATGCGACCGGTCTGGGTACGCTTCACGAGGTCGACCTGGTGGGCCTGATCCTCAATCGAAAGGTTGCGGTGGAGGATGCCAATACCGCCGAGGCGCGCCATCGCAATCGCCATGCGAGCCTCGGTCACGGTATCCATCGCGGCGGAGGCGAGGGGCACCCTCAAGCTAATCTCGCGCGTGAGGCGCGAGGTCGTATCAACATCGCTGGGAATGACGTCCGTCTCCCCGGGGAGAAGCAGCACGTCGTCGTAGGTAAGGCCAACAAAACCGAAGGGATCATTCGTCATGATCCAACCTTAGCGCCGCCTCCTTGCCAGTTGCTTCCTGCGCGCATCAAATGCTTCGAGAAACACGTGCGGATCCTCGAATTCGCCGCGCCATGCCATCCCGTACTTCTTCGCAAGAGCGCGGTTCTCCCAGGACTTTCGCGCGGCTCGATCGCGCGCGAGCAACTGCGGGCGAGATACCCCCTCCCCCGCAAATACCCTCCGCTCGAATTCGGCGATTCCCTCGTAACTGCGGTCGTCCCAGCCGCTATAGGGGATGAGCAAGCGTCGGGCCCCCTCCCCCGCCTCCAGCGCCGTGACACCCTGGGGCCGAAAGTCCGGAACCACCGCCTGGACGTGCGCGACCGCAAGATGCTGCCGGCCCCGACGGACCTCGCCCGCAACCGGGTCCCACCAGGTAGTCCTGTGCACGCACGCGAGCACGGCGAGCAGAAGCAGCGCGAGCAGGGCCCAGCCCGCACACCACGCAAGCGGGAGCGACACAAACCATGGCCAACCGCTGATGCGCCCCACATACAGGCCCGTGACCGGAAGGAACAGCGCGGCAAGGAGCGGCGCCCCCCACTTGAGCCACGGCACTAGGCGCGCGACAAAGGTCGGGCCGAGCGCGATCCGGCCACCTTTCACACGCGGCTCAACGCGCTCAGTCATCTCCCGGCACCTCCGGCGGCCACCACTCGAACCGACGCTCCCTGCCCGTCACCGGATCAGTGAACGCCATGAGCACGCTCCACAGGGCGAGAGGCTCACTCACGTCCCGTCGTGACCGCTCCCCCGTCGCGGGATCGGGCGGGGGCGCGGGATACAGTTCGTCCCCCACAATCGGCAGGCCCACGTGTGCAAGGTGCACGCGCAGCTGGTGGGTGCGGCCCGTATGCGGTACCAGGCTCACGAGACTCCGACGGCTCTCCGCCTCACGCCGCATCATCCGCACGCTCGTCCACGCCTCTTTCCCATGCGGGTCAATGTGCGCCCAGAGATCACCGTGCCGTTTCGCGATGGGTTCGCGGATCTCGATCGGGCCGCGCTCGAGTTCGGCAAGCGTCGTCCCCTCCCCCGACACCCACGCCACGTACCGCTTTTGCACTTCCCCGCGCGCGAAGAGCTGCTGGTAGGCGCCCCGCTCCTGCGGAATCTTCGAGAGCACGAGGATCCCGCCGGTCTGCTTATCGAGCCGATGAATCGGCGAGAGATCGGGAAGCCCATGCGCGACTCGTAGTCGCACGAGGGCACTGCGGCGAATGTGCTCGCCGCGCGGAATGCTCGCCATCGTGCGCGGCTTCGCGACCACGAGCAGATGCCCGTCCTCGTACACGATCGGAATCTCGGCCGGCTCGAAAGGTTCCGGCGCGAGCTCCCGGTGGAAAAATACTTCGCGCGCACGCATCATCGGCTCCTGGGCTGACCACGCGGCGCCATGCTGGTCCACGACCTCGCCCTCGGCGAAACGCGCACCGAGGTCACGCGCCTCAGGCGAACCGAGCGCAGGGAATCGGTCCAGCAGCACCTCGCCTACCGGACGGCCCACCTCGCGTGGCGCCGCCACCACCCTCACGGCATCGAGCCCAGCCCTCTGCGGCAAAGGCGGGCGGGCAAAACGCTTCGTACGGCGGGCAGGCATGGCTCCATTGTGCCAAGGAACCGGTGGCTTCAGATCCCCCAGATCATGAAGGTCAGCACATTGTGCGCGGCGTAGAACGCGACAATCGCGAGCACGAACATGTTCGGGTGACGATCGATGACCGTCAGCGAGCCGGGCATCATGCGGGCAAGCTCACCGGGGCGCGCATGATCAATATGGTCGATCCTGACGCCGTGAGCCTCGGCTTCGCGCACGAGAATCGACTGCGCCCGCGTGCCGTAAAACGCGCCCGAGAGGTTCGCCACGCGGCTCGTACTCGAGCGCATGATGAGGGCAGCATCGAACGCATCGACCTCGGACTCCACGGGGTCACGAGGCTCTTTGCCGCGGTAGATGTCGCGCACGAGCCAAATTCCCGAAAGCGCACTCCAGCGCGCCGAACGCGGGATGCGGAAGAGCCCTCGAACCTTGATCCGATCGTCATGAAGGATCACGCACTGGCTGACAATGCGCAGCACCCCGATGAGCGCAAGAGCCACGACACCGAACCACACGTAAAGCGGCAGGGTGAACCAGTGATCGCGAAACAGTCGCGCATCACTCCAGAGGCCCTGACCGATGAAACTGATGCCCACGAGAAATTCAAGAAGAACCGTGAACACGATCGCCGCAAGGAGCGAGGCGCTCATGGCCGCGGGGCTCGGCCGCATAACAATCCTGTGCGCCTTGCCGTTGTGTCTCGTCGTCACATCCTGCGTGGGGCGCTCACCCCTGGGCGTGCTGCGCGATGGTGAGTGGAACACTGCGCTCATGCGATCCCCTCTCACTCTCGCGAGTTTCGGCAGTTCGGGCTTCGGTGTGCGTGGGCGCGCGCGGCGCGTTGTGGGTGCACTCCGCTAAGAATACGCCCCGCTTCTCGAGAAACCTCAAGGAGCGGGGCGCGTGAGATGGGGGGCCGACGATTGACTACTCTTCGTCGTCCTCGCGCTTGTCGACGACGAGGGTCTCGGTCGTCAGAACGAGGCCCGCGATCGAGGCGGCGTGGCGCAGGGCGCTGCGCGTCACCTTGACCGGGTCGATGATGCCAGCGTCGACGAGGTCGACGTATTCGCCGGTCGCAGCGTTGAGGCCGGTGCCCACCGGGGACTCCTTGACCTTCTCGACTACGACGTAGCCCTCTTCACCGGCGTTCTCGGCGATCCAGCGCAGCGGCTCGGCAACGGCCTTGGCGACGGCGCGAACGCCGACGGCCTCGTCACCCTCGAGCCCGAGATCATCGGCGAGGACGGTCGCGGCCTGGACGATGGCCGAGCCACCGCCAGCGACGATGCCCTCTTCGATCGCGGCACGCGTTGCGGCGACCGCGTCTTCGATGCGCATCTTCTTTTCCTTGAGCTCGACCTCGGTGTGCGCGCCAACCTTGATGACGGACACGCCGCCCGAGAGCTTCGCGAGGCGCTCCTGGAGCTTCTCGCGGTCCCACTCGGAATCGGTGTTCTCAATTTCTGCCTTGATCTGCTGGACGCGATCGGACACGGCTTCGACATCACCGGCGCCGCCCACGATGGTCGTGTTGTCCTTCGTGATGACAACACGCTGTGCGGTGCCGAGCTGGCTGAGCTCGGTCGTCTTGAGGTCGAGGCCGAGATCCGGCGTGATGACCTCAGCGCCCGTGAGGATCGCGATGTCCTGCATCATGGCCTTGCGGCGGTCGCCGAAGGCAGGAGCCTTTACAGCGGCGCCCTTGAAGGAGCCGCGCAGCTTCGAGACCACGAGGGTTGCGAGGGCTTCGCCCTCGACGTCCTCGGCAATCACGAAGAGGGGCTTGCCGGACTCCACAACCTTCTCGAGCACGGGCAGGAACTCCTGCACGTTCGAGATCTTGCCCTGGTTAATGAGCACGTAGGCGTCTTCGAGAACGACTTCCTGGCGGTCAGCGTCGGTCACGAAGTGCGGGGAGATGAAGCCCTTGTCGAACTGCATGCCCTCGGTGAAGTCGAGCTCGAGCGCCGTCGTCGAGGACTCCTCGACCGTGATGACGCCGTCCTTGCCAACCTTGTCGAATGCCTCGGCAAGGAGCTCACCGATCTCGGCATCCTGCGACGACACGGTCGCGACGGAAGCGGTCTGCTCCTTCGAATCGATGTCGATCGCGATCTCGCCGAGCTTCTCGCTGAGGGCCTCGACAGCCTTCTCCATGCCGCGCTTGAGCGCCGCGGGGGCGGCACCCGAAGCAACGTTGCGCAGGCCCTCGTGCACGAGCGCCTGGGCGAGAACGGTTGCGGTCGTCGTGCCGTCGCCAGCAACGTCATTGGTCTTGGTCGCGACTTCCTTCGCGAGCTGAGCGCCGAGATCCTCGTAAGGATCATCGAGCTCGACCTCGCGAGCGATCGTCACGCCGTCGTTCGTGATGGTGGGGGCGCCCCACTTCTTGTCGAGGACGACGTTGCGGCCCTTGGGGCCAAGCGTCACCTTGACGGTGTCCGCGAGCTTGTCGACGCCGCGCTCAAGCGCGCGACGCGCCTCCTCGTCGTAAATGATTTCTTTTGCCACGGTGCGCCTTTCAGCCTTCGATGATTGCGAGAACGTCGCGCTGGCTCAGAACGAGGTATTCCTCGGAGCCGTACTTCAGCTCGGTGCCGCCGTACTTCGAGAAGACGACCTTGTCACCAACCTTGACGTCCATGGGGATGCGAGCACCCTTGTCGTCGAAGCGGCCTTCGCCAACGGCGACGACCTCGCCCTCCTGGGGCTTTTCCTTGGCAGTGTCGGGGATGATCAGGCCCGAAGCAGTCACCTGCTCGGCTTCGAGCGGGCGGACGACGACACGGTCCTCGAGGGGCTTAATGGAGACCGACATGCGACCTCACTCCTTCTTTAATCAATGTGAAGTTGACGGGTGTGCCACGGTGGGATGCTCGTCGTCGCGGTGCCGAGCAACCCGGCGCACCTTTGGCACTCTCACGCTGAGACTGCCAACGGATCAAGACTAGTGTGCCCGTTAGCACTCGTCAAAGCTGAGTGCCAGCTTTACGCGGAGCGCAAACCCCCACAACTCCTATGCAATTCAGGTGGGTGGGATTCGGGTCAAAACGGGGCCTAGGTCCCATAAGCCCGCGGCTCCTACGTCACATATCCGGCATACCGGAACCCGGGTTCCATATCACACGGTCCACCCTAGCGCGACTTTGTGTCCACTTCATAAGATTGAAACACGTGAGAAACCAGCGGTGGAGAGCGCTCTACCGCCACTTTTCGCGCACAAATTAGGTACCACCGGTAGTGAGGACACACCCAAAATGACCATCATCCGCTCAATCTTCAAGACCTTCGAAAACCTCGCCGATCACATGGTTGGACAGGACGTCGAAAGACACAACACGGTTCACAAGAACCGACTTGGCGGCGACTTCGCGGCAATCGCACAGGCCCGGAGCAGCCAGGGCTCGACAACCCTCGGTCTCGGCCGCTAAATCCCCCAACCTCACCTACCGAACGCCCCGCGCGCCGCTCCTACGAGCGCAGCAGCGCCGGGCGTTTATTCATGCCCCAAAACCTAAGATCGAAACGCTCCTCAGCCGATCGCGGCGACCCACTCGTGGGTACCGTCGGAAAAATACTGGTCCTTCCAAATCGGAACGCGCGCCTTCACCTCATCCACGAGATCCGCACACGCCTCGAATGCACGCGCCCGGTGGGGAGCTGCGACCGCAGCAACGAGCGCCGAATCGCCCACCTCAAGAGCACCGTGGCGGTGGCTTGCGGCGACGAGCACATCCGGGTAGCGCTCGGCGATCGTGCGCACCACATTGGCCATGACCTCGCTCGCGCTCGGGTGCGCCTCGTAGGCGAGACGCACAACCCCGCGCCCCTCATCGTGGTCGCGCACGAGTCCGTCGAAGGTCACGAGCGCGCCGCAGCGCCGATCCTCGACACAACGGACCATGTCAGCGACGGCGACCGGCTCGCCACTCACGCTCGCGTGACGCACGCGGTCCTCGACGCCGCCGAGGCGCGGGTCGCGCTCATCCTGCACTGCTTTCACGTCTTTCCCCTCGCTCATTCGTGACCTCCCCCATCGCGCTGGCGCAGGACGTGCTCGACAATGGGCTCGAGCACCGCCATACCGTCCTTCACTCCACCACGGGAGCCGGGCAGATTCACCACGAGAGTGCGACCGGCGAAACCGGCAAGCCCCCTGCTCACTACCGCGTACGGCGTCGATTCGCGCCCCTTGAGTCGCAAAGCTTCCGCAATCCCGGGGATCTCTCGCGTGAGGTGGGGGCGAGTTTGTTCCGGCGTGACATCGCTCGGCGTGAGGCCGGTGCCTCCCGTCGTGATCGCGAGATCCACTCCCGAGGCGATGACATCTGCAAGGGCGCGGCCAACGTCGGGCCCATCCGGAACCACCGTGACGCCACACCCGCGAAAGCCGCACCGTTCAAGCCACGCGGAGAGCACGGGTCCCGTGAGGTCTTCGTATTCGCCGCGAGCCGCGCGCGTCGAGGCGACGATCACGCACGCCGACCAACCGCGCTCCCCCACACACTTCACCGCGCACCGCCCTTGTCGCCGCTCGCGACGTTACGGTCCCAATCGCCGCTCTTACCCCCGGACTTCGCGAGAACCTTGACGTCGCCGATTACCGCGAGGTGATCGACGGCCTTCACCATGTCGTACACCGTGAGCGCCGCAACGCTCGCCGCCGTGAGTGCTTCCATTTCGACGCCAGTCTTCCCCTCGGTCTTGACGCGCGCGCGAACCTCGATCGCCTCGGGAGCGATCCGCGCGAAGTCCACGGTGACCTTGGTAATGGGAAGCGGGTGGCACAGCGGGATCAGCTCGTGTGTGCGCTTGGCCGCCATGATGCCCGCAACTCGGGCGACGCTGAGCGCCTCCCCCTTCGGCAGCTCGCCCGCGAGAACCCGGTCGATCACGTCGGCGCGGCTCGTCAGGGTCGCGCTCGCGACAGCTTCGCGGGTCGTGACGGCTTTGCTCGACACATCGACCATGTGGCTCGAACCGTCGGAGCGCACGTGCGTAAGGGGGCTGCTATCGCCACTGTTGACACTGGTCATCGAAGAATCATCACCTCATGAATGTCGCCGTCGGCCACGCGCGTGACCTCCGGGGGAATAAGCACGAGCGCATCGCTCAGGGCGAGCGCGCCCACGAGATGCGAACCGGGGCCGCCCACGAGCTTCACAGTTGAGTCAGCGTTGAGCCGGGCCCGCCGCACCTGCACGAGCCCCTCCGGGGAAGGCTCGCTCGCGCCGGTTTGTGTGCGCACCGGCAGGTGCACACGCGCGCGCGGCGGTGCTGCGAGGGCGTCGCGAACGAACATCTCGAGGCTCACGTACGCCGAAACCGGGTTGCCGGGTAGCGCGATCCACGCGACCTCGCCATGCTCCGCCGCGAGCATCCCGAGTCCTTGCGGCCCTCCCGGCTGCATCGCCACCTTGTCAAACGCGAGGCGCAGCGGCGAGGCTGCCATCTGGGCCGCCTGGCGAATCGGCTCGACGGCCCCCGCACTCACCCCGCCGGTCGACACGACAAGATGCGCCCGGGCACTCTCGCATGCCGCACCCACGTCATCGAGAAGCGCACGCGGATCATCCGGAACGCGAAGCCTGGCGCACACCTCGATCCCCGCGTCTTCAAGCGCCGCGGACACGAGGAAGGAGTTCGCATCAAAAATGCGCCAGTCATCCGGCTCCGGCTCCCCCGGCTCGCGCACTTCAGTTCCCGTCGAGACGACAACGGCGCGCAGCCGCTCGCGCACCTCCACTTCGGCCACGCCAACAGAAGCGAGGTGCCCGATCAGGCGCGCAGTCAGCACCTGGCCCGCCCGCGCGACAACGTCGCCGCACTCGGTGTCGCTTCCCGCGGGGCGCACGAAACACCCCTCGGTGCGGTGCTCGGGGGCAAGGGTAAACGTGAGGTCCGACGGTTGCTGGCCGACGTCGGATTCTTCTTTCGTCCGCTGAGCAAAACGGCCGACCGCGGTCTCTTCGACGGGGATCACGGCGTTCGCGCCCGCGGGGATGGGGGCGCCCGTCATGATGGGGCGAGCCGATCCCGGCTCGAGCGTCGAGGGCTCGTCGCCCGCCGCGATGAGAGGGCCGAGCGGAAGCGTAATCGGGGCACCGTCGGGGGTTGGGGCGAGGCTTTCAACGTTGAGCGCGAAGCCGTCCATCTGCGAGTTTGCGACGGGAGGCACATTCACGGGCGAGGTCACGTCTCGGGAGAGGGTGCGGCCTCGGGCACGTTCGAGGCCGACGGTTGCCACGCCCGGGGCGTGTGGCGAATCCAGCACGGCGCCCATGAGCTCCCGAAGGCTCCGCCGGTGCTCGGCGAGAGGGATGCGACCAGGCGCGAGGCGCGAGTCTTGCTCCACGGTGGTGTTCCTTCCTCGTGTGGCCAGGGCCTCTAGGGTAGCGCGCGAAAGTCCCCTAAGCTGGTGTGACACCTCTTTGTCGTTCCCCGTAAAGGAGAGCATGTCGATCGATCTCGGGATGCCGAAGCCCCGCGCCATGGACCCCATCGAGGAAGCGCCCTCGACCGAAGGGCGCCCCGCAACGGGCGCGCTCATCGACACCTTCGGGCGTACGGCGCGCGACCTGCGCATCTCCCTCACGGATTTCTGCAACCTCCGCTGCACCTACTGCATGCCCGAGGCCGGCCTCCAATTCCTCAAGAAACCGCAGCTCATGAGCGTCGAAGAGGTCGCGCGGTTCGTCCGCATCGGCGTGGAGGAGCTCGGAATCCGGGAAGTGCGTTTCACGGGCGGCGAGCCGCTCACGCGAAACGACCTCGCCGACATCATCGCCGAAGTCGCCGCCCTCGATCCCCGGCCCGACATCTCGCTCACGACCAACGCGATCGGCCTCGAAAAACGCGCCGAAGGACTGGTGGCTGCGGGCCTTGACCGCATCAACATTTCGCTTGATTCGGCGCATTCCGAAACGTTTGAGGCAATGACTCGCCGCCCGTTCCTCCACCGCGTCCTCGAGGGCATCGAGGCCGCACGCGCAGCCGGGCTGAGTCCCATCAAAATCAACGCCGTTCTCCAACCCGGCGCGAACGAGCACGAAGCGGCCGAGCTCCTCGCGTGGTGCCTCGAGCGCGGCCTCGAACTGCGCTTCATCGAATACATGCCACTCGATGGCGCCGGCCGCTGGAACCGCGAGCGCATGGTGACCGCCGACGACGTGTGGCAGCTGCTCAGCCCCTACTACGTTCTGCACCCCGTGCGCGAGGTGCGCGGCGGGGCGCCCGCCGAAAAATTCGATGTGTGGCCGCGAGAAGGCGTCGCGGGCCCGGGAGCGCCGGGCACGATCGCCAAGGCGCTCAAGGATCGCGGCATCGACCCCGCCGACACACGCGCGGTGCGGCGGGTTCTACCGCCACCGCCCGGCGAGCCGTTCGTCGAAGCGTGCGAGCGGCCGGGCACTGAGGCGCTCGGAACCGTCGGAATCATCGCCTCCGTTACCCGCTCGTTCTGCGCGGACTGCACCCGCACGCGCCTTACCGCCGAGGGCCGCGTGCGCACGTGCCTGTTCTCGCACACCGAGACGGACCTCCTCGGCCTCATGCGTTCCGGCGCGAGTGACGAAGCTATCGCCGATCGTTGGCGCGCCGCCCAATGGGGGAAGCAGGTCGGTCACGGCATGGAACGCAGCGACTTTGTTCAACCCGAGCGGCCCATGAGCGCCATTGGAGGATAGACGCATGACTGAAAAAACCACCGCCGACGTTCGCTTTTTTGCCGGCGCGGCCCACGCCTTCGGCACAAGCGAGCAACGGGTCGAGTTCGAAGGGACGACCCTCGGGGACCTGCTCGAAGCGCTGCGGTCAGGCGCCATTTCGGAGGCGGGGCCCGACGCCGGTGAGGTACTTGGCCGCTGCAGCTTCCTCGTGAATGCGGTGAGCGAGAACGACCCGAAGGCGCGCCTCGTCGCGAGCGAGGGCGGCACTATCAGGGTGGACGTGCTGCCGCCATTCGCGGGCGGCTGAGGGTCGTCCCTTTCACGGCTTCCCCGGAGCCGCAGCCCCACCGGGCGGGGTCTCTGTCTCGCTCCAGGCAGGGTCTCCGCAGCCTTCCAGGCGAGGCCTCTCCGCAGCCTCTCTGGTACCCCTCCGCCCCCACTCCGGCACCCCTCTGCGTCGCCTCCGGGCCCTCTCCTTGCTCTAGGAAACTAACCCCAACGTTTGTGGCGCTTTTCGGCGCTATACCGCCACAAACGTTGGGTACAGATTCCCATTCGGTCCCTGTCCACCTTGCTCGACCGTTGCTATGACCGCGTCGGGCCGCACGCAATTCTCGTCCTACGCCTCAGTGCCCTCTGTGCAACCGCTGCCGCGCGGGAATTCCCGAGTGCCCTCATCACCACATCATCGGGGGCGTTGAGCGGAAGTAGCGGCAGGTCACGGATATGGAGACGAAACACCTCGAGACCGCGATCCGCGTACACGAAGTCCTTTGCGCGATCCCGCTCGATCGCGTCGAGCGTGCGGTGGTAGTCACCGTCGTACTCCCCCACAACCCGCTCCCTTTCCCAAAAGAAATCTGGCGAGCACACAATGCGCCCATGCTCGTCGAGAATTGGGACATTGAGACGCGGCTCTTTGAGCCCCGCGAAGACCATTGCGAGCCGTGCACGACTCTCCTGTGCGGAATCGGAGCCCACCCTGATAAGTTCGAGTGCCTTTCGCGCACGACAAATTCCGGGAAGGCCTGGGTAGGCGGCGACTGCTGCCTCCAATTCTGCGAGGGTTGCGTAGGCTCCAGTTCGCCCGATCTCGAGGTTCGGGCGAGGCACGCGTACGAGTGCATCACCGGCGGCCACGAGGTAATCGAGCGGAACGATCGACGCGAGATCGAGCCAGGTGCGCACGCGAGACAGGATTTGCAGCGTGTGGTTCCCGCGCCGGAGAGTGCGCACTTCGTGCGGTTCAACCCGTGAAAAATGCAGGTCAATCATGGGATGTGGCCGCGCGTCCTTCAGCGACGTCGTGAAGCTCATGGGCGCCGCGGGGTCCCACGTCGAGAGCTGGGGCGGAAGCGGCATCTCATGCACCCGCGCCGCATTCACCCCCGAAAGCACCAGGTGCGAGTACTTCGCGCAAAGCGCCCGGGCAAGTTCAGGCTCGGTGAAGTCCCGGTTCCTGTCGGCATATAGGCCGGGGCCGAGGGTCGCGATGTCGCTTCGTCGAAGTCGGTCTCGACTGATCCCGTGATCAGCGAGGTCACGCGAAACAAACACCGGAGGAAGCTTCTTTGGCAGCGGCAAGGGAGGTCGATTCATACGGCAAGTCTTGCCGCCGGCGGCCTTGCGAAAAAGCGCCCCTGCCAAATTGTGGATAACTTCCGATGGTTCAGGTCGCCGCGGCCCAAGACCCCGAATCTGTACCCAACGTTTGTGGCGGTATCGCGGCGAATACCCCCACAAACGTTGGGGTTAGTTTTCTAGGCCAGAAGAAGGGGGCGGGAAGCGGAAGAGAGGCAGGAGCGGGGCTACAGGCAGGAAGGCTGCGGCGAACGGATGGGGAGCAACAAGAAGGCAGTGGCGAAAGGATGGGGAGCACGAGCCACGCCAGCACCCCTCACCTCCATAGCCACAACACCACTAATCACCCAGGGTTGCAGCAAGGTAGCCGCCCGCCATGTCGGCCACTTCGATCCCAAGCGCTGCAAGCTCGGCCTGCACCGCCGCCGAACGCGCCCCTCCCGCGCAGTGCACAATCGCGCCGGACAGCTCATCGACGCTTCGAAGCGGCCCGACGGCCACTCTCTCCCCTCGCGCAAATTCCATGAGTTCGGCCCGCGGGATATTGACGGCATGAGGCAGCATGCCCGCCGCAGCTTCCGATTCTTCGCGGATGTCGATAAGGAGCCGGCCGGAGGCAGCCTCACGCCGCGCCTGAGCTGGCGAGAGGACTTCCCCGTGCACCGGCGCCGCCCCGGGTGACTCGACCGCGGGGAAACCACACGTTTCCACGAGGTCTTCGAGTTCGGTGACGGGCGCGCGGCCCGGACGACGGGCAACGTCGATGCGCGTCCAGTCGCCGGTCAGTGCGCTATAGAGCTGAATGCGCCCATAGAGCGGAGTGCCGAGACCGGTGAGGACCTTGAGGGCCTCCATCGCCATTGTTGAACCGATGACGCCTACGAGCGGACCCAGCACCCCCGCCTCACTGCAGCTAGGGACCTCGCCTGGCTTCGGGGGGCGAGGGTGGACATCCCTATAGGTGACGCCACGGCCTGAATCGCCATAGAACGCAGCCACTTGCCCGTCGAACGCAAGGATCGACCCCCAGATCAGAGGCAGGTTGAGGATTTCGCAGGCGTCGGACACGAGGTAGCGAGTAGGGAAATTGTCGGTGCCGTCAAGAACAAGGTCGTGACCCTCGAGAACTTGAAGCACATTGATCGGCGTCAGCGCTTCGGGCACTTCCCGTACGTCGACGGTGGGGTTGAGTGCGCGGACGGCCGCTGCGGCGGAAGAGGTCTTCAGCGTTCCGACGGCGGACTCCGGATGTATAACTTGCCGCTGCAGGTTGGAAATATCCACTCGATCAGGGTCCGCAACGGTAATGTGACCAACGCCAGCGGCGGCTAGATATTGCAGGATAGGCGCTCCAAGACCCCCCGCCCCAACGACCACAACCCGGGCCTGCCTCAGCTTTTGCTGCGTCTCCAGCGTGAAACCCGGGAGATTGAGGTGCCGGGAGTAGCGCCTATAATCGGTACCACTAAGCTCTCGAGGCGAATCACCGACTGCATAATTAACCATGTTTTTTAGTCTCACAGTTTGACTTGAACAAAGGAGGCGTAGAAAAATCCTTCACAATGGTCCGGTGAACCACCTCACATGAGGTACAGTTCAACCGTTCCGTGAATAGTTCATGACCTTTCCGTGACGCCGCTGTTCACAATACGGTCAGCGTCTCCACGGTCGTTGAACTGCCCTATTCTGGAGCATCCCCGCGCCCGCCCCGGACGCACCCGATCCCGTCGCCCCCGGGCGCCGACTGCAAATAAGGAAAGCACGCGTGACCCTTATATCCACCCCCCTCAGCGCCTGCCGCGTCGCAGCCCCCTCGCGCCGCGCACAGAGTGCATGGGAAGTCAGCGAGCGTTTCACCGCTCTGATCGGAGCACTCTCGTGACAAAGTACCTCCTTCGCCGTTTCGTGAACTACGCGTTCCTCACCGTTGTGGCAACCGTGTTCGCCTACATCGCTGCCGGCAGCTTCTTCTATCCGCGCCGACGTTGGCTCAATCAGAATCCTCCAATTCCCGAGGCCTCAATCGACGCGGCGCTCAACGAGTTGAACATGAATGACAAGGTGCCGATCCTTCAGCGCACCTGGACGTGGCTCTCGAACATCGTTGTAAAGCCGTGGAGCCAGAAGCTCGGCAAGGACATCTCGGGACAGTGGGTCATCGATCAGATGGCGATGCGCGCCGGCGTTTCGCTGCGCCTCCTGATCGCTGGCGCAATTCTCGGGGCCCTTATCGGCGTCATCCTCGGCGTGTGGGGCGCTGTTCGCCAGTACAAGCTTTCAGACCAGGTTGTCTCGTATGCCTCGTACGTGCTGATTTCGACCCCGACCTTCGTGGGCGGTCTTCTACTCATGGTTGTGGCCACGAAGCTTAACCAAGCACTCGGCACGCAGCTCATTCGCTTCAGCGGCTCGTACACCCCCACGTATCACGCGCAGGGTGGAATGACCGCTTTCCTCGACAGTGTCAACCACCTGATCCTTCCCACCATCGTCCTCGCCGCCTTCGGTGCAGCCGGGTACTCGCGCTACCAGCGCTCGATCATGCTTGACGTCCTCGGAAGCGACTTCATTCGCACGGCCCGCTCGAAGGGCGCAACCCGTAATCACGCTCTCGTCAAGCACGGTGTGCGCGTAGCACTCATCCCCATGTCGACGTACTTCGCCTACTCCTTCGGCACGCTCGTCGCGGGCGCCGCGTTCCTCGAAATGATCTTCTCGTGGGCGGGCATGGGCCAGTACGGCATCAACGCGGTTCAGCAATCCGACGTCAACGCCCTTGCGGGCAACGTGTGCTTCACGTCGATCGTGATTCTGTTCTCCTCGATGCTTTCCGAAGTTCTTTACGCGGCGCTTGATCCGCGAGTGAGGGTGTGACGCCATGAGCTCCAGCAACCCGATTCCCCCCGTCAACGAAGCTACCGAGCTTCCCGAAGCCGTTCCCGCGACAGAAGAACTCGCGGACAGCGCAGCGACGGATCCGAAGGGCAAGCGCCGCCGAAAGGCGGAAAAAGCGCAAAAGAAGCCTCTTTCGCGCTGGGCGCTCGTGTGGCGTCGCCTCAAGCGCAAGCCAAACTTCTGGATTGGCGCGATCGTTCTTGGCGCGATCGTTCTGTTCGCGCTCTTCGGCAACATTCCGAATGTGTACGAGCTCGGCGAGACCGATGCTTACAGCTACAACTCCCCGCCTAGCGGGCAGCACTGGTTCGGTACGGACTCGATTGGCGTGGATCTCTACGCCTCGATGGTTGAAGCGCTTCGCAAGTCGCTCTTGATCGGTCTCCTTGCTGCGCCCGCCGCGACGCTCATTGCGGCGTTCGTGGGCTCGCTCGCCGGTTACATCGGCGGCAAGCTTGAGACCGTCGTCAACTGGATCATTAACCTCCTGCTCGTGCTCCCCGTGTTCTACGTGCTCATGATCATTTCGCCGCTTCTGTCGAACGTGAGCTGGATCGTCATCGTCGTCGCCATCGCGGGCTTCGGCTGGATGGTGATGGCGCAGATCGTGAAGAACCAGACCAAGTCCCTCAAAGACCGCGAATACGTGAAGGCTGCGCGCTACATGGGCGTTGGCACGACCACGATCCTCGCGCGCCACATCATCCCGAACGTTGCCTCGCTTCTCATCATCGATGCGGCGCTCGGCGTGAGCGGCGCAATCCTGTCCGAAACGTCGCTGAGCTTCTTCGGCCTCGGCATTCAGCCGCCGGACGTCTCCCTTGGAACGCTCATTGCGAACGGCCAGAATGCGGTTCTTACCCGCTGGTGGCTATTCGTGATTCCCGCAGCCTTCCTCGTCGCCCTGCTTACCTCGGTGAACTTGCTCGGTGACGCACTCCGCGACGCAATCGATCCCACGAGCGAGGTCAACCGTGCCTGAACCACTTCTTTCCGTCCAAGACCTCACGGTCACCTTCCCGAACGCCAATGGCGATGTTCGCGCCGTGCGCGGCGTGAACTACCACGTCAACGAGGGCGAGTTCCTCGGTATCGTCGGTGAATCGGGCTCGGGTAAATCCGTCAGCTCGATGGCCGTCATGGGCCTTCTTCCCACCTCGGCGAAGATCACGGGCGAAATCACCTACCGCGGAGAGTCGCTCCTGCGCAAGAGTGACCGCCAGCTTTCCGACCTTCGCGGTCGCGAGATCTCGATGATCTTCCAGGATCCCCTGAGTGCTCTCACGCCGGTCTATACGATCGGCCAGCAGATCGAAGAGGCCCTCACGCTGCACAACTCGAATATGAGTTCGCAGGCACTGCGTGCGCGCTCGATCGAGCTTCTGAAGATCGTGGGAATTCCCGCAGCCGAGCGCCGTGTGAAGGCCTTCCCGCACGAGTTCTCGGGCGGCATGCGCCAGCGCGCGATGATCGCGATTGCGATGGCGAACGACCCGCAGCTCATCATCGCTGACGAGCCGACGACCGCCCTCGACGTGACGATTCAGGCGCAGATCCTCGAGGTCCTTCAAAAGGCCAAGGAGGTGACGGGGGCCGCCGTCGTGCTCATTACCCACGACCTCGGCGTCGTCGCCGGTAACGTGGATCGCGTTGCCGTGATGTACGCGGGCAAGCTCGTGGAAAAAGGCGGCGTTGACGAAATTTTCGCCGAGCCTCACATGCCGTACACCATGGGTCTGCTTCGCTCCGTCCCGAACATGCTGACGGCTGGCAAGGACCGCCTGGTTCCGCTCGAAGGTCGCCCGCCTAGCCTTGCCAATCTCAAGCCCGGGTGCCCGTTCGCTGACCGTTGCCCGGCCGCGATCGAGCTGTGCCGCACCGAAGAACCCGAACTTATGACCCACGTCGGCGACGGCGATCGACAGGTCGCGTGTCACCGCGCGAAGGAAATTGCGGCGGGGACGCTGAAACCGTCGGACATCTTCCCCCGCCCCCCGCACGTGGAGCGCGCGGTCAAGAGCCACGAGAACGACAAGCCCATCGTCAAGGCGACCGAGATCCAGCGCCACTTCCCGCTCTACAAGGGCGCTGTGTTCCGTCGCCAGGTTGGCGTCGTCAAGGCCGTGGACAACGTGTCGTTTGAGATCAAGCCGGGCCAGACCCTCGGTCTTGTGGGCGAATCCGGTTCGGGCAAGACCACGACGAGCCTCGAAATCCTCGAGCTCGTCGCGCCGCAGCACGGAACCCTCGAGGTGAGTGGCGTCGACGTCTCGACCCTCAAGAACAAGAAGGAACGCCTCGCCCTGCGTAAGGACGTCCAGATCGTCTTCCAGGATCCGATGGCTGCGGTCGACCCGCGCATGCCCGTGGGCGACATCATTGCCGAGCCCCTCACCGTGCACAAGGTGCCGAAAGACGAACGCTACAAGCGCGTCTACGAACTCCTAGAGCGCGTTGGGCTCGACCCGGAGATGGCAGACCGCTATCCCCACGAATTTTCGGGCGGTCAGCGCCAGCGCATCGGCATTGCGCGTGCGCTCATCACCGAACCCAAGCTTCTCGTGCTCGATGAACCCGTCTCTGCCCTGGACGTATCGGTCCAGGCTGGCGTGATCAACCTGCTCGAGGATCTCCGTGACGAACTCGGCTTGAGCTACCTCTTTGTTGCTCACGACCTCGCCATTGTGCGCGAGATCGCCGATCACATCGCGGTCATGTATCTGGGTCGCATCGTTGAATACGGCCCCGTCCAGGATGTCTTTGAGAACCCGAAGCATCCCTACACGCGTGCTCTCATGTCCGCGGTTCCGGTTCCGGACCCTAAGCTTGAGCGCGCCCGTACGCGAGTTCTTCTTGAAGGGGATCAACCAAGCCCCACTGAAGAGATCATCGGCTGCAATTTTGCTTCGCGTTGCCCCCTGATCGGGATGCTTAGCGAAGAGCAGCAGAACCTGTGCCGAACTGCGGATCCTCAGGGCACGCAGGTCGGAGCCTCCCGCGTGGAATGCCATCATGCCGAGGAGACCTGGCGTCTAGTGGACGACCAGTAGAAAAATTTTGCCGCGTACCATAACCCCCTTTTCCCTTAAACAGGCCGCGGCTTCCCACAGGAAGTGAGATAACCATGAAGATCACGAGTACTCGCCGACTTTTCCTCCAAGGCACGGCAATCACCGGTGTGGCTGCCGCCGTGGCCGGTTGCTCGCAGAAGAGCGCCGAGGAGCAGAAAAACGAGAACAAGAAGAAGAATGATGCCGCTGCGAAGGAGGCAGAGAAGCTTCCCTCGACCGCGTGGGAGCGACTCGATTATGAGCAGGTTGCCGACGGCGGCACGCTTATGATCGCGATCGGTCAGATCCCCGCGAACTGGAACCCCAGCCACATCGACGGCAACGAAGTGTCGACGACGCAAGTCTCGAAATGGAAGGGCTTTGGCGCCAATATCAAGGCGAACGAGAAGGGCGAGATGAGCCCGAATCCCGACTACGTCGAGTCGGCTGAAATCACGAGCGAGGATCCCCAGATCGTCACCGTGAAGTTCAACAAGAAGGCCGTGTGGGACAACGACGGTTCTCCCGTGACGGTGAACGATCTCATCGCCGAGTGGAAGGCCTGCAACGGCGAAAACGAGGAATTTTCGGCCGTCACCACGCAGGGCTGGGATTCGATCAAGGAGATCCGCGCGAAGGACGACTTCACGGCAGAGATCGAGTACAAGACTGCGTTCCCCGACTGGTTGAGCTTCACCTATCCCTCGGGTCCGAAGGCGCTATTCGAGACGCCGCAAGCCTTCAACACCGGCTACGTAAATGACCCGGTTCCGGGCTGCGGCCCGTTCACGATCACGAACATCGACCGCAACGGCGGCGTCGTCACGTTGGAACGCAATGACAAGTGGTGGGGCCGCGCCCCGAAGCTTGAGAAGGTGATTTTCAAGGTCACGACTCAGCAGAACATGCCGCAGTCGTTCGCGAACGGCGAGATCGACATCATTGACATCGCCGACGGCGACACGCTTGGCCAGGCGAAGGGCCGTAAGGGCGCACAGATCCAGCGCTCGAACGGTCTCACCTGGACCCACCTCACGATGAACGTCAACGGTGGTGGCGGAGTGCTCCAAGACGTCGAGGTGCGCAAGGCAATCTTCGCCGCCGTGGACCGCAACGCCGTGGGCCGTTCCGTCGTTGAACCGCTCGAGGCGCCCATCGTTCTCAAGGACAACTACGTCTACATGCCTGGCCAGGAGGGCTACGAGGATTCGTTCGACGGCGATCTTTCGGGCGATGCTGAGATCGACAAGGCCAAGAAGATCCTCGAAGACGCCGGCTACGAGCTCAAGGGCGACGTGTACGAGAAGGACGGCAAGCCGCTCAAGTTCTCGATCGTCATTCCCGCAGAGACGAAGTCGAACGAGGATCGCGCACGTCAGGTGATGACGAACCTCAACCAGGCCGGTTTCAAGGTCGATCTCAAGACGGTTCCGAGCGACAAGTACTTCACTGACTACGTTCTCAAGCAGAGCTTCGACTTCGTGACGTTCAGCTGGGTAGGCACCCTCCTCGCGGAGCTGTCGAGCTCGAACACGTACCTGCCGGATTCGAACCAGAACTACACCGGCTTCAAGGATGAGAAGCTCAACGAGATCAACAAGCGCCTCCAGACCGAGCTGGATAAGGACAAGCGCCGCGAAATCGCGAACGAGTACTCGAAGCAGGTCGCTTCGAGCTACACGGTTCTCCCGTTCTATGCGACGCCGAACATCACCGGCCTGAAGGAAGGCCTCGTGAATATTGGCTCCGCGCAGTTTGAGACCGTGGACTACACGGCGGTAGGCTACAAGAAGGGTATGGAGGGCTAAGCCTTCATCGCGCTAGCGCGCCAACACGAACTGACCCCGCTTTTGTGCCTACGCGCAAAAGCGGGGTCACTTTTGTTCATTTCCAATGTTCGTTACCCCACAAATAGCCCTCTCAGCAGGCCTTATGTCCGAGATACCGATGAAACGTGGATAACATTAACGTGGAATTACCCCCTCTCGAGAAAGGCCATCATGGCTTTCACTAGCACCCGTCGTCTCTTCCTCCAGGGCACCGCGCTCACCGGCGCTGCCGCAGCCCTCACGGCGTGCTCGCAAAAGAGCGCGGAGGAACAGGCACAGCAGGCAAACGCCGCTAACGACAAGGCTGTCGAGGAGCAGATGAAGCTGCCGTCGACCGCGTGGGAGCGCGTTGACTACGATCAGGTCGCCGACGGCGGCACCTTCACGATCGCCATTGCCCAGGTTCCCGCGAACTGGAACCAAAGCCACATCGACGGCAACGAGGTTTCTCTCTCCGCGATCATGGAGACCGTCTGCCCGGAGACCCCGCTCAAGGCTTCCGAAAAC
Source organism: Dermabacter jinjuensis (assembly GCF_902381725.1). Taxonomy (GTDB): domain Bacteria; phylum Actinomycetota; class Actinomycetes; order Actinomycetales; family Dermabacteraceae; genus Dermabacter; species Dermabacter hominis. The sequence continues at coordinate 1,094,333 of NZ_LR698963.1, read as the reverse complement.
GGCGAAGCCAAGCCTGATCCCGACTACATCAAGTCGGCTGAGCTGACGAGCGAGGATCCGCAGATCGTCACCGTGAAGTTCAATGAGAAGGCCGTGTGGAGCGACGGTACGCCCGTGACGGTCGATGACCTGATTTCTCAGCAGAAGGCCCAGAACGGGGAAAACGACAAGTACCAGACCGCTTCGACGACCGGCTGGAGCTCGATCAAAGAGATCCGCAAGATCAACGACTTCGAGGCGGAGATCGAGTACGCGGAGACGTTCCCGTTCTGGAACATCTACCTCTACCCGAGCCTGCCGAAGGCAGTCACGGCAACGCCCGAGGCGTTTAACGGCCTGTCGACCGAACCGACCCTCACGCGCGGCCCGTTCGCGATTGACAACATCGACGCGACCGGCGGCGTGATCACCGTCAAGCGCAATGACAAGTGGTGGGGCCGTGCCCCGAAGCTCGAGTCGATCATCTTCAAGGTGACGACCCAGCAGAACCAGGCGCAGGCGTTCGTGAACGGCGAGCTCGACTACATCGATATTTCCGATGGCGATACCTACGGTCAGGCGAAGGGCCGCAAGGATGCCGTGATTCAGAAGTCGAACGGCCTTTCGTGGTCGCACCTCACGCTCAACGTGGGTGGCGCTGACGGCGCGTTCGGTGACGCGAAGGTTCGTGAGGCGATTTTCCGCGGCATCGACCGCAACGCCGTGGCTCGTGCGGTCATGGAGCCGCTCGAGTCGCCCGTGATCCTCGTGAACAACTACATTTACATGCCTGGTCAGGAGGGTTACGAAGATTCCTTCGGCGACCTGAAGTTCGATCCGGAGGCGTCCGCGAAGCTCCTCGAGGAAGCCGGTTACAAGAAGAATGGCGATGTGTACGAGAAGGACGGCAAGCCGCTCGCGTTCTCGCTCATCATTCCGGCGGAGACGAAGTCGAGCGAGGATCGTGCACGCCAGATCATGACGAACCTCAACGCCGTAGGCTTCAAGGTTGACCTTCAGACCGTTCCGGCCGACAAGTACTTTGATGATTACGTGATCCCGGGCAGCTTTGCTGCGGTCTCGTTCGGGTGGCGCGGCACGCTCTTTGCGGAGCAGTCGGGCACGAACGTGTTCCTCAAGGATTCGGGTCAGAACTTCACGGGCTTCGCGCCGGAGAGCCTCGAGGGGCTCAACAAGGAGCTTCACTCGGAGCTTGACCCGAGCAAGCGCGTGGAGATCGCCAACAAGTTCTCGAAGGAGCAGTTTGGCGCGTTTACGGTGCTTCCGTTCTACGCGACGCCGACGATCATTGGCCTCACCGAGGGCTTCGTGAACGTTGGCGCTGCGCAGTTCGAGACGACGGACTGGACGGCCGTGGGCAAGAAGGCCTGATCGGTTTTCCGGCTACGGGCCGGGTTTCGCTCTCCACGGGTTTTCGAGGAGGGTGAGGCCCGGCCCGTTTCGTATGCGCGCGATCGAGGGGGCCGACGCTAGAGGGCCCAGGTCAGCACCCCGAGGATGAGGAAGGCAACCGGGATCGCGAGGGGGATGATCCTCACGTGGGACTGGACAGTCGCGAAGATCGAGCTGGCGTCGGAATCCTTGTGGTGCGCGATCTGCCATGCCTCCCACGCGCTCACGAGAACACGCGAGGGTGAGCGTTCCTGATCGTTGCGCAGGCGTTCGGCGGGGCCGATGTGCTGGCGGCCCACGCGCCGGTCGCGGCCGGAGATTCGCACGTGGGCGTCGGCAGGTTTATCGCGCCCAATTCCCGGAGCGTTCCAAGCGGTAATGGTACGGGTCGTGCCACTTTCTGTACGGGCACGGATCGAGACCATGGCGCCAAGGCCGATGTGGTCGATTGCGCCGTAGGGCGCGCTGTACTCGTGAAAAACGTTGCGGATGACCACGCCACGTTGGTAGACGAGGGTCGCGGGTGAGAACAGGACGAGCCACACGAGAGAGGCGGCGAGCGCGAGCCACGGACCGAACTGGAGGACGGTGTCCCAACGGTTTTTGAGGATGGCATCGGCCAGGAGGAACGCGATGATCGCCCACGTGAGAGCGGGAATCCACAGTGCGCTCGCGGGACGCAGAGAGATGGGTTTTTCGCCTTCGGTATCGAAGTTGGGCGTCACTGGTCGCCTTCGACGGGATCGCCGATGTAAGCGCGCACGAAGCGTTTCACCTGGTCGTGAGCATCGGCCCACGTTTTCGCGCGGCCGCTACCCACGAGGTAGCCGACCGCCATTGCCGCGAAGGGCCCCGCGGGGCGCACGACGGTGTGGGCGGCAACGCCCGTAAGAGAAAGGATAAGGTCGCGGTCGTCCTCGGTGAAGGTCGGGGTGAAGCCGGAATCCTCGGCGGAGGCGTCGATAAAACGCTGAAGGGCTTCGATCATTGCCGGATCGTCGGCCTTGGGGCTCATGAGTGCATCTCCTTCACTTGGGGTCGTACCCATTATCGCCTATCGACTACCGAGGCTCCCGCCGAGCGAGAGGACGCGTGCGCGGTCGCGTTCGAGAATGAGAAGTGCGTTCGCTTCAGCGAACGGGCGAAGGCGCGGGCCCTCGCACTGGGTTGCGATCACGCGCCCGTGCTCGATCGAGAGGTGGGCGGGTTTCACGGTTGCGCCGGCCTTGAGGGGGCTATCGTTGCGGCGCACGTTCTCGAGCGGGAGGGTGATGGGTTGCGAGGGCGCGCCGAGCAGTGGCGCGACGAAGAGGTGGAACGCCGTGAAGGCGCCGACGGGGGTTCCGGGAAGGTGCACCATGGGGATCATGGCACTGCCTTCGGCATGGTCGACGGGCAGTCGCCCCACGCCTTGCGGCCCTCCGGGGCGCATCGCGAGGTGTTCGAAGATGGAACAGTTGAGGCCTGGCGTGGCGCCGAAGCCCTCGCCGAATGCCGCTTTCACAACGTCGCGCGCGCCAGAGCCGACACCACCCGTCGTCACGATGAGGTCGTGCCGCGGTGCGATGGAGCGCGCGAGTCCAATGAGTTCTGCGGGATCATCACCGACGTGATGGATGCTTGCCTCAGCGCCGAAGCGCGCGCATGCCGCCTCGAGCATCGGCCCGTTTGATTCGAGCACGGCGCCGCGCCGCGCACCCGCATCTCCTCGCAAGTCGGTCACGAGCTCGTCGCCCGTCATGATGATCGCGACCCTACGCGGCTTCGTCAGTCGCGCATGCGTCACCCCCACCGAGAGCGCGATCCCGATCAGCTCGGGGGTCACGATGTCGCCGGAGCGCGCGAGCATATCGCCCTCGGGAATTTCCTCGCCGACCTCGCGAATGTGGCGACCCGGCGCGAATGCCTTGGTGCGTTCGGCCTCGGCAATCGCGAGGGTAATGCGCGCGGGGGCGCGATCCGCCGTGGGGTCGGCATCCGTGAACTCGACCGGGATCACGACATCGAGGTCATCGGGCAGCAGGCCGCCCGTCATGATGCGCGCGGCAGTTCCCGGGCGGCGTTTTCCGACGACTGCCCTGCCAGCAGAGATGTCGCACGTGACCTCGAGTTGAGCGGAGCAAGCGTCGGCCGCTCCCTCTCCCAACCCGAGTTCGCGCGTACTCACGGCAAACCCATCCATTGCGCTCATGCGGAACTGCGGGGCGGGGATACGGGCGGTCAGGGGTTCGGCGAGCCTCCTGCCAAGCGCCCCCGCGAGCGGGGCGTCTTCGGTATGGTCGGGCGCAAGGGCGGCGAGTGCAGTCACTCGCGCGCGCCATTCGTCGAGGCTCACGTGCATATCGACATCTTTCGTGGCAGCGGGATCATTGCTCACCAACGTACACGCTCGCGAACGCGCCAGTGGTGGTTGACCGATACGTGATGCATGCCTCACGTGCCCTACAATGGGAGCACACCCGGAGTAACGTTGCCCGGGCCCGGATGCAACGCTGCTTTCGGATAAGAGTGGAAGGATCCCCAATGTTTAACCCCAGCCGTCGTTCAGTCCTCGCGGCCACCGCAGCTGGTGCTGCTGTCGCCGGTCTCGCTGCGTGTTCCAATGACAATTCGAAAGCCGGCGGCGCGAGCGGCGCCAAGGGCAATTTTGACGAGCGCGGTCCGATCACCTTCGCGACCGGTAAAGACACCTCCGGCAAGCTCAAGGAATTCCTCGAGAAGTGGAACAAGGACCACGCCGATGAAAAGGTGACGCTCGTCGAGCTTCCCGAATCGGCTGATGAGCAGCGCTCGCAGTTCATCAATAACGCACAGGCGAAGTCCGATGCCTACACCGTGCTCGGCCTCGACGTCGTGTGGACGGCCGAGTTCGCTGCCCAGCAGTGGGTGGTCGAGCTTCCCGAGGATAAGTTCAAGCTCGATAAGCTCATTCCCTCGACCGTGGATACGGCTAAGTATTTCGACAAGCTCTACGCCGTGCCCTACACGACGAACGCCGAGCTCCTCTTCTACCGCAAGGACCTCCTCCAGGCGGCTGGCTCGAACGAGCCGCCCAAGAGCTTCGAGGAGATGTACCAGATGATCGAAGCGATCCGCGGAACCGAAGAGGGCAAGGACACCCTCGGTTTCGGCTCGCAGTACTCGAAGTACGAAGGCATCACGGTGCAGCTCACGGGCCTCGCGAAGTCCGCGGGCAAAGACCTGTTCGACAAGGAAGGCAAGCCCCAGGCAAACTCCAATGAGGCGAAGGCTGGCCTCAAGGCGGTCAAGGACGGCTTCGACAAGAAGTTCATCCCCGAAGAGGCCCTCACCTACAAGGAAGAGGAAAGCCGCCAGGCCTTCCAGGACGGTCGCCTTGCCTTCCTCCAGAACTGGCCGTACGTGTGGGATCTCGCGAATGCTGAAGATGGCTCGTCGAAGATCAACGGCAAGTTCGACGTCTGCCCAGTCCCGGGGATCGGCAGCGCAGAGGGCTCAGCGGCACTCGGTGGTTTGAACTACGCGATTTCGGCGTTCGGCAAGAATATGGGCACCGCAATCGACTTCATCGCCTTCATGGTCGAGGAAGCTCAGCAGAAGGAATGGACTCTCGCGACCTCGCAGGCTCCGGCCAACGCCGCGGTGTACGAGGATGCCGACGTTCTCGAGAAATACCCGTTCTTCACGACGCTCAAGGAAGCGATTGACAAGGGCACGTCGCGCCCGCAAGCCGTCAAGTACGGCGATGTCACGCAGGCGATCCAAGAGGCCACCTACAGCGTCCTCTCGGGCGAGAAGGAGGTCGACGCTTCGCTCGACGAACTCCAGAAGACCCTCGAGGAACTTCAGGCCTAAACGCTATGAATCGGGCCCGCGGCGCTCATCACAGTGCCGCGGGCCCGATCCGCTTTCAACCCTTTGAAGGGAACGCTGCATGTCTCGCTCCGACATCTCGAAAGGCGAAGGTCGCCTCGCCTATCTACTCCTCTTGCCCACGCTTGTCCTTCTGGCGGTCGTCGTGGGCTTCCCTCTCGTGCTCTCCGTGTGGCAGTCCTTCTTCGTCGCCAACGGTGGGATTGACCCCGAGACGGGCTTCATTCAACAGGGCGATACCTTCGTGGGCTTCAAGAACTACATGGACGCCTTCACGTCAGTCGGCGCGGGCGCCGGGTTCTGGAATGCCTTTTGGAACACCACGCTCTTCACGATTATTGGCGTCAGCATCGAGACCGTTCTCGGCGTTGCCATGGCCCTCATCATGGCCCGTGCGATGCGTGCCACGGGCCTCATCCGCGCGTCGATTCTTGTCCCGTGGGCCATTCCGACGGTTGTCTCGGCCCTCATGTGGCAGCTCATTTTTGACGCGAACGGCATTGCGAACAAGCTGATCCAGCACCAGGTGCTGTGGACCACCGAGGGGTGGCAAGCGAAGGCCGCGGTGCTCATCGCTGATATTTGGAAGACCGCCCCGTACATTGGTCTGTTGACCCTCGCGGGGCTCCAGACTATCGACGAGCAGATTTACGAGGCGGCGAAGGTCGATGGCGCGAATCGCTGGCAAACCTTCTGGCGCATTACGCTTCCCATGATCCGCCCCGTGCTCGTCGTGGCCGTTTTGTTCCGCATGCTCGACGCCATGCGCATGTTCGATCTGCCGTACGTGATGCTCGGCCGGCTTAAGTCTGGCCAGACCCTCTCGATGCTTGCGCAAGATGCCGCAACCAAGACCAACTACGGCATGGCATCCTCGTATTCGATTGTGCTGTTCTGCTACATCTGCCTCGTAGCCTTCGTCTTCATCAAGGTGCTTGGGGCCGATGTACTCGGGGACAGCGCCAAGAAGAAACCGAAGAAGAACAAGAAGCGGCCGAGCCTGGTTGCCAGTAAAAACACCACCGTGACCGAGGGGAGCATGCCGTGAGCACCGCCGCCACCCACACTGCATCCGAAAACGAGACGCCGCGCACGCCCGTCACGCCCAAGAAGCACAAGGGCAACACTGGCGCCAAGATTATCGTCGGTCTCGGTGTCGCGTTCATCCTCGTGTACTGCCTCGCGCCGTTCTACTGGATGCTCGTGAGCTCCTTGCGACTCCCGAGCATGGGCCGCTCGACCGATCTGATCCCGAATCCGATCTCGATCGAGAACTACAAGGCCGTATTCGATCCCTCCAACAACTTCGCACGAGCACTTCTCAACTCGCTTGTTGTCGCGGGCGGCACCACCCTCCTCGTGCTGTTGCTCGGGACGGCGGGCGCATACGCGCTTGCGCGCCTCGACTTCTGGGGCAAAGTCCTCGTGATGTTCGCGATCGTCGCGACGTCGATGTTCCCCGTGATCACGCTCGTTGTTCCCCTCTTGAAGCTGTTTAGTGGCGGTTACGATTGGGCGCCGATCAACTGGATCAACACCTACCAGGCGATGATCCTGCCAACGATTAGTTTCGCGCTCCCCCTTGCCGTGTGGAACCTCAACGCGTTCTTCCGTCAGCTTCCCGTGGAGCTCGAACAGGCGGCGATGGTCGATGGCACCACCCGTATCGGCGCGTTCGTGAGGGTCATCCTCCCGCTCGCGACACCGGGCATCTTCACGACGGCGATCATCACCTTCATCGCCGCGTGGAACGAGTTTCTCATCGCTCTCACGATGGTCAACGACCCCGCGATGCAGACCGCGAACGTCGCAATCTCGAAGTTCACGGGCATTTCGCAGTTCGACACTCCCTACGGCACGAAGATGGCGGCGGGCGTGATCGTGACGGTTCCTCTCATCATCATGGTGCTCGTGTTCCAGCGCCGCATCGTTGGTGGTTTGAGCGCGGGCTCGCTCAAGTAGCCCGTCGCGTAGCCTTGAGGGCATGAGTTCTTACGGTCTTTCGCAGCTCCTCACGCCCGAGGGCATGGCCCTCCTCGACTCGCTTCCCGAGTATTCCGAGGAGGGCTCTCTTGCGCTCTCGCAGCGATTGCGCGGCGAAGGCCACTCCCCCGAACTCATCGCGGCGGCCCTCACCCAGTCACGTCTTCGCGCGAAGGCCCGCGACAAGTTTGGCGATTTCGCCTCGAGCATGCTGTTCACTGCGCACGGGCTGGAGCAGGCCACGCGCCTCGAGGTGGCGGCTCATCACGCGGCGCGGTTTCGCGACGCGGGCGTGCAGAGCGTGGCGGATCTTGGCTGCGGGCTTGGTGGGGACACGATCGCAAAGGCGGCCCTCGGCCTCGAAGTTCTGGGCGTGGACTGCGATGAGGAAACGGCGGCACTCGCAACGGTGAACGTGCGACCCTTTCCGAATGCGCGCATCACGCTTGGTCGGGCCGAGGACGTCGATTTTTCACACCTCGACGGCGCGTGGTTCGACCCCGCACGCCGCGAGAGCCGCCGCGGCCGCACGGCGCGCATTCACGACCCCGAGGAGGCCACGCCGCCGCTCTCCTTCGTTCGCGCGGTAGCCGATGAGGTTGGCGCAGTGGGGGCAAAGCTCGCCCCCGCGATCGATCACGAGCACCTCGTGCCGGGCACGGAGACGCAGTGGGTCAGTTGGCGCGGCCAGGTTCTCGAGGCGTGCATGTACTTCGGCCCGCTCGCCAGGCGCGTCGGCGAGGGTGCGCTCGCGGTGCCGAGCGAGGCAACCGTCGGACCCGTCGGGGCCCTCGCTGAGGGCGCCGTGATCGCGCGCTCAGCCCTCGTGCTCGGTTCCGACGGTCGCCCGGCCCAACTCGTGCCCGATTCGAACGATGAGGCCGAGCTGCGCAACCCTCCCGTGGGCTCGAATGGGGCGTACCTGTGGGAGCCCGATGGCGCGGTGATTCGCGCGGGCCTTCTGGGGACGCTCGCGCGAAAGATTGGCGCACACACGATTGACGACTCGATCGCCTACCTGAGCAGCGATGATGCCTCGCGAGCGGCTCTCGATTCGCCTCTCGCGCGGGCGTTTCGCGTGCGCGAGGTCATGCCGTTCACGACCAAGAAGATCGCGGCCAGGCTGCGCGAGCTCGAGGTGGGCACGCTCGAGGTGAAAAAGCGCGGCATGGATATCGATCCGGCAAGGTTCAGGAGCGAGCTCAAGCTTGATCGGCGCGCACCGCGCGCGGCGACGCTCATCGCCACGCGGGCCGGTGGCAGCCGCGTCGCGATCATCGCCGAACCTTGCTAGCCGCCTTCTCTGCTCCCTTTCTCCACCCTCATCGCGAGCGCGCCACCGGCCGGGAAGCTTTAGGCCGCCTCGATCACGCGCTCCACAAACTCCGAGTAGTTCATGAGCTCTGGCTCGAGAAGCTCAAGGAGGGCGCGCTCCACGCCCCCGTCGCCGGTCTTCGCCCTGGCCTCATCGATCGCGCTCTGTTGCGCATCGGGTGAGGCAACACCATCGCGCTGGCGGCGAATCCATCCGGCGATCGCGGGCACGGCACCAGTGGCGCCGCGCCCCGCCTCGAGTTCCTTGAGAGCAATCGGCAGGATGCGGATGCGGAGCTTCGCGAGCGAATCGTTGCCAATTTGCGACAGCAGATGCTTGATGTGGGGATTCTCGAAGCGCTCGAGAAGAGCCTCACGGTAGGCATTCGCCTCCACAAAGTCGGGGAGGTAGCGCGAGGCCTCATCCCACAGCGCCTCGACCTCTGCTCGCACCTCTCGATCACCAATCGCTTCGGCGACGGTCTCGTAGCCGCGATTCACGGCGGCGTTCGCGAGCAGAGTGTGCGCACCGTTGAGAAGCCACAGCTTGCGGTTTTCGTATGGCTCGAGATCATCTGTGAAGATCGCCCCGGCCTTCTCCCAGGCGGGACGGTCGCCCACGAACTCGCCCTCGATAATCCACGAGGCAAAAGGCTCGGTGACGACCGGAGAGGCGTCCTCGAGGCCCGTGAGCTCCTGCGCCGTTGCCCGATCGGCGTCTGTCGCCTTCGGGGTGATCCGGTCGATCGAGGTGGAGGTCACCGACACGTTGTCCTTGATCCACGTCGCGGCCTCGGCGCCAAGGCACGCCGCGTATTCATTGATCACGCCGCGCGTGAGCGGGCCGTTGCCGGGGAGGTTGTCGCACGGCACGATCGTGATCGCGCCGGCTCCCGAGCGGCGGCGCGCGTCGAGGCCGAGCACGAGACGCGCGAGGGCGGTCTCGAGCTGGGGCAGGCGGGCGTCGGACTCCCCTTCGCCGGCCGTGCCCGCGGCATACTCCTCAAGCGCTTTCAGATCTGCCGCGACCGCGTCGTTGGCGCGGTCGAGCGCACCCTTCGCGTCGGTGCCGTACCCGGCCTCGGTGACGGTGAGGGTCACGAGCGAGACGTCGGGCGAGCGTAGGTCTGCGCACAAACCTTCGAGGTCGTTCGCCGCGTGCGCCTCGGAAATGACCGACATGACCTGCGCATCATCGCCTTCGGCCCCGCGCACGATGAGCGTGTACAGGCAGTCCTGGGCCGAGAGTTCCTCTGCGGCGCGGGGGCTACGGCCCGTGTAGGCGGAGAATCCCCATTCGCCGTCGTCATCCACCTCGCTCGTGTACCACGCCTGATGGGCGCGGAAGAACGCTCCGAGGCCCAAGTGGACAATACGCACGGGGCGCGGCTCGAGGCCGCCCTTGGCAGTGAGATCGGCGTCGCGGCTGAGAACAGTCATCACTTCTCTCCCTTCGAAAGCATCGATTCGAGTTTGAAGACTCGCGCGGGCTGGTCAACTGTGAGCTCGCGGATGATCCGTAGCGCGCTCGACTTGGGAAGGCGCCCCTCCATGACGTAGCGCGCGAGGAACGCCGCGTCGCAGCGGCGCGCCATGTCGTGGCGCGTAGGAATGGAGAGGAACGCGCGCGTATCGTCGATGAAACCGGAACCCCGCGTGAATCCCGCGGTTTCGGTGATCGCCGAACGGAAGCGAATGATCGCGTCGGGCGCATCGATGAACCACCAGGGGGCGCCGATGAACACGCTCGGATAAAAGCCTGCGAGCGGGGCAACTTCGCGTGAATACATCGTTTCGTCGATACCGAAAAGCACGAGGTGGAAGCCCTCCTCAAGCCCCACCTTTTCGAGAAGCGGGCGAATGTTGCGCGTGTATTCGATCTGCTCGGGAATGTCGTGGCCGGTGTCGGGACCGAACCGCTCGAACGTCGCCGTCGAATGGTTGCGGAACACGCTTGGGTGCAGCGTCATGACGAGGCCGTCTTCGACACTCATCTGGGCGCAGCGCACGAGCATCGCGCCCGTAAAGTCGCGCTTCTCGGCCTCGCTCGCCGTCCCATCGACCGCTTTCACGAGGAGCGCCTCGAGTGCGTCGTCGTCGAGGTCGATCGTGTACGGGGTCGGCACTCCGTGGTCGGCGGAGATCGCGCCGGCCTTGATGAAGCGTTCGCGCGAGGCCTTGAGGGCGCGCAGGTAGTCCGTAAGCGAGCGCGGGTCGCCGCCCACGCTGTCCGCGAGCGCGGTCGCGGCCTCGGTGAAGCCGGGTTTGTTCGGGTCGAGGAAGCGGTCGGGGCGCCATGTGGGAACGACGCGGCCGTAGAGCTCGCCGGCCTCGTGCAGGCGCGTGAGTTCGGCGTGGGCCTCGAGGTCGTCGAGCGGGTCGTCGGTCGTCGCGAGGAAGGCGATCTTGAACCGCGCGAAAAGGGCACGCGGGCGGAACTCTTCGGTCGCGAGTTTCTCGGCGATCTGGTCGTAGAGCCGATCGGCGCTTTGCGCGCTAGGTTCCTCGTCGATGCCGAAGAGCGACACGAATTCATCCGTGAGCCAGTAGCCGCTCGCGGTTCCCTCGAGGACGTGCCAGTTCGCGCAGAGAATACGCCAGGCCTCGCGCGGATCGACAGGATCGGCGGTGCCCACGCCTACATCGCGGAGGTTGACGCCGTTCGCGTGGAGCATACGGAACACGTAGTGGTCGAAGGTGAGGAACAGGGTGGTGGGGTCCGCGAACGGCTCGTTGTCGAGAAGGAGGCGCGGGTCCACGTGTCCGTGCGGGGAAAGGATTGGGAGGTCCTTCACCTCGGCATAGATTTCGCGTGCGAGGGCGCGCGTTTCGGGGTCGGCGGGAAAGAGTCGGTCGGGGTTGAGGTCGAGCGTCACTGTCACTTTCTCCCTTTCGGTTGGGGTGCGGGGCCGACGGAGCCTCGCATGAGTAGCTGCGTGGGGTACCTATCGGTTCCACGATCGCGCTCGCCGCTGAGCGCGGCGTGAACGTGGCGGATGGCTGCGGCGCCCATGTCTTCGAGCGGTGCGGCGATTGTGGTGAGCGGCGGACAGGTGAAGTCGGAGCCGAAAATGTCGTCGATGCCGGCGATCGAAAAGTCCTCGGGAATGCGAAGATCAGCGTCTCGTGCGGCGGTGAGCAGGCCAATCGCCATGATGTCGTTGTAGGCGATCACGGCGCTCGCACCCGTATCCCGCACCGCGTCGAGAGCGCGCTGCCCCGCTTCGCGGGTGGGGCGGTTCGGGCCGATCGTGAGGGCCTCGATCTGCTCGTCGCGGGCAGCGGCTTCGATGACCGCCCAGCGCTTCGCGTTCGTCCACGAGCTCTCGGGGCCTCCGAGGTAGCAAAGGCGGTCGTGCCCCTCTGCGGCGAGGATTCGCACGAGTTCTCGCAGGGCTGGCTCGTGATCCGCAAGGACTGAAAAGGCCGACGGCGACTCGCGATTGATCGTGACCACGGGATTGAGAGCCGCGATTGTCGCAATCGCGTCGTCGTCCAAACGGGAGCTGGCGAGAACGAAACCGTCAACCGAAGGCGCGAGGGAGCGGGCACGCGAGGCTTCCTTCACGTGGTCCTCGCGAAACTCGGACGTGACGAGTACGTAGCCGTCCTTTTCTGCCTCGCGTTCGGCGCCGCGAACAATCTCGAATGACACGGGGTTCGTGATGTCGGCAACGAGCAGTGCGATGGTTCCAGTGCGGCCCGTGGGAAGGGCACGAGCGGCGGGGTTTGCGCGGTAGCCGAGCGTTGCTGCTGCCTCCTTGACGCGCTCTTCGGTGGCTTTGCTGACGCGGCCGGGTTTGTGAAGGGCACGCGAAGCGGTAGAGGCGCTCACTCCCACGTGCTTCGCGATGTCGTAGATCGTGACGCGACGCGCGGGTGTGCGGCGCGGTGGTGCGGGGTGTTCGTTCGGCATTTTGAGCTCTCGACGACGTCGTTGTCCTGTGCAGTCACGTCGAGACTACCCCCGAGGCCAGCGCGACGGCAACCGGTTGCACAACGCCGCGATATGTGCAACCCTGATCGAGTCAGGAATCAACGATGCCGCCGCGACTAGGGATCCCGAAGATGCGATACGCCACCACGCTCCTTTCCAGCACACAGGAAGGAGCCACCGTCACCCTCCACACGGATGCCGCCCCCATTCGTCTGCTTGCCGTCACACCCGAGATTCTTCGCATCCGCGCGGGCTTTACCGATGACGGCGCATTCCGCGAGGCGTCCTACAGCCTCGTCACCACGGCCTGGCACGATGAACTCGACGACTACATGGGCGCCAAACGCACCCGACTCGCACCCTCCCCCCTCACCCTCGATAACGACCCCGATTCTCCCACCGTGACCGTGCGAGGGGAGCGCTTAAGGATCGAGATCGACCGGGAGCCCTTCCGCCTCCGGGTTTACGATTCCGACGGCACCCTCCTCCACGCCGATCTCATCGATCGCGGGTACCGACTGGACCGCAATCAGCGGCGCATCCACACGAGCGAAATTGCCGCGGGCGACCACTTCTACGGATTCGGCGAAAAAACCGGCGAGTTCAACAAGGCGAAGTCGTTCATGACGATGCGCGCCCAGGACTGCCTCGGCTACGACGCTGAGAGGGCCGATTCCCTCTATAAGCACATCCCGTTCTACATCAAGGCGAACGAGGTGAGCGGGGCAGCCGTCGGATACTTCTACCACAACACGTTCGCGTGCGATTTTGACATGGGCCGCTCCCACTCGAACTATTGGCCCGCCCATTCGACCTACCGCACCGACGGCGGAGATATTGATCTGTTCCTCATTGCCGGCCCGAGCGTCCGCGAGGTCGTGACTCGCTACACGCTCCTCACGGGAACCTCGGCGATGCTTCCCGCCGCCGCGCTCGGCTACCTCGGCAGCTCGATGTACTACCCCGAGCTGCCGAAGGATGCAGACGACGCAATCCTCAACTTCTACGATCACGCACGGCGTGAAAACATCCCGATGGACGGCTTCCAGCTCTCCTCGGGCTTTTGCCAGCAGGAAACCGACGAGGGCCTCAAGCGCTGCGTACTCACGTGGAACACGGAACGCTTCAAGGACCCGGCCGCGTTTTTCGCCGAGTCGAAGCGGCGCGGCATTGTCGTCTCCCCAAACGTCAAGCCCGGCGTGCTGAACGTCCACCCGCGCATGCCCGAGCTGATCGAGGACGGCGTGTTCGTGCGCGCCTCCGAGTCGGATGAGCCGGCACCCGCGCGCTGGTGGGGCGGCCCCGGCCACCTCGTTGACTTCACGAACCCCAAGGCCCGCGAGCGCTGGGAAAAAGACCTCACCGAAAACATGCTCGACTTCGGCACGGCGTCAATTTGGAACGATAACTGCGAGTATGACTCGATCGTTGACGAGGATGCCCGCTGCGATTTTGACGGCTACGGTGCTCCCCTCGCCGAGGCGCGCTCGATCATGGCAAACATTATGTGCTCGCTGACCGCCGACGCGATCGGAAAAGCACACCCGAACGCGCGCCCCTTCATCGTGTGCCGCGCGGGCTACGCGGGAATCCAGCGATTCGCGCAAACGTGGTCGGGCGATAACCACACGTGCTGGGAAACCCTCAAGGGCAACATCGCGACAATGCTCGGCATGAGCTTGTCGGGCGTTGCTAACCAGGGCGGCGATATCGGTGGCTTCCACGGCCCCGCGCCCGAGGGGGAACTGTTCGTGCGGTGGGTTCAAAACGGTATCTTCCAGCCGCGCTTCTCGATCCACTCCGTCAACAGCGACAACACGGTGACAGAGCCGTGGATGTACCCGAGCCTCACTCCTCTCGTGCGAGAGGCGATCCAACTGCGCTACCGCCTGTTCCCGTACCTGTACTCGCTCATGGAGCGCGCGCACCGCACGGGACTTCCAATCGCGGAACCGCTCGTGAGTGCCTTCCAGCACGATCCCGCGGTGTGGGACGAGAGCGTGAACTACATGCTCGGCGATTCGCTGTTCATCGCGAACGTCGTCGACAAGGGCGCCGACTCGAAAACCGTCACGTTCCCCGCGAACGAAACGTTCTACGACCTTGCCACCCGCGAACGCTACGAAGGTGGGCGCAGCTACGACATCCCCGTCACGCTCGCCTCGATCCCCACGTTCGTGCGTGAAGGTGGCATCGTCCCGCTCGCAAGCGAGGACCACATGAGCGTGTCGACCGAAACGGTCGACGCCCTCACACTCGTCACCGCGCCGGGACGCGACGGCCAGTTCACGCTCTATGAAGACGACGGCGTGAGCATGGACTACACGCGCGGGCGTTATTCTTCGACAACAGTGACCATGACCGCCGGTGACCGAGCCGTCTATACCTTCACCCACGAAGGAGACCTCGACACCCGCATCACGACGCTCGAACTCCAGGCCATTTCCCACGGCCAGGCACCCTTCTGGGTGAGCATCGACGGCGAGCAGATCCCGCACGCCCTGCACCCGAGCGACTTCGACTCGCAGGCCACCGTGTGGCTCTACGATCTCGAAACGTCCACCGTCCGCATTAAAACCCCATGGGATTCGAGCGAACACACGATCGTGGTCTCGTTCGAACAATTCGACATGATCGGCATGTAAATCCCCTCCCCTCGACCGTTGCAAGGAGGCAACATGACTCGTCGCATGACACGACGATCGGCGCTCGGCCTCGGGGCCGCCGCGCTGTCCGCCGCTGCGCTCGCCGGATGCTCATCCGGAAAGTTCACGAAGGACGGCAAGGTCAAACTGCGCATGGCCCACACGCTGGGCGACAAACACCCCACCTCGAAGGCCCTCGAAATTTTCGTCGACGAGGTCAATAAACGCTCGAACGGAGACATCGGCATCGAGGTGTTCGGCAACGGCGTACTCGGAAGCGAGACCGAGTCGATCGAACAGCTGAGCCGCGGTGTCGTCGACATCGTGCGCTGCGCGGCACCGTCGATCGCCCCGTACTCCTCCGGCTACAACGCCTTTGGCTTGCCGTTCCTCTTCGACGACGAGGAGCACTACTATCGCGCGATGGATTCGGGTGACATGCGCACCTTCTTCGATTCGAGCACGGAGGACGGCTTTCGCACGCTCACCTACTACACCTCGGGTGCGCGGTCGTTTTACACGGTCGACAAGGCGATCGAAACGCCAGACGACCTGCGCGGCTTCAAGATCCGCGTGCAGAACTTCCGTTCCCAAACCGAACTCATCAGCAAGCTCGGCGGCACACCGCTCATCCTGCCGTTCGGCGAAATCTACACGGGCCTCCAAACGGGTCTCGTGGACGGCGCCGAATCGAATGAGACCGCCCTGACCGACTCCGCGCACGGCGAGGTCGCGAAGGTCTTTACCTACACCGAGCACACCATGATTCCCGACGTCCTCTCGTTCAGTGAGGCAACGTGGAAGCTCCTCGATGCCGATCACCAAAAAGTCCTCAGCGAAGCGGCGGTTGCCTCCACCGAGCAGCACAAGACCATTTGGAGTGAGGCGATCACCACGGCCATCACGGATGCTGAAGCCATGGGAGTCACATTTGTGAAGGACGTGGACCGCGAGCCGTTCCGCGAGCTTACCTCGGGCATCGTTCCCGAGTTTGTTGACAAGTACGACGGCGTGAGCACCGTGCTCGACGCCATTGAGCACGCACGCAAGGGGGCGTAAAGGCCATGTACGACACCATGCTCAAGCTCAAGAAGGGCATCACTCTCGCCCTGTTCGTGATCGCCGGCGTTCTACTCGCTGCCATGGCGCTCCTCGTGATCATCCAGGTGTTCACGCGCTACGTTCTTTCGGATCCTGCCGATTGGACCGAGGAACTCGTCACCGTTTCGCTCATGTGGGCCTGCTTCTTGTGCGGCGCATACGCGTTCGTCAACCGCAAGCACATGGCTCTCGTATTCTTCCGCGACCGCCTCCCCGAGGCTGGAAAGCGCATCGTCATGATCCTCGTCGACGCACTCGCGCTCGCCTTTGCGGCGATCGTGATCGTGTGGGGCGGTACGCAGCTCACGCTCGTCTCCCTGGATGCGCCATCCGCGATCCTCCAGATCCCTCGTGGCCTCTCCTATGGCGCGGCCCCCGTCGGCGGCGTCTTCATGGTGCTCGCTCAGATCATCAACCTTTGGGAGGACGTCACGGGCGAAACCCTGCCCGACACCGACCTTGGCGCCGACGACGAGACGCTCGTGGCCGAAGCCGCCGCAGATATCCCCACCGAGACTAAGGAGGCCCGCGCATGAGCACCATGACGGTCACCCTGCTCCTGTTTGGCACCTTCTTCCTCCTGCTCGCGGTTGGCGTGCCCATCGCCATTGGCATTTCCGTTGCCGCGTTCGCGAGCATCCTCATGATTCTGCCGCCCGACCAGGCCATCTTCGTCGTCATGCAGAAGATGAACACGGGCCTCGAGTCGTTCACGCTGCTCGCAATCCCACTGTTCATTCTTGCGGGCAACATCATGAACAACGGCGGTATCGCCAAGCGCCTCATCGCGCTCGCCGAACTCGTCACGGGCCGTGTTCCCGGCTCGCTCGTGCACACGAACATCGTGGGCAACATGCTGTTCGGCGCCCTTTCCGGTTCGGCGGTCGCCGCGGCAGCCGCAATCGGCGGCACCATGAGCAAGCAGCAGCGCGAGCGTGGCTACGACCCCGCGTTCACCGCAGCAGCGAATATCGCGTCGGCCCCCTCGGGCCTGCTCATTCCTCCGACCACGGCCTTCATCGTGTACTCGATGATCGCGGGCGGTACCTCCATCGCGGCGCTGTTCATGGCCGGTGCGGTGCCGGGCATCCTCATGGGCCTGACCGTGATCGCGGTTGCGCTCGTGTATGCGATCCGCAAAAAGTACCCGACCTCGGGACACGTGAGCGCCGCGCAGGCCGGTAAGACCATCCTCGAAGCCATTCCGGCGCTTCTGCTCATCGTCATCGTCGTCGGTGGCATCGTCGCGGGCATCTTCACCGCGACCGAAGGTGCGGGCATCGCCGTCGCGTACTGCCTCATCCTTTCGCTCCTGTACCGCAGCCTCACGTGGAGCGATATCAAGGCGATCATGGCCCGCACGATCGGCACGACCGGCGTGATCCTCCTGCTGATCGCCGCGAGCTCGGCGATGAGTTGGGTCATGGCCTACACGGGCATGCCGCAAGCGATTAGCGAGCTTCTCCTCGGTGTTTCCGACAACCCGATCGTGATCCTCCTGCTGATCAACATCGTCCTCATCGTCGTTGGCACGTTCATGGACATCACGCCCGCGATCTTGATCTTCACGCCGATCTTCCTCCCCATCGCGGAAGGCATCGGCATGGACCCGGTCCACTTCGGCGTGGTGCTCGTGTTCAACATGTGCATCGGCACGATGACCCCGCCCGTCGGCTCGGTGCTCTTCATCGGCACGAGCCTCGCGGGCACGACGATCGAGAAGGTCATCCCGAGGCTCCTGCCGTACCTCGCAGCACTATTCCTCATGCTGCTCGTCGTCACGTTCGTGCCCACGCTATCCCTGTGGCTCCCGGGCGCGATGGGGCTTCTATAGCTGTTAGCCAACGAGCAGCGTGTGAAATCAAAGGAGATTTATATGGCTTCAATGCACCCTTTTACAGGGGTGGATGGACGTCACCGTCGCCCCTCCCTCGCCGTTTCTCGGCGGTCTGTTCTCGGCTTTGCAGCAGCAGCCGGCGCAGCCAGCATGCTTGCGGCGTGCGGAGGGGCGGAAGGTAGCGTGAGCACAGATCACGTTCTTTCCATATCCCTCAATCAAACGGAAACGCACCCGAGCTACATCGCGCTCACGAAATTCAGTGAACTTCTTGAAGAAGCCACGAATGGCCGTTGGGGCGCGCGAGTGTATGCGAACGAGAGCCTCGGTGCCCAGCAGGAAGTCGTTCAGCTCGTGGCCGATGGCGCCGTGGATATGGCCGCCATTTCAAGCCCTCAGATGGAAAACCTGTCTCTTCGTTTCCGCCCACTCAACCTGCCCGGCGTCTTTACCGATAGCGACCATCAGGCGGCTGTTCTCAAGGACGAGTCGATCGTGGGCGAGCTCTTCGAGTCACTTGTGGAGTCAAAGAACATCCGTGTCCTTGGCGGTTTTACACAGGGATCACGTCACCTGTACACGAATACTCCCGTCGCTTCCCCTGACGACCTCAAAGGCAAGAAGATCCGCGTACAGGAGTCCGATGTTTTCATCGCGCTCATGCGTGCAATGGGGGCCTCCCCCACGCCGATGGCCTACGGCGAGGTGTATACCGCCCTCCAGGCAGGCGTGCTCGATGGCGCGGAAAACAATGAGATTAGCTACGTGACGCAGCGCCACTATGAGGTCGCGAAGCACTTCACGCTCACGAACCACCTCGTGGGTCTCGACTACATCGTCGCCGGCGAAAACACGCTCACGAAGATGAGTGTTCAGGATCGCGAAGCATTCCTGAGCTGCTTCACCAAAGCGCAAGACTATTTCGTTGAGCTCTGGAACACCGAGACCGAAAAGGCCATCGACACGATGAAAGAAGCCGGCTCGACAATCCACGAGATCGATCCCTCGGCGTTCGGCCCGGCAATCGACTCGGTGGCCGAACAGTTCCTCTCGAACTCCGAGGATGAAGAGCTCTATACGAAAATCCGCGAACACCAATCAGCGAAGGGAGCGTCGAAGTGAGTACCGCAAGCGCCCCTACCCGAACCAATGCTCCTACATCCTCAGTTCGCCGCTGCATCATCGAGGTTCTCAAGTGGATCAGCATCGCCATCTTCGCGGTGCTCGTCCTCGTGGTGTTGTGGCAGGTGATCGCACGCCAACTCCTCGGCCAGCCCTCGACTTGGTCAACAACCGTCGCGCAGTACATGCTCGTGTGGCTCACGTTGTTCTCGATGGCGTTCGTGTTTGCGGAGCGCGGGCACGTGGCCGTCGATATCGTGTCTCGCCTTGCACCGCCCGCCGTGCAAAAGATTCTCGCGGTTCTGGTGGAGGTCGCGATCGCACTCTTCGCCGGACTCGGCCTCGTGTGGGGCGGCATCCGCGGCGTAGGGCTGACGTGGACCCAGACGATCCCAGGATTGCCGGTCACGATCGGCCACATGTACCTCGCGCTTCCCATGTGCGGCGTGATCGTCGTTGTCGTAGCCATCATGGACCTCATTGACGCGTCAAAGCACGGTGTGCTCGCATCGCTCGAGCCCCAGGCTTCCGACGGCATCCCCGCCCCTGCGATTCCTCGTCAGAGCGCAGATGCGGGCCCCCATTCAGCGCACCGAAGCGTCGGTGGCTCGATCGACACGACGGAGGTGTGAGCCGTGGATCCCGCAATGCTCGCCGGTTCGATTCTCGTTCTTGGCATCGCTTTTCTCATTCTCATCGGCGCTCCTATCGCCGTCGCTATCGGATTGCCGTCGGTGATTGCGCTGATCGCTGTGCTCGATGCCGACTCCGCTGTGTTCGTTGCGGCGCAGCGAATGTTTACGGGTTCGAGTTCGTTCACGTTGCTCGCAATCCCGTTCTTCGTTCTCGCCGGCAACCTTATGAATAGTGGCGGCATTGCCACGCGCCTGATCGATGCGGCAAAAGTTCTCGTGGGCCGTTTGCCGGGCTCCCTCGCACACACGAATGTGGTCGCGAATGCGCTTTTCGGTTCGGTTTCGGGGGCCGCCGTGGCGTCGGCAGCTGCCGTTGGTACGACGATGAATCCTCGTCAGCGCCGCGAAGGGTATGACCCGGCTTTCGCTGCGGCCGTCAATGTGGCCTCTGCACCGTCGGGCATGCTCATCCCGCCGTCGAACACTCTGATCGTGTACTCCCTCGTGTCCTCGACATCAGTCGCCGCGCTATTTGTTGCGGGCTACGGCCCCGGGATCGTGTGGGTGCTCGCGTGCGTCGCAGTCATTCTTCTTGCCGCGCGGCGACGCACCGAATTGCGCGGCGCCCAAGAACGCGTTCCTTTTGCGGTGGCCTGTATGACGCTTGTGAGGGCCCTGCCGGCGATTCTGATGATCGTGATTGTCGTGGGCGGTTTGCTTGCCGGCATTTTCACGGCAACAGAGTCTGCGGTGATCGCGGTCGCTTACTGTTTCGTGCTCGGCCTCATTTACCGGGAGCTACACCTCAAAGACCTGCCGGGAATCCTTGCGGCCTCGGCCCGCACGACAGCAGTGGTCATGTTGCTCGTTTCGGTTTCCTCTGCGCTCGGCTGGGCGCTCAGCTACGCGACGATCCCCGAGACGGTCGCGCACGCACTGCTATCCCTAGCCGATTCGAAGATTGTCATCTTGCTCATCATGATGACAGTTCTGCTTATCGTCGGTACTTTCATGGATCCTACTCCCGCGATCCTGATCTTCACGCCGATCTTCCTGCCTATCGCTGAAAAGCTTGGCGTGGATCCGATCCACTTCGGTCTCATGATCACGTACAACCTGTGCATCGGCACGATCACGCCGCCCGTAGGCAATGTGCTGTTCGTGGGTTCGAAAGTGGGTGGGGTGCGCGTAGAACCCGTCATCAAGGCGCTCGTGCCGTTCTTTATCGCGCTCATGATCGGGCTTTTGCTCGTCATGTTCATCCCGCAGATCACGTTGTTCCTGCCGGGCGTGTTCGGAGTTCTCACCTAGCGAGTGCGCGCACTCACTACTCGGTATCGCGGGGCGCCCACCGTGCAATTTGCGCGGCGAGGTGCCCCGCGCCGTATCCGTTGTCGATGTTGACGACCCCGATGCCGGGCGCACACGCTGAAAGCATCGTGAGGGCTGCGCTGATGCCTCCTGCGGCAACGCCGTAGCCCACGGACGTGGGCAGCGCGACGACGGGGCACGCGACCTGGCCGGCGATCACGGTGGGAAGTGCTCCGTCCATGCCCGCAACGGCGATGATGCACGCCGATTCACGCAGCTCAGGCAAGCGTTCAAGGAGCCGGTGTAGGCCCGCGATCCCAATATCGGGAATGAGCCGCGTGGGCCGGCCCAGGTAGCGTGCGGTCAGCTCCGCCTCGCGCGCGACGGGGAGGTCACTCGTGCCGGCGCATGCGATGGTCACGAGCCCGCCGGTGGGGGTCGGTTCCGACGCCGGCCACGCCCCTATCGACGCTTCTTCGTCAAAGAAGAAGCCCGGCAATTCTTCGCCGAGTTCGGCGGCTTTATCGGTGTCGAGGCGGGTGAACAGGGTGGCAAGCGTGGGCGCCGTACCCGTGTCGCGTGCACGCTGCCGGATCGCGCGGGCAATGCGCACGAGCTGATCGGTGCTTTTCGCGTCGCACAGAATCGCCTCGGGTGCGCCGCGCCGGCTAGCGCGGTCAAAATCGAGGTTAGCGATGCTGGCGAGGGAGGCGTCGGCCCCCTTGTGCGCGCTCATAGCGTTCCCTTCGCGTTCATGATGCTGAGGGTAAACGCGCCCGACTGGAGACCGTCGAGGTCGAGACTCACGTAGGCGAATCCTGCTGCTTTACCGGCGGCGACCAGGGCGGCCCGCACCTCCGGTTCCACGGCGCGGGCGAGCTCGTTTCGCGGCAATTCGAGGCGGGCGACGCGGCCGTGGTGGCGCGCGCGGCAATCGCTGAAGCCGAGGTCGAAAACGGCATCCTCGAGGTCCTCGACCTGGCGGAGTTTTGCGGGTGTGACCTCCTCGCCGTGCGGGATACGCGAGGCGAGGCACGGCGCGGCTGGTTTCTCAGCAACGGGGACGCCGAGGGCACGCGCAATTTCTCGCACGTCGCTTTTGGTGAGGCCGGCGCTCGCGAGGGGCCTGAGCACCGCATGGTTCGTTGCGGCGCTGGCGCCTGGACGGTCGGGCCGTTTAGCGTCGTCGGCGTTTTCGCCGTAGGCCACGGCGTCGAGGCGAAGCTCATCAAGGAGCTCGCTATCGATCCGCGTGAACAGTTCGTCCTTGCAGAAGAAGCACCGGTCCACGCCGTTCGCCACGTACTCGGGGCGCTCTCCCTCGTGCGTCTCTATCTCGTGAACGCGCACGCCGATCGTTTTTGCGACCTCGTGCGCGATCCGGCGCTCGCGCCGCGCAAGCGAGGGCGAGACGCCGAGGAGTGCCACGACTCGATCGGGCCCGAGGGCGCGCAGTGCGAGCGCGGCGAGGGTCGCGGAGTCGACTCCCCCGGAATAGGCGATACCGACGCGCTCATGCTGGGCGAGCTCGCCCATGGCAGCGTCGGCCCGCGCGGCGAGGTCTCCGGTCAGCTGAGGCACGCTTGTGAGCGGTGTGCTCACAGCGGCTGCCGTTCGCTCGCGAGGCGGTGCAGAACTTCACCCGCGTGGTCCACGACGAGGGTGTCGGGATCATTACGCAGCGCCTCAAGGTCGAGAGAGGCGGGATCCACGTACTCAACGTTGTATTCCGCGCACACGTCGGGAGAAATCTGCGTGGCAAACGCGCGGCGCACGCGGTTCTTCTCCTCGCCGGTCTCGGGGTCGTACGTGCCAAGGCCCGTGACGTGCGTCGAGTGGGCGAGTTCGCCCCACGGGTGGTTCTTGAAGCGGTCCCACTGCTTCGTGAAGTACTCGATGTTGTGGTAGCCGATGTCGCGAAGGCCCGGATGCATGGCGGCAACCTCGGTGATGTGCGGGGCGTAGATGATGACCTGGCCACCGTCGGCACACACCGGCTCGAGCTTGTAGAAGCCCTTCGCGCCCGTCCAGATGTCCTCGTACATCTCCGGCATGATCGCGACGATCCGCTTGTAGGGCGCCTCAACGTAGCGGATGTGCGTGTGAGCCGAAATCTGCGCGCACGCGGCCCAGGCGCTCTCGGGGCTGCCGAAGCTCATCGCGTGGAGGTCACTGCTCGCCGAGCGCACGACCATCGCGAGGCAGTATTTGGTCGTCTCGATGCGTGCACTTGCCGCGTCGATGAGCTCTCGCACGGGCGTGATGCCAAGCGCACCGATGATGCGGCTCGCCGTGATGAGCGCCCCCACCCAGTGCGAGATGTCGATGACGTCGTGCACGGAGCAGCCGGGGAAGAAGTACTTATTGCCGCCAGAGAATCCCACGACTTCGTGGGGGAACACGGGGCCGACGATAAGGTTGACGTCCGCTTCGACGACGTGGCGATTGATGTTCACGCGCATGGGAACATCCGTGAGAAGCCCGCCCGTGAGCTCGGCGATCGTGTCGGCACCGATCTCACCGAGGTCGGCGATCTCCTCGTCGTTGTCCCATTCGTGGTTGCGGATCTCGAACGCGGGGTACGCGTCTTTAAGCTTTCCAGGCTCGGCGCCGAGCATCCGCTCGATGCTCTCTTCGCTCATCGCGGCGTGCGTGCCGAGCGCAATGAGCACCGTGATGTGCGAAGCGCGGTTCGTGAGCGCGTTGTGAACGGCGGGCATCACGCGAGGAAGCGGCACGGAGCGGGTGCCGTCGGGAATGATCACGCACACGCGCTTGCCATCGAGATCGGCTGTCGCGAGTTGCTCGGCGACAAATCTCGAAATCTGCTCGTCGGTGAGCGTCTCGTCGGGGCCGCCGATGCGAGCGGCGGCGCTCACCAAAGATGCGGGAATGGGCTTCACGTGATCAACTCGTTCGCTCATATTGCCCATTATCGCGCGGATTACAATCGGTTGCCATGGGACATAGCGACGACCTCCACATTGATTCCCCCTCCGGCTCGATCGCATGGATCGACGCAACCGCAGGCATCGCGGGCGACATGCTGCTTGGAGCCCTCATCGATGCGGGAGCGGACCTCGAGCGCGTCCAATCCGTGCTCGATGCCCTCATCCCCGGCTCCGTAAAGCTCACGAAACGAACCGTTGACCGCTGCGGGCAGCGAAGCCTCAAAGTAGACGTCGAACTGCTCGTCGAAAACCCGCCGCACCGCACGTGGACCTCGATCCGCGACATGCTCGAGAGTGCACGAGGGGCAGTCCACGAACGCACGATCGACCTCGGTCTGCGCGTCTTTGGCATGCTCGCCAAAGCGGAGGGCCGCGCTCACGGCATCGATCCCGAGGATGTCCACTTCCACGAGGTCGGCGCACTCGATTCGATCGCCGACGTCATCGGCGCATGCGAGGCGTGGCGCCAACTCGGGATCGGTGAGGCAACGGGCAGCACGATCGCCGTCGGCTCGGGCCGCATCCGCGCCGCTCACGGTGATATTCCGGTGCCGGTTCCCGCAACGGCTTACCTCGCCGAGGGGTGGCCGACGGTCGCCGGCGACCTTTTGCCTCCCCGCCCGCACGGTCACGACCACGGCCATGCCCACTCGCACCCTCATGCGCACGATCACGAGCACGGTCACCAGCACGATCACGAACACCCGCTGCCCGAGCACGCCGCGGGCGGCCCACACGCGGCGGCCGCGCCCCCGTCAGGCGTCGCCCCAGGCATCGGCGAACTCGCAACCCCCACGGGCGTTGCCCTCATGCGCGGCCTCGCGACGAGCTACGGCCCCATGCCGGGCATGGTGACGCGCGCCGTCGGCATCGGCGCCGGCACAAAAGACACGCCGGGACGCCCCAACGTCGTGCGCATCTTTCTCGGGGAAAGCTATCCGCATGCGTGACGCCCACGAGACGCCCACGCGAGTCATCCAGCTCGAAGCCAACGTCGACGACGCCGATCCCCGCCTGTGGCCCGGCATCATCGACTCGATGCTCGAGGCCGGCGCGCTCGACTGCTGGCTCACGCCCATCATCATGAAGCACGGCCGCCCCGCCGTGACCGTTCACGCGCTCGCCCGCGAGGGTGAGGAGATTCGCCTCGCCGACCTCCTCCTCGACCTCACCGGCTCACTCGGCGTGCGGTACGCCCCGCTCGACCGGCGCATTCGTACGCGCAGGTTTGAGAAAGTCGAGATTGAGGGCGTGGAGGTGGCCGTCAAGGTGTCGGTGCGGTCCGACGGTTCCGTGGCCACCGTCGGACCTGAATTTCGTGATGTGCAGACCCTCGCCCGCCAACTTGGCGTCACCGAGCGTGAAGCGTTGCGGCGCGCCCGGGAGGCCATCGACTCTTAAACGGCGCCCTCGAGGGAACACGCGACGCCGTTAAAGCCGTGATTGCAGTAGCCGGCTGGGTTTTTCGCGAGGTACTGCTGGTGCTCGGGCTCGGCGTAGTAGTAGGTGCCGGCACCCGCCTCGCTCAGCGGCGCTACCACGGTGGAGATGGTGCCGCGATCGGCGGCGGTGAGTGCTTCCTGGTACGCATCGAGGGAGGAGCGAACGATGCGCTCTTGCGCCGGATCAGTCCAGAAGATTGCGCTTCGGTACTGCGTTCCGATGTCGTTGCCCTGGCGGTTTTCGGTCGTCGGGTCGTGCTGCTGCCAGAACTCGGTGAGCACACGCAGGAGCGCATGCTCATCCTCGTAGATCACCTTCACGGCTTCGGCGTGACCGGTCTTTGCCGAACACACCTCTTCGTAGGTGGGGTGGGGCGTGTATCCACCGGCATACACGGCCGCGGTCGTCCACACGCCCGGGATCTGCCACATGATGCGTTCGATACCCCAGAAGCAGCCACCGGCGAGGAGCAGTTCGCCAGATCCTTCCGGCGCCCCCTCACCAAGCATGTCGGTGCCGAGTACGAGGTGGTCACGCGAGAGCGGAAAGGGGTAGTCATCGCGACCTGCGAGCGCGTCCTCGGGTTTCACCATGATCTTTTTGTGCGCGTTCATGATCTCGAGAAATGGAATCATGGGATGAACCTACGCGCCGGGGCTGGAGGGGTCGTGTGCGAAGGCGCAAAAATGCCCTAGAGGAGCACGATCACTTGAGCAAACAGAATTTTGGCGATCATCCCGGCGGCGAACATTGCCGAATAGCCAGGGTCGGTTCGCTCGTCGTTCACGAACGATTTCACGTGATTGAGCAACACCGGTTGGCCCACGTAACCTGCGACGGCACCCGCGGTTCGGGCCGCGCTGAGACCGAGTGCTGCCCCCACTCCCCACAGGGCGAGCAGTGCAATGCCGAGGGTCAGCAAGGTCGCGATCCCCACGAAGACACCCGTCACGGAGAACGCAGTCCCGGCGAAGGCATGGCCGCTTTTGAGTCCGACGGATGCCAGGAACATAAAGAGACCAAATTGCCTAATGGTGAGGTTTGCACTCGTGGGTAGAGTCCACACGATCGGGCCTGTGCGACCCATATATCCGAGAACGAGCCCTACGACAAGTGGGCCCGCCGCACTCCCAAGCGCAAGCTTTGCCCCGCCGATAGAGAGCGACACGAAGCCCACGATGATGCCGAGGGCAACTCCAAGCCCGAGGCTCAAGAAATCAACCTCGGTGATGCGAGTTTCGGAGTCACCGAAAAACTCCGTAAGTTCCTTGCGTCGATCGTGCGGCATGACGACGCGCACCCGGTCGCCGAGCTGAAGGGTCATCTCGGCGTGGGCGAGCATATCCGTATCGCCGCGGCGCACGCGAGTGATGATCGAGTCGAAACGCGTGGGCACGTGAAGATCGGCAACCGTGCGACCAGCGAGCTGCGGGTTCGAGACGATGAACCGGCGGAAGTTGACCTTCGTACGGTCGTTCGCGAGGTGGGTATCGCTTTCGCGCCCGAGGAGCGTTGCGGCCTCGTGGACTGCGGCGGGTACGCCGACCATGAGGACCCGGTCCCCCGCGTGCAGAGATTCCGAAGGGTGAGCAACGCGAATCTCGTCGCCGCGCTGCAGGTAAGAAATCCGAAGGTCGCCGCCGGCCTTGCCCGGCAATGAGGCAATTCCGGGGATCTTGCTGATCTTCATCGTGCGCTCGACCTCGACGGTGATGTCGAGAAGGTCCGTCGCGGACACTGACGACGGATCGTTTTTCCCGCTCATTTTCGAGCGCGTGATCGGCGGAATGATGAGCATGCCGAGAACGACGGCTAGCGGATACGCGATCGCGAAGCCCACCGCGGGAGCGGTCTCCCCCGGCACGATCGCACTCGCGCTACTGAGCGCCGGCGTCGCCGCTCCGGAACCGGCGAACATACCGGCTGCCATCGGACCGCCAAAACCGAAAAGGTAACCCGCCGCAATCGACAGTGCCGCTTGGACCCCGAGGAGCAGCACCCCACCCACGAGCAGTGACCCTTGTGCCCTGAGCTGCCTGAAGAACGATGCGCCTGAGGCGATACCGATCGTGTACACGAAGAGCGCCAAGCCGAGCGACTCCACGAGGTCGAGGTCGCTACCGAGACGCGGGTCGAGGGCACCGATCGCGAGCCCGACAAACAGTGCGCCGGCCGGCCCAAATTTAAGGGGGCCGAAAGGGATTGCACCGACCAGGGTGCCGAGTGCCATCGTCACGATGAGGGTCAGCAGCGGGGAGCTCACGAGCAGGTCGATCATATTTCCCACAATAGGCACTGGTGGCCGTGTGCGCCCGCTCTTGCCCTTCTCCCCCACCCTCAAGGTGTAGACAACCACGTTATCCAGCCTGATTCGGTGGTGTCTTTGCGGTTTTCTTCACCTTCGGTTGCGCACATGCGTGCACGTGCACGGTCCGACGGTTGCCTGGGTAGCGTCGGAGCCGGATGCGCTCATGACGCGCCAGGAGGTGGCCGCGGCGTCGGCGAACTGCTGGCCGATCGCCAACTGCGCCATCACATCAACGATCATGATGCTGGTGCCTCCTCGGCCAGCGGCAGCGCGACATCAAGGATGTCATCGGCGGTGACCTCCCTCAGGAACACCGCGGCCGGGCGGTGGCTTCGGTCCAGGACAATGGTGGTCGGGATGACCGAGGTCGACACCCCACCCAGGGCCGCAGCAATACGAAACGGCGGATCGTAGATCGAGGGATAGGTCACCGCGATGGCGGCTCTGCGGGGTGTGCTCGGTATGGTTTAGATCTCCTTATTCCGGGGCGGTGGGGAAGAAGACGGTGTTCTGGTCGTCCCGGAAGACCACAACACCGAGGAAAGTCATCGTGCTACCAGGCGGGTGGTCTGTAGCGACTCTGCCCACCTCGGCTTTCAACCCTGCTGTGGGGATTACTCGTAGCGAAGCGAGCTGAACATCCCGGTTTCCATGTGATAGGCGTTATGGCAGTGAAATGCCCACTCACCGGAGTTGTCAGCGACCAGGTCGGCGATCATGGTTTCACCGTGGCGAAGAAGGACGGTGTCCTTCCGTAGCCCGCCGCTGCCGGGCAGCGCCCACGTGTGGCCGTGGATGTGCATGGGATGGGGCATCATGGTCCTGTTGCGCATGACCATCCGCAGGCGCTGGCCCCCCTGCACGGTCGCGGAGGAGGATTGGCCGTCGGTGAGAATGCTCCATTCATACGGCATCATCTGCCCGCCCAGGTCGATACTGACTTCTCGGTCTGGTGTGCCCTCGGGCAGGAGTGCACGGTCTGCTGGCTTCAGGGAGGACAGAAGCAGTCCGGTGGACGACAACTCGGGGAAGTCGACATCCGGGCGGGGGGCCTGGCCGCCGGCGGTGCGGATGACGGCGAAGGCGCGGTCGTCCTTACCCACCGCCAAAGCCGTGAGCGGGAAGATGCCGTCGCCGAGGATGACCTCGACGTCGACACGCTCGCCCATCGACAGGTAGATCGATTCGGTCTCCCAGGGCTGGACAGGGAAGCCGTCGGTGTGGGTGACGGTCATGCGGTGACCACCGAGGGCCACCTTGAAGATGGTGTCACCGCCGGAGTTGATAAACCGCAGGCGGGCCTTGTCGCCCGGGCGAGCCTCGAAGGTCCGGTGAGCACGGGGGATACGTCCGTTGATGAGGTAGTGCGGATACATCACATCGCCGACATCCCCGCCCAGTACCCGGTCCGGGGTACCGTGCATCATCTGGCCGTGACCTCCCATTCCCATCCTCCCGTTATGGTCGCCCGAACCCATTCCGGTGAGCTTGTCGAGTTCATCGTCGGGAGTGCCCTGAATGCCATCGACCCAGTCATCGAGCACGATGGTCCACTCGACGTCCTGGTCCTCAGCGTCTTGCGGGTCACGGATGATCAGTGGGGCGTGGAGGCCGCGATCAAGCTGCAGGCCGGTGTGGGAATGGTAGAAGTAGGTGCCACCATGAGGGACTTCAAAAACATAGGAGAAAGACTCGCCAGGTTCAATGGGGTCCTGGGTCATGCCGGGCACACCGTCGGCTGCGTTGTGGAGCGCGATGCCATGCCAGTGGATGGAGGTGCTCTCAGGCAGTTCATTGGTGATATCGACCTGGAGGACGTCGCCGGTGGTGGCCTCAATGGCCGCATCCCCAGTGTCAGAGACGTATCCCCACGTCTTGGCTTCGATGCCGCCGATATCCAGGGAGAGGGGCCGGGCGGTCAGTGTCCGGCGCACCGTCGGCTCACCGAGCGCAGTGGGGGTGGGAGTGGGGCGAAGGGAGGGACCTGGTGCCGAGGCGGCGGGTCCAGGGTCGCTGGTGCAGGCGGTCACGGTCCCAGTGCCGGCGAGGACGAGCCCGCCGAGCAGAACCTGTCGTCGGGAAAACGCGTTCGTCATAATTTAACCGTCCTTGGTACAAGATTTCAGTGACATCGGAGACAAGCGCAGGTGAGGACCCTGCTGAGCCATCACGTCAGGCGCAGGTCTGTGACACAGGTGGCACCGTCGTCGGTGGTGGAAAACTCCGCGGTGCCGGTACGCCCCTGGTAGCTGACCTCAATCAGGCCGGTGACATCATCGGGAAGCCAGAAGCCAATAAACCCGTTGTCGAAGGTGGTTGTCGTCTCGTCCACCAGCACCTCACCGGTCGCCTCATCGGTGATCGTGACCTGGATATCCTCATTGGCGAGTTCCCCCTGGCAGGTCGTGAGGCTGTGGTAGAAGCAGTCGTGGGTGGAGGTGAGATAGGGTGCGATCGAGACATACGTCTGATTGTCGGGAAGATCGACCACGACCTCCTGGTCATCGCTCGAGAGCAGCAGTTCATCGGCACGCACCGAGGCGATCAGATCCGTGGGACGCTCATTGACCTTCTGCCGGTCGAGGTGATCAATGATCTCCACCGCGTCCATGTCGGCCAGGCCATGGGTAGTCAGGAATGTATCCTGGGACACCGTCTCGCTGGCGGTGGGTTCCGGGTCGGCGGCCGAACACCCCGCGAGGACGAGGGCAAGGGCGACGGTTGCGATCGCTGCTCGTTTTTTCACGTCAATCTCCTTGGATCGTGGTAAGACCGTGAGAAGACACCGCATCAAGGCCGATGCCATACCTTTATCTTGCACGGATGCCTGACGAACTAGAAATCAAAAACCCTGTTCACAGCCTTATAACAGGGCGAAAAGGGGGTGAATTCGGTGGGCTGGGTCACCACCGAGACACCACCCCACAGCCGTGGGCGATGTCCTTCTACCCACCCCGGGTATGCGATGCAGGCAGTGAAATCCCTGGTGGCGCCTGCTGAACCGACCAGGGGAGGCGATGCCGCCGGCCCGGGGTGGGGCACAGGGGTGACGGCGGTCGAAGGGTGATGTTTGAAGATTCGATGAAGATTCCCCGCCGGGCACTGAGCGAGGGTGGCATTCCCTCCTGGCCGGAGCGATGCTGGGGTCTATGGCTGACCGCACACCGACCACCGCCACGCCCCCGAGGCGGGTGCTGGTCGTCGATGATGAACAACCCCTGGCTCAGATGGTGGCCTCCTACCTCATCCGGGCCGGTTTCGATACCCGCCAGGCGCACACCGGCACCCAGGCGGTGGACGAGGCCCGTCGCTTTTCCCCCGATGTTGTGGTGCTGGATCTGGGGCTGCCCGAACTCGACGGTCTGGAGGTGTGTCGACGGATCCGCACCTTCTCGGACTGCTACATCCTCATGCTCACCGCGCGTGGCAGCGAGGACGACAAGATCAGCGGTTTGACCCTGGGGGCGGATGACTACATCACCAAACCTTTTAGTATCCGGGAACTGGTGACCCGGGTGCATGCGGTGCTGCGCCGCCCGCGCACCAGCACCACCCCACCGCAGGTGACCACCCCCTTGATCGTTGGTGACCTCTTCCTTGACCCCGTCGCCCATCGGGTGCAGGTGGGGGAGACGACCGTGGAGCTCACCCGCACGGAGTTCGAGCTGCTGGTTGCCCTGGCCCTGCGCCCCGGCCAGGTGCTGACCCGCCGCGACCTGGTCACCGAGGTCTGGGACACCACGTGGGTCGGTGATGAACGCATCGTCGATGTCCATATCGGCAACTTGCGTCGCAAGCTCGGCACCGACACCCGGGGCCGGGGGTTTATCGACACCGTGCGTGGCGTGGGCTACCGGGTGGGGCAGCCATGAATCACGGACCCGGCCTGACCTTCCGCTTCCTGGCCGCCCAGGTGTTGGTCATGGTGATTGGCCTGCTGGTGGCCGCGGTCGTGGCCACGATGGTGGGCCCGCCCCTGTTCCATGATCATATGTTGATGACCGGCCCGGAGGACCCCTCGCTGGAGCTGTTCCATGCCGAGCAGGCCTACCGGGACGCCAACTTGATCACCCTGGCCGTCGCCCTGCCCACCGCCTTTATCAGCGCCCTGCTGGCTAGCCAGTGGTTATCGCGTCGCCTGCGCACCTCCCTGCAGGATCTCACCCGCGCCGCTACCAGCCTGACGGCCGGCAACTCCCGTATCCGCGTGCCCGCCGGAGAAGCAGGCCCCGAGGTCACCACCCTGGCGCATGCCTTCAACACCATGGCCGACCGGCTGGAACACACCGAACAGGTCCGCCGCCAGATGCTCTCTGATCTGGCCCACGAAATGGGCACCCCCTTATCGGTGCTCACGGTCTACCTCGATGGTCTCCAGGACGGGGTCGTGGACTGGAATAATGCCACCCACACGATCATGGCTGACCAACTCACCCGCCTGACCCGGTTGATGGAAGACATCGACGATGTCTCCCGGGCCCAGGAACACCGGATCGATTTGGACCTGGCGGAGGAAGGGCTCGGGGATCTGCTCCATACCGCCGCTGCTGCCGCGGGGGAAGCTTACGCTGACAAAGGTGTCGATTTACAGGTCGAGACCATTACGGACACCGCCCGGGTGCTCGTGGACCGGCAACGCTTCGGCCAGGTGATGAGCAATCTACTGTCGAATGCGCTACGGCACACCCCGGCCGGCGGGCAGGTCCGGATCAGCGTCCACCGACAGGGGGCGTCCACCGCACTCATCCAGGTCGCCGATGACGGCGAGGGCATCCCACCTGACCAGCTCGGACACATCTTCGAACGCTTCTACCGGGGGGATGCCGCCCGTAGCCGGGACGACGGCGGGGCCGGCATCGGTCTGACTATCTCCAAGGCATTGATCGAGGCCCACGGCGGCACTCTCACCGCCACCTCCCCCGGACCCGGTCGCGGAGCGGTGTTTGCCCTCCGCCTCCCGCTGTCCCCTCCCGACAGTGAGGAGGCTGCGCGGTGACCACACCCTGTCCCGCGTGAGGGCCGTTCCCTCCCCCCCCCCTTGAAAATATACCCCGGGGGGGTATACGCTCGAGAGCAGTATCGCCGCATCCCACCGACCCGTAGGAGCGTTCCCATGATCACCTCCCCGCCCCGCTTCTTGCCGATGGCCTCCCACGGCTGCAGCTGTTGCGGACCTGCCTCACGTGCCGACACCGCCTCCATCTCTGCCGCCAGCGACTCGTCAGCAGGGGGGTCCTCCCCTAGCTACCAGGTCACCGGTGTCGTACCTCCGGAGATGGTTCGCCGGGCCATCGAGGAGGCCGGCTACACCGTCTTATCCTGATCAGTTTTACCCATCATCTCGACCCGACCGGGTTGAGCGGAAGGAACGTCATGAGCACTCCCCACCATTCCAGCGATCACCATGGTGATCACCCCGCTCCGGAAGCAGACCACACCTACCACCCGGATCATGCCAGCCACGAACACCACGCAAATGCCGACACCCACGACCAGGCGATGCCCCACGATCACCCGCACTCCGCCCTGGACGAAGACCACCACGTTCATGGTCACGGCGAACACGCCGGACACAGCACCGCAATGTTTCGGGACCGCTTCTGGTGGTCGCTGCTTCTGTCCATTCCCGTCGTTATTTTCAGCCCCATGGTCGCCCGCCTGCTCGGCTACCACCTCCCGGCATTCCCCGGATCCACCTGGATCACCCCGGTGCTGGGCACGATTATCTTCATCTACGGCGGAACGCCTTTCCTCAAGGGCGGATGGAAAGAACTGAAATCCCGCCAACCCGGGATGATGCTCCTGATCGCCATGGCCATCACCGTGGCGTTTGTCGCCTCCTGGGGCACCACTCTCGGGCTGGGCGGTTTTGACCTGGACTTCTGGTGGGAGCTGGCCCTGCTGGTGACCATCATGCTGCTGGGCCACTGGCTGGAGATGCGCGCTCTCGGGGCCGCGTCCTCCGCACTTGACGCGCTGGCTGCCCTGCTGCCGGATGAGGCCGAGAAAGTCATCGACGGGACCACCCGCACCGTGGCCATCTCCGAGCTGGTCGTCGACGACGTCGTGCTGGTGAGGGCCGGTGCCCGGGTGCCGGCCGACGGAACCATCCTCGACGGAGCCGCCGAATTCGATGAGGCGATGATCACCGGCGATTCCCGTCCCGTCTTCCGCGACACCGGTGACAAGGTGGTCGCCGGTACCGTGGCCACCGACAACACCGTCCGCATCCGGGTGGAGGCTACCGGCGGGGACACCGCCCTGGCCGGGATCCAACGCATGGTTGCCGACGCCCAGGAGTCCTCCTCCCGGGCCCAGGCCCTGGCGGATCGGGCGGCGGCGTTGTTGTTCTGGTTCGCGCTAATCTCCGCTCTAATCACCGCGGTGGTGTGGACCATCATCGGCAGCCCGGACGATGCCGTGGTGCGCACGGTCACGGTGCTGGTCATCGCCTGCCCGCACGCCCTGGGCCTGGCGATTCCGCTGGTCATTGCGATCTCCAGCGAGCGGGCCGCGAAATCCGGGGTGCTCATCAAGGACCGGATGGCGCTCGAGCGGATGCGCACCATCGACGTGGTGCTCTTCGACAAAACCGGCACCCTGACCGAGGGTGCGCACGCGGTCACCGGTGTCGCGGCAGCTGTCGGCGTCACCGAGGGTGAGCTGCTGGCCCTGGCCGCCGCCGCGGAGGCCGACAGCGAGCACCCCGTGGCCCGCGCGATCGTGACGGCCGCGGCCGCTCATCCCGAGGCCTCCTCCCGTCGGCACATCCGTGCAACGGGTTTCAGCGCCGCCTCCGGCCGGGGGGTCCGGGCCACTGTCGATGGCGCTGAGATCCTCGTGGGCGGGCCGAACATGCTGCGCGAGTTCAACCTCACCACCCCGGCCGAGCTCACCGACACCACCAGCGCCTGGACCGGGCGTGGGGCCGGTGTGCTCCATATTGTTCGCGACGGTCAGATCATCGGTGCGGTGGCCGTCGAGGACAAGATCCGCCCCGAATCCCGCGCCGCCGTGAAAGCCCTGCAGGACCGCGGGGTGAAGGTCGCGATGATCACCGGCGACGCCGAGCAGGTGGCCCACGCTGTCGGTCAGGACTTAGGCATTGATGAGGTCTTCGCCGAGGTCCTGCCCCAGGACAAAGACGCCAAGGTCACGCAGCTGCAGGACCGGGGTTTGAGCGTGGCCATGGTCGGTGACGGTGTCAATGACGCCCCCGCTCTGACCCGCGCGGAGGTCGGTATCGCCATCGGTGCCGGCACGGATGTGGCCATGGAATCTGCCGGGGTGGTCCTCGCTAGTGATGATCCGCGGGCAGTGCTGTCGATGATTGAGCTGTCCCGGGCCAGCTACCGCAAGATGATCCAGAACCTGATCTGGGCCTCTGGCTACAACATCCTCGCCGTGCCGCTGGCCGCCGGAGTGCTCGCCTCGATCGGGTTCGTGCTGTCCCCGGCCGTGGGCGCGATCTTGATGTCTGCCTCGACCATCGTGGTGGCCCTGAACGCCCAGCTGTTGCGCCGCATTGATCTGGATCCGGCTCACCTGGCTCCGACCGAGTCGAAGGAGGAACACACCACGCCTACTCCGGCATCCACCGCCGTCCACTGATCCACCGCTTCTCTCCACTGCCCTCATATGACCCTGAAAGGCTCCACCATGAAGCGCCCCCCTTGTTCTTTCCGCTCTCGCCGCGGCCTTCACCCTGGCGCTGGCCGCCTGCGCTGAGGTCACCGAATCAGGCAACACCGACGCCACCACCTCGGCCACCAGCACTGCGACGACTACCGCTGAGACGACCGAGACCACCACGGCGACGACTGAGGCGGACGGGGAGATCTCCGCCGATCACAACGACGCGGACCTCATGTTTGCCCAGGAGGTTATTCACGCCCAGGGACCGGAGATTGACCGGATGAACGCCATGCTCACTGACCTATGACAGGCCCCCGTCTTTTTCTGATCCCGAGGACAGGAATCTGAAAAAGAGGGATAACCGTAACGATTGCCATCTGCTGCGGGCGATGGGTCGTTGTCACCGCAGCGGGTGCACCGGGGTGGATGTTTCTTCTCCCTCTGGTCGCACCACTGAGGAAAGGGGAAAACTCCTGTGTCCAGACCCTTGGAGGACTACGCACTATTGTCCGATACTCACACAGCCGCCCTGGTCTGCCGGCAGGGCAGCTTTGATTGGGGGTTGCGGGGCTGTCCCCCACCTTAGAGCGAAAATCGCCGCTTGAACTAGCGCAAGAAGCGGGGCAAGGGGGGCGGAAAAGAAACGAGGGCGCTCCCAACGCTAAGAACCGACCACCACGAGCCGGGTCTAGTTGCATGCGCATCGTAAAAACGGTCCCGTCGAAGCGCATGCCTGGCACAATGGGGCGCGTGACAACTTCGCACCCTGAGCATACAGACGCAAACTCGAGCGCGAACAGCACCACGACAGGCACCACACGCCGACGCGCACGCGCAGCCATCGTCAGCTCATGCACGAGCGAGAACGAGTCTTCTAGTGCAAGTGCAGGCGCACGCGAAGGCAGCATTCCCAGCGCAGCACCCGAACACGGTGGCCGCGACAGCCACCCGCGGTCTCGCACCGACTCCTTCCTCGACGCGGTCCTGGACCCCATGCGCCTCGCCCCGCTCGGCCTGGCGCTCGCTGCGACCACGCTCTACGGGTGGCTCTCGATGCTCCAGTGGGACTCGTACTTCTTCCCGAGCTGGGATCTGGGTATCTTCGCCGAAGCCGTCAAGGAGTATGCGCACGTCAATGCCCCGATCGTGCCGATCAAAGGCGACAACTTCAACCTACTCGGCGACCACTTCCACCCCGTTCTCGCGCTCCTCGCGCCGCTGTGGTGGCTGTGGCCGTCACCAGCCGTGCTGCTGTGGGCGCAGGCCGCGCTGTTTGGGGCGAGCGTGTACCCACTCACGCGCGTCGCAATGGCGAAACTCGGTCCGCGGCTCGGCATGCTTGCCGGCGCCGGCTACGCGTTCTCCTTCGGGCTTCAAGGTAGCCAGAACGTGCAGTTTCACGAGTATGCGTTCGCCGTTCTCTTCGTGGCATTCGGTCTCGCCGCCTTCCTCGAGAACCGATCGAAGGCAGCGCTCCTGTGGATCGGCGCGCTTGTGTTCGTCAAGGAAGATCTGGGTCTCACCGTGATGATGCTCGGCTTCGCGATGGCGTGGATGTGGCGTACTCCGGGGCTCGAAGCGGGAAGCCCCTCGCAGAGGCTCCGCGCGACGGTTGCGAGGCTAACGTCGGAAAAGAAACCCCGCTACGCGCTGCTGCTTGCCGCGTGGGGCCTCGTGTGGTTTGTCCTCGCCACCTGGGTGATTTTGCCGGCGCTGAGCCCCGCGAGCGCGTACGTGTACACAGAGAATTTTGCGCCGCTCACGCAGGCCTTCACGCCGCTCGTGAAGTGGCAAACGGTGCTCATGTTCGTGGCGTTCATGGGCGTCGTGGGGGTCACGAGTCCACTTGCGCTCGGTCTTCTTCCGACGCTTGCCTGGCGGTTCCTCGGCTCCGTCGAGCACTATTGGACCTGGCAGTGGCACTACAACTCGTTCCTCATGCCGATCGCGTTCGCGGCGCTCCTTGCGACCCTCCCGCACGTGCGGGGAGCTGCGCTCACGCATCTGGCTGAGCTGCGCGAACGCCCGCTAGCGCCGCAAAAAGCACAGCTGTGGACGAAACGCCTCGGCGTTGCCCTCTCGATCCTGTCGACCGCGTATCTCGCAACCTCGCTTCCCCTCACGTGGATCGCAACCGGGGCGCTCAACCCGAATTCGGAGTTCGCCAATGCCGCTCGAGAGGGGCAGGCGCATGTGCCCAAGGGCGTGACGATCGCGAGCGACATTCGCTTGATGGCCCCGCTCGTGGCGACAAACGATGTGCAGTGGATGCATGGCGAGACGAAGCGAGCACCGGAATGCGTCGCGGGCGTGTACGGGGCGCGCGAGCAGGAGCAGTTCCCCGGCGGTTGGGCCGCGTGGGCAAATGCGAAGTGGCCTGCGAATGCAAACGCAAAACCTGAACACCTCAACGGCGCGCGCGTCATCACGAGCGCGCGCGAGCCGTACGAACTCGTGTTTGCGAACTCTTACGTGCAGGTCGCGTGCCAGGGCGGCCCTAGAAGCGAGTGAGTCCTAGCGGCGAGTGAGTCCTAGCGGCGAGTGAGCCCTCGAGGTCCGCGGGCATCGGCGGAGGCGAGTGGCCCCGCGGCGAGCGAGCGAACCGACCAGAGTTTGAGCGGCGAATACTGCTCGGCGAGAAGCGCCGTGCGGATGCCGCGGCCGTAGGCCTCGTTACGCACGCTGCGATTGAGCGAACTGATGTCGCGATCGAGGAGGGCATCAATCGCACCCGCGGCGGCCCAGCGCATCGCGACGACAGAAAGCTCGATGTGCGAGTCGATGAGGGCGTGGCCGACGTTGTGTGCGGAGATGAATCGCAGCCTCGGATTCGACGGATCGGATCCGACGTGGGCGCCGGGGATTTCGTCGGCTGCGAGGCGCGAGCGCCACAGTGGCACGATCACATCACGCGCCCCGCCCACAACGAGCGTGGGAGTCGTGATTGAGCGCCTCGCCGTTTCAAGGTCAAAGCTCTCCCCCGTGAACGGCGGGAACTGTGCGGCGCGACGCGCGTATACGGTGAGCGGGTCGAGCGGCTTGCCGTCGCTGGCCTCGGCAAATCCGAGTTCGGTCGCGGAAATCCGGCCAGCTAGGTCGTTTTCATATACGTAGGGCGTGGTGTTGAACCACTCGCGGCCGGTAATGATCTGGTGAATCGATGCCCACGCGAGCTGACCGCGCCCCTGCACGAGAAGATCCACGAGATCGCGTACTGAGTTCACGCCGCCATACTCGTGGACGGCGGCGAGCACAACGCCGGTCTCATCGACGGGGACGACGCGCTGCTCGACGAGCATCCGCACGGCGCGGGCGATCGATTCGGTCGCGTCGAACGTTCCCCGCCAATACAGGTCACGCATGAGTTCGCGAAGGGCGCGCCCGTCGCGCACGCCCGTGAAGGGCGAATCGAGAACCATCGAGAACACGCGCTCCGGGTGGCGCAGGGCGAACCGTTGCGCAATGTAGGCACCGTACCCGGTTCCGTACAGCACCACGCGCGGCACTTGCGCGTGGTCGAGCACGGCACGCACATCGTCGAGCACGTTCTCCACACTCATCACGCCAACGGGAAGGTCATTGCCCTGCGCATCCGCGCGGCTCATGCCCACGCCGCGATGCTCCATCATGATGACGTCGAGTCCCTTTTTGACCATGTCGCGCCGCAGAATCTCGTACGGGAACACGCTCGCCACGCCCGGCCCGTCGGGAAGGACCATGATCGTGGGAAGCTCAGACTGATAGCCGGCCCGCACATACCTGAGCGGGAATAGGCGCCCTTCGGAGTTCTCGAACTCCCGGTAGACGGTCATCACGTCATTGCGGGAGGCGAGAAGCTCGTTCGCAGCGGGGCGGTCGTAGAGGTCCATACGCTCGGTTTATTTCTTTCCGACGGTTGCCCACAAGAAGGCGTGGACCAGTGCGTTCATGCGTGCCGCTTGCGCGTTGGACGCGGCGCCGCCGTGCCCGCCTTCGATGTTTTCCCAATACTTGACGGGAGCGCCGAGCTCCTCGAGCGCTGCCGTGAATTTGCGGGCGTGGCCGGGGTGTACGCGGTCGTCGCGGGTCGAGGTGAGCACGAAGGTGGGCGGGTACTCCACGTCATCGCGCAGCAGGTGGTACGGGCTGAAGGTCTTTATGAAGTCCCAGTCATCGGTGTCGGGGTCGCCGTATTCGGCCATCCAGCTCGCTCCCGCGAGAAGGTGCGAGTAGCGCTTCATGTCGAGAAGCGGCACCTGGATGACGACCGCACCGAAAAGCTCGGGGTACTGCGTGAGCATGTTGCCGGTGAGCAGGCCGCCGTTGGAGCCGCCGCGAACGGCGAGGTGCTTCGCGTCGGTCACACCACGATCGATGAGGTCGCGCGCCACGCTCGAGAAGTCTTCGTAGACCCTGTGGCGGTTTTCTTTGAGTCCAGCTTGGTGCCATGCGGGCCCGTATTCGCCGCCACCTCGAATGTTCGCGAGCACGTACACGCCGCCGCGTTCGATCCATGCCTTGCCTGTCGCGCCGAGGTAGACCGGGGTGAGGGAGATTTCGAAACCCCCGTAGCCATACAGCAGGGTGGGGCGGGGTCCGACGGTGGCCTCAGCCTTCGCGATCTCGAAGTACGGGAGGCGCGTGCCATCTGCACTGTCAACGAAGTGCTGGGTAACGGTGACGTCGCTCGCGTCGAAGCGTTCGGGCGTCGTTTTGATCGTCTCGATTTCGCCCGCACCGCTGCCCTCGCGGATCCCGTCAAGGCTCGCGAGGCAGAGGGTTGCGGGCACGTGGAAGTCGTTGCGGGTGATCCACACGTCGTTGTTCTCGTCGGAATCGACGGCGGCCACGTAGAGCGAGCCCGTGAGTTCGGGGTAGAGATCCTCGCGCTCCCAGCTGCCATCGCCGTTTTGATAGTGGGCGACCAAGCGATGCTTGACGTCGTCGAGGACGGTCACGACCAGGTAGTCCCTCGTGATCGTAAGACCG
Source organism: Dermabacter jinjuensis (assembly GCF_902381725.1). Lineage (GTDB taxonomy): Bacteria > Actinomycetota > Actinomycetes > Actinomycetales > Dermabacteraceae > Dermabacter > Dermabacter hominis. The sequence goes on along the minus strand of NZ_LR698963.1, from coordinate 1,053,899 downwards.
TCGAGCGAAGTCGTGGGGGTGGGGTCGAACAGGACGTCAAAGTCGCGGTTTCCCGCCATGAAGGCGTCGAAGTCGCACGCGAGCAGGCTGCCGGCGGCGTACGTGTGGCCTCCCGTCACCCATTCGTTGCGCGGCCTCAGGATCGCGAGGTCGCGGTGGAAGCTCACGTCGATGTCGCTTGGGACGTCAACTTTGAGAAGCTGAAACTCGTCGCCTTCGCGAGCCACGGCATACGTGGTCGAGGTGTAGAAGGTGTGCATGACCGTGACCCAGTCACGCTCGAAGCCGGGGGTCTGGTCGTGGCTTGGGTAGACGAGCATGTCCTGCGCATCGCCCTCGAAAACAAGGGTGGCGTCGGAAAGAGCCGTGCCGCGTTTCCACACGCGCGCCTGGAGCGGGTGCCCAGAATTGCTTCGCGTCCCCTCGCCGAAGTCGGTGCCGACCCACACGGTGTCTTCGTCGATCCACGAGACGAAGCCGCGCGCTTCGGGCCGCATGAAGCCGCCCTCGCTTTCCGGCACGAAGCTGCGGGTTTCGAGGTCCCATTCGCGCGTGACGTCGGCATCGCTTCCCCCGTGCGAGAGGCTCACGAGGAAGCGGCGATAGGGCGCGCCTTCGGCGGGACGCAGCGCGTGGGCGCCGTGCCACACCCAGTCCTCGCCTTCGGCGACGTTGAGGGCGTCGACATCGATGAGGGTTTCCCACTCGGGGTTCTCGGTGCGGTAGGAGTCGAGGGTCGTGCGGCGCCACACACCGCGCTCATGCTCGGCGTCGGTCCAGAAGTTGTAGAGGAAGTCGCCCCGCTTAGTGACGCCGGGAATCCGATCACTCGCGTCGAGGATCTCGAGGATTTCCGCTTCGAGTTCAGCGGTGAGCGGATCGGCGTCGAGATCCTTTTCAGTGCGGGCGTTGCGCTCGCGCACCCAGGCAAGCTGTTCGTCACCGGTGATGTCCTCGAGCCACAGATGCGGATCGCTCATGGTGTCTCCTCTTTCCCACTGCGGTGATGTGTTCTGGAGCAAGCCTAGCCGCGCCAGCTCAAATAAGGATGCGCGCCTCAGGTTCGTCCATGGGTTGAGTCCAAAACAGTTCCTCGAAGCGAGTGGCCTGCCGGAACGCTTCGATCGCGCGTTCGCGTTCGGCTTCTCCCGCAGCATCGCACGCTTCTTCGACGAGCTGCACTGCCTCTCGAGAAATCCGTGTAAACGTTTCGTCGGCGTACGCCTCGACCCACGTGCCGTAGGGGTGCCCCTCGAGCGCGCCCTTGCTTGCGTCAAGAACGGCAACTCCCGATTCGGCATAGATCCAGTAGCACGGGAGCACGGCGGCGGCGGCAACCGCGTACGTGTCGTAGGTGGCGCTCGCGAGCAGGAAGTTGCTGTAGGCCGCGGTGTGCAGGCTCATCCCCAGCCCTTCGACGCGGTGGGCGGCGAGGATGTCGTTCGTGAAGAGCTCTTCCTGCATCGCCTTTTCTTCGGCGATGGCGCCGACGGCTGACTTCGCCCAGAAGCGAAGCTCATCTGCCCCTGGCGCCTGGCGAGCGATAGCGGTCATCGTCTTTTGGTACGCGACGAGGTACTGGGCATCCTGCTGGATGTAGAACGTAAATTTTTCCGGATCGAGCGTGCCGGCGCCGAGTTCGGCGAGGAACGGCAGGGCGTCGATGCGCGCACGGATGTCTGTGGTTTCCTCCCACATCCGGGCGGTGTGAGCGCCTGCGGGTTCGATGAGCGCCATGGTTAAACTCCCTGAACGGTAATGAGATGGTTGGTGGGGCCGTGGCCGCTCTCGGGCATCTTCGAGAGCTCCCATTCCTTCGCGTGAAGAATCGCGCTTTGGAGGAACTCGCGTGCACTTGCCACGACGCCGATGTCGGTCGCGTCGGCACCGCCCGCCACACGCGCGTACTGCGCGGCGATGGCCGACGAAAGGGTGCAGCCGGTGCCGTGCGTATTGCGCGTATTGATCATCTCGCCCGTGAGAACGTCCACGACGTTGCCGAGCTGCACGAACACGTCGACGAGCGCGGATCCGCGAAGATGACCGCCCTTGACGAGAACTGACTTCGGGCCGCGATTGATGAGTTTGAGGCCCTGCTCTTTCATTTCTTCTTCGTCGGTCGCCGGGTCTTCGCCGAGCAAGAGCGCGGCCTCGGGGATGTTGGGCGTGAGAACGTCGGCGAGCGGGAGGAGGCGATCACGGAGAATCTCCATGGCGTCCTCCTCCATCAGCATGTCGCCCGAGGTCGCCACCATCACGGGGTCCAGCACGATCTTGCCGAAATCGCTGCGGCGCTCCTCGATGACATCCGCGATGACCTCGGCAACTTCGGCGTTAGGAATCATGCCGATCTTCGTGGCATCGACGTAAACGTCGTTAAGCAAAGTCGTGAGTTGCTCGCGTACGAAGGAGGCGGGGGGCGTAAACACGGCGTCCACGCCCTGCGTGTTCTGGGCGGTGAGCGACGTGAGAACGGCGCAGCCGTATGTGCCGAGCGCCGTAAACGTTTTAAGGTCTGCCTGGATGCCGGCGCCGCCGCTCGGGTCGCTTCCGGCGATCGTCAGTGCAATGGGTGGGCGCATGGTGTTGTCCTCCTTGAAAACAGCTCGCGTATGAATCGGGCTGAAGAATTTAGAGCGGCTGGTTCATCACGAACTCGCGGCGCAAAAACGTCGCGGAGGTCGCGGGGTCCTCGGATCCGGCGAGCGCCGAAACCACGCAGATACCGTCACAGCCCGTGGCTGCGACCTCGCTCGCGTTGCGAATCGAAATACCTCCGATCGCGACCGCCACGATACCGGCCTCGTGTGCACGCGCGGTGAGAGAAGTGAGCTGCTCAAGCCCCACGGCGGGGTCGGTATCGGTCTTCGTCGCGGTGTTCCAGATCGGGCCGATGCCTACGACGTCGGCGCACCCCTCGACAATCACCGCCTCCAGTTGCTCGGCGTTCGAGACGCTCACGCCGATGATCGCCTCGGCGCCGATCAGTTCACGCACCTGGGCGGCGGGCATGTCGCCCTGGCCAACGTGAACGTCGAGACCAAGCTCTCGAGCGGCCTCCACTCGGTCATTGACGATGACCGTAATCTCCCGACCGTGCTGCTCCCCCACCTCACGGGCCACGTCGCGCACCTGGCGCGCGAGCTCGACAAAGGCGTCGTCATCGAGGTCCTTGTCGCGCACCTGGATTACGTGGGCGCCGCCCTCGATCGCTTCGGCAACCTGGGCGGGTACCTTATTGGCGCCGCCCGCCATCGCCGAATCGGTCACGAAGTAGAGCGCCCAATCGGCTTTCGCCGCGCGCTCGCGCGAAGCGGAGGTGTTCACGCCGACGCCTCGCTTACGGTGACGCGCGAGGCGACATCGGCGCCGCTCAGCTCATCGAGCGCATCGATCCACGCAACCGCGAACGAACCGGGATGCTCGGCGCGCTCACCAGCGAGCTGGCCAGCGGCACCGAAGTGCGCGTGGGCCGTGAGCACCGCGAGGGCCTTCGCATCGATGGGGGCGCAGGTGGCGTCGGAAAAACGAGATTCGAGCACGGGCGCGATGCTCACATAACCGGCCATCGTGGCGCCGAGCGCGCAGCCCGTACCGATCACGCGCGGCATGAGGTCGTGGCCGGACTCGAGCCAGAGCGCGCGGATGTCGCCTTCGCGGTCCCACACGATGAGGTCGCGCTTGCCGGAGACGGCAACGACCGCGCCCGTGCGCTCGGCGAGGGATGCGGCGGCAGGCAGGGCGTCGTCCACCGAATCGGTTGCATCCACGCCACGACCACCCCCGCCGAGGCCCGCGAGCGCGGAAATCTCCGACGCATTGCCGCGGATCGCCGTGGGCGCGAGTTCAAGCAGGCGGTGCGCGAGCGACGTGCGGACCTCGAGCGCACCGATCGCCACGGGATCGAGGACCCACGGCACGCCCGCCTTCACAGCCGCCTCTGCCGCGAGCGGCATCGACTCAACCTGGTGCGGCGCGACCGTGCCGGTGTTAATCAGCACGCCGCTCGCAATCTGGGCGAACGTGGCAGCCTCACCCGGGTGATCGACCATCGCGGGAGCCTGGCCCGTGGCGAGCAACACGTTCGCGGTGACGTTTTGAACGACCGTGTTCGTCAAGCAATGCACGAGCGGTGCGGCCTCGCGCATGGCGTTTACGGTTTTGTCGATGCCGGCGGCGTATGACTGTGTCACGAGTGACATCCCTTCGCAGGTAGGTTTCCAGAGCAGGTTCGACGGGTTTGATCTCAGCCCCTCAGGACCCGCAATCGGGCCCCGGGACACCCCGAGTCACGTCGTACAACCCTATCGCTACCTGGGTCGACACCTTCTGAAAGCCGCCGCAGCCAAGGAGTGTGAGAATAAGAGCGGCGACATGAGACGTTGGCGAAAGGGAAAGGGACGCGCGTGAGCACACCCGATCAGAGCGACCCGGGCCAAGAGAGCCCGCACGAGCCTCGCCTACCCGACTTCTCGACGGGCTCGGCTGGCACGGGCGGCGGAAGGTCCGACGGCTCCGGGGCAAGCGGTGCTTCCGGGTGGGCAGACGATCCTAGCGGGGCCCTCAACGCCCAGGTAGGCGACAGCAGTGAGGAAAGCAGCTCACGCAAAGTGGTCATCGGCATCGTCATTGGCGGTATCGCGCTCATTGCCGCCCTGGGCCTTTTCGTCTCGCAAGTCGCAATGCGAAGCATCGAGAAAGAACCCATCGCCAAAGAAGGCTCGACCGTCGGCGTCAACACTCAGGGCGACCCCAACAACAAGGAAGAGCAGCCCACGCCAGCCGCCCCGAACGAGCCGCCACCCGAAATCTTCACACAGGCCCCCACAACACAGTGCCTCATGTCCTCGAAGCCGACGGTATCGCGCACCCAGAGCGGGAACACAATCAAGGGCGGCGGCCTCGAATACACGGTTCCCAAGAACTGGGACTCGGAGTGGTACCAGAACGAAAACGTGCCGTACCTCTACGACACGGGCGCCTATTCGAAGCAAGTCGAGTCGTTTTGGTACAGCGTCGTCACCGTGGGCCGCATCGAGTGGCAAGACGATGTCGAGGGCCCCTACCCCGGCACCGAGCAGATGGCCATCGCCATGTTCCAGTGCTACGCCACGCACTTCAACGTTGTCGAGCAATTCGGCGACAACCCGAAGATCACGAACTACACGAGCAAATCGACGACCGTCGACGGAAAGCCCGCGTGGATCGTCCAGGCAACCTACGGTTTCGACCCGAAGTCGAAGGGGATACGGCTGCGCACCACAAACGCCTCGATCGTCACCGCGATCGTCGTCGAGACTCCCAAGGGGCCAAGCGCACTCGTCTCCGACGTTGCCGCCGACCACCCCGAACACGTGAAGGGCCTCGAAGAGGCTATCGCCACCCTCAAGGTCACCGAGTAAGCGTCGGACCCGCAACTCCCCGAAAATGACGCCGGCCCGAGCCCCTCACGGGGCCCGGGCCGTTTCTTGCTGTGCGTGGTTAGTTGTCGCGCAAGATCGCGAGGATGCGGAGGATCTCCGTGTACATCCACACCACGGTCACGGCGAGGCCAAGGGCCGCCGTCCAGGCATAGGCCTTGGGGGCGCCGCTATCGACACCGTTGCGGATCACCTCGAGATCCATCACGAGGCTGTAGCTCGCGAGCGCCACGGCCACCAAGCCGATCACGACGCCGAGCATGCCCGTGCGGAGGTTAGTCACGCCGAGGAGGACGAGCACGAGGTTCACGAGCGTGAACACGAAGTAGGCACCGAAGGCGATGAGGAACATCTTCGTGAGCTTCGGGCTCGTACGCAGCTTCCCCATGCGGAAAAGAACGGTGATCGAGCCGGCGACGGCGAGAGTGCCAATCACGGCCTGGAGCACGATGCCCGGGTAGACCGTCTCGAAGAACAGGCTGATGCCACCGAGGAGCAGGCCCTCAAACACGGCGTAGGCGAGGGTGACCCACATGCTCGGCGTCTTCTTGAACGCGTTCACGAGAACGGTCACGAAGCTTCCGATAGCGCCAACGATCGCGGCGATCGACGCGAAAGCGAAGCCGATCTGGCGGCCTTCCTCCGTTCCCATCACGAGCGCCGTGACAGTCGGGAGCATCATGATCACGAACGCGACGGCGATGATCACGCCGAAGGTCGCCGTGATCGCATTCATGGTGTTGCGCCACGTCATGCGGCCCGTGTCAAAGCCGGTTGCGGCCGGGCGGTTGTACATGGCTTCAAGATCGGCCGGGCTGTAGCCGCCCTGCTGGGATTGGGGAGCCTGGTAGCCCGGCGCCTGCTGCTGAGGCTGGCCCCACTGCTGCTGGGTGCCCGGGGCCTGGTTGTACTCCGGTGCGGGAGCATAGCCGCCGGAATTACGGAAAGCGGGGCTGTTGTTCAAGATTGCGTTGTTTCGCGCCACAGGGTGTCCTTTTCTCGAGGGCATCGCTACGTGCCCACAGTCTAGTTACGGTTAATCCAACGACTTTCAGGGACGCGCTATTCCGCGCGGTGATGCGATTCGAGATAGGCATCGTCGGCCTCGAGCGCGACGCTCTCACCCGCCGCACCTGCCGCAATCGCCACCATCTCTCCCGTTTGCGTCCGCAGAATGCTCACGCCGAACGTCGTATCTTCGCTCTCGTCATTGAGGGCGTTGATGTCATGCACGCCATCGCGATCGATCCACAGACCCGCGAACGTCACAACCATGCCGAACAGGGCGAGGCCGCCCGCGAGGTAGAGCACCGCGGAAAACCCGAAGCCGGCGCTCAGAATGAATCCACCGAACATGACGCCGAGGGAGTTCGCGACATTGAATGCGCCGTGGTGTGAGGCGGCCGCGAGGGTGACGGACTTGCCGGCGTTCGTCATGAGCCACGCCTGCATGAGCGGGCTCGTGATCGAGCTCGTCGCACTCACGAGGAACACACCCACGCCGAAGCCCACTGGGTTTTCTCGCAGCGCAATGAGCAGTATGAACATCAGAATAAAGATCGGGAACACGATGAACAGACTCGCGCGGTAGGACCAGTCCGTGAGGTGCCCCGCGATCCAATTGCCGAGCGTCATACCCGCACCCGCGAGCGCGAGGATCACGGGGATGAGCAGCTTGTCGATACCGGCAACGCTCACCGTGACATCGGCGATGTATCCGTACATCGCGAAGAAGCTCGTGAAGCCCACGCATTCGATCACGAGGACCATCCACATGCGTGGCTGCTTAAACGCCCCGAGTTCGTCTTTGACGCTGCGCCCCTTTGGAGCTTCCTGCGGCGGGATCGCGAGGAACAGCAAGAGGATCGACAAGGCAAACACGCCCGCCACGATCCAGTACGCGGTTCGCCACCCGAGCTGCTGGCCGAAGGCCGTGAGCAGCGGGACGCCAAGCAGGTTGGCGACCGTGAGCCCCATCAGGGCAAGCGCAATGCCCTTGCCCTGGTTACCCGGTCCCATGACGTCGGCGGCGAGAAGCGCCGCTACGCCAAAGAAGGCGCCGTGCGGAAGGCCCGCAAGGAACCGCGCTGGAATAAGCAGGCCGAAGACGGGCATCGACGCCGACAGCACCGACCCCACAAGCAGCCCGAGCGCGAGCAGCATGATGAGTTTTGGCCGGGCGATCTTCACGCCGAGAAGCGACACCGTGGGGGCACCCACGACAACGCCGAAGGCGTACGCGCTCACCGCCCAGCCGGCCTGTGCGATGGCGTGCTCGGGATTCACGGCCATTTGCTCGGGAAGCAGCGAGTGAGCGATGTCAGGCAGGATGCCCATCGACACGAACTCGCTCGAGCCGATACCGAACCCGCCGATCGCGATCGCGAACAGGGCGAATGCACGCTGAAATGGCGTCAGGGTGTCGTAGGAAGTGGGGCGCACGAGAGTCCTTCGCGGGAGATGACGGGTGGGCCGATCCGCTGCGCGCCCTCGGGCCCGGATGCACTAGTGAGAATAGTCCCTCGGGCCGAACACTGCCGAGCCGACGCGAACAATAGTGGCGCCTTCCTCGATCGCGATCTCAAGATCGTTACTCATGCCCATCGACAGCTCCTTGACAGCCTCGATGCCGAGACCGTCGCGAAGCTCCCTCAACTGGCGAAGCGAGCGACGAATCTCCACCTCGTCGTCCGTGTTCGTGCCGATTGTCATGAGGCCCTCGAGCGCGAGCGAGTCACTTTCGGCGCAGCGCTCGGCGACCTCCCTGAGAACACCGAGGTCCGGCTCGTAGCCACCCTTCGACTCCTCGCCCGAGGTGTTCACCTGGATGAGGACTCGCTGCACTTTCCCGTCGTTCGCCGCGCGCTTCTCAATGCTCGTCAGTGCACTTTCGCGATCGATCGAGTGGACGAGATCCGCAAAGCGCGAAATGTCGCGTGCCTTATTAGACTGGATCGTGCCGATGTAGTGGCGCATGACTCCGGCCTCGTGCAGATCCTCGAGCTCGGCATGCTTGGCGAACTCCTGCTGGCGGTTCTCGCCCACGTCCACCTTGACGCCTCGCTTCTCGAAGAGCTCCACGGCCTCGCGAATCTCTTGAGCGGTGCGCGTCTTGGTCGCGAGCAGAATTAGGAGATCATCCATCGACCGCCCGCCGCGTGCAAGCGCCGCTTCAATCCGTGGTAGAAGTTCGTCGATCTTTTCGCTCATCATGTCTTTTCGCGTCCCTTTCGCCGTCGCTCCATGCACGGGCCATCGACTCTGGTGGCCCCATACAACCGTCATATCACGGCGGCGTGCGCGAAAGACGGGACCTGGATACGTCGCACCCCCAGTGGGACTCGAACCCACACTGAAAAGATTTTAAGTCTTCTGCCTCTGCCGTTGGGCTATGGGGGCATTGCCCGAAGGGCCCCTCCATCCTAGGGGATAGGCTGAAGGCATGGCCCGCACTCTTGCCGACGCCTTGAGAGAGTTCGATGACGCACGACTCATCGAGCTGTTAAACGCGCGCCGCGATCTCACCTCTCCCATCCCGCTTGGCATCGCCCCGCTCGCCGCGCGCGCCACACAGCCCGGCAGCGTCCACAGGGCACTCGGCAGTCTCGTTCTGCCCGAGCTACAACTCGCCGAGGTCTTTGCCGCCTACGCGGGGCCCGTGAGCCCGGAACAGCTCGCACGAGCCGTGAGCACCTCGACCGAGCAGATCGCGCCGCACGTGTACCGGCTCGCGACGCTCGGCCTCGTGTTTACGGATGAGAGCGGGCGCTCGCTTGTTCCCGTGCGCGCCCTCGCCGAGGCCCTCCCCCACCCCGCTGGCCTCGCCCCTCGCCTCTCGAGCGACCCGTCGCCAGATGAAGCCCGCACGATCGTCGAGGATCTTCCTGATTCACTTCGCGAAGTCGCCCACTCGCTCGCCTTCGCCCCGGCGCGTCTCACGGGCTCGCCGACCTCATCACTCGCGAAGCAGCTCTCGTCGGCACGTCTCATCACGAACGTCAATGGAGCCGACGGCCCTCGCCTGCTCATCCCACGCACCGTCCATCTCGCCCTTCGCGACGGCATCGTCCACCGCACTTTCGCCCACGCCCCCACCCCGGGCCCCGAAGCCGCACCCGAGCGCTTCGAGGGCGCCCGCGACGCCCAGGCCATCGAGGCGGCACTCGAGGCGAGCCGCATCGCGCACACGATCAGCACGTGGCACGCGGATCCACCGTCGGTCCTCAAACGCGGCGGTATCCCTCTGCGCGACGCGCGCCGCCTCGCCGCCGCCGCAGGCACGAGCCACGAGACGTGGACGAGCGTCATCCACGCCGCATGGGTCGGCGGGCTCATCGGCAACGACGGCGAAACGTGGCAGGTCACGCGCGAGTACGGGGAGTTTTCCGACGCTTCCCCCGCACGCCGCTGGGCCGACCTCTGCTCGGCGTACGTGCGCTCCAACTACCTCGGCGCGCTCGCCGGGACGCGCTTCGGAGAAGTCGGCCTCGACGGCTTCGCCCAAGGGGAACCTCGCACCGGCGAAACTCCGCGCGCTGCGCTCTCGGCAAGCGTCGGAAGAAAAGGCGTGAAAGTGCGCCGGCGCCACATGCTGCGCCACCTCGCGGACTACCCCGAGCGGGAAGCGAGCGCGGCGAGTCTCGCGGAATCGCTTGCGTGGGCGTTCCCCACGGTGCAGCGCGCAGCCCTGATCGAGGAGGCGTATGCCTTCACGCGAGAGGCCGAGGCATTCGGTCTCGTCGTCGACGGTGTGCCGAGTGCCCTCGCGCCCGCGGCCCTCGAATCGCTCTCGCTCGAGGAAGTGGCGGCACTCGACGTTCTCGAAGCTGCGCTCGACGAGAAGCTTCCCGAACCCGTCGACCATATCTTGCTTGACGCGGATCTCACCGTGACTGTGCCCGGCCTGCCCTCTGCGCGGGTCGCGGCGGTACTCGAATGGACCGAGGTCACGTCGCGCGGCGCCGGGGTTGTGGCGCGCGTGACCAGCGAGTCGATCGCGCGAGCACTGAGCGCTGGCGGCTCCGCCGATGCCCTCATGGAAGAGCTCGCGGCGCTTTCGCTCACGGGGGTTCCGGACGTGCTCGCCTACCTCGTGCGGGATGAGGCACGCAAGCGTGGCCAGGTCACCGTCGGCCCCGCGACCTCGTTCATCACGGGCGAGGAGGAACACCTGGATCGACTCATGGATTCGAGCGAGGCGCTCCGGCTCGGCCTCAAGCGACTCGCCCCGACCGTCGTGATCTCGAGTGGGGATCCTGGCTTCGTGATGGGGTCGGCGCGCGCCGCTGGCCTCGCACCTCTTGCCGCGGGCGGTCGTGGCGCGGCGGTGGATGAGCGCACACTCGGTTCGGTGCGCGGTGGGCCCGTGGGGCTTGAGCTGGAGGCCGACGGTCGCGAGCAGGTCCTCGATGTCGAGCCTTCCGAGGCGGTCGCGCGCATTCGCGCTGCCGATTCGGGGCGCCTGGAGGAGGTTAGCGTTCCTCAGCGCTTACTCGCGGCGATTGCCGAGGAGCGCGAGGTTCAGATCGGCATTGTTGACGGCCGCGGCAGCACGCGTGTGCTGCGGGTCGAGCCGCTCGCGCTCGAGGGCGGGAGGCTGCGTGCGCGCGATGTGGAATCGGGCGAGGAGTTCACGGTGCTGATTCACCGGGTGCTCCTGCCGTAGCCCTTCCCTACTTTGTGAATTGCATAGGGGTTGTGGGGGTTTCGTTGCGGCGAATAACCCCCGCAACCCCTATGCAATTCAGGGGAAAGAGTCAGTCCTGACGGGTCTCCGTGCGGTCACCCGTCCACTCCACGTGGTACGAGCCCTCCGCATCCACGCGCCGGTAGGTGTGCGCGCCGAAATAGTCGCGCTGCGCCTGCACGAGGGCCGCGGGGAGACGCTCGGCCCGCACCGCGTCGTAGTACGCAAGGGTCGAGGAAAACACGGGCGCCGGAATTCCGACGGCTGCCGCAAACGCGACGATGCGACGCCACGCGGGGATGCACTTCGTAATTTCGGCGGTGAAGTACTCATCGGCAAGGAGCAGCGGAAGCTCGGGGTTACGCTCGTAGGCCTCGGTGATGCGGTTGAGGAAGCCCGCGCGAATGATGCAGCCGCCGCGCCAGATGCGCGCCATGTCACCGAGCTTGATGTCCCATTCGTATTCCTTGGCGCCGGCCTTGATCTCGTCGAAGCCCTGGGAGTAGCTCACGAGTTTCGCGGCATACAGCGCCTGCTGGAGGTCGCTGATGAACTGCTCGGCGTCGTCGATCCTGATCGTCTGCGTCTCGCCCTTGAGGACGGCACGTCCGGCCTCCCGCTGCTCCGTGCCACCCGAGGTCGAGCGCGCGAAGGTCGCTTCGGCGATGCCGGTGACGGGGATGCCGAGGTCGAGGGCCGTCTTCGACGTCCATGCGCCGGTGCCCTTCTGGCCAGCCTGGTCGAGGATGATGTCGACGAACGGTTTTCCGGTCACGTTGTCGGTGTGGGTGAGCACGGCCGCAGTGATCTCGATAAGGAAGGAGTTGAGGTTGCCCTCGTTCCACTTCTCGAAAACCTTGCCGATCTCGGGGGCATTCATGTCGAGCGCCTTGCTCATGAGGTCGTAGGCTTCGGCGATGACCTGCATATCGGCGTATTCGATGCCGTTGTGGACCATCTTCACGAAGTGGCCGGCGCCGTTCTCACCAACGTGGGTGCAGCACGGGACGCCGTCCACATGGGCGGAGATCTTCTCGAACATCGGGCCGAGACGGTCGTAGCTTGCCTTCGACCCGCCGGGCATAATCGAGGGGCCGTTGAGGGCGCCTTCTTCGCCGCCGGAGACACCCGAGCCGACGAAGTGGAGGCCGCGCGCACGAAGCTCCTGCTCGCGGCGCACAGTGTCGGTGAACAGAGCATTGCCGCAGTCCACGATGATGTCGCCCTCGTCCATGCGGGTCGCGAGCTCTTCGATCACGGCGTCGGTGGCCTTGCCGGCCTTGACCATGATGATCGCGACGCGGGGCCTCTGAAGCGAGGCGACGAATTCGTCCATGGTTTCCGCGGGCACGAACTCGCCGTCCTGACCGTGCTCAGCAATCACACGCTCGGTCTTTTCCACGGAACGGTTGTGAATCGCCACTTTGAATCCGTTGCGGGCAAGGTTACGGGCGAGGTTCGAGCCCATGACCGCCATGCCGGTCACGCCGATGTCGGCGACAGAATGGGGGGCGGGATCAAAGTTGGCCATGCTCGTGCGGCTCCTTCGGTATATGGGACTGTGGCGCAAGGTGGCGCTCGTTCACGAACAGTCTAAAAGCCTGTGCTGTGTACAGCCCCGATACGCAATAATGGGGGCCGACGGTCCCGGTCTTAGCATCGGGGTGCCATAAGCCGACCAGAGGAACAAGAGCATGACGGATCCGTACACCCCATCTCCTGGGACGTTCAGTAACCCATCAACGAACCAGCAGCAGTACCAACAACCCCAGTACTCACCTCAGGGGCAGCAGCCGAATGTGGGATACGCCCCGGGCGGCGCTTATGATGGCCCCGCCCCCGGCACCGACGTCGGCAACGACATCTCGAAGTCGTTCTCGTGGGCGTGGCAGGCCTTCACAAAGAACTGGGTCGCACTTGTCGTTCCCGGTGTGATTTGGGGAGCCATCTACCTCTTCATCCTTGCGGTGTTTTTCGTTGGCTACTTCGCTTCGATCGCGGCCATGGCCAACGCTTTCGAATCGAGCGAAAGTAACGGTACGGACGCCCTGGCTATCATCATTTTCATCCTCGTCATGTACGCCATCATGATCCTCATCCAGCTTCCGCTCGCCGCGTGGATGAGCGGCGCTGCGAGGTCGGCTGGCCTCGTGGCGCGAGGGCAAACCCCCACCATCGGCAATGGGCTCTTCCACTGGAAGACCTTCTTCACCTACATTCTTTACGTCATCCTCTCGTTCATCTCGATCATCATTCCCCTCATAGGCCCGCTGGCCTGCATGTTCTTCTTCTCGCTCGCGCCGCATCTCTCAGCGGGGCGCGACGCGGGACCGATCAGCGCCTTCAAAGACGCAGCGAACAAGGCCCTCGCGAAGCCCGCGCACGTGATCCTCACCTGGCTCGTGACCTCTGCTCTCGCTTTCGTCGTCACCATCACGGGAATTGGCATGCTTCTTATTCCCGCGGTGCTACCCTTCATGTCGCTCTTCTCCATGTCGATGATCAACCGCATCGAGGGCAAGCGCCCGGCCCCCGTTGTCTAGGGCGGGGAGTGCGGGCACAGGCGCTCTCATCGTCCAATCCGATAAATCGATCCTTCTCGAGGTTGCCCACCCGGCGGCAGAAGAAGCACGCGCGTCGATCGCGCCATTCGCTGAGCTCGAGAAATCGCCCGAGCACGTCCACACGTATCGGCTCACGAACCTGGGGTTGTGGAATGCGAAGGCTGCGGGTTTCGATGCGGAATGGGTCGTCGATGCCCTCCTCACGCATTCGCGTTTTGCCGTTCCCAACGCGCTGCTCGTGGACGTCGCCGACACGATGGAGCGCTACGGCGTTCTGAGCCTCCACAACTCTCCCGCGCACGGCCTCGTGCTCCTCGCGAAGGATCAGACGATCCTGACGGAAGTTCTGCGCTCAAAGCGCATCGCGCCGCTCGTGGGGGAACGCATCGATGACACGACGGTGACTGCTCACCCCAGTGAGCGCGGCGCGCTCAAGCAGCAGCTCCTCAAACTGGGGTGGCCCGTCGAGGATCTCGCGGGTTTCGTGGACGGCGAGAGCCACCCGATTGCACTCACGGATTCCCCGAGCACATGGCAGCTTCGCCCATATCAGCGCGAGGCGGTTGAGCACTTCACGAAGGGTGGCAGCGGCGTTGTCGTGCTCCCGTGCGGATCGGGCAAGACGACCGTAGGAGCGGGCGCGATGGCGGCGCTCGAGCGCACGTGCCTCGTGCTCGTGACGAACACGGTTTCCGCCCGGCAATGGCGCCGCGAGCTTCTCGAGCGCACGTCACTCACGGAGGGCGAAATCGGCGAGTACAGCGGCGCCAAGAAGGAGATCCGCCCGGTCACGATTGCGACGTACCAGGTGCTCACGTCAAAGCGCCGCGGTATTCATCCCCATCTCGAACTCGTGAGCGCCCGCGATTGGGGCCTCATCATTTACGACGAGGTTCATCTACTTCCGGCCCCCGTGTTTCGTATGACCGCCGACCTCCAGGCCCGGCGACGGCTCGGCCTCACGGCGACGCTCGTACGCGAGGATGGCCGCGAGGGCGAGGTGTTCTCGCTCATCGGCCCCAAGCGTTACGACGCGCCGTGGAAGCTCATCGAGGCGCAGGGCTGGATCGCCCCGGCGGAGATGACGGAGGTGCGCGTCACGATGTCGAGCTTCGAGCGCAAGGTGTACGTCTCGGCGGAGCCGAGGGATCGGCAGAGACTCGCGGCAACGAGCCCCGAGAAAGTCCCCGTCGTCGAGCAGCTCGTTGCGCGACACCGAGGTGAGGGCACGCTCGTGATCGGTCAGTATCTCGACCAGCTCGACGAGCTTGCCGAACGCCTGGCAGCTCCAGTCGTCACGGGCGACACTCCTCTCAAGGAGCGCGAATCGCTTTTTACGCAGTTCCGCGAAGGCGAGATCGACCTTCTCGTCGTCTCGAAGGTCGCGAACTTCTCGCTCGATCTTCCAGAGGCGAGCGTGCTCATCCAGGTGAGCGGCGCTTTCGGCTCGCGTCAAGAGGAGGCGCAGCGGCTCGGCCGGATCGTGCGGCCGAAGCGGGATGGGCGCGCGGCGCATTTTTATACGGTCGTGACGCGCGACACGCAGGACCAGGATTTTGCGCAGAACCGGCAAAGGTTCCTCGCGGAGCAGGGCTACGGCTACACGATCCTTGACGCGCGAGAGCTCAGAGGCGGGAGCGTCTAGCCGCCGCCCGGTTTTCGGCTTGAGGAGGATCCGACGCTTGCACGCCCACGATCCGGCGCTCTTCCGTCAGTTGCCTGTCACCGAATATTTGCTCGAAGCGGGTAGGCTTCACGTATGAACTCCAAGGAATACGACGGTTTCTCCGACTCTTTTCGCGATAGCACGACCGAGGGCGTCACGCGCGTGAACCCCGCGGGTGCGGGCGTGAATAACGCGGGCGCTGCGCCCTCGTCGCAGGCAACACCCAAGACTTCCAGCCTCGATGGAGCCGGGCAGGCGTCGGAACCTCGCACTACCCCGAGCACCCGCAGCGCAAAGGTTGAACCGGCCGCTCGCCCCACCCGGCAGGCGCATCAGCAGCCGATGTCAACCGCTACCCAAGAACAGCAGGCCGAGGCGCACGGGACTCAGCCCGCCCCGAAGTCGCGCATGGCTGTCGTGTGGGCCGCGCTCATCGTCGGCGCGATTTTGCTGATCCTCCTCCTGGTCTTCGTGATTCAGAACAACGTCTCCACCGAGTTCGAGTACTTCACGTGGCACTTCAACCTTCCGCTCGGCGTGGCGATGCTGCTCGCGGCCATCGCGGGGGCGCTCATCATGGCGCTCGCGGGGTCGGTGCGGATGATTCAGATGCGCTGGGAGCTTCACAAGCTCCGCCGCAACCAGAAGTAGCGGTTCGCCACACCCGCCCGAAGTCACAGGGAATATTCAGCAAAAATTCACCTTCGGGTTACACCATTGACCCATGAACACGGAGCAGGAGCAGGACTACGAGGCACGCCTTCTCGTAGTCGACGATGAACCGAACATTCGCGATCTTCTTGCCACGAGCCTTCGCTTCGCGGGCTTCGAGGTATTTGCGGCCTCCAACGGTGCCGAAGCCATCAAGCTGGCGACCGAGAACGAACCCGATCTGATCGTTCTGGACGTCATGCTTCCGGACATCGACGGTTTCACGGTGACGCGCCGCCTGCGCGACAAGGGCCATCACTACCCGATCCTCTTCCTCACTGCGCGTGACGAAACGAAGGATAAGGTCGCTGGCCTCACGGTTGGCGGCGATGACTACGTGACGAAGCCATTCAGCCTCGAGGAGGTTGTGGCTCGCATTCGCGCGGTGTTGCGCCGCACCCACGTTGGCGTGGCCGAGCCGAGCGAAAGCGCGCTCGTCGTGGGCGACCTTCGCCTTGACGAGGACTCCCACGAGGTTACGCGTGCCGATTCGCCGATCGACCTCTCCCCGACCGAATTCAAGCTGCTGCGCTACCTCATGCTCAATGCGGGCCGCGTCGTGTCGAAAACGCAGATCCTCGATCACGTGTGGGATTACGACTGGTCTGGCGAGGTGGGCATCGTCGAGAGCTACATTTCGTATCTGCGTCGCAAGATCGACGTCGTTGGTGAGCCCATGATCCACACGAAGAGGGGCATCGGCTACGTGCTGCGTCCTGCCGATCCGCGCTGACCTTGGCTCAAACCCCGAAGGCCCGCGCCTCCCGGGCCCAACGCCCAGTCTCTCTGTGGACTCGAATTGTCGCGCTCATCGCGCTCGTTCTCGTTTCGGGAACGATCGTGACGGGCGCGCTTTCGCTGTTTCTGCTCAAGCGCACGCTTATCGAAGGGGTGGATGCTGACCTCGCGGCGGCGGTGAGCCCTAGCGTCATCGCGAATCCTCGGCGCAACATTTCGCTCATCACGATGGGCTCGCCGAATGCGCAGTACACGCCCGTGGACTACGTGGTCGAGTGGCAGGATCAGTCCGGTGAGGTTCTGCAGCGAGTGGTGCAGGATTCCGACGGCGACCTGTCTCTCGAGTTTCCTTCGCTCACTCGCGAGGAAGTCATTTCCTTGCAGGGCAAGCCCTTCACCCTCGTCGCGGGCGACCGCGATTCGTGGCGAGTGCGCGCGATCGCGTCGAATGATCCGGATGGCCCCTCGGTTTTCGTGGCGCTTCCGCTACGCAGCGTCGACAAGACGATGAACGAGATGGCGCTCATCATCGTGCTCGTGGGCACGATGGTCGTGCTCGTTGGAGTGGGGCTCGGCGGGTACGTGCTCCACTATGCGCTCGAGCCGTTGCGCGATGTCGAGAAGGCCGCGAAGAATGTCGCGGCGGGCACGCTCGGCACCCGCATTCCCGTGAGTTACTCCTCGCAAGAGGTGCATTCACTGAGCGTCGCCCTCAACGAGATGCTGATCCGCCTAGAGAAGGGTTTTCAAGCGCAGGCTGAATCGCAAGCTGAGGCGCTCGCGAGCCAGTCGCGCATGCGCCGTTTCGTCGCGGATGCCTCACACGAACTTCGCACGCCACTCGCCGCGATTCGCGGCAACGGCGAGCTGTATCGCATGGGGGCGATGCCGAACGAAGAGGATGTCGCACAAGCGATGCGGCGCATCGAGGACGAAGCCAAACGCATGGGTTCCCTCGTCGAATCGCTCTTGAGGCTCGCGCGGCTCGACGAGCAGCGCTCCTTCGACCTTGTGCCGCTCGACGCGTCGGGAATCGTGAAGGATGTCGTGCAGGACTTGCGGGCACTTGATCCCACGCGCGAGGTTGCGATCGTGGATCTCGCGGGGGCTGTGCTCGCGCCCGAGGATGTGCCGCCGCTCGGTGTGCTCGGCGACGAGGCCGCGCTTCGACAGGTCATCGTGAACCTCGTGGGTAACGCGAACAGGCACACGCCGAAGGGGTCACCGGTCGAGGTGGCGCTCGGCACGGACCGCCAGGGGAAGGCCATTATCGAGGTGCGCGATCACGGAGAGGGCATCCCCGCCGATATTCGCGAAAGGGTTTTTGAGCGGTTCTTCCGCACCGACGAGTCGCGCCAGCGCCAGCAGACGCAGGGCGGCGGCGCGGGCCTTGGCCTCTCGATCGCGGCGACGATCATGCAGCATCACAACGGCACGATCTCGATTCATCAGACCGATGGTGGCGGGGCGACGTTCCGCGTGGAGCTGCCGGGAGCCACGCTCAGCTGAGTGCGCTCCACTGCTGATGGAGGATGCGCAACTCGTTACCGCCCCGCACCGTCACGATACGGAACTTCCTACCTGCGGCCTCGAGCACGGTGTCAACGAGGTGGAGGTGGGGGCCTATTTCGCGCGCGGTGACATCGCCGCTCACGCTCACGCCTCGGCCACGCAGCGCCTCGACGCCCTTCGCCCACTCCTCGGCGTTCATTGCGCGCGCGCGTGTATCGATGAGATGGGGATCCTCGCCGAGGCTCGCAAGCGGTGAGGCACTGTCGAGCCACAGGGAACGCTCGAGGCTGGCAGGCGTCGGAATCTCCTCCCCTGCGCCGGGCCGGGCAGCCCCCTGACCCGCACCTGCCCTGCTGGTGGCGCCCGTGAAGCCAGGCCCCTCGTTCGGCGCCGTGCCCTTTTGGTAGGCGGTCGCGGCGGCACGGGCGCGCTCGTCGGCGGCCTCGTTCATCTCGTTGCCCGCATGGCCCTTGACCCATTCAAAGCGGACGCTGCGCCCCTGCATCTCTTGGTCGATCGCCTGCATCAGCTCGACGTTCAGCACGGGCTTACCGTCTTTTTTCTTCCAGCCCTTCTTCTTCCACCCGGGCATCCATGTCGTGACGGAGTTGATGACGTACTGCGAGTCACACAGGATCACGAGGTCTTCGCCCGCGAGGCCGGCCTCGCGGCTCTGGCTGAGCAGCTCACGCACGGCGGTGAGCTCGCCAATATTGTTCGTGCCGTGGGCACTTCCGCCGGCGCTCCAACAGTCTTCGCTCACGTACCAGGCCCAGCCGGTGGGGCCCGGATTGCCGAGTGCGGAGCCATCTGCTGCTGCGGTAATCGTCATGGACATATTTTTTCACAGACACCAGCGGCAGGGCGCGCACGGAATAGAGACGCATGTGCGGGACGTTTGGTGAGAGTCCGACGGTTCCGCGCATCCATCGTGCGCACGTATGTGGAGGTTTCTTATGTCTAAGCGTCCCGACCTGGCAATTCTTGACCTTGTAGGCGTGAGCGAGGGGCAGTCCTTCGCGGAAGCGATCGAAGCGTCGATGAAGGCAGTCGAGCTCGCCGACGAGCAGGGGTATAAGCGGTATTGGTTTGCCGAGCACCACAACACCCTGAATCTCGCCTCGAACGCGACGTCTCTCCTCATTGACCGCGCGGCGTCCCGCACGTCGCGGATTCGGGTGGGCTCCGGCGGCATTATGCTGCCCAACCACGCGCCTCTTCAGGTCATCGAGCAATTCGGCACCCTTACCCAATTCCACGGAGATCGAATCGATCTGGGCCTTGGCCGCGCTCCAGGTACCGATCCGCTCACGGCGCAACTCCTTGGCCGCACGAGCGCCGAACCGGAGGATTTTGCGCGGGCCGTTGCTGATATGCAGGCGTGGGCGAGCGATGACACACTCTCGCGCTACCGGATCGGAGCTTACGTGGCGCAGGGGACGAATGTACCGATGTGGGTGCTGGGCAGTTCGCTTGCCGGCGCTGGCCTCGCGGCACGGCTCGGATTGCCGTTTGCGGTCGCGAGCCACTTCGCGCCGTTCCAGTACAAAGAAGCAATCGCGCTGTATCGCCGCGAGTTCAATGCCGAAGCACCTACCGCGCAAATCGATGAGCCCCACGTGATGGTAGGCGTCAACGTTTACGTTGCGGCAACGGACCAGGAAGCCGAGCGACAGTTCTCGACTCTCCAACAGGCCTTTGCGGCGCTTGGGACAGGCAAGCGTCAGCTCATTCAGCCGCCCGCCGAGATTTCGGCTCTGCTGCCGGCACCCGTGCTCGAGCGCGTGAACGGAGCACTCGCGGTGCGCGCGGTGGGCTCTCCCGCGAAGGTTGAAGCGGAGCTTTCGCGTCTCGCGGAGGAGACCCACGCCGATGAGTTCATCGTGTCGAACTACTTCCACGACCCCGCAGCGCGGTATGAGAGCCAGCGCCTGCTTGCGCAGGCGTGGCTTGGCTAAGGGGCGGACTTACGTCCCTCCCGTCACCCTTTCTCAGATAACGATTTTGTTACCAACGTCGACCGGCGGTGATGGCGTGGCGCGCCCACTAGCCGGGTAGTGCCCTAAAGTAACTTTTAGAATGGTTAACATTAAGCAAATATACGTCTTTCTTTTATGAGTTTTCGACTTTTCCATTCCTGCCCCCAATAGCCCGCACCACATTCTTGCCGACCTTTCATTACAGTAATGATAGGCGTTCTGCGACGCTGCGATCTGCACCTTTGCATGACAGCGTCACGACCAAGCCCCACACCACCACCCACTAACCCGTAACATTGTCGTAACATTTGCTATAGCGCCGCTTCTGGTGGAGACAGCTATCGTCACATCCCGAACACCCCTCCGACCATCACGGTGTCACGTGAACCTGCCGCACCAGCATACTCACCCCCAGGAGCACCCCTCATTTCCCGAGAAATTGCGCACTTCACAAACGATTTAAAACCGGTTAGCGTCATTTTTGGACGTCCGCAACGGTGTTGTGTGGCGAATCTGTTTGCTCCTCAAACGACGAAAGTTGGAGAACTCATGGTCTTCGATGCTTTCCGCAAGCGGAACAGCCACCGCGCGGATTCCTCAGTTACCCCCATGTGGCGCCGCGGTGCCGCAGCCCTCGCCGTCGGCGCCGTCCTAGGCACCTCCGGCGTTGTTGGCACTTCCGCCCTCGCCGCTACGAACGCATGCGCTACCGAAGGTGGCATGACCACGGGCCAGCCCACCGCGGAAGAGGCTCAGGCTGCCGCTGACCGGGCGAAGGCCGCTGCTGATCAGGCACAGGCCACCGCAGACGAAGCTGCTGCCGCAGCCGACGCCGCCGCAGCCGACGCCAAGAAGCTCCAGGACGCCGCCGACCAGGCACAAGCCGAAGCCGACCAGGCACAGGCCACCGCAGCCGAGGCAGCCGACGCTGCCAAAGCAGCGGCCGCAGAAGCTGACAAGCTTCAGACCGCCGCTGAGACTAAGCAGGCCGCAGCCGACGACGCCGCCAACCTTGATCAGCAGTCCCAAGAGCGCGCCACCGAAGCAGCCCAAGCCCTCGAGCAAGCGAAGAGCGACGCCGCCCTCGCGGTGGGAACCCCTGATGAGGCAGCGGCTAACGCCGCGCTTGCGGAGGCACAGAAGAAAGCCGATAAGGCGCAGGCGCTGGCCGACACCGACGCCAAAGACGCAGAGCAAGCACAGAACGATGCCACCGAGGCACGTAACAAGGCTGACCAGGCAAAGACCGACGCCGAGAACGCACAGGCCGAAGCCGATAAGCTGCAGACCCAGGCCGACGAAGACGCCGCCGCCGCTAAGCAGGCACAGAACGAGGCCGACGAGGCAAAAGCCGCAGCCGACCAGGCCCAGGCCGTAGCCGACGAGGCTAAAGCCGCCGCCGAAGCCGCCGCTGCAGAAGCCGCCAAGCTCCAGGCCGCGGCTGAGGAAGCGCAGAGGATCGCCGACGAGATCGCTGCTGGTCTCAAAGCGAAGGACATGTGTCAGCCTGTGTACGCAGAGGTGACCGTCACCGAGGGCGAGACCGCTTACGTTGCCGCTCCTGCCTTCACCGACGAGGAGACCGGCGAAGAGCGCGACATGCCTGAAGGCACCACGTTCGCCCTCCAGGCCGGCGACATCGGAGGTGTGGAGATCGACGCCGAAACCGGCGCCATCACCGTCCACGCCACCTACGCCGCCCCCGCCAAGAACGTCTACGAAGTCCTCGTGACCTACCCCGACGGCTCCACCGACACAGTCGCCGCAACCGTCAACGTCACCGAGACCCCGCAGGCAAAGACCTACCAGCCGGCCTACACCGAGGTCACCGTTGAGCAGGGCGAAACCACTTACGTTGCCGCTCCTGCCTTCACCGACGAGGAGACCGGCGAAGAGCGCGACATGCCCGAAGGCACCACGTTCGCTCTCAAGGACGGCGACATCGAAGGTGTGGAGATCGACGCCGAAACCGGCGCCATCACCGTCCACGCCACCTACGCCGCCCCCGCCAAGAACGTCTACGAAGTTCTCGTGACCTACCCCGACGGCACGACCGAGGTCGTTGTTGCAACGGTCAACGTTGTCGAAACCCCACAAGCTAAGCTCTACCAGCCGGTGTATGCACCTGCCGAGGTTGAGCGCGGCAAGGTTGGCACTATCGCAGCTCCGAAGTTCACCGATGAGGAGACCGGCGAAGAGCGCGACATGCCCGAGGGCACCACGTTCGCTCTCAAGGACGGTGAGATTAACGGCGTCAAGATCGACGAAAACACCGGTGAGATCACCGTTGAGGCGACCTACGCAGCTGTCGAGAACGTCTACGAAGTTCTCGTGACCTACCCCGACGGCTCGACCGAAGTTGTAGTCGCGACGATCAATGTCACCGACACCCCGGTTGATGAGCCCGGCAAGCCCGGTGAACCCGGTGAACCCGGCAAGCCCGGCGAGCCTGGTGAACCCGGCAAGCCTGGCGAACCCGGTGAACCCGGTGAACCCGGCAAGCCTGGCGAACCCGGTGAACCCGGCGAGCCTGGCGAACCCGGCAAGCCCGGTGAGCCCGGCAAGCCCGGCCAGCCTGGTGACAACGGCATGACCAAGCCGATCAAGAAGGTTCCGGCTAAGGGTGGCAAGCACGCCCTCCCGCGCACCGGTGCTGAGACCGGCGGTCTCCTCGCTGCTGCTGCCTCGCTGATCGCAGGTGGCGCGGCCCTCGTGACCCGCCGCCGCAAGAGCGAGCAGTGAGCTAATGCCTCACGCACCGTTCAATAGTTGAACACACGGTGTGGCCCCCACTTCTTCGGGAGTGGGGGCCACACCCCGTTAACGCCACACCCCGTTAACATCGAGACATGAGCGAAGAAGTGCGCATCATTCGCGTGAGTCACAGCGACCCCCGGGTCAGTGCCCTGCACGCCGAAAAAGACGCCGAACTCGAGCCTCGCTACCGCGCCTACTACGCCGCCCACCCCGAATACCAGGGCCGCAGCGACGAAACCCTCGACCCAACCACCATTCTCACCACGCTCCTCGCACTCAAAGGCGACAGTGCCGTTGGCACGGTTATGCTTCGTGCTCTTGCCGACCGCTTCGAAGTAAAACGACTCATCGTCGGAAAGAAATACCGAGGCCAAGGCATCGCTACCCAGCTCATGGAGCACATCGAAGAGGAAGCCTCGACCTGCGGCGCAACCGCGCTCTACCTCCACACCGGCAGCCTCCAGCAGGACGCGATCAGCCTCTACACGAAAACGGGATGGCAACGCCTCCCCCAGCTCTTCGCCCCCTACAAAGACGATGGTGTTTCCCAGTGCTACGTCAAGGAGCTCGTGCCACACTAAGGCCATGAACAATAACGCCGCTCCCGAAGAGCACACCGCCGAACAAAAAGCAGCCCTCGAACGCCTGACCGTGGCTCAAGAAAACCTCGTGAAGTCCCGCGAAGCATACGAGAAGGCCGTCGAAGGACTCGAAGCCATCAAGGCGTACAACGAGGCCATGAAGCCCCTCATGGAGTACTACGACAACGGCTGGCTCGCTGATGTCACCACAACCGAATCGATCTACGAGCGTCCCGAAGCTGCCGGCGAAGACGAGATCTGGGACATGCACGGCGGCCAGTATGAGCTCATGCGCGAACTGCTCGCCGTTTCCTCGCACTTCTTCGTGCGCGTCCCCGGCGAAGAGGAGCAGGAAGACTAGCGCCCCCACCACGACATAAAGGAACCCTCGCACTCGAAAGTGCGAGGGTTCCTTCTCATTAGCGGGCGATCACATCATGCCGCCCATGCCTCCCATGGCATCCATCTCGCCGCCGGCAGGAGCCTTCACCGGCTCCGGCTTGTCAGCAACGACAGCCTCGGTGGTGAGGAACAGGCCCGCGATCGACCCAGCGTTCTGAAGAGCGGAGCGCGTCACCTTCACCGGGTCGAGCACGCCAGCCTCAATGAGGTTCTGGTACTCGCCCGTTGCGGCGTTCAGGCCCTCGCCAACCGGAAGCTGCTTGACCTTCGATGCGACGACGCCACCCTCAAGACCGGCGTTCGAAGCGATCTGCTTGAGCGGCGCTTCGATCGCGACCTGCACGATCGATGCGCCGGTCGCCTCATCGCCCTCGAGCGAAAGCGACGCGAACGCGTCCTTGCCCGCCTGGATCAGGGCAACGCCACCGCCGGCGACGATGCCCTCCTCAACGGCAGCCTTCGCGTTGCGCACGGCATCTTCGATGCGGTGCTTGCGCTCGTTGAGCTCGACCTCGGTTGCGGCACCCGCCTTGATGACGGCCACGCCACCGGCGAGCTTCGCGAGGCGCTCCTGGAGCTTCTCGCGGTCGTAATCCGAATCCGAAACCTCGATCTCGGCGCGGATCTGCTTCACGCGGCCGGCGATCTGGTCGCCGTCGCCCGCGCCCTCGACGATGGTCGTCTCATCCTTCGTGACAACCACCTTGCGGGCACGGCCGAGGACGTTGAGGTCGGCGGTCTCGAGCGACAGGCCAACCTCTTCCGAGATCACGGTGCCACCGGTGAGGATCGCCATGTCCTGGAGCATGGCCTTGCGGCGATCGCCGAAGCCGGGAGCCTTCACAGCAACCGACTTGAACACGCCGCGGAGCTTGTTGACGACGAGCGCGGGAAGCGCCTCACCGTCGACGTCCTCGGCGATGATCACGAGCGGCTTGTTTGCCTGGATGACCTTGTCGAGAAGCGGCAGGAGGTCCTTGAGCTGCGACACCTTCGACGAGGTGAGCAGGATGTACGGGTCTTCAAGAACGGCTTCCTGGCGCTCCGGATCGGTCACGAAGTACGGCGAAATGAAGCCCTTGTCGAAACGCATGCCTTCGGTGAGCTCGAGCTCGAGGCCGGTCGTGTTCGACTCCTCGACCGTGATAACGCCTTCCTTGCCGACCTTGTCGAGAGCCTCGGCGATAAGCTCGCCGATTGCCGGGTCAGCGGCCGAGATCGCGGCGGTGTTCGCGATCTGCTCCTTCGACTCAATCTCGACGGCCTGCGCAATGAGCTTCTCGCTCACGGCGGCAACGGCCTTGTCGATGCCGCGCTTGAGAGCGATCGGGTTTGCGCCCGCGGCAACGTTGCGAAGGCCTTCCTTCACGAGGGCCTGCGCGAGAACCGTAGCGGTCGTCGTGCCATCACCGGCAACGTCGTCCGTCTTCTTCGCGACTTCCTTGACGAGTTCCGCACCGATCTTTTCGTACGGATCCTCGAGTTCGATTTCCTTAGCGATCGACACGCCATCGTTCGTGATGGTCGGTGCGCCCCAGGACTTTTCGAGGACGACGTTGCGCCCCTTCGGCCCAAGGGTCACCTTCACGGCGTCAGCGAGCTGGTTCATGCCCCGCTCGAGGCCGCGGCGTGCTTCTTCGTCAAATGCGATGAGCTTTGCCATGAGTGGTAACTCCCAAAGTGTGTGAGTGTGCTCCAGCCAGGTGCCCGCGACGGACGAGCCTTGCCCTCCCCTTCACGTCTGGGTCGGTGGGGCTCTCACCTCACTGGAAAGCTCGCGGCGGCGTGTGTGGTGGGTCCGACGGTTGCCGGAGATCCGTTGTCACTCACGCCAAGCGAGTGCTAACCCATCATAAGCACTCTGAGGCGAAGAGTGCTAACGCTCGCTGAGAATTTCTCTGGGAGCGTGACGGCACACCCCCGCCGCGCCCCTCGAGGCGCGCGTCGCGGAAGTTATCGACGCCCTGCGGCAGTCTTTACTCGCCGTCGCCGCCCTGCTCCGCACCGTCGATCTCGGCGAGATCACCCGGCTCCTCAACGATGACGACCGTGATGTTCGCCCTGTACTTATCGGACTTTTCAGCCTCGACACCGACGTACTTCGCGAGGGCCTCGGCGGTCGCCTTGTCCTCGTCGTTCTTGTAGTAGACGCCGGCGTTCTTGGCGCGTTTGCCCGTATCGGTATCGACCTTGGTCCAGCCCTGCTCTTCGAGAGCCTTCTGCCAACGGCCAGCCATGCCCTGCTTCCGCTTGCCATTGAGCACGAGAACCGGAGCTTCGCGATTGACTTCAGGGGCTGCTTCCTCGGAAGGCTCTTCGGTAGCGCCCTCGCCACCGTTATCACCCTCGCCACCATTGTCGCTCGCGGCAGGCTTTCCATCACCGGAATCCGCCGGGGCCGACGTCGATGACTCCGCTGGAGCGGGAGCACCCTCGCTCCCCTTGCCCAGACCCGACACGGCCCACAGAACGAGTGCGAGCGCAAGCAGCGCCGCGACGATCACGATGATCGTCGAAAGATTCCGCTTGAAAAACGGCTCCTCAGCACGGTGCGCGCCGTGGGCGCCCACCTGATCGGCCTCGCGGTCAAACTGGTCCGGTTCGTACGGGTATGTGCTCTGATCTGCCACGAGGTCATGCTATCGGTTGGCGCGGGCCTAAATGGCGATTGGGCACGCGGCGCGCCGAGGCAACAAGCCCCCATAGTGCTGCCCCCCACGGCGACAACGACGGCGCGACGCGCACGTCTAGGAACGCGTGCGCTCACGCAACCGTCGGACCACACTTGGCGCATACCGCACCGCCGCGGGTTCCCGCATGAGCCGCACGAGCCGCGCGTGATACCCCGACGGCGTCAGACCCGTAAGCCGCAGGATGTCGCGCTCCTTCGCACCGGCGCTGCGGTACACGCGTGCCTCGAGATCGAGGATCACGCGATCGGTTTCGCTCAGCTGCGGTTCATCGGCCAGTGGCTCATCGGTCATGGATTCAAGTCTAGGCACGCCCCGTACCCTGGGGGGCATGAACGAGACCGCGCTGCCTCCCCTGACCGACATTATGGCCGCCGACTGGGCCGAAGCCCTCGCGGGCGTCGAACCGAACATCCGCCAGATGGGCGCCTTCCTGCGCGCTGAGCTCGCCGCTGGCCGACGCTACCTCCCGTCGGGCGAGCGCATTTTTCGCGCGTTCGAAACCCCGCTTGCGGACGTGCGCGTCCTGATCGTCGGCCAGGACCCCTACCCGACACCGGGCCACCCGATCGGCCTGAGCTTCGCGGTCGAGCGCGACGTGCGCCCACTGCCCCGCTCGCTCCACAACATCTACCTCGAACGCGAGAGCGATCTAGGAATCCCGCCGAGTGCGCACGGCGACCTCTCAGCGTGGCAAGACCAGGGCGTCATGCTCCTCAACAGGGCGCTCACGGTAGCCCCCGGGGCGCCCGCGTCGCATCGCGGGAAGGGATGGGAGCAGATCACGATGCGCGCTATCGAGGCCCTCATCGAGCGTGGCGGACCACTCGTCGCGATCCTTTGGGGGAGAGACGCGCGCTCGCTCGCCCCTATGCTCGTCGAGGGTGGCGTAAGCACTATCGAGTCGGCGCATCCGTCGCCACTGTCGGCGCGCCGAGGGTTTTTTGGGTCAAAACCGTTCTCGCGCGCGAACGCACTCCTCGCCGAAAGCGGCGCGGAGGCCGTCGACTGGAACACGCCTTGATGGGTCCATTGTTGCTTCATCGCCGTACACACGTGATCTCCCCCACCCAAGCTGCGACACTAAAACCATTGAAACTGCACAACCATTAAAGTTTTGGCAAAATCCCAGGTCTAAGGCCTATAGTGGCCGAACTGAACGCGCGTAAAGGCCCAAAACGTCCCACTTGCATTCGTAGAATCAAGGCCTATAGTTACGAAGCCGTTACATACCGGACCTGCCACATGGCACACCTGATTGGAGTCCACGGGAATGAACACCCCCCGCCATCACGACGAAAAGCTGCGCCTCGAGCTCATCGCAGAAGCGTCAAAGGCGCTCGCCAAAGGCGGCCCCGCAGCGGTCTCCCTCCGCGACATCTCCGCGGCCTGCAACACCTCGACTACCGCCATCTACTCACTCTTCGGCGGAAAGAAGCAGCTCCTCAACTCTGTCGTTGTCAGCTCCGCCAGCGATCTCGCGAAGCACCTCACCGAGGTTAAGCGCGAACAGGATCCGGAAGAGTACCTGGTTGGGCTCGCAACCGCCCTCCACGACTGGGCAGTCAGCAACCCCGAACTGTTTGACGTGATCTTCAACCAGGCCGACCAGGTCCCTGACCGGGCAGCGCAGGCCAATGGAGCACCGGGAGCGGCGAGCGCAGCAGCCGCCAAGGATTCCGACGCCACCCCGGACCCCATCGGGTTCGGTCTCTCGCGTCGAGACAACCATCTGCTGACGGCGTTCCGCGCACTCGGCACCGATATCGACGAGTTCGAAAGCATCGCGAAGCACCTCGCGCAGGCAATGTCGGAAGGCCGCACAAAGTACGGCACCACCGTCGACACCTCCCCCTCCGATGCCACAACGCTCCTGCGCGCCGTGTGGGCGAGCGCCCACGGATGGACTCACCTCGAGATCCAGGGCTTCATCGATTCGGCGGGCTTCAACGACTTCGTACGCGCGGCGGTGAGGGCGGCGCTCAAGGCAAGCCGCGGCTGAGCCCAGTCCCCCCGACCCTATTTCTCCCCTTGCCCTGCTTATCCTCCTGCCGCCTTCCCTTCTCCCGTGTTCCCACGTAAGTCATCACGCAAAAAGGGCGGCTCCGCACGTCCTACTAGGTGCAGCAAACAGGGGGGGCGCCGCCTCAGCAGCGCCCCCATCGTTGAGCGAATCGCCCGGGCCCCATGAAATAGGTCCCGGGCAGCAGCGAATCAGGCTTCGAGGCCCACGCGGTACCCCGTAGCCACCGCCTGAGCGACCTTCGCCACCTTCGACACGTCACCCGCGGTACGGAACTCGGTTCCCGCAGCCTCGAGCTCGGAGGCGAGCGCATTCTCGCTGCGCATACCGATCGCGAGCACCACGGTCTCGGCATCGACGGTGAGCTGGGAACCGTCGGCCTCGAACACCGCGCCCGAGCCGGTCACCTCCACGAGACGGTGCCCCGTGTTCATGGGGACGCCGGCCTTCTTGAGCTTCGAGGTGACCGAGATGAGGTTCATGTGGAACGCCCCAGCCCCGAGCTCCGGCGCCATCTCGTACACGGCGACCTCGCCACCGTTTGCCGCAATTAGCTCAGCAGTTTCGAGGCCGGTCATGCCGGACCCCACGACAATCGCGCGGCCCGCGACCTCGCGAGTACCTCCCAGAACGTCGATCGCATCCACAACATTGTCGCCATCGATGCCGGGAATGTTCGGCACGATTGGGGCTGCGCCGGTCGCGACGATCACGGCGTCAGCACCGAACGCACGCACGTCCTCGACCCCGAAACGAGTCGACAGCCGCACGTCAACGCCGGCCTTCTCGAGACGGTGGGTGTAGTTCTCGACGAGCCAGCCCATCGGGTCCTTGCCGGGCGGGTTGGTGCCGGGCACGACCTGACCGCCGAGGGTGTCCATCGCCTCGACGAGGGTGACTTTCGCGCCGCGCTTCGCGAGTGTTTCGGCAGCTTCACAGCCCGCAGGGCCGCCACCGATCACGAGAGCCGTGCGGCCTTCGGCATTGCGCTCTGGTTCGATCGGGAACTCCGATTCGAACCCACAGCGCGGGTTGACGGCGCATTCGACATGGCCGCCAGAGAAGAGCGCCTCGAAGCAGTACATGCAGCCGATGCAGCGGGTGATGTCCGCGTCACGACCTTCGATGGCCTTGATGCCCCACTGCGGGTCGGCAAGCCACGAGCGGCCCATCGCGATGAGGTCCACGAGGCCGTCGTTGAGCATCTTCTCGGCCTGCTCGGGTTCGCGGATGATCGAGACGCCCATGACAGGGATGCTCACGGCGTCGCGAACGGCGCGAATCATCGGGTCGCGCCAGTTGCGCGGAGTATTGACGGGCTCGATGACGGTGATGCCCGTTTCATAGGTGCCCGACGACACCGAGATGAGGTCGGCACCGTGCTCCTCGCACACCTTAGCGATCCGCACGCCGTCAGCAACCTCGTTACCTACACCGGGCATGCCGATCAAGTCGTAGCACTGTGAAATCGAAAGTCGCACCGAGATCGGGAAGTCGGGGCCCACAACCTCGCGCACGCCATCGAGAATCTCCACGAGGAAGCGGCAGCGATTCTCGAACGAACCGCCGTACTCGTCCTCGCGCTTATTGGTGCGAGGCGAGAGGAACTCGTCGATAAGGTAACCGTGAGCGCCGTGGATCTCCACGCCGTCCGCACCGGCTTCCTTCGCGCGGCGCGCGCCGTTGATGAAGTCCTGCACGAGGCTCTTCACTTCCTCGTTTTCAAGGGCGCGCACGGGGGCCTTGGTGAGCTCGGATCGCACGGCGGAGGATCCGACGGTGACCTGCCCCTTATTGAGCTGGGGAAGGCCCTGGTTGCCAAGGTGCTGGAGCTGGAGGAAAATCTTTGAGCCTCGCGCGTGAACGGCCTCGATGGCTTCGGCGAGCTGCGGGACCAGTTCGTCGCGCGTGACGGAGAGCTGGTTGGGAGTTCCGGGGCCGTGCTCGTCGTTGATGCGCGTGATCTCGCTGATGAGGAGGCCGCAGCCTCCTTCGGCGCGTTCGAGCCAGTACTTGAGAAGGCGCGGGCCAACCGTGCCGTCGGGATTTGCGAGGTCGCTGCCCATGGGGGTCATGACAAGGCGGTTGGGGATCTCGACGGTGTTGACGGTGAATGGGGTGGCAAGTGTGCGCACGGTTTGCGGTGCGGCGGTCATGGGAGTCCTTCGCTGTGTGTTGAGAACCACTACTTAGTTGTGACCCACACTACGCCTCTAAATTCTTAGACGCGGGGACCTTCGGGGGCTTCGCGCGCTCCCGAGTATGTCCTGGCAGCACTCACAGTCGTTATGGCCAGAGCACACGAAAAAATCCCAGGCCTGACGACTCGAAGTCGCCCCGACCTGGGATTTCCTTGGAGCTGAAGATGGGGCTCGAACCCACGACCTGCTGTTTACAAGACAGCTGCTCTACCAACTGAGCTACTTCAGCATTGCGGCGCTCGCACTAGTGTAGCGTGCGCCGCGAATTTAGTTACCGGAATCGCTTGCGCCGCCGGCATCGCTCGCACCACCGGCGTCGCTCGCACCAGGCGTGCCCGAGGAGGCCACGGCTTCCTTCAGAGCACCGGGCTGCTGCCAGGCACCGTCGGCCCCCCACTCCTTGCCGTTGATGAACACGGCCGGGGTTGCCGGCGAGAGTTTCGCGCCGGCGGGTTCGAGCACGTCTGTCGCGTAGCGGCGGAATTTCTGGTCCTTGATGCACGAGAGGGTGCTGTCCTTCGCTCCGGCCTGTTTGGCGTACGTGACGAGCTCTCTATCGCTCAGTCCGGGGCCGCCCTCGGCCGGTTGGTTGGCGAAGAGGAGTTCGTGGAACTTCAGGAACACCTCAGGCGAGTCTTCGAAGGTGCACACGGCGGCTCCGCCGGCGCGGGCGGAGTACTCCGTTGTGGACATCTTCTTGGAGAGGAAGGTGCGCACGTGGAAGTTCACGGTCGCATCGCCGCTCTCGATCATCTCGTGGAGGTCGGCGCTGTTGATCTGTTCGAAGTTGCCACAGAACGGGCACATGTAGTCGAACACGACGTCGACGACGGGTTTCGTGTCGTCCGCTTTGAAGGACAGCACGGGCTCCTCTTTGCTGATCGAGGTGGGCTGCTTGAGCGGCAGTTCAGGCTCAGGCGCGTTCGCCTTGTAGATCAGGAGGCCGATGCCGGCGACGAGTACGAGTGCCACGACAACGATGGCAGCGATGATCGCCATGCGGACACGCTTTTGACGGCTCAGCTCTTTTTCGCGCTGCTTGCGAAGCTCGATACGCTGCGCTTCGCGCACGTCCTGCGCTGACGGCTTCTCGGCCATTAATCCTCCGGAGGGGTCGAATGCGGTAAACGGCAAATCGCCGCGTGCCAGCTTAGAGGATACGCGCGTGGATGCCTCATTTCCTCCAGGGTGAGATGTCTTCGAGGCGGAATTCACCCACGTACGGGAAGTAGTCGATGTGTCCGCCGCGCGAGGCAATCGTGAAGCACACGGCTGCGATGAGCACGAGGAGAAGGGCGGCGAAGATCGCGGTCCACAGCCCGCTCGGTGCGGCTGCGTGCAAAAGGCGGTGGCTGCCGTAGCGCGTCGTGCGTGAGCCGATACCCCACCACAGCGACAGGGTCGTGACGCCCACGAGCACTCCCGCGTACACGGCGTAGTGCACCTCGAAGCGCGCGAGCCACACCAGTAGGGCGTCGGTCGCGAGCAGAACGCCGGCCGTGACGATCACGGGGATGAGCGCTTGAAGGAGCGCCTCGAGAAGGGCACCGAGGAATCGCGGTACTGCCAAGAGCGTTATCGAAGCGGTGATCCCACCCGAGCCTTTCCCTCTGTCCTGGCCTTTTTCCTGCGCGATCCATGAACGCTGCCACGTTCTTGCAAGGGCTGTCATCAGCACGAGCAGGATAAGCGCGGCGAGCGGCACGAGTGCACCGAAGGCGGTGAAGAGCGCCATACCGAGCAGCACGAGCGTTGTTCGGCGCTTGGGCTCACGCAAGTGGTAGGGCAGGGGCTGCAGCGGCATCGCGTATGGCTGCGCGCCGGGGGTCGGAGGGTACTGCGCTGCGGGGAAAGGGCCCTGCGGACCAGGGGCTGGCATGGGCGTCTGCGGCACCGGTGCCGACGGTTGCCACGTCGGCACCGCACCCGCGTGCGGCGCGACGGGCGGCGCGGCAGGAGTCGAGATGGGGGCGAATCGGGCCGTGGGAGTTTCGTCGAGAACGGGCATGACTTGGGTGGGTTCCTCGTTGGAGACATCCCATTCATCCGTGTCGTCCCATTCATCGGTGGCGTCGTGGATTACACCGGTGCTCTCCTCCTCTCCCCCTCCTGACCTCGGGGGGCTGTACGGAGGTAGGGGCGCCGTCGCCTCAGCTGCGCGAGCTGCTGCACCCGATGGTGCCGCGGCGCCCGAGCCCGCCGTTCCGGCGCCGATAGGGCCATCGAGTGTGCTGCGTTCACCTGTCTCAATCCGAGAAGTCGGGAGCTCGCCGGGGGTGGAAGGGGAAGACGGGGACGAGGAGGTTGGGTCGTAGTTCCCATACACCCATGCATCCACATCGTGCTCGAG
Source organism: Dermabacter jinjuensis (assembly GCF_902381725.1). Classification (GTDB taxonomy): domain Bacteria; phylum Actinomycetota; class Actinomycetes; order Actinomycetales; family Dermabacteraceae; genus Dermabacter; species Dermabacter hominis. The sequence goes on along the minus strand of NZ_LR698963.1, from coordinate 1,020,619 downwards.
AGCCTCGATGAGCTTCTCCGGCGGCGTGCGATCGCCAGGCTCAGGGGCAAATGCACCCTTGAACCATTCGATGCACGGCTCCGGCAGCCCTTCGAGGTCGGGGCCAGACATCCTGGCAAGGTTGTAGACCGTGCCGAGTCGCCCCTTGCCGAAGGGCGGGAACCCGGTCGCGGCGTGGGCGAGCATCGCGGCCCAGGCCCACCAGTCGGCAGCGGCGTCGACGATGTTGTTGCTGATCACCTCAGGGGCAAGGTAGGAGATCGTGCCCATCATGAGCCCCGTTGAGGTCATGCGGGACTCTTCGGCGGCTTGGGCGATGCCGAAGTCGATAATGACCGGATCGACTGGGTCGATGTCGAAGTCGAAGTGAGAGCCATTACCGGTACGAAGCATGATGTTGCTTGGTTTGAGGTCGCGGTGCACGATCCCCTTCTCGTGAACGTCAAGAAGGGCCTTGCCGAGCGGCAAACCGATTTCGCGTACGCATCGCAGCGGAAGGTGCCCCCAGTCGTCAATGACTTTCTGGAAGGTGGGGCCCGAGATGTACTCGGTGACGAGGAAAGCGACGTCGAGGTCGAATTCGGCATCGAGCACGCGGGAAACGTTCGGGTGATTGACGCGTTGAAGCGCGCGCATCTCTCGGCTGAGTCGGGCACGGGCGCGCTCGTCGCCGGCGATTTCGGGTCGAAGCACCTTGAGGGCGACGTCGAGCCCGGCCGCGTCGGTTGCGCGGTAGACGATTCCCATTCCCCCGCTGCCGATCCGTTCATGAATGGCATAGCCCGAGTCGACGAGCATCTCACGAAGGTGCGATTCGTAGAAACTGGGGCGGCGCTGGGGTGTGCGCGCGCCGAAGTTGCCGCCTGGATTCGTGGGGGTACTCATGCGCCCCATGCTACCGATCCCCTCAGGCGGAGCCCTGAAGTTGTCACCCCCTTGAATCTAATACCCCTAGGGGGTATATTGGATGCTGTGGCGCCCACCGCGACCACACGAACCAGGACCATCACAAACATCAAGGAGCACACCATGACCACCTCGACCTTCAAGATCACGGGCCTCACGTGCGGCCACTGCGTCAATGCCGTTAAAGAAGAGGTCGGCGAACTCGCTGGCGTTGAGAGCGCCGAAGTCGAACTCGTCAAGGGCGGCGAATCGACCCTCACGATCCAGGCAGATCGCGCCCTCACCAAGGCCGACATCGCCCCCGCAATCGAGGAAGCCGGCGAAAGCTACGCCATCGTCGGATAACTCCTCCCCATCCTGAACCCGGCCGCACCACACCCCGAAGGACCCCATGAGCAGCACTGAAACCCACACCGCACCGCGCACCGTTACCCTCGATGTCACCGGCATGACGTGCGCGAGCTGCGTCGCGCGCGTGGAGAAGAAGCTGCGGCGCGTGGGCGATGTCGACGCGGTCGTCAACCTCGCACTCGAACGCGCGAGCGTGCAGGTGAGCGACCCGTCGATCACCGATGCGCAGCTCGTCGAAGCCGTCGAAAAGGGCGGCTATGGGGCTCACGTGCGGGAGGCGGCAGCCGAAAGCACATCGATCCACGGCCCCGACACAAGCGCCGAGGAGCGCGCCGCGCGCGACAAGCGCGACACGCTAATCCGCACGGTCCTCGCAGCAATCCTCTCGGCGCCAATTTTCCTCATCTCAATGATCCCGGCGTTGCAGTTCCCCGGCTGGCAGTGGGCGATGCTCATTCTCGCGACGCCGGTCGTGTTCTACTGCGGCGCGCCATTTCACCGTGCGACCTGGGTGAACATCAAGCACGGCGGCTTCACGATGGACACCCTCGTCACGATGGGAACGTTTGCCGCGTACCTGTGGTCGATCTGGGCCCTTCTCTTCGGCGGCGCAGGCGAAATCGGCATGACGATGGACATGAGCCTCGGCGCCGCTTTCAGCCGGAACCAACACGGTGCGCACGAAATCTACTTCGAATCGGCAGCGGTCATCACGACCCTCGTGCTCGCGGGGCGCTACGCGCAGGCCCGCGCCATCCACCAGTCGAGCGCAGCCATCCGTTCGCTGCTTGACCTCGGCGCGAAGAATGCCACCATTGTGGAGCTTCAGTCCGACGGCAGCACCGCCGAAGTTGAGGTTCCCATCGGCGCGGTGCGGGTCGGCGATGTTTTCGTCGTGAGGCCCGGGGAGAAGGTCGCGACAGACGGCGTGATCCTCGAGGGCTCCTCCGCCATCGACCGCTCGATGCTCACGGGCGAAAGCATCCCCGAGGACGTCACCCCCGGAACCGAGGTCACGGGCGCCACCGTCAACACTACGGGCCGGCTCCTTGTGCGCGCCACGCGCGTGGGTGCCGACACCGAGCTTGCCCACATCGCGAAAATGGTCGAGGACGCGCAAGCTTCCAAAGCCCCAGTGCAGCAGCTCGTCGACAAGGTCGCGAGCATCTTCGTTCCCATCGTCATCGTGCTCGCGATCCTCACGCTCGTCGCGTGGATCGCACTCGGGGGCACCACGGAACAGGCATTCACCGCGGCCGTCGCCGTTCTGATCATCGCATGCCCGTGTGCGCTCGGCCTCGCAACCCCCACGGCCATCATGGTGGGCACGGGCCGTGGCGCCGAACTCGGTATCCTCATTCGCTCGGCAAGCACGCTCGAGAGCTCTCGCGACATCGCAACGATCGTCCTCGACAAGACCGGCACTCTCACGAGCGGCGCGATGCGTGTGCACTCCGTGACACCCGCCGAAGGCTGGAGCGAAGCAAACATCCGCGCGCTCGCGGGCGCCGCCGAATCCGGTTCGGAACACCCCATCGCGCGGGCCATCGTGGAAGCGGCCGGCGGCAGCAGCGATGCCCTCACACTCGAGGATGCGCGGGCTCACGTCGGCCGAGGCCTCACGGCGCGCGTGAGCGGGTCGCTCGGGGGAATAACGGGGCCGTGGGAGGTTGAGATTACCGCGGCATCCGACGCTGGCCAGGCAAGCGCCGGAACCGAAAATCCCACCGTGCCCAGCCTGCCCGCCCCTCTCGCCGCTTCCCTCCGCGAAGCCGAGCAGGCGGGTCACACGACCTCCATCGTGCGCGTCAACGGCGAGATTGCGGGGCTCGTGCGCGTGAGCGACACCGTGAAGCCCGAAGCGACGAAGGTCGTTGAGGAGATTCGCGCGCTCGGCATCGAGCCCGTCATGGCGACCGGCGACAACCCTGCCGCGGCCGAGCACATTGCGCGCGAAGTCGGCATCGAGAAGGTTCACGCCTCGCTTACCCCCGCGGCAAAACTCGACCTCGTGAAGTCCCTTCGCGGCGAAGGGGCAAGCGTCGCGATGGTTGGCGATGGCATTAATGACACGGCGGCCCTCGCCGAAGCCGATCTTGGCTTCGCGATGGGCACCGGCACCGATGCCGCGATGAACTCGGGCGACATCGTGCTCACGGGCGGCGATATCGCGCAGATTCCCACCGCGATCCGCCTTTCGCGGGCGAGCGTGCGCACGATCCGCTGGAACCTCTTCTGGGCATTCATCTACAACGTCATCGCCATTCCGCTCGCGATGCTCGGGCTCCTTGGCCCCGTGATCGCGGCCGCGGCCATGGCCTTCTCCAGCGTTTTCGTGGTGAGCAATTCGCTGCGGCTCAAGCGGTTCCAATAACAATTGTTCTGTTCTCATGATCTCCAGGAAAATAGGAGTCAGCTCGCCCTAGGGTGAAGCCATGAGATCTGAACTCTTTTCACCCGAACACCAGGAAGTCCAGACCAACGACCGCTGGGCTCTCCAGTCCAAGCGAATGCTGCGCTGCCGTCTCAATCCCGGCGCACCCGAAATCGTCTCCTCCTCCGGGGCCATGGTCGCCTACCAGGGCGAGATGAAGTTCAAGTACCAGGGTTCTGGCGGCGGCATGAAGCTCGTCAAGAAGCTGGCCACCGGCGAGGGCGCCAACATGATGCGCACCACCGGCAACGGCGAAATCTTCTTCGCCAAGAACGGCTCGCAGATCTTCCTCATCCAGCTCGAAGGAGAAGCCCTCTCCCTCAACACCTCGAAGATGCTCGCTTTCGACTCGAGCATCGAGTGGGACATCAAGATGATCGGCGGCGGCCTCGGCGCGGGCCTCGTCGCGGGCGGCTTCACGAACCTGTTCCTCCAGGGACACGGCATGGTCGCGATCGCCTCGCACGGTGAGCCGCTCCTGCTCGACTGCTCGCAGCAGCCCACGTATGTGGATCCGCAGGCCGTCGTGTGCTGGTCGGCAAACCTCCAGCCGCAGATCAAGAACGATTTTAATGCCGGTGCACTCATTGGCCGCGGCTCGGGCGAAGCCTTCCAGCTGGCCTTCCACGGCCCCGGTTTTGTGGTTGTGCAGCCGGCCGAATACTAAAAACACCATCCACTCTTGAGGGTCTAGAAAGGCGGCCCGGCACGCCCCGCGACGGGGGCGCCGAGCCGCCTTTCTACACCCTCGGTTTTCCTTCGTGGAGGGCCCGACGGCACCTGAGCGCTCGTCGGGCCGCACGCTGCTCACACTTTCTCGCCCAAGACGAGCTTTAACGCTAGGCTCGAGTATCGAAAAGCCCGAAGTGCACACGCACCGGGCATACCCGCCGAGCTCAAGGACCTCCGTGACCAGCACCTTCACCGACATCCCGTTCCGCATCGCCGTGATTGGCTCCGGCCCGGCCGGCGTGTACGCGGCGGAGACGTTCAACAAGACGCCGCACGTCAAGAAGGGCCGGCTCGCAATCGAGGTCGATATTTTCGATGCGCTACCCACACCGTTCGGCCTCATTCGCTACGGAGTCGCCCCCGACCATCCGCGCATCAAGGGCATCACGACAGCACTTCACCGCATCCTCGACCGTCGCGACATGCGCTTCTTCGGCAACGTCGCATTCGGCACGGATCTGACCCTCGAGGACCTGCGCGAACGCTACGACGCGATCATTTTCGCCACGGGAGCACTCAAGGACGCCCAACTCGACATCCCCGGGATCGACCTCGAGGGTAGCTTCGGCGCTGCCGACTTCGTCGCGTGGTACGACTCGAACCCCGATTACCCGCGCGAATGGCGACTCGATGCCGAATCCGTTGCCGTGATCGGTAACGGCAACGTCGCGCTCGATGTCTCGCGAATGCTCGCCAAAAGCGCCGACGAGCTCCTTGCGACCGAGATCGCCGACAACGTCTACGAAGGCCTCAAAGCCTCACAGATCACCGACGTGCATGTATTTGGCCGCCGCGGCCCCGCCCAGGTGAAGTTCTCCCCGCTCGAAACGCGCGAGCTCGCCCATCCGAAAGGCGTGCAGGTCATCCTCGACGAGCGCGATTTCGCGCAGATCAGCGACGAGGAATGGGAGCGCATCCGCGCCGATAAGCGCATCGATCAGGTCGTGAGCACGTTCGAGGGCTGGCTCGAAGCGCAGAAGGAGCTCGAGGCGAGCGGCGCTGAGCCCACGGATCGCGATGGCGGCGAGGTCAAGCGTCGGCTCCACCTCCATTTCTGGCACCGGCCCGTCGAAGTGGTCGGCGAGGACGGCCGCGTGACGGGCATGCGATTCGAGCGCACCCGGATCGCCGACGACGGCATGCTCGAGGGCACCGGCGAGATTGTCGAGTACGACGTCCAGCAGGTCTACCGCGCCGTCGGCTATTTCGGCTCGGAGTTGCCCGGGGTTCCCTATGACCCGGTGCGCGGCGTTATCCACAACGACGAGGGCCGTGTCACGACCGCCGAGGGCGCTGTTGTGCCCGCGTGCTACGCGAACGGCTGGATCAAGCGTGGGCCCGTTGGGCTGATCGGTGCCACGAAATCGGACGCAATCGAGACCGTCACCCACATGATCGAAGACATCGAGGAAGGCGTGCTCGAGCCGTGCCCGGATCGCGACCCCGACTCGATTGTTCGCTTGCTCGATGAGCGCGGCATCCGCTACGTCGATTGGGACGGGTGGCTGCGCCTTCACGACCACGAGATCCAGGCGGGTGCGAAGCGGAAGGATTCCGACGGTAACGCACGCCCATCGCTCAAGGAGATCGACCGCGAGCAGATGATCCGGATCGCGCGCGGCGAATAACCGGCGCGCCACACGCTGCTAGCGGCGGATGCTCGCGAGGTAGTCGGCGATACGGTCGATCGCGTTCTCGAGCACGTCCACGTCGGGCAGGGTCACGACGCGGAAGTGGTCGTGTGTGGGGATGTTGAATCCCGTGCCTTTTGTGATGAGGATTTTCTTTTGGCGAAGCAGGCCGAGTGCGAATTCTTCGTCGTCCTCGATCTTGTACATGTCGAGGTCGATCTTCGGGAACATGTAGAGCGCCCCCTTCGCCTTGTTGACGCTTACGCCGGGGATCCGTGCGAGGGCCTCGTAGGCGACATCGCGCTGCTCACGCAGCCGACCACCTGGGGCCACGAGGTCATTGATCGTTTGATAGCCGCCGAGCGCCGTGGGGATCACGTGCTGCGCAGGAGCATTGGCGCATAGGCGCATGTTCGAGAGCATGTCGAGGCCTTCGATGAAGCCTTTGGCATGCTCTTTCGGCCCGTACAGCACCATCCAGCCGGCACGGAAACCCGCGACCCGGTAGGCCTTGGACAGGCCGTTGTAGGTGATCGTGAAGAGGTCGGGGGCGAGCGAGGCGATCGAGGTGTGGGTCGCGTCGTCGTAGAGGATCTTGTCGTAGATCTCGTCGGCGAGGATCATGAGCCCGTGCTTGCGGGCGATGTCGACTATGCCTGTGAGGTTCTCTTTCGTGTACACCGCACCGGTGGGGTTATTGGGGTTGATGACGACGATGGCTTTGGTGCGGGGCGTGACCTTGTCGGCGATGTCGGTGAGGTCGGGCAACCAGTCGTTGTCTTCATCGAGGCTGTAGTGCACGGGGGTCCCGCCCGCGAGGGTGACACACGCGGTCCACAGCGGGTAGTCGGGCATGGGGATGAGCACCTCGTCGCCGTCGTTGACGAGTGCTTGGGCAGTGAGCTGGATCAGCTCGCTCACGCCGTTGCCGAGGTAGATGTCGTCGAGGTGGAGCCCTGGCAGGCCGCGGGTCTGGTAGTGCTGGGCGACGGCGCGACGGGCCGCGACGATGCCTTTGGAATCGGTGTAGCCCTGGGAGACGTGAGCCTGGCGGATGAAGTCGACGAGGATCTCGTCGGGCGTTTCGAAGCCGAACGGCGCGGGGTTGCCGATGTTGAGCTTGAGAATGCGGTGCCCCTCGTTCTCCATGCGCGCGGCCTCGTCGAGGACCGGCCCGCGGATGTCGTAGAGGACGTTCTGTAGCTTCGCCGCCTGCGTGAATTCCATGGGCTGAGTGTACTCCCTGGCCTCGGCGGTCAATCTCCACACGCTCTGCGCTTCCTCGACCCCGACACCGGACCAGGATCGCCGAGGCTGCCCCTGCCCGTCATCTTCTCCGCCCCGCCGGCGGAGGTGGACGCGGGTTTATTTTGGTGCGAAAATAAGTGGGTCACGGACGCCCCAAGCACAAAGGATCTCCTTCATGCCACTCGCCCGCACCACCCACGCCACCGCTGCTTCGCGTTCTTTCCGCGCGTTCCGCTCCTGTGCCACTCGCGCGCTCGAAAGCGAACGCGCGCTCTATCTGAGCCGCGCGGGGGTGGGCATCGTCCTCGACCTGACCGAGGGCCGGATGCCCGCAGTCGCCTATTGGGGCTCCGACCTCGGCGACCTCACGCGCGACGAGCTCGACCTCATCCTTGATGCTGCAACGGTCGCCCCGAACCAGAACGCCCTCGACATTCCCCCACGCACGGGCCTCCTCCCCCAGGATGCCGACGGTTGGCTCGGCGAGCCCGGCCTCCTTGGCGGGCGCGACAACGGCTCCGGCTTCGCTCCGCGACTCGGCCTTGTGGCGCACACGCTACGGCAGAACGCGCCCGACGGTTCCGGAGAAAAAGACGTCCTCTCTCTCACACTCGAGGATGCCGCCCTCGGTCTCGAAGTCGTGCTCGCCCTCGAACTACTGAACTCTGGGCTCGTGCGCATGCGCGGCACGCTCACCAATCGCGGGGAGGGAAACTACCGGCTGCAGTCGTTCACGATGGCGCTCCCGGTGCCGTCGGAAGCGAACGAAATCCTTGATTTTGCTGGCCGCTGGACCCGCGAGCGCGAACCTCAGCGCTTGCCGGTGCGCGTGGGCCAGCACCTTCGCGAGAACCGCCGCGGGCGCACCGGGGCCGATTCGGCGTTCCTCATGCACGTGGGCGAGCGGGGCTTCACCTACTCGTCCGGCGAGGTATGGGCGCTGCACACGGGCTTTTCGGGCCAGCACCGCCACGTCGTGGAGCGTACGAGTGCGGGAGAGACAATCCTGGCGGGCGGCGAAGGGCTGTTCGCCGGCGAGGTCGTGCTCGCGCACGGCGAGAGCTACGAGTCGCCTGACGTCTACGCGAGCCACGGCGTGGGCCTCGACGAGGTCGCGCAGCGCTTCCACGCGTGGCTGCGCTCGCGCGAGAACCACGTGGACACGAACCGCCCCGTCACCTTGAACGTGTGGGAAGCCGTCTACTTCGATCATGACCTCGACCGCCTCAAGGATCTCGCGGATCGCGCCGCGGAGCTCGGTGTTGAGCGCTACGTGCTCGACGATGGCTGGTTTGGCGATCGCCGTGACGACTACGCGGGCCTCGGCGACTGGGTTGTCAGCACGGACATGTGGCCGAACGGGCTCACGCCGCTCATCGAGCACGTCAAGGGCCACGGCATGCAGTTTGGCCTGTGGTTCGAGCCGGAAATGGTCAACGAGGACTCGGCCGTGGCGCGCGAGCATCCCGAGTGGATCATGGGCACGACGATGCAGCGGCTGCCCGAGCAGTCGCGTCACCAGCAGGTCCTCAACCTCGCGATTCCCGAGGCGTACGCGCATGTGCGCGATCAGATGGTCCAGGTCCTCGAGGCCAACGACATCGACTACATCAAGTGGGATCACAATCGCGACCTCATTGAGGCGGGCTTTCGCGAGACCGGCCAGCCCGCGACTCACGCGCAGACCCTCGCCACCTATCGTTTCCTCGATGAGCTGAAGGAGCGCTTCCCGGGCCTCGAGATCGAATCGTGCTCATCGGGTGGTGCACGCGTTGACCTCGGCGTTCTTGAGCGCACGGACCGCGTGTGGGTATCGGACTGCATCGATCCGCTCGAACGCCAAATGATGAACCGCTGGACGAACCAGCTGATCCCCCTGGAGCTCATGGGCTCGCACGTCGCCTCGGGCGCCTCCCACACGACTGGCCGCCTCCACTCGATCGGCTACCGCGCCGCGACCGCGCTTTTCGGGCATTTCGGCATCGAATGGGATCTGCGGCTTGCCACCGACGAGGAGATGGCGGAGCTTCGCGAGTGGGTGCAGCTCTATAAGAACGAGCGCGATCTTCTTTTCACGGGTGATCGGGTACGCGTGGATCTCGGGGACGACTCGGTCGCGTTCCACGGTGTCGTCGCGTGCGATGCCTCCCGAGCACTCTTTTCCTTCACGGCTCTCTCACGAAGCGACGCCAACCAGACGGGCCGCCTCTACTTCCCGGGTCTCGACGACGATGCGCGCTACAGGCTCGAGGTTCTCGTGCCGGGCGCGAAGCCCTCGGGTTACGTCCCCTCGCCCGTCATGAGCAGCGCTTCGGGCTTCCTCGCGCCAACGCCGGGCAACGCGCGCGAATACGAGCGGCTCAACGCCGAATTCAAAGCGCGTGGAGTCACGGATCAGGTGCTGAGCGGTAGGACGTGGGCGAGCGTCGGAATCACCACCCCGATCCTGAACCCTGAAAACACGGTGCTGCTGCGCCTCACGCGCGTGAACTGACGGCCGCCACACTCCACGTCTTCCCCTTCACGCGTCCGCCCCACCTGGCTGTATCCGGTGGGGCGGACGGAGGCGTTTTGGACTGTGGTACACCGGTGCGCGGCGGGTAGGCGTTCGGTACGGTTACCGCATGAGTGAAGAAGCAACAGCGACGTCCAATCCGCTCCTCGAGGCCTCAAGCCTCCCCTACAACCTTCCCGACTTCGCCGCGATCCGCGACGAACACTACCTGCCCGCGATCGAGCAGGGTATTCGCGAAGCGCGCGAGGCCTACGCTTCGATCGCGAACGACACCTCGGAGCCCACCTTCGAGAACGTCGTCGCGGTGCTCGATCAACCGAGCCGCACCCTGAACCGCGCCGCGATCGTGTTCTACAACATCGCGAGCGCCGACGGCACCGAACCGCTCCTTGAGATCGAGTCGAAGGTGTCTGAGCTCCTCACGGAGCTCGATAACGAGCTGCACCTCAACCCGCAGATCTTCGAACGCCTCAACGCCGTGTACGAGGCCCGCGAGGAGGCGGGGCTCGACGCCGAACAGGTGCGACTCACGGAGAGGTTCCATCAGCGTTTCACTCTCGCGGGCGCGGCCCTGAGCGAGGAGCAGCGCGAAGAGCTCGCGAAGCTCAACCTCGAAATTTCCAAGGCGCAAACGGAGTTCAGCCAGCAGGTCACGCGGGACATGAATGCCGCGGCTCTTCACCTCACGTGCGAGGAGGAACTGGCGGGGCTGAGCGAGGATTCAAAGGCCGCCGCGGCGCGCGCCGCGAAGGAAGCCGGCCGCGAAGGTTGGCTGCTCACCTTCATTCTCCCGACGAACCAGCCGGCGCTCAGTTCCCTCACGAACCGCGACGTGCGCAAGCGCCTCTACGAAGCAAGCGTCGAGCGCGGCGACCGCACGTGGCAGATGGCCGCAGAGATTGCGGCGCTGCGCGCCCGCAAGGCGGCGATGCTCGGCTTCGAGGATTTCGCCTCGCTCGCCGTTGCCGACCGCACGGCCCGGACCGCCGCGGCCGTCGATGAACTGTTCGCGAAGACGAGCGCACCCGCGATGGCGAACGCCAACCGCGAGGCCGAAAAGATCGCGGTCCGCGCAAAACAGGATGGCATCGACACTCTCGAGCCGTGGGACTGGGCCTTCTACAGCGACAAGGTCAAGGCCGAAGAGTTCAGCGTGGATACCGCGGCACTTCGCCCCTACTTCGCGCTTGATCGCGTTGTTGAGGACGGCGTGTTCTACGCCGCCGAAAGGCTCTATGGCATTACCTTTAAGCGCCGCGAAGACCTCGTGGGTTATCATCCCGAGGTCAAGGTCTGGGAGGTCTTCGACGCGAGCGGCGAGGGGCTCGGCCTGTTCCTCGGCGACTACTTCACGCGCGAGACGAAGCGCGGTGGCGCGTGGATGAACAACATTGTCGATCAGTCGCTCGCGGAGGGCACGAAGCCCGTCGTCGTCAACAACCTCAACATCAGCGCACCCGCCGATGGCGATGTAGCGCTCGTGTCCCTCGACGAAGTGAGCACGCTCTTCCACGAGTTCGGCCACGCCCTCCACGGCCTCTTCTCGAACGTCGCGTATGAGACCCTCTCGGGCCTCAGCGTCGAGCGCGACATCGTCGAGTACCCGAGCCAGGTCAACGAGATGTGGATGTTCCACCCGGAGATCCTGCCGAACTACGCCAAGCACGTCGAAACCGGAGAGGTCGTGCCGCAGGAGCTCATCGATGCCGTGACCGCCTCGCAGCAGTGGGGCGAGGGCTTCGGCACGGTCGAGTATCTGCGCGCCGCCGCACTCGACTGGGCATGGCACCGCCTCCCCGCCTCCCTCGAGGCCGAGCCGATCGAGGATCCGGTCGTGTTCGAGCAGGCCTCGCTCGAGGACGCGGGCCTCATGCATCCGCTCGTCGAGTCGCGCTACCGCACGAGCTATCTCAACCACACGTTCTCGGGCGGCTACGCGGCCGGCTACTACTCATACCTGTGGGCTGAGGTGTTCGACGCGGACACGGTCGCCTGGTACGAAGAGAACGGCGGGCTCACGCGCGAAAACGGCGACAAGTTCCGCGCCTACGTGCTCTCGATCGGCGCAACGCGCCCGATCCCCGAAGCCTTCAAGGATATGACGGGTCGCGAGGCCCAGTACGAGCCGCTGCTCAAGCGGCGCGGTCTGATCTAGTCGCTAGTTCACGTGAGGGGCGGCGCCTTCGGGTGTCGCCCCTTTCGTTGCAGCACGGCGTCCACGCCATCGACGCACGAACCGCACGAGCACGACGATCGCGACCACCGCCGCGATCAGGATGAACACCGCGGCGATGCCCGCAAGGATCGGCAGCAGCACCGCGAAAATCGCGAGGATCACGGCAGCAATATCCTCGATCACGCTTACGACCACGTTCGAGACAGGCTCGGGAGAGACGTTGACCGCCGCGCGAGTCGCAGCTTTCGCGCCGTGCGTGCCAAGTGCCGCAAACGTGCCCACAGCCGCGTAGACCACCGCGGTCGTCGTGTCCGTCTCCCCACCAAGCAGGAAGCCGATCGCGCCGCCGGCCACGGGCCGCACGACGGTGTTGATGCCATCCCACACCGAATCGAGAAACTGCACCTTATCCGCGAGAAAATCCACGATCACGAGAATCGCGGCAATCACCAGAACGTCGGTGCGCTGCATCACCTGGGGAATCTCCTGCACCTCGAGAAAGCGTCCCGCGAGGCCGAGCACGAGCAGCATGAGGTACGGGCGCACTCCGCTCACCACGCCGGAGCTAAGGGTCATCATGAAGGCTTCCACGGCGTCTCCTTCGGGTGGGGCCAAGGGGGTGGGGTCCGACGGTGGCCGGCAACCGTCGGAACTACCGTACCCAAAGGCGGTGTGAACCGTCGCGGGTAGGGTTGACGCATGGCACAGTTTAGGCGTCCAGCATCTCTGTCCCCCCAGCGTCAAGAGGCGATCGAAGGAGGTGTCGATCCTGCCCTCAAGAATCAGGCGGCGCACGAGAGCGCCGCGGCGCTCCTGCGGGAGACGCGCGAAAATGCCCGACCCGAGGTTGTCGAGCGCGTGCTGAAACTTGTTGAGCGGGAGGGTCTCGAGGATCTCGCTGCGCTGTGGTCCGGGGCGGAACCGGCCTCGCTTCCGGGCGCCCTGTGGCGACTGTACGTCCTGCACACGTGGGTTCAGCGCGATACCGACGAGGTTCGGCGCCTGTTCGAGCTTGGCCAATCCACGGCGCCGGGCCTCACCTACCTCGTAGGGTTTAGCGATCCGCCCACGATCGATTCGATGCGCGTGACGCTCGATGCGATTCTCTCGGGCGCATTCACGGGCGATCTTTCGGTGGCGCTCTCGCGCGCGGCGGCCGTCGCGATGCTCGCCGCTTACGGATCGGCCCACGCCGCCGACTCCCCCGCCTCTCGCACCGAACTCGCGCGTTCATTCGGGACCCCCGCGACGCCCGAGGAGCTCACCAAGCGCGCCGATCGTCTCCTCAAAACCGGCGAGGCACTCAACGAGGCAGCCCGATCAGCAGCGGCCGGCACGCTCGCGTAGCAGCCAATTCGTGGGGTTGAAGCACATACCCCCTTCACTGTTAGGCTTGTGTGCGCGCCGGGCCGCGGTGGCCCCGGGCTCCAACATTTGCCGCTACGAGCGGCCTTCGCGCCGACAGGCGCCCCCGGTCCGGCGCTTCACCCCTCTTCGTGAGGTGTTCGACCCTCTCCACGCCCAATTTCGTTACGTTCGAGCGGTACCCTGAGGCCATGCCGCTGTTTTCCCCTCCTCGCGAAAAGTCCGTGTATCACATCTTCACGGACCTCGCGCAATGCGTACAGGTCAGCGCAGAGACTCTAGCGGAGAGTCTCGCCCTCGAAGGAGAGGGTCGGTCCTCGGCATTCGACCGCCTCCAAACGCACATGATCGATGCGGCCGAGCTGAACCACAGGATCGCGAACAGGCTCGCCACAAGTCTCATCACGCCTTTCCAGGCCGATGCCCTTCACGGCGTCGCCGCCGCCATGAAACTGTGCGTCAACGAAATGGAACGCACGGCTGATCTCACCTTGAGGCTCAAGATTGACAAGCTTCCGAAGCGGCTTCTCGAGATTCTCTCGATCATTGAACGCGCATCAGAACTCGTCGTGCAATGCGCGTGGAAGCTCGAGAACCCGAAGCAGCTTTCCGGCTTCGACGAGGATATGCGGCGACTCACGACCCACGCTTCCGAGCATTCCCGCACCGCAATCGCCGAGTTATGGGACGACTGTTCCACCCCTTCGAGCTTTCCCACAGCCGCGCGCTCGCGCGAAGTGATCGGCGCGCTCGAGCGCGTACTACTCGCGTTCCAGGACCTTTCGCGCTGCGTCGATTTGCTGCGCGTCAAGGACGTCTGATGCTCGCCTGGAGCATCGTTGCACTCTCGGGCCTGTGGGCGTCCGTCAATGGAGCCCAGGACGCCTCGAACGCGGTCACAACCACGATTGTGACGCGCGTGCTCCCAGAGAGACTTGCCCTCGCCTACGCGGCGATCATGAACGGCGCCGGCGCGATGTTTGGCCTCGTGAGCGTTGCGTTTCTGCATCTCTCACTCGTGAGAGTCGTGGGTGTTCCCGAAGCCCTGTTTGATGAGCCTCGTACTCTTGGACTCGCGCTCGCGTGTGGTCTTTCGACCGCAATCGTATGTCTCCTGATCGGGTGGTGGCGCGGTATCCCCCTTTCGGGTTGGGTGACGACCCTCGCGTCACTCGTGGGCGCCTTCGCGGGAGCGCTTGCCGACGTGCGCCAGCTCGGCGGTATCGCCTTGCTCTTCATCCCCGTATTCATCGGGCCGCTTCTCGGCTTCGCGTTGAGCTTCCTTCTCACGCGCGCCGTGAGTGGGCTGCAATCCAAGCGCCGTCTCACGGCAGAAACGGTGCGTTGGACGCAAACCCTTACCGCGGGGCTCGTCGCTTTCGGCCACGGACTCAGCAACATTCGACTCCCGCTCGGAATCGTCGTTGTCGCGTTCGCAGGACTTGGCGAGCAAGGAACGCTCGGTTCGCACCCGCCGGGTCCTGAGTCCGACGGCTCCCTCGGTCACCTCCTTTCTTCTCACGCGGGCATGGCCGCGCTTCCGCTGTGGATCGCGGTGTTGCTTTCAAGTGCGATGGCGCTCGGCACGTTTATGGGTGGGCGCGAGATCGTTCGCACTCTTGGCCGACGCCTGACTGACCTCACGGTGAGTCAGGGTCTCGCAGCGGAAACGTCGACCGCCGCGCTGCTCTACACCGTGAGCGTGTGGCTCGGATTCCCGATGTCGTCGTCGTTCACGATCGTAGGATCGATCGTTGGATCCTCGCTCGCGACCTCGAAGAAGTCTGTCGCATGGCAGGTCTTCGGGCGCATCGCCCTGTGGTGGATACTGACGCCCCTCGCTTGTGCGGGGCTCGCGTGGGGCACGGTTGTGCTCGCCCTCCCCTAAACGCTTGCCTGCGTTTCCACATTGCTGCAAGGGCAACCTTGTAGGCTATGCGTGCAGAGCGTCACGCCCGTGATCGCGGTCCCTACTTCATACGGAGGCACACGTGTCCGATCCCTTCAACGGCAATGATCGCCCGCGCCCCACATACGGGCAGAGCGCAAACGAAGCATCCGGCCAGTACTCCCCCTATGGCCAACCGAGCGCCCCCGAGGCGCAGGGGTCGAACCAGTACCAGAGCTCACCGCAGTACTCGCAGAACGGTCAGCAGTATCAGCAGCACAGTCAGCAGTACTCGCAGCCTCAATACACGCCCCAGGCGCCGCAGGGGGCCTTTGGCGGCTATGGCACCCCTCAGAACTATGGAGGCGCAGCACTCAAGCCCAAGCAGAAGCCTATCGGAATTGTGCTCACGCTCATCGGCGTTGCGTTCCTTGTTATTTCGCTCATCCTTGGCGGGATTGCGATATGGCGCACGGGTGCTGGTCTCATGGATGAGATAGGCGACCTCAGCTCGCTCGAAAAGACCAACAGCAAGTTCGAGGGTGGCAAAGCCACGTATGACTTTGAGGTCGACGGCTTCGAGGTTCTGGCCCTCTACATCCCGGAAGCCGATAAAGACAACGCCACCTGTAAGGCCGTCCTCGAAGACGGCACTGAACTCGAAGCTCAGACAGATGCGTCGGATAGCGACTCCCTCGACATCAACGGCCAAAAGTACGTGCCGTACAAGGACTCGTTCCTCGCTAACAATGTCAGTGGCAAGGGCACGCTCACGTGCGAGAACGTCAGCGCCGCCGTCTCCGTCATCGGCCCGATCAACCCGATCAACATGGTTGGTGGCGGCATCGGCTGGGGCATCGGCGCACTCGTTACTGGTCTCATCGGCGGCCTTCTCTTCTTTGTTGGTGTCGTCGTCATGATTGTTCGCGCGATCGGCCGCAGCAGGAACTAAAAGCGCCCGTGAGGGCACAAAGGCACTAAGGAGTTTTCCATGGTTCACGAACGGGCGGGGAAGCTCCCGCTTCCTTCCGACCTGATCGACCCGGCCGCGGTTGTCGACGCCTACTATTCGCTGCAGCCGGATCCAGAGAACCCCGATCAGGCGGTGAGCTTCGGAACCTCCGGGCACCGCGGGAGCTCTCTCGATACTGCGTTCAATGAGGACCACATCGCAGCCACGACGCAGGCGATCGTGGAGTACCGTGCGGGACAGGGCATTCGCGGCCCGCTCTTCATGGGGCGCGATACCCACGTATTGAGCAAGCCCGCGTTCGACACCGCCCTCGAGGTGCTCGTGGGCAACGACGTCACCGTGCTCATTGACTCGAGCGATGGGTACACGCCTACGCCGGCTGTTTCACACGCGATTCTCGTGCACAATCGCGGCAAGAGCGCGAGCGATGAGTCGCGCGCCGATGGCATCGTCGTAACGCCGAGCCACAACCCCCCACGCGACGGCGGCTTCAAGTACAACCCGCCGCATGGCGGCCCCGCGGGCACCGACGCGACGTCCTGGATCGCTAATCGTGCGAACGAGATCCTCGCGGGCGGGCTTCGCGAGGTACGCCGCGTCAGTGCGGCGAAGGCGGTTGAGGGCGCCGGGCGCTACGACTTCACGACGACTTACGTCGAGGACCTTCCTTCCGTTGTGAACCTCGAGGCTATCGCGAAAGCAGGGGTGCGAATCGGCGCCGATCCTCTCGGTGGCGCGGCCGTTGAATACTGGGCCCGCATCGCCGAGCGTCACGGGCTCGACCTCACGGTTGTCAACCCCGAGGTCGATCCGACGTTCTCGTTCATGACCCTTGATGCCGACGGCATCATCCGCATGGACTGTTCGAGCCCGTGGGCAATGGCCTCGGTTCTCGAGCAGCGCGAAAAGTTTGATATCGCAACGGGTAACGATACGGATTCTGATCGCCACGGCATCGTCACGCCACAGGGCGGTCTCATGAACCCCAACCACTACCTCGCGGTTGCCATCACCTACCTGTTCAATAACCGCCCCGAATGGCCGAGCAACGCCAAGATCGGCAAGACCCTCGTCTCGAGTTCCCTCATTGACCGCGTCGGCGCAAAGATCCGCCGCGAGGTGCTCGAGGTTCCCGTGGGCTTCAAGTGGTTCGTGCCCGGCCTGCTCGACTCGTCAGTGGGCTTCGGCGGAGAGGAAAGCGCGGGGGCATCGTTCCTGCGCATGAACGGCGATGTGTGGACGACCGACAAGGACGGCATCATCCTCGCCCTGCTCGCCTCGGAAATCACGGCCGTCACGGGCAAAAACCCGCACGAGCATCTTTGCGACCTCGTTGAGGAATTCGGGGCGAGCGCCTACGCGCGAATCTCCGCACCGGCCGATCGCGAGGCGAAGGCGAAACTCAAGAACCTCTCTCCCGAGGCTGTCAGTGCCACGAGCGTCGCAGGCGAAGAGATCACGGCGATCATGACGAGTGCCCCTTCGGGTGATCCGATCGGTGGTCTCAAGGTCACGACTGAGAACGCATGGTTCGCGGCGCGCCCCTCGGGCACCGAGGACATCTACAAGATCTACGCCGAATCTTTCAAGGGCGAAGATCACCTCAAGAACGTCCAGGCCGCAGCCAAGGACGTTGTCGATGCCGCTTTGAACGAATAAGCCCTTCTCAGCGCCTCTTTTTCAGAGAATCGGGAGTGTCCGGGTGAACGGGCACTCCCGATTTCGCGACGAAGCGATGACGATTTATGCACCAATCGGTCCAGTTTTTATTACAAAACGATAACAGGGGTGACATACACACTTACTGGCGCGTACCCTAGTCACCGTTGCGCGATTCTCGCGCCGCCATTTTCGCGCTCTACATCGCTCTTTCCCGGGGAGACTGCATGTCCATTTCACGAACCGGCGCGCGCCGCACAGCGCACCACGCGCCGGCACGCAGTTTCCAGTCCCGACATCGCCGCCGTGCCGCGCGCGTGGGCGCGATCGCGTTGGCACTTTCACTGTCGGGAATCCCGGCAGCGCCTCTAGCCTTCGCGGCGGGCGATTCTACGCAACCGTCGGCACCTTCTGCCTCTGACAGCCCCACGAGCGGCGCTGAGCCGGCTGAGCCCGATGCCCCCAAGTGCGTTGTGCCGGGTGAGGAATACTTCTTCTTCGCGGGCTTCCGCTGGGTGAAGTGGTGGATTGAGCACCCGGGTGAGGATCCGTGCTTTCTCTGGCCCCCCGCGCCCGAGCCCGAACCAGAACCGTCACCGGATCCCACGGAAGAACCCGCCCCGGAGCCAGCACCCACTGCGGACCCCACGGAGCAGCCAGCCCCGGAGCCGGAACCCACCCCGGAGCCAAAACCGACCGTAGACCCCACGGACGCACCGCTGCCCGAGCCCGAACCAGAACCGTCACCGGATCCCACGGAACAACCCACCCCTGAACCGGCACCCACCGCAGACCCCACGGACACACCAACGCCAGAACCCACGCCCAAACCAGAACCATCACCGGACCCCACGGAACAACCCACCCCGGAGCCAGCACCCACCCCGGAACCGTCGGCGGAGCCCGCCCCACAGCCGAGCCCTAAGCCTGAGCCTGAGTCTGAGCAACTTCCTACGGACGCCCCGGCCGTCGCCTCCTCACCGCACGAGCGCCCCGAGTCTCTTGCACCGGATCTCGCGCCCGAGCACACCACTGAATCCGAAATCAATGCCGGGTCCGCACCGGCGGCCGAACCCCCACTCGACTCCCCCGCGCCGCTGCTCGTGCCCGAACAAGAGACTTCGGGACTCGCTCTCGCGCCGGCTCCGACGAGCCAACAAACTGAGATCCCCGCCCTCACCGTTCCCACGACCGAGGAATCGCAAACCGCCCCACCTGGCGTTCGCCTCAACCCCACGCAGGCCCCCACCGACGGTTCAACTCCGCCAGCAGATGACGTTCTCGGTGCCGACGAAGAGAAGGTCGACACGATTCTTTCCGTGTGGACCAACCCCGATGGCAGCGCCCTCGGCACACTCAAAACCATCCTCGCGAGTACGGTCGCGGTAGGCGTTGGTGTTGCCGGCGGTCTTGGTGCCCTCACGCTCAGGGCGCGCGCAAAGTGACCGTAGGGGCCCGCGAGTCAGCCTTGTTCAGGCAAGGGCAGCGCGATCCGGCCTAGGCGATCTCGCCGCGCTCACGAAGGCGCGACTTGATGAATAGCAGGATCGACGGGACCGCTCGCTCCATCTTGAGCACGGTGCGGTCGAAAAACTTCTGGCTCTCGTAGAACGGATCGGGAACCTCGAGATCCTCGGGTTCAGCAACTGCCGGTTTCGCCGGATCGAATTCGCCCCACATGTGAAGCGTGGGCGGCTCGACGCCTTCGGGAATCGCCTCGAGTTTGCGCGTCATTTCCGCGAGGTGTTTCGTGCTCATCGTGAGCACGAGGTCCCATTCGCCGAGCTGGTGGACGGGAACGGTGCGGGCTGCATGCGCATCCGGGCTATAGCCAGCGCGCTCGAGGGCAACGACGATGCGATCGTCCATGGGGAACCCTTCGGATTCGTACGTGGTTCCCGCGCTTTCAACCTCGACAAGACCCGCGAGCCCGGCCTGCTCGAGGCCAGTCTTGAGCATGACGGCGGCCGCGGGCGAACGGCAGATGTTCGCCGTGCACACTGTCAACACTCGGTACTTGCTCACGCCCCTATCTTGCCGCATTTTTGGCGCGAGCGTTAAGGGTCGTACCCGGCGCGTCTACTAGGATGGGGAGGCTCCCACCGGGGGCCTTTGCCGCGATCTGAAGTGCATGGAGGTGCGCGTTGGGTTCATACGCGTTCTCGCGACTGGATCGTCCCCACTGGTCGGCGCGCCTCGAAGATAAAAAGAACACCGCAATCGCCCGTGTGTTGCGCGCCCTCGGCTACGAAGCGCGCATCCAGCCGTATACCGCGTACGGCTCCCCCACAAAAGTACGCGTGCTCGGGCGCGTTCTCTTCGCGGGCGCCGGTACGCGCCCGGATCATTTCGATCCTCCGGTCTACGACATGCGCTCGCTTGCGCGGCGCGGCTTTCGGAATTTCACGTCGCAGATCGACCCGCACGTTCGAGTTACGGTCACCGTGAGCACCGCCAAGGGCCCACAGGTCTTTGAGACGTACGCTGACCGCTCCGGCATTATCGACGAGATCATTGGCGTAGAGCTCGCCCCCGGCATCCACGAGCTCTCCCTCAGCACCGATGGTACAAACACCGTCACGGCGAACGTCCACGTTTTCGATGATGAGGCGCAAGAAATCGCGGTTGTCAGCGACATCGACGACACGGTCCTCATCACGCTCCTGCCCCGCCCCCTCATCGCCGGGTGGAACGCCTTCGTGATCTCCCAGGCCTCCCGCCGCATCGTTCCCGGAATGGCCGTTTTCTACCAGCAGCTTCGCCGCCACTACGGTGAGAACACCCCGTTCATATACCTCTCGACGGGAGCGTGGAACGTCGCGCCCGTGCTCGAACGCTTCCTCTTCAAGAACGGGTACCCTGCCGGCCCGCTTCTCCTCACCGACTGGGGCCCCACCAACACGGGCTTCTTCCGCTCGGGCACACGCCACAAGCTCACGACTCTCGCCGCCCTGCGCGAGATGTTCCCGAACACGCGCTGGCTCCTCGTGGGCGACGACGGTCAGCACGACCCCTCGATCTACGGAAGCGTGGTCGATGAACATCCGGAATCGGTCGCCGCGGTAGCTATCCGCGAACTCACCGACAACGAGCAGGACCTCGCTCACGGCGCCGAACGCCCCCTCGCGTCGATCGGTGCCCTCGGGCGCGCCCTCGTGGATGCCGTACCGAAGGTGTGGCGCAGCACGATTGGCCTAAAGGGTTCCGACGATCGCCCGGCATCCGTCGGGCCTTCCTCAAACGGTACTGCCAGCGCCAGCTCCACGCACGCGCCCGGGACTGCTCTCGAGAGCGTGCACGAGCGCCAAGGGGTGCCGTGGGTCAGCGCACCCGATGGTTTTGGCCTTATTCGGGCGGCACGCGCGATCGGGATCCTCGGCCACCACTAAAATCAGGGTGGAGAGAGGGGCAGGCATGGGCGAGAGAACCTTTACCGTCCGCTACAACGATGGCGGTCTCGCCGACGCCGCGAGTCCGCGCGAGGCGCGCACCCGCCGCTACTGGCAGGCCCTCCTCGCGTTTTGTGCGCGGCACGTGACCGCGCTCGTTACGCTCCTCATCGCGGGAGTTCTCGCGGACATCGCCTTGAAGAAGGCGTTCGGAATCCACATCTTTTTCATTTCACTCGTCTCCTCGGGAACGGTTTTTGCACTCCTCGGGTACGTGTTCTACCGAGACGGTCGCAACCTCTACGATCGAGTGTTTCTTTCGCGTCGCGAGAACCCGCCCAGTCCACCCTTGGCGCCAACGGGCGCGGAGGCCTACGAGTGGGGTCGTGCGATCGACGGTGTCGGACTGTGGATTGACCCCGAATATCTCGGCCTCGTCGCAGACCCGGGACGCTACGAGACCTACCCGTGGAGCGATGTGCGTCTCGACAAGGCCACGTTTCGCGGGATTGGCAGGAGCGATTTGATCGTTCACTTGCCTCACCGCCACTTGCGCTACAGCGGCGACAAGCTTGGAGTGACCGCGGCAGACATCATCGCGCGCGCCTCGAGCCTCGCGCGCTAGAGCACAAGTGCCGAGGCTCCCTCTCGCGTAGTCACAGGGGTGTCGCGCCGCCCCTACAGCACGCTCGCGAGGAATGCCTTGAGCCGCTCCGAGCGCGGGTTATCGAGGATCTCGCTCGGCGACCCAGCCTCGACCGCCTTACCGCCGTCCATGAATACGACGTGGTCGGCAACCTCGCGCGCGAAGGCGATCTCGTGCGTCACGACGACCATGGTCTGGCCCTCGGCCGCAAGATCCTTGAGGACCTGGAGCACTTCGGCAACGAGTTCGGGGTCAAGTGCCGATGTCGGCTCGTCGAACAGCATGATCTCGGGCTCCATCGCGAGGGCCCGCGCGATTGCGACGCGCTGCTGCTGCCCGCCTGAGAGCTCGCTCGGATAGTGGTCGGCGCGGTCGCCGAGCCCCACGCGCTTCAGAAGCTCGAGTGCCTGTGCCCGGGCCTC
Source organism: Dermabacter jinjuensis (assembly GCF_902381725.1). Classification (GTDB taxonomy): domain Bacteria; phylum Actinomycetota; class Actinomycetes; order Actinomycetales; family Dermabacteraceae; genus Dermabacter; species Dermabacter hominis. The sequence continues at coordinate 998,284 of NZ_LR698963.1, read as the reverse complement.
GGCTTTCGACATGCCCCGCACGTGGATTGGGGCTTCGCTCACGTTCTCGAGGGCCGTCATGTGAGGGAACAGGTTGAAGCGCTGGAACACCATCGAGATGCGGGAGCGCTGCGCGGCGATGTCCTTTTCGGAAAGTTCTTGCCAGCGACCGTCGGCAAGCGGTTCCGGACCGTACCCTTGCAGCTCTCCGTCGATCAGGACTTTCCCGCCCGTGGGTTCCTCGAGTTGGTTGATGCAGCGAAGGAGCGTGGATTTACCCGAGCCCGAGGGGCCGATGAGCACGCACACGTCCCCGTCGCCTACCTCGAGGTCAACCCCCCGTAGGACGTGCAGGTCCCCGAATGCCTTATGGATGTTCTCGAGCCGAACCTTCGGCGCTACCGCCATAGTCATGTCCCCTTCCTCGCCACTGTTTTCTGTTCTTGCCACATGTGCCTCTGCGCTCACAGCTCAACCTCCGGCAGCGGGTCCTTCGGGGTTGTGCCGGCCGCGTTCACGGATGCCTGGCGCGAGGCTCGTTTGCCGGGGCGCACCGCGGCGCGATCGTCGAAGCCGCGCCCGAAGTAGCGCTCGATGTAGTACTGGCCCACCATGAGCACGCTCGTCACGGCGAGGTACCACAGCGCTGCGACGATGAGCATCGGCACGGGCTTGAACAGAAGGTTCGCGATCGAGTTCGATGCGTAGGTGAGGTCGAGCGTGAACGGCACCGCGAGGACGAGCGAGGTCGTCTTGAGCATGCCGATTGTTTCGTTGCCAAGCGGCGGGATAATCACGCGCATGGCCTGCGGAAGCACGATCCTGCGCAGGATGAGCGAGTTCTTCATGCCGAGGGATTTCGCGGCCTCGCTTTGGCCACGCTCGACGCTCGTGAGCCCCGCGCGCATGATTTCCGCGAGGTAGGCGCCTTCGTTGAGGCCGAGTGCGACCGTGGCTGCCCAGAACGCGGTAAAGAAATCTCGCGTCGAGAAGCTGAAGAGTTCGGGCCCGAACGGCACACCGATCACGACCTTCGGGATGATCACCGTGATGAGACCCCAGAAGACGAGCTGCGTGTAGACGGGCACGCCGCGGAACACGAAGATGTACGCCCACGAGACGCCGCGCAGGACGGGGTTGGAGCTCAAGCGCATGATCGCGGCGGTGAGGGCGATGATGGTGCCGATGATCATCGACACGAGCGTGAGCAGCAGGGTCCAACCAACGCCGCGAACGACCTTCACGTCGAAGAGGTAGGTGCCAACGACGTCCCATTCAAAGACCTCATTGCCTGCGGCGAAGACAATGAGCCACACGCTGAGGACCGAGGTGATGACCGCGGCGATCCATGTTCCTGGCCTCGGGGCCCGCTTCGCGCGGATCCGGTTCGGGATCGGGGTATCGATACTCGTATTCATGCCTTTTTGACCTCTGCTTTCTCGATCAGCCCCGCGTCGTTGCCCCATGCACTCATGATGGTGCGCATTGCACCAGTGTCGATGAGGTGTTGCACGGCAGCGCGCAGCGCTTCGGCGAGTTGATCTTCGCCCTTTTTGACGACGATCCCATTGAGTGCCGATTCCTCGACGTCGCCTACCTGTTCGAGGCTTCCGCGCGAACGCGCGATCGCGTAGCTCGTGACGGGTGAGTCTGCGATGAGCACATCGGCCTTACCGCCCGCGACGTTCGTGACGGCGTCTGAGTTATTGGCGTAGGCGAGGACGTCGACGGGGCGTTGGCCTTCGGCGCGGCACTGCTCATCGGCGGCGAGGGCGATTTCCTCCTGGTAGGAGCCAACCTGCACCGCGGGGCGTTTGCCGCACAACTTGTGCGGGTCGATGGAGTAGGGGTTGCCTTTCTTGACCGCGTAGGAGATGCCGGCTTCGAAGTAGCTCACCATCGTCACGGTTTGGAGCCGTTCCTCGTTGACCGTGAAGCCGGAGATTCCCACGTCGTACTTGCTTCCCACCGCGGGGATGATCTGGGAGAACACCGCCGATTCGGTGCGGGTTTTGAGCCCGAACACGATGCCGAGTGCAGTGAGCAGGTCGATGTCGTAGCCGACCGCCTTGCCGTTGCTAAGGAATTCGCCGGGCGCGTAGCTCAGTTCGGCACCGTTGACGAGTTCGCCTCGCGTGCGGATCTCTTCGGGAAGGAGTGCGGCGATGTCCTCCTGGTACTCGATCCCGCTGAAGTCCACTTCGGGGATGAGGCTCGCTTCAGCCGCCAGCTCTTCGGAAGCGCGCGTGCACGCGCCGAGGCTCGGGACTAGGGCGCTTGCCACGAGGGCGGCGGGGAGGGCTCGCAGGAATGTGCGCCTGGAGGTTCCGACGGTTGCCGCACTGGCGTCGGACTCACATTCACCGGTTTGAATCATTTTGCAATCGTATGCATGGCTATGCGATTGATGCAAGGTGTTCACAGTGTGACATGCGGCGGAGTCGAAAGCTTCGGTGACGGGCATTACACTGGAATCACAAGCATCTCTCGGCAAGGAGGCCACCATGAACGAGAGCACCCCCACCAACCGCGCAACCATGAATGAAGAAAGCTACGCGCATTTCCGGCGGCTCGGCACTTCGGGGCTCCTGCTGCCGCCGATCTCCCTCGGGTTCTGGCACAACTTTGGACGCGAACGCTTCGAAGGCGGCTTCGAACACGACGTTCGTGAACGTCCCAAAGCAGACTTCTCGCGCCAGCGCGAGATTGTGCACTACGCGTTCGATCACGGCATCACCCACTTCGACCTCGCCAACAACTACGGCCCGCCCGCGGGCAGCGCCGAAGAAATCTTCGGTGAGATTCTCCGCAAAGACCTCGCAGCCCACCGCGATGAAATCCTCGTGACAACCAAGGCGGGCTTTCGCATGTGGCCCGGGCCGTACGGCGATGGCGGCAGCAGAAAGTACCTACTCGCCTCACTCGATCAATCGCTCACGCGCCTCGGTCTCGACTACGTCGACATCTTCTACCACCATCGCCAAGACGACTCGACCCCGCTTGAGGAGTCGATGGGGGCACTCGCGCACGCCGTCAAGAGTGGCAAGGCGCTCTACGCAGGCATCTCAAACTACTCCCCCGAAAAAACCCGCGAGGCTGCAACGATGCTACGCACGATGGGTGTTCCGCTCCTTGTCAACCAGGCGAGCTACTCGATGCTCACCCGCACCCCCGAGGAGAGCCCGAGCGGTCACGCGGAAGATTCGCTCCTCGGCGTATGCGAGCGGCTCGGCATCGGGGTCGTCGCGTTCTCTCCGCTCTCGCAAGGGCTGCTCACGAACCGCTACCTCACGGGCATTCCCGAGAAATCACGCGCCGCGCAGAACGTGTTCCTCGGGGAAGACGTCGCGAAGGACCCCCGCTACCTCGAGAAGGTTCGCGCGCTCAGCCGCGTCGCCGACGACCGCGGGCAGAGCCTCGCACAAATGGCCCTCGCATGGGTTCTGCGCAAGCGCGTCGTGACATCCGCGATCGTCGGAGCGTCGAGCGTGCAGCAGCTGCGCGCGAACATCGCCGCCGCACGAACCATCGTGCGCGCGGGCGAGAGCGTTCCGGCAACACACTTCAGCGACGAGGAGATCTCGAGGATCGATACGATCCTCGCCGATCCCGTTCTAGAAGACTGAGCATCTAACCGTCCTGGGCGGAAGCCTGCAGCTCCTGCCCGGGGCTGCTCTCACACTCGCTGCTCGCACCCTCGAACTGCGAGCGATACAGCCGCGCGTAGGCGCCGCCCGCCGCGAGAAGCTCGTCGTGGGTGCCCTGCTCGACGATGTCGCCGTGCTCCATCACGAGAATCAGATCGGCATCGCGAATTGTTGAGAGGCGGTGCGCGATCACGAATGACGTGCGGCCTTCGCGAAGCGTATTCATCGCGTTCTGCACGAGGACCTCGGTGCGAGTATCGACACTTGAAGTCGCCTCATCGAGAATGAGCAGCTCGGGCCGCGCGAGGAAGGCACGCGCGATCGTGAGAAGCTGCTTTTCACCGGAAGACACGCTCGAACCTTCGTCGTCGATGATCGTGTCGTAGCCCTCTGGAAGCTGCTGCACGAAGTCATGCACGTGAGTAGCCTTGGCGGCTTCAAGCACCTCCTCGTCGCTCGCATCGAGGCGACCGTAGCGAATATTCTCGCGGATCGTGCCTTTGAAAAGCCACGTATCCTGCAGCACCATCCCGGTGCGGCTGCGCAACTCATCGCGCGTCATCTCGCGCGTATCCACGCCGTCAATCGTGATCGTACCACCATCGATCTCGTAGAAGCGCATGATGAGGTTGACGAGAGTCGTTTTGCCCGCCCCCGTGGGGCCCACGATCGCAACAGTCATCCCGGGACTCGCCACGAGTGACAAATCAGAAATGAGAGGCTTCTCGGGCGAATAGGAAAAGCGCACGTGCTCGAACCGCACCTCGCCACGACCAGGTGATGCGGCCTCGGGTTTGGGCCGGCGAGCGTCGGACCCCTCCCCCGGGCTCTCCGGGACCTGCTCCTCGGCATCCAAAAACTCAAAGATGCGCTCGGCCGATGCAACGCCCGACTGAAGCTGTGTTGCCATCGAAGCGAGCTGCGACACGGGCTGCGTGAACTGGCGCGAGTACTGGATGAAGGCCTGCACATCACCGAGCGTGAGCTGCCCCGAGACGACCTTGAGGCCGCCCACGAGCGCCACCGCCGCATAGGACAGGTTCCCCGCAAACATCATGAACGGCATGATGAGCGAACTGACCACCTGCGCACCAAGACTCGCGCGATACATCTCGGCGTTCTTCTTCTCGAAGCTCACGCGCAGATCGTCCTGGCGACCAAAAACCGACACGATCTCGTGGCCGGAGAACGCTTCCTCAACCTCCGAGTTGACCTCGCCCGTCGCATCCCACTGCTCCCCAAACAACTTCTGGGCGCGCTTGCCGATCACCGCGGTAATCACAAGCGCGAGCGGGATCACGATGAGCGCCACGAGCGTGAGAATCGGCGAGATCACGAACATCATGATGATCGTGCCGAGCACCGTGAGGCCCGAGGTAATGATGCCGCCGAGAGTGTTGTTGAGCGTGTTTTGAACGTTGTCGACATCGTTCGTGACGCGCGAGAGAAGGTCCCCGCGGCGACGCGAATCAAAGTAGCTGAGAGGCACGCGGTGCAGTTTCTCTTCGACGTCGCGGCGCAGCCTGTAGACGCTGCGGTACACCACGCGAATAAGCATGCGCGTTTCGAGCCACGTGAAGAACGCCGCGAGCACATAGAGGATCGTGACGGTGAGTAGCACCGTGTTGAGCGCACCAAAGTCGATCCCGTGACCGGGATTCAGGTCCATGCCCGAGACCATGTCCGCAAGCTGCTCTTGGCCACTCGCGCGCATTCCGGCGACAACCTGTTCCTTCGTGACGCCAGCCGGCAACCGCTTGGAGACGACACCGTTGAAGATGATGTCGGTCGCGCGGCCGAGGATCTTCGGGCCGATCACGCTCAGAATCACCGAGAGGACGCCGATTGCCATCGCGCCGAACAGCATTGCCTTTTCGGCCATGAGTTCGCGAAGGAGCCGCTTCAGCGACGGCCCGAAGTTGCGCGATTTTTGACCGGGGCGCAGGCCCCGCTCGCTCTGCTTCTTGTCCTCGCTCATTGCTTCGCCTCTTCCTCAAACTCTGAAGCCGCACCCTGCGAGGCCACAATCTCCTGATAGGTCTCGTTCGTCGCGAGGAGCTCCTCGTGCGTACCGCGCCCGACTATCCGTCCGTGATCGAGCACGAGGATCACATCGGCGCTCGTAATGGTCGATACGCGCTGGGCGACGATCACCATGAGCGCCTCGCGCGTTTCGGGTTTCAGGGCCGCGCGCAACCGCGCATCGGTCTGCAGGTCGAGCGCGCTGAAAGAGTCGTCAAAAAGGTAAATGTCGGGCTTAGACAGGAGCGCCCGCGCGATCGAGAGGCGCTGACGCTGACCACCCGACACGTTCGAACCACCCTGGGCGATCGGGGAATCGAGCCCCTCGGGCATTTCGGCAACGAAGTCGCGGGCCTGCGCAATCGTGAGGGCATGCCACACCTCTTCGTCGCTCGCCTCCGGCCGCCCAAACCTCACATTTGAGGCGACCGTCCCGCTAAAAAGATACGGGCGTTGCGGCACGTAACCGAGGCGACCGTGAAGCAACTCAGGCGCCGCCTCACGCACATCCACGCCATTGATCTTGACGGCGCCGTCCGTCACGTCGAAGAGCCGCGAGATGAGCCCGAGCAGCGTGGTTTTGCCCGAGCCTGTTCCGCCGATGATCGCCACTGTTTGCCCCGCGTGGGCCTTGAACGAAATGCCCTCGAGCACGGGCCGTTCCGCGCCCGGATACGCGAACGTAACGTCGTCAAATTCGAGCTCGGCGCGCGCACTTACACGCGGATCCCCCGGTTGAACAGCGACCTCTGGGGCAGGAAGCGCCACCGAACTGTGCGTATCGAGCACCTCCGTGATGCGCTCTGCGGAGACCATCGCACGCGGAATCATCATCGTCATGAACGTCGCCATCATGACCGCAATGAGGATCTGGATGAGGTAGGAAATAAACGCGACAATCGAACCGACCTGCATCTCGCCGCGGTCGATTGGACCCGCCGCCGCGAGCAACACAAGCACCGAGCTAAACGACAGCAGAAACATGATGATCGGGTTGATAAACGCGATCAGGTGCCCCACCCGTCGATTGATCTGCGTGAAGCGCTCGTTCGACACCTCGAAACGGCCCCGCTCATGGGGCTCGCGGACGAATGCACGCACCACGCGAATGCCCGTGATCTGCTCGCGAAGAATCAGATTCAGCTCGTCAATCCTCTCCTGCATCTCGCGGAACAGGGGCGCCGCACGCAGCACGATGACACCGATCGCGACGAGCATGAGCGGCACCATGACCGCGATCAGCCACGCAAGCTGTGCCTCCTGCTGGAGCGCGAGAACGACCCCGCCGATGCCGGTAATCGGCGCGGACACGAGGAACATGAGACCGAAGAACGACAGGTTTTGAAGCTGTTGCACGTCGTTCGTGTTGCGCGTAATAAGCGAGGCAGGAGTGAAATGGCTGATTTCCTTCGCGCTGAAGGACTGCACGCGATCGAACACATCGGAGCGCACGTCCCGCGCAAGCCTCATCGCAACCCGACCCGCGAAGTAGTTCGCGGCGCAGAGGGCGAGAATATTGGCAAAGCTCACGAGGAGCATCCAGCCGGCAAGGCGCCAAATCGCGTCGATATCACCCTTGGCGATGCCAAGATCGATGATGTCAGCGTTGAGCGTGGGCAGGTAGAGGGCGGCAAGCTGCGCCGCAGTTTCGAACACCGCGACGAGCACGAGAGAAAGCCACGACATTTTTGCGTAGCGCCACAGGAGTCTCAGGAGGGTCACGAGAGAGAAGAACCTTTCGTGCTCGTGCGGGTAAGGAGAGGCCGACGCCTGCCACGCCCGCAGTGACAATGCCCAAAGAATACAACCGATGCTGTTTCGCGACTATGGTGATCGCTCTCGACCGATTCTGCCGTGCACCGAGGGGCTGTATTAGCCTTGAGCGGTGAGTAAAACGACCCAGCGCATCGTCGTCCTGATCTTCGCTCTTGCCCTCATCATCCCCGCGGGGCTCGTGGGGATCGGGCAGTTCACGCAGAATGATCAGGGCGGTCGGCAGGTGGCCGACTCCGCGCAAGACACGCGCGCAAAGGTCGATCCCGCGACCCAGCCAAAGCCGACGAACACCACGGAACCATCGCGCGCGGACTTCCCGGGTATCGACGACGAAACCGAGGCGGGAGCAAAAGCAGCCACCACATATCTCTTTGCCGTGTACGCCTACATGATCGGCACCGGTGACACGAGCGCGTGGCGCGAACTCATGGACCCGTCGTGCGAGGAGTGCATGCGCTTTGCTGACAATGCGGAGCAACTTCACGCCGCGGGAGGCTGGATCGTGGGCGGCGAGATCACCCTCAGCGACGAGAAGGTGACGCTCACGAAGGGCAACGGTGCGAGTGATGGAGCCTCGACGACTGCGAAGGTCGACGCGACGTTCCACGAGGCCGCCGCAAAGCTCATCGATGACCCGACGCGCGAGCCCGCAACGCGCGGGGCGTCGCAGGGGAAGTTTTCCGTAGGTCTTCGTTTCGTTGACGGCCACTGGCGCGTGACGTCGATGGCGGTTGGTTAAGACAGCCGGCTAGGCGGGCCTGTACAGAAAGAGATCCGTGCGGTACGGCATCGCGACCCGGCTGCCGGGGTTGTAGCCGAGGTGCTCGTGGAGGTACCAGTCGAGATTGTCGAGGACCTTCGCTCGGGTTTTTTCCGAAGCGGTGAGATAGTAGCTGCGGGTCGTTGCAAGCCGTACGAAGTCCCACGTGGGGCGCTCATCTACCCAGTGTTCGACGTGCCGCTTCACAAGCTCGAGTCCCTCACCCACATCGGGGAGAAAACCTTCGCGTTGCACGTCGCCCGCGTGCGCAATCCGCGAATATCGATGCACCCACGGCACGCTCACATCGAGCGTGTTCCACACGAGAGCGAGCACTCCCCCGGGTGCAAGAATCCTCCGAACTTCGGCGCTCACCGCGCCCGTCTCAAACCAGTGCCACGCTTGCGCGGCAGTCACGATGTCTGCGCTTCCCGCCTCAAGAGTGGTGGCCTCTGCCGGCGCCACGCACGCCTCGAACCGCTGCGCCATTTGGCTCGCGACCGCTTGCGTGCGCGCCACTTCAAGCATCGACTCGCTCGTATCGAGCGCAGTGACGCGACAGCCTCGCTCAGCGAGCGCGAGCGAAAGCTTTCCCGTTCCGGCCCCTAGGTCAACCACGCGGGGGCGTGCAGCGGTTCCGATGGCTGCCACGATCAGGTCGAGAGCTTCAGCCGGGTACCCGGGCCTCAGCTCGTCGTAGCCGTCGCCCTCGCCTAGAAATCCCTTCGCGAGTTCCTCTTTGCGTTCCCGCGAGCCATAGCGCGGTTCATCCCGGCCCGAAATGTTGGGGATCGGGCCGGGAGTGCTTCGCCTGTCGTTCATGGTCACGAAAGACCACCCTAGCCGCGGCTCTTGATGCTCCGCGTGATGGTCTGCAGATTTAGCAAGGTTAACGGCACAACCGCCACACGGCGGCGAGCTCGTGCCCGCCGCCGATGGCGCCTCCATTCGGGCTAGTCGACGGGGCTGACCCGCACGAGGTTGTGGTCGGGGTCGGCTATCACGAAGGTGCGACCAAAGACGTCGTCGTGCGGTTCCTCGATCACGTGCACTCCTTTCGCGACCCATTCCTCGTAGACGTCGTCGATGGCAGAGGCGGGACCGGGAATCATGAGCCCGATTTCGTTCGTGCGCGGTGTCGCTGATGCGAGATTTTCGTCGTGACCGGTCCAGATTGCGAAAAGCACGCCGGGCGCGACCTCAAAAGCGACGTACCGCGGGCTGGTGAAGGTGGGTTCGATTTCGAACAGGCGACTATAGAAATCGGTGGATCGCTCGACGTCGCTGACGTAGGTCAGAAACAGATTTGGAGCCGGCATGGATCTCTCCTTATGTCAGTGGATCAGGGAGCCCCATATAATCAGGCATAGACGACACCTGCTGTCATGTTTTCTTTAAGGATTGGGAATGAAGTCGTCCCGCTTGTTGTCCATCCTGCTGCTACTGCAAACCCACGAACGAATGACCAGTCAAGAACTGGCTCGTCGTCTTGAGGTATCTTCACGCACGATCCTGCGTGACATCACGGCGTTGTCGGCTGCTGGGGTGCCGATCTACACCGAGCGGGGCCGGGGTGGAGCCATCGTGCTGGATCACCGGGCCCGGCTCGACGTCTCACGCCTCGATCCAAATGAACTGCAGCTGCTATCCGTCGCAGGACTAGATGAGGGTCTTCTTGAGCAGATCGGGCTCCATGCTGTACATGTCAGAACCCAGCAGAAGCTGACCGCTGTTGCGGCGCGTAAGCAAACCTCCGCCGCTCTGCCCTTGCCCGAGGTGCTCCACGTCGACCCCTCTGGATGGCTCACGGCCGAGCAGGAACTCGACGTGGCCGACCTTCTCACCGCTGCTCGAAATAGACAACGCATCCGCCTCCGATATCGACGCAGCGGCGAGAGCAGCGGGCAGTGGGTTGTCGCGGACCCTTACGGTCTCGTGAACAAAGCCGGATCCTGGTATCTAGTGGCTGACGTCGCCTCACAACCCCGCATGTTTAACACCAGCCGCATTGAGACCCGCGAGCTACTTACGGATTCCGCAGTGCTACGACCGGACTGCGATCTGCGCTCAGTGTGGCAAGAATTGCTGACCAGTTTTCAGTCGGCGCCTGGTATCGAGGTGCACGCACAGCTGCGCTCGACCCGCCTAGATCTGGCCCGACGAATCCTTAGAGGGCGAATGATCCGTATCGACGGCTCCGAGGACGAGTGGACTCATATCGTCGTCCACTATCCAGACGTTGAATCGGTTCGGCAGCTCCTCCAATTCGGAGACCACATTCGGATCTTAAGACCAGCCGCAGCGGTGGTTCGATTCCGCGAGATCGCGGCCCAGATCGTGCAGTTTCACTCAGCACAAAGCACTGCCGATCATCGCCGCCGCGATCGCTAACCAGCCCTCGAGAAGAGGTGGATGCCAAGCGCGACGATGAACACTGTTCCGCTCGCCATCGCGAGCAGGAGTTCTACGAGAATGCCAATCCCGAGGGTTTTCAAGGTGGAGAGCGTCGAGTTGAGGGCGTCGTGGAACTCGCGCTTGCGGCTCAGCTCTACGAGGAAGAAGCCGAGAATGAACCCGATGAGGAGGCCCGGGCCGGGAATGAGGAACAGGCCGAGGATCGCGCAGCCGATCGCGACGAAGATCGCCCACGTGGGCACTTCGCTCTGTTTGAGCTTCCGCCCAGTGAGCACGTAGCTGCTCGCCATGCCCGCGATCGAAAACATCGCCACCAGCGCGAACGCAACCCAGCCCGTCCAGCCGCCGATCCCTATGGCCCATACGAGCATTCCGGTAAGGATGAGGAACGACCCGGGAAGCACGGGCAGCACGATGCCCGTGATACCTACCGCGAAGGCGAGCGCGGCGATGATTGTCACGATGATGTCCACGGGCACGGTGTTCTCCTTAGTGCGTGGCGGGCAAGGGGCAATTTGGACGCCGCTGGCGGAGACTTCAGTCTATAGAGATTCGCGCAGGCACCGCTCGCTACACACTCACGCTGATGCGCGAGGTACCGTCGGACTTTCTTTCCACGTGCACCTTCTCCGCGATCTGTGTTTTGAGTTCGGCGACGTGGGAGATGATTCCCACCGTGCGACCGTGGGCGGCAAGTTGGCGGATCTCGGCGATCACACCCTCGAGTTTTTCCGGGTCGAGCGTGCCGAAGCCTTCGTCGATAAAGAGGGTGTTCATCTGCACCCCGCCGTTTTCTCCGCTCACGACGTCGGCGAGGCCGAGCGCGAGTGCGAGTGACACGTAGAAGGTTTCACCACCCGAGAGGGTCGAGGGCGAGCGAGAGGAATCATTGCGCAAGTCGAGCATGTCGAGGTCGAGCCCAACGTGCTTGCGGCCTGCTTTTTCGGGTTGGGCAAGGCGGATCTCGTAGATCCCACCCGAGAGAGTCGATAGCCGCGCATTCGCGGCCTCGATGACCTTCTCGAAGCGGCGCATGACCGCGAACGTCGACAGGGTGAGACGTGCTTTCGCATCGCTCGAGTTGCCCGTCGCGATATTCGCGAGGTGAAGTATTTCGCTTTGGCGCGCCGAGCGTTTCTCGTGCGCGGTGGCAAGAGCCGTGAAATCTGTGCGTGCGCGTTTCACGCGCTCGAGCTCTTTCGCGCGAGTCGCGTGGGTTCCCGCGGCTTCCGTGTGTGCATCGCGGGTCTCGCGCACGCGCGCTGCCGCGGTCTCGAGCGCCGCGGCTGCATCTCGCTGGGCTTCTTCGCTCGCATCAATGCCCTCGAGACGGCCGTCCGCGCGGGCATCCTCGATGAGCGCGGTGAGCGAAGAATGCTCCTTCACGGTGTCCTCGAGCGATTGTCTACGGTCGGGGGCAAGACGCGCCTGCGCCACTTTCTCTATGGTTTCGAAGCCGCTGCCCTCGAGAGACTCGTTGAGGTGCGTTTGAGCCCGCTCGTGCGCAGAACGAGCCTCCAGGGCTTTGTCGAGCAGTTTCGCGTGCGCGCGAGCATCCTTACCCTCCGTTAGAAGCGCGAGGCGTAGCGCCGCGATGCTCCCGTGCGAGTCTTCGTGGGCCGAAAGCTCCTGTGCAATAGCCGCGCGGGTCTCGGTTAGAGCTTTCTCGAGGTGCTGAGCTTCGAGGGCGGCACGCTCGGCGGCGAGCGCCTCCTCGTGCGCTTCACGTTCGAGCGAGGCCGTTCGCTCGTCGAACCGCGAGATCTCCGTTTTCACTCGCTCACGCTCGCCCTCGGCTTCGCGCGCAAGCTCCTCCTCGCGGGCAAGCGCAACACCCTCGCTCCTCAAGCGTTCGATGAGTTCAGGAAGCTGCTCCTGGAACTTCGCGAGATCCCCCTCGACGCTCTCCCCCCACGCCCGCTCGAGCGCATCGAGGTGGAGTGCCTTGGTGGCGGCAGCCGATGCCCGTGCCTCGCTCAGGCCCTGTTCGGCCTCCACTCGCGCGCGTTCGGCCGCCGCAGTGCGCTCTTGGCTCACGAGCTCATCGTCGGTGTGCGCGGGTGCCGGGTGCTCACACGCCCCGCACACGGGGCATGCCTGGCCGTCCTCGAGGTCCGCCGCGAGCTCGAAGGCGATCGCGTCGAGGCGTTTGCGCCGAAGACGTGCCTCTTCCTCGCTTGCACGCTTGAGAGCCGCGAGCATGTCGCGTTCATGCTGCGCGCGCGACGAGTAGGTTTCGAGGGTCGTGCTCGCCTCCTTCGCGGTGCGCTCGCGCGCGGCATGGGACTCGCGCCTTTCTATGAGGGCCCCGAGGCTCGAGGCCCGCTCGGTTGCCTCGCGAAGCTTCTCGGCGAGCACTTCACGTTCCGACGGCCGCTCGTTCAACAGCGTCGCCTTCTCTTTCGACGCTTCCGCCGCCCTTTCAGCCTCGCGAGCGGCCTCTTTCACCTCGGTCGCACGTCGAGGTAGCGCTGCTTCCTCCTTTTCGAGGCTCGCGAGCGCAGCGGCCGCTCCCAGTGCGCTTTCGCTTCGCTGATGGTTCTTGTCGCTTAGCGCCCCCCACTGGGAGACTTGCCCACGTTCGGCTTCGGGAAGTGCCGTCGCGGCGGCGTCCAGCGCTGCCGCCGCGCTCTTTTCATGCGCGTGGGCGTAGAACGGTTTTTCGGCACGTTCGTGAGAGGCAAGGCTTTCGCGGGCTTTGCGCGCCGCCCCTTCAATCGATGCCCGTTTCTTCTCGTGGGCGTCGAGCTGGGCTTTGCGAGCGAGCAGATCGTGGCGTTCGGTGGCTTTCTTCGCGGCTTCCGCCGCCTCGTTCGAGGCTGCCTTCGCTATGTCCAGGATGCGCATGGCTTCGCGAGCGGCGGCTTCGGAGGAATTCTCGAGCTCCTCGCCAATAGCCCTGGCACGCTCGAGACCCGCCGGGGTGAAATCCCGGGTATCGGTGAGCGCCTGCATGCGCTGCTCATCGCTGACCGATGCCGCCTCGAGGACCCGCTGGAGGGCCGCGCCGAGTTCCGCTTTTGAGGCGTCGACGTCACGTTGAGCCTCGCGTCTGAGTTCGCCGAATGATTGTTCGATCTGCTCGTACAGCTGAGTCTGGAAGATCCGTTCGAGCACAGTCTTGCGTTCACTCGTGTCAGCTTTGAGAAAGCGGGCGAACTCGCCCTGAGGAAGCACGACTGTTTGGGTGAACTGCGCGTGCGTGAGGCCGAGCAGTTCCTGAATCTCCCGGCCAACGTCGGCCGGTCGGTTGGCGATCGGCTCGATCTCTTCCGCGCGTTCGGTGCCAGCGATCGCCTCACCTAGCGCTTCGGGCGAGGCTAGCCGCCAGAGCTTCGCGCTCTGGTTCTCATGCACGGGAGCGCCTTTTCCACGCAGTCGAGCGCGCTCGTAGGCGGGGGTGCGCCGCACGCGGTAGATCCCTCGTGGAACCTCGAAAAAGAGGTCCACGACGCTCGGGTGCGTATTGGGCATGAAGTCGCTTCGCACTCGCGCATCGCTCGAGCCGCCGCCCGCAACATTGCCGTAGAGGGCAAAGACGATCGCATCGATGATGGTGGACTTTCCAGAACCCGTGGCGCCCTCGAGGAGAAAGAGGCCGCTCGCGCCGAGCGCATCGAAATCGAGTTCGACTTTCTCCCTAAACGGCCCGATGCCCTCAAAACTCAGGTGGTGAAGTTTCATGGATTCAGGAAGCCTTTCGCTGTGCGTGCGACTCCGTGAGATCGGCACGTGCGCGCGCATCGGCGAGCACCTGCTCGATGATGTCTCGTTGCACGGCGCTCGGTTCGGCACCCGTGACGTAGTCGAAGAATTCCGAGATGACCTCCGTCGGTGAAGCCTCGCGCGTCACAACCGGCGCGGCACTAGATTCCGTTTCGCGTGTGGAGCGGAACTCCGTAAAAAGGAGATGTGGAAGCGCCGCGCTCAGGACCTGCTGAAGGTGCGCGGGGCGAGTTTCCTCCCGCACGATCGCGTGGACCCAATCCTCCGAATAGTTCGGGGCACTATCGAGAATCTCTTTGAGAGAGCCGTCCAGTTCGATGAGTCGGCGGCGCACGGGGGTGGGAATACGTTCCACCTCGACCAACCCCGAGGAGTCCATCTCGACAAGAAGAACGGCTTTGGTGTGGTGACGCTCCGAGAACGAGAAGGCCAGAGGGCTTCCCGAGTACCACGCGACGGGCCGCTCGCCAGGGACAAGCGCACTCATGTTTTGGCAGCCGTGGAGGTGGCCGAGCGCGACGTAGTCGACCCCCGCAAACACGCCACCGGGAACAGACGCCACACCACCCACGCTCAGGTCGCGTTCGGAATCCGAGCCGTCCCCGCCCGCAACGAAGGTGTGGGCAAGCACGACGCTTCGCGGATGCCCGAGAATCTCGAGTTTTGCACGGACTCGATCCATCGCCTGCACCGTAACGTCTTCGTGCGTGCGAGGAAGCGGGTCCCCACCCTTGGGAGCGAGGCTGTAGCGCGCAAGATCCGGATCAAGGAAGGGCAGCCCGAAAAAGAGCACCTCACCGTGCTCATCGGCAACCGAAACCGGGTGCTCGATCCCTTCGACATCCGCGAGAATGTGAATGCCGGGCCGCATGAGTTTTGCGCCAAAGCCGAGCCGCACCGCCGAATCGTGGTTGCCTGGCGTGAGGATCACCGTGGTTTCTTCCGCGAGCGCTGCGAGCGACTCGTGCAGAAGCTCAACCGCCTCGACGGGCGGGACCGAGCGATCGTAGATATCGCCGGCGATCACGAGAGCGTGCGCTCCGGTTTCACGGACCTTCGCCAGAAGGAAATCCTGGAACTCCCGCTGGTATTCGTGCAGGTTCTCACCGTGCAAGGTGCGCCCGAGGTGCCAATCCGACGTGTGAAGAATTTTCATGCTTTCACTCTAAGAGGAGGGTGGGACATTTAAACTCACCTCATGACGTCTGCGCCTTTTTTCGCCTTCGTAGCCGCCCTCGCAAATGCCGTGTTCTTTCTGCCCAAAGTTCCCGAAGCCGCCGAGCCGGTTGCCTTCCTCCCCGGCGCGGATAAATTGGGACACATCCTCGTGTTTGCTTTCACGACCTGGGCGTTTTCACGACTTCTATGTCTCGAAGACTCGCGGGCTCTCTCGTGGTCCCCTCGTGCTGAGAGTGGCGCGCACCAGCGTGGGAACACGAGGCTCGAGACAGTTTTCGGGGTCGTGAAGGTCCGACACTTGCTCGTTCTCATTGCCGTCCTCCTCCTGTGGGGCGCCGCGATCGAAGTCCTGCAATCGTTCATGCCCGCGCGCTCAGCAGATGTCACCGACGCGCTTGCCGACGCATGCGGAATCGCCCTCGGAGTCGGAGCGCTGTGGATCGAACTCGCGCTCGCCCAGCGGTCCCGCACCCGCCGCACCGCAGGATAACGACTGCGACATGATCGCGAGCCTCACGACAGTCGCGCGGCTCACAGGATGTGGAGCTTTCTTTCACGTCACCGATTTACCGTTATGGGCGGCCATAGCCGAGTCGCATCACTGAAGGACCAGATCGTTCATGCCCCTGCTCCCCGCGTTCTATCGCAAGACCGTGCCCGCCAAAGATGGCGCAAGTTGGCCCCATGTCGTGGTCGTTGGCGGCGGCTTCGCCGGCGCCCACCTCGTGCTTGCCCTGCGCGATGCTCGCGTGCGGGTCACGCTCATCGATCGGAACGTGTACAAGACTTTCCAGCCGCTCCTCTATCAGGTTGCGACCGCGGGCCTCAACTCTGGCGACGTCACGATGTTCCTGCGCGGGCTCTCCCTCCACGCCCCCAACATGCGCTTTCGCCAGGGAGAGGTCACGGGGATTGACACCGACGATCAGGTCGTGAAGCTTTCCGACGGAGGCTCGGTGCGCTACGACCACCTCGTTTTGGCAAATGGCGCCACCACGAACTATTTCGGCACCCCGGGCGCGGAAGAGTTCGCGATGCCGATGTACACCCGCTCGCAGGCTCTCGAGATCCGCGAGCGGATCTTCGCGGAGCTCGAGCGTGCCACGCAGCTCACGGAGATGAGCTTCACCGACCGCCTCGCCATTTCGATTGTGGGCGGTGGCCCCACGGGCGTGGAAATCGCGGGGGCACTCGCTGATTTCCGCATTAGCGAGCTCGATGTGCTCTACCCCGAGGTGGACCCGGGAACGCTCGAGATTTCCCTTATTCAACGCGGCGATGAGCTCCTCAAAGCCTTCGAGCCTCAGCATCGCGAGTATGCGGCGCGCGAGCTTGAAAAGCGCGGCGTGACGCTGCGCCTTGGCCAGGGTGTCGAGGAGGTCGGCTACGACTTTGTGCGCCTCGCCGACGGCAGCTACGTCGAATCAGACATCACGATCTGGGCCGCCGGCGTGAGCGTGTCGACGTCCGTCAACGCGTGGGGTTTCCCGCAGGGGCGCGGGGGGCGAATCGATGTCGATCCCACCCTTCGCGTCAAGGGCTATGACAACGTGTGGGCCGCGGGTGATATCGCCGGTGGCGATGATCCACAGCCGCAACTCGCCCAACCCGCCGTGCAAATGGGCCAGCACGTGGCCCGCGCGATCAAGGCCCTCGTCGACGGCGATGAGGACGCTGCACACAAACCGTTCCACTACAACGACCTGGGGGCGATGGCGACGATCGGTCGGCGTGCCGCTATCGCGGAACTGCCCGGAGGCGTGAATCTCCAGGGCTCGATCGGGTGGCTCGCATGGCTGGGCGTGCACGTCTCGAAGTTGCTCGGTACACGCAATCGCCGTTCGGTTGCCGCGAACCTCCTGTATCTCTACAACGGCACGGGCATTTCCCGTGTGCCGAACCCGGTCGTGGGTGACGTGGATTCGCTCGGAGCTCGCAGGGCCTTTCGGGAAAATGCGCCGATTCGCCGGTTCGGCTACCAGGCCGGCAAACGGTTCAAGGATCCGGGCAGGCCGCGCATGCGCCGCTAGGGTGATGCCCCGGGTTTTACACGGGTTTTAAGCGCGCTACACGCTTAACGGTTGTTTCGTGGCCTATCGTGAGGTGGAGCGCGGTGAATCTTCCGCGTGGAATCTCTATCGCTCGCCTGACCACGAGGACGCACCCCATGGCCCAGCCCCGCACGACTGCGCTTCGCCGCCGCCTGAGCGGTGTCGTCGCAGGAGCGAGTGTGCTTGCCTCGGTACTGGCGATCTCGGGTACGGTGCCGTTTGAGACAGTGAGCGCTTTTGCTGTCGACACCACCTGCACACCGGGAACCGTCACCCTTTCCGAAGCAAAGGTCGAAAAGGGAAAGGCGTTTACGGCACTCGTATGCGGCCTCAAGGAAGGCACGCAGGTGCGAGGCGAATACCGCCACGCCGATCCAGCCGTCGAACTCGAAGCGACCGCAACCCCCACCGAAGGTAATCCGGTCGAGCTCCCGCCGCTCGGTTATTCGCGTGACACCGCGATTGTGGACGCCAACGGGCGTGCAAGAGTAACCTTCGTCATCGCGGAGCCCGGAAACTACATGGTCACTGTCGCCCCACTCAAGGGCGGCACGAAGTCCAGTGCGCAGGTCACCGTCACCGAGCCGGCTGAGCCCACGCCAACCCCGACTCCTGAACCGACGCCAAAGCCCGATCCCACCGATCCCACCGATCAGCCCTCGCCTAGCCCGACGCCGAAGCCGGAGCCAAGCCCTACGGATCAACCTGACCCAACCCCCACGCCGACGCCGGATCCCAAACCAACTGCGGAGCCTACCGCCACCCCGAAGCCGGATCCCACGGAGAAACCTGCACCTTCACCAACGGAACCGGCGTCCCCATCCTCGTCAGCGCGCCCTTCCCCGCGCCCTGAAACGGAAGCGCCGCTCCCCGCCGATCCGGGCGACAGCCCCGGCAGCACCGAACCCTCGACGACGCCCTCGCGCGAACAAACGGGTGAGCCCGAAGGATCCTCAACCGAGGCTGGCGGATCGAGGTTCGTGCGCTCTCACCCCTCCGCCATGTCCCGTATTCCTCAGCGAAGCGGCTACGGACGCTCAGCCGACTTCGGCGCCGTGGGAAGCGACTATTCGAAACTCAGCCACCACGGCACGAGTGGCAACGGCGATGCTGGCGGCATCGTCAGACCAGGCCCAACCCCGAGCCCGACGCCCGGTCAGCCTCAAGAGGAGCCGACGGAGGGCTCCACCCAGCTCATCACCGATCCCTCGCGGCAGCCGCTTGGCCTATCGGTCGCATGGCTCATCGGCGGCGTGATTGCGGGCCTCGGCCTCGCGGCTACGGGCGCGATCGTGCTAATGCGCCGCAATAGCTAGGCCAGGTACGCGGCGAGCGCCTCGAACTGATCGCGCGGGTGAAAGCCCGCCTCGGTAATTTTGCTCAGGTCGAGCGCGGAATTGATGGGGCGAAGCGCGATGCCCTTGTGTGTATCGAGGTATTCGGCACTTGAGACGCTTTGAACGTTCTCCGGGTCGTGCCCCGTGAGCTCGTAGACTCTCTGCGCGATCTCGAACCACGAGGTGATATCGCCTGAGTTCGTCACGTTGTAGGTGCCGAACGGCACCCGGGCGCGCAGCACAAAATCGATCGCACGCGCGATTTCATCCGTAAAGGTCAAACGCCCAAACTGGTCGTTGACGACCGAGGGCGACTCGCCATTAACGGCGTGTTCACGCATCGTCGCAACAAAATTCTTGCCCTCGCCGACAACCCAGCTCGTCCGGAGAATGTAGTGCGTATCGAGGGTCGAGACCGCGGCATCACCGGCCGCTTTCGTCTGTCCGTAGACGCCGAGCGGGGCGAAGCCTTCCTCCTCCGTGTGGAACGCGACCGAACCATCGAAGACGTAGTCACTCGAGATGTGCACGAGCACGGCACCCGCCTCACGCGCGGCCGAGACCAAAAGTGCAACCCCCTTGGCGTTCACCGCCCATGCTTCTCGGCGCCCCTCGGCACTTTCCGCGCCGTCTTTATCGGTATAGCCCGCGGCGTTCACGATCACACTGTAGGGCGAGAAATCAAAAGCGGCGATTGAGTCATGGGCGCCGACATCGAGGACCTCGCGGTCCACGAAATCAACATCGTCGCGACCGAGCCACAGCCCCTGGAGAGCTCGCCCTAGCTGTCCCGCGGCACCCACCACGAGGGTACGCTCGGGCGAGGAGGCCGCTTCTTGCCATTCGCGTTCGGCAGGCGGGGATGCAAAGTCGTGGGACACGGGCATTCCTTACTGTTCGTTTTTCGCGTATGTCGCTTCAGTTGCGGCCTTTGAGGCGCGCCACCACTGTTCGTTCTCGCGATACCACTCAATCGTCTCGCGGATACCGGCATCAAAGTCGCGGTGGCGAGGGCGCCACCCGAGTTCGTCCTCAAGCTTGCGTGCGTCGAGCGCGTAGCGCACGTCGTGCCCGGGCCGGTCGGCCACAAAGTCGATGTCGTCTCCGTCGCGCCCGAAGGCCTCGAGAATGACCCGCGCAACCTCGCGGTTGCTTCTCTCGCACTTCGCACCCACCAGGTACGTCTCACCGATGCGGCCCCGCTCGAGGATAGCAAGAACGGCCGAAGAGTGGTCGTCAACATGAATCCAATCGCGAACGTTCGCGCCGTCACCGAAGAGCCGCGGCCGCACTCCATCAAGAAGATTCGTGATTTGTCGGGGAATGAACTTCTCAACGTGCTGGCGAGGCCCGTAGTTATTCGAGCAAATCGAGATGGTTGCCCGTAACCCGAAGCTGCGTGTCCAGGCGCGTACGAGAAGATCGCTCGAGGCTTTCGTCGCGCTATAGGGAGAGCTTGGCCGGTAAGGGGATTCTTCCGTGAACCGCCGATCATCCTCGAGCGGTAGATCGCCGTAGACCTCGTCGGTAGAGACGTGGTGGAGACGCACGCCGAACTCGCGCACCGCTTCAAGCAGGGCAAAAGTGCCCACAATGTTCGAGCGCACGAACACGGTCGGGTCGCTCAGCGATCGATCGTTGTGGGACTCGGCAGCAAAGTGCACAACCGCATCCGTTTCAGGATCGAGGCTTTCGACAAGCGCACGAGTGGCTTCACGATCAGCGACATCGCCAACAACGAGACGCACGCGATCCTGGGGAAGACCCTCGAGGTTTGCCTCATTCCCCGCGTACGTCAAAGCATCAAGAACTGTCACCGAATAATCGGTGTGCGTGACGACATAGTGCACGAAATTCGAACCGACGAATCCCGCGCCACCGGTCACGATCAAGTGTGCAGCACCACCCATAGCTGCTAGTGTGCCACGACGACGAGCGCCAGACTGTTAGGCGAGTCTCCCGGCCCTCTCCCCACGCCCCAGCGCCATGATCGTAAAGCCCGCCTCGCGCCAGCGGGCCAGATCGAAGACCCCGCGTCCGTCGATCACCGCACGCTCGGCCACGAGCTCCGCGACACGAGCAGGATCAAGGTCGCGGTACACCTGCCACTCCGTCGCGAGGATGAGCAAGCGCGCGCCGCTCATCGCCTCCTCGAGATCGTCCACGAGGGTCAACTCCTCGTAGCGGCCTCGCACGACCGCGAGAGCCTGCGGATCCGTGATCCGCACATCAGCACCGTGGCGCGCGAGGGAAAGGGCGATGTCGATCGCGGGCGAATCACGCACGTCATCGCTATAGGGCTTGAATGCCGCGCCGAGAACCGTGATGGGCACCCCCGTGAGGTCCCCGTTGAAATACTCGAGGGCGAGCTCCACGGGGCGCGCGCGACGCTTCTGATTGATGCGATCGACGTTGCGGAGAAATTCGAAGGACTCCCCCACACCGTGCTCCTCCGCACTCGCAATGAAGGCCCGCACGTCTTTAGGGAGACAGCCGCCGCCGAAGCCGATGCCGGCTTTGAGGAAGCGTCGGCCAATGCGCTCGTCAAGACCGATCGCCTCGGCAACCTCGACAACGTCGGCGCCCGTCGCCTCACACATCTCCGCGACCGCGTTGACGAAACTGATCTTCGTTGCGAGGAACGCATTCGCGCTCACCTTCACGAGCTCGGCGCTCTCGTACCCGTACACAAGGCGGGGCGTCCCGGCCTCGAGGATCGAGGCGTACACCTCGTCGAGATGCGTGATGGAAAACTTCTGCTCCTCGTGCACGCCGTATACGAGGCGATCCGGGCCGAGCGTATCTTTCACCGCGTACCCCTCGCGCAAAAACTCCGGATTCCACGCGAGTTCGACGTTCGGAAGATCCGCAAATGCCTCGCTGAGGCCGCGCGCTGTCCCAACGGGCACGGTCGATTTGCCCACCACAAGGATCCTGTCGCGCGTCGATCCGGCGAGAATTTCCCTCAGGCCCTTGCGTACAGCATGGAGAGCGGCGAGATCCGCGGAGCCGTCGGACCCCTGCGGCGTACCCACGCACACAAAGTGCACGTCGCACTCGCGCACATCCGCGAGATCCGTCGAGAAATGGAGATTTCCGCGCTCGAGAGCTGCGGAGAGTTTTTCGGGGAAACTGGGCTCGAAAAATGGCGCTTCACCGCGCTCAAGCTTGGCGATCCTCTCGGTATCCACATCGATCCCCACGACATCGTGCCCCAGTTCCGCCATGCATACCGCGTGAACTGCACCAAGATATCCGAGCCCAATAACCGAGATTTTCATATATATCCTTGTGACGAAGAAGTAAGCGAATCTTTGACGGCGAAAAACCGTCATTGATTCGACCCTACCGACCGCACACTCACACCCCGGCCCGGGTTACCGAGAATTCACCGCGTACTTTCAGCCGTTCACGCGCCCGTTAACAATGTCTGGTTTCCGACGGTCGCCGCGACCACTCGACCCCACACGGATCAATCGTGCGGCGACGAGTGCGGGTCAGCGATCACGGCCGACTCGTAGTATTCGCGCAACTGTTCTTCTTGCGTGAACGTCAAATGACCGAGCCCGTTCGCGCGCGGGGCATCCTCGAGAATTTCGCGCCGAACCGCGGTTCTGGGGCCACTTTCATCAAGGTCAATATATTCGTAGGGAATATAGATTTCACGCGTACCGAAAGGCCCGAGTGCAAGCGTCACAAAAGAGATTTTTTGAGTGCGATCATTGAGGAAAATTTCGCACACTTTACCGAGGCGCGCACCGGAGGCATCGCGCACGAGAGCGTTGCGGAGTCGATCAAGCTCAACCTCGGTCGCCATACACGCTACTTTCTGCTCGTCGGGGTAAACGGATCGGCTTCGCGCAGCGGGATGACGAACATGCGCAAGAAAATCGAGAGGTCATGGTCATAGAGGCCATCGCCCATGAGGGCATCGCGCATGAAGACCCCCGTCCACATCGCGACGATCGAGCGGGCAATCCACTCGGGGCTCGCACCTTCGTCGAGCCAGCCCTTTTCTTCGTACATCTCAAAAAGGGCGGTGAGCTTCTCTTCTGCCATCGTCTGCATTCCCACGATCGCTTCGTGACCGGGGTGATCCTTTTCGACAGCCTCGGCCCTCACGACGGCGAACATCACGGACTGGTACTGCCGCACCGCATCCCAGTCACGAATCGCCGCGGGCTCTTGCGCCGTCTCGACGAAGTCATCGATGAGCTCTTCAAAATGGCGTGCCGCGCGCTCGAGGACCGCCTGGAGCAAGGTTTCCTTACGGGAAAAATGATGGAGCATACCCGGGTGGGAGATTCCCACGCGCTCGGAAATATCGCGAAGCGACGTGCCACGGTAGCCGTACGTGGAGAACAGGAGCGTCGCTTCCTCGAGGATGACCTCGCGAGTGCGCTCTCCGCGCGCCCGCGTGAGGTTGACTCTGGCGCCGTGATCGGGCGATGGATCGGCCGTGCGACGGGCTGCTCGGCGATCGGGGGTCATGGGCAACACTCCTAGGCTCTGTGACGGCGCGTGAACCTTGTGGCTGCTACGCACGCTCGCCCGCACAACACTGTAGGGTCACGACCTGCACGTACGCTAAGTTACGGCGATGAGCATGGGGGTGGATTCACGGGCGAATACCAATATTTCCAGCAGTTACTCCCAGTATGTCACAGCTTCGAGGCTTCAGCCCGCAAGCCGCTCGCATATCTGCACCGCGTTGAGGGCCGCGCCCTTGCGAAGGTTGTCCGAGGACACGAAGAAGATAAGTCCGCGACCATCCGGAACCGCCTGATCACTGCGGAACCGCCCCACGAATGTGCCGTCGCGCCCTGCAGCAAGGCGCGACGTGGGCACATCAACGAGGTCGACGCCCACCTGGGCCCGGACCGCTTCCTCGGCTTCGTCCACGGTGATCGGCCGCTCAAACTCGGCGTGGATGCTGAGCGAATGCCCCGTGAACACCCCAATGCGCACGCACGTGCCCGACACACGGAGATCCGGAAGATCGAGAATGCGCCGGGACTCATTGCGGAGTTTTTGCTCTTCATCGGTCTCGAGCGAGCCGTCGTCCACAAGCGCCCCCGCGAACGGGACCGCGTTGAACGCGATCGGAGCTGGATACACGCATGGCGCCGGCTCAGCATCGACTCGGCCATCGAGGGCGAGCGACTCAAGGTCATTCACGTGGGCGCGCGTTTGGTTCGCAAGCTCGTCGACGCCTTTGAGGCCGCTGCCGGACACAGCCTGGTAGGTCGCAACCGTGAGCCGCTCGAGCCCGGCGCGCTCGTGAAGAGCCTTGAGGGTCGGCATCGCCGCCATCGTCGTGCAGTTCGGGTTCGCAATAATGCCTTTCGGCGCTTTCTCGGCACACTCTCCGTTCACTTCGGCGACAACGAGCGGGACATCCGGATCCTTACGCCACGCGGAACTGTTGTCGATCACAGTGGCACCGGCGCGTGCAAACACGGGAGCGAGGCGCTTCGAGGTCGCACCACCCGCGCTGAACAACGCGATATCGACCGTATTGCCCTCACCCTCGAGCACTGCGGTCTCGGCGTTTTCTACCACGAGGTCCTCGCCATTGACACGCATACGCGTACCCGCCGAACGCTCGGACGCAAAAAGGCGGATTCGCGAGTGCCGCACGCGACGCTCTTCGAGAAGCGCGAGCATGACACGGCCCACCTGGCCCGTTGCCCCCACGACAGCAATGACCGGCCCCGACGGGTCCCTATCCATAACCTTTTCGCCCATTGCCCTCTCCTTTCGGTCGCGCTCAGCGACCCGTTCCGGCGTAAATGATGGCTTCACCCTCGCCGTCGAGGCCGAAAGCCGTGTGGAGCACCCGCACAGCCTGGTCGAGCTCGTCGACGCGAGTCACGACGCTGATGCGGATCTCCGAGGTCGAAATCATCGAAATATTGATCCCCGCGTTCGACAGCGCGCGGAACGCCGTCGCGGACACGCCGGGGTTCGACTTCATGCCCGCGCCAATAATCGAGACCTTGCCGATCTGGCCGGTGTACCGCAACTCGCGATAGCCGATCTCGCTTCGCGCTGCCTCGAGCGCACGTGTGGCAGCCTCGGCGTGCGCCTCGGGAATTGTGAACGAAATCGCGACTGTACCGTCGACAGTTGAGACATTCTGGACGATCATGTCGACATGCGCGCCGACGGACGCGACGAGTTCGAAAATTGCCGCGGCTTTCCCGGGCGTATCGGGGACCTCGACGAGGGTCACCATACCCTCGCTGCGGTCGTGGGCGATGCCCGTGATCATCGGGGCCTCATGGCCCCCTTCTGTCAGGAATGCCACGGGGGCCTCCTCCTTCGTAGGTGAAACATCACAGGCGCCCGCGAGTGCGCCAAGGCGGGTAAGGTCGGGGTCGATCGGGAAGTCCCGATCGGGATCCTCGCAAATCACGGTGCCGATACGGCCGCTGTGGCTCGAACGCACGTGGAGTGGAACCTCGAAACGGCGCGCGTACTCGACACATCGAAGGGCGAGAATCTTCGCTCCGGCAGCGGCCATTTCCAGCATCTCCTCGGAGCTGATCTCGGGGATGCGGCATGCGCTCGACACGATGCGCGGATCGGCGGTAAAGATTCCATCCACGTCGCTGTAGATCTCGCACACGTCTGCCTCGAGCGCTGCCGCGAGGGCGACGGCGGTGGTGTCGCTCCCGCCGCGACCGAGAGTCGTGATTTCCTTCGTCGTGCGCGACACCCCTTGAAAGCCCGCGACGATGGCGACGTGACCGTTGTCGAGCGCGCTGCGGATACGCCCGGGGGTCACGTCAATGATGTGGGCGCCGCCGTGAAGCTCGTCGGTAATCATGCCCGCCTGCGAGCCCGTGTATGCCCGCGCGCTCACGCCATTGGCGTTGAGGGCCATCGAGAGCACCGCCATCGAGATGCGTTCGCCCGCCGTGAGCAGCATGTCGAGTTCGCGGGCGGGCGGCTGCGCGGTCACTTCTTGAGCGAGGTCGATGAGTTCATCGGTCATGTCCCCCATCGCCGAGACGACGACCACGACTTCGTGGCCCGCCTTCGCGTACAGAGCGATGCGCGCGGCGACGCGCTTGATCGCGGCGGCATCCTCAACGGAGGATCCGCCAAATTTTTGTACGACAAGCGCCATGGGCGAGCTTCCCTTTCGCGCGCGGGGTTACCGCGGTAGTGGCATGAATGCGGGGTGGTGCCATTGTGACAGGCGAGGCCGCGGGGATGAGTGCAGCGCGCCCGTTGCGTCTCACACTGTGAGGCGTCCCGCGTGCAGCTCCTCGAGACTCTCCGGGATATCGTGCTCGCCTTTGATCGTGGGAGGCTCGACCGTGGCGGGCGTCACCTGTTCTTCGCCGAGCCCAAAGTCGGGCAACACACCGGTTCTCGAGGCCGCCTTGGCGATTTGCTCGAGCGTCGCGTCTTTCGGTAGACCAAGTTTCATCGCCTGACGTTCGCGCAGAGCCGCCCTCACGCGCGGATCGTCCGCGAGATCCGTCCGTGTGCCGCGCTGAGGTGCAATGGCTGAGAACGGCACCTCTCTGCGCATGTACCAGCCCGCAGGGCCGTAAACGATCGTGCGCAGGTCAATCGCCATCGCGCGGTAGGTGGCGATCATCCCCAATGCGCTCGCCGCGAATCCCGAGATCCCAAGAACCCAGAGGTGCACTGGGCCCGCGAGGGCTGCGTCACCGGTCACCTGGAGCACGACGAGCAACGCGATGAGGCACACGGCTTCCACTGCGGCGAGACCAAGGGTTGTCACCCACACGACGCCCCGCTCCCATCGATTCACGGCCATGCGCTCAGTAATCGTGGGATAGGTGCGCTGATCCCGGACCCCCCGTTTTGATGGCGGTATGAGGTGGAACAGGGAGAGCACGAGCGGTGGCAGCCATGCGAAGGCGCCCAGCCACGCAATGAGCAGGATGAGTGCCGCGATGCGCGTCGTGAGGGAAAAATCCGTCGCGCCGGAGACGTCGCCAACGCCGCCATCGAACGTAAAAAGTTGCCCGAAATCGGCAAAGTAGTAAAACGGCACAACCAGCACAGCAACGGTCAGGACCTGCCACCAGCGGTACCGGGCGATAGTGCGGAACGACTGCGCCACGACGCGCGGGTTTGCGATGAACCTATTGCGCGGCAGGTGCCGACGATCCTGCGCGAATAGAACGCGCGTGTAGTGACCGTAGTTGTCCGTGCCAATCGCAGCCTGGCGCCTCATTTCCAGCTCGCCGAGTCCCGGCAGCTTCAGCGGGTTTGATGCACGCGCGAGTCCAGCCGCGAGAGGCGCGCTCAACAGTGCGATCACAAGCATCTGGAGGTACCCCGACACGACGATGTAAGAAAAGTCGGCGAGGATGAAGGTGTTACCGGGAAGCGCGGTAAGGATCATCGATAGGACGATCACTGCGAGCTCGGGGCACAGGATCCACTTCGCAAACGACCAGCCGATCGCCCTTCGAAACTCCTTCTCCGTGAGGTACTCGCGGGGGCGTAGCCGCGCAACCGACCGCAGACCGAGCGCTGCCGCCCCCAGACCGGCGAGCGCGCCTAAGGGCGCCGACCCAAAAGCTATGAACAGCACGACACCCGGTGACGCGCCGAGTCCGTTGAGGAGCGATGCCACGAACGATGGCTCGGCAATCGCGAAAATCGGCAAAAACAAAAACAGCGGGGTCAGCGAACCGAGAAACACCATCGCGAGCGCTCCCCAACTGACAAACCCCACAATTGCCATCCACACCCAAATCTTCCGGCCCGTGGCCGCGCGCATCGACCGCGCGGATTCGCACAAGACTTCCTCGGGAAGGTCGACGACGTCGTCTCCCGTGGGCAGCCTTTCCGGCTCGGGCAAGTCGAGCAGTGGCGGAAGTGACTGCGCCGAAGGCCCGGCGAGCGTCGGAATCCCCATGCCCTGGCCCGGCCTTCCCGGGTGAGTGCCCTGCACCATCGAAACCCCCTAGAAAGTGCGCCGCCCCGCGAACGCGCGGCCAAGAGTCATCTCATCAGCGTAATCAAGGTCCCCGCCGACCGGAAGGCCCGAGGCCAGACGCGTGACCTCGACTCCGGAGTCCGCAAGCGTGCGCGCGATGTAGGTGCTCGTCGCCTCGCCCTGAACGTTCGGGTCCAGCGCAAGGATCACTTCGGTGATGCCTCCTTGCGAGACGCGATCCTGAAGTTCCTGAATACGCAGGTCCGCCGGGCCGACTCCCCCGATTGGGTCGATCGCGCCGCCGAGCACGTGGTAGCGACCCCGATACTCGCGAAGCCGCTCGATCGCAAAAACATCGCGGGGCTCCTCCACAACGCACAGGAGCTCACCGTTGCGACGCTCGTCGAGGCAGATCGCACAGCGTTCTTCCTCTGCGATATTGCCGCACACCTCGCAAAAGCGGATGCGCTTTTTCACCTCGGTGAGGGTCGAGGCCAGCCGTTCGATCGACGCGCTCTCCGCACCGAGCACGTAAAACGCGATGCGCTGCGCCGACTTGGGGCCCACCCCGGGGAGCATCCCGAGTTCGTCGATCAGATCCTGCACGATTCCCTGAAACACACCTAAACTCTATGGCACGGGTGAGACAAATAAACTCGTAAACTCGCCCCACGCCCGTTCTCAACGCGAAAGCACACCATGACCATCCACACGACTCCCGGCGGAAGCGATGTCGAAAACGGCCGCGGCTACACGACACTCACCGTGCTCGATCAGCCCTCCGTGCCGCTCGCCGCCGTCCGCGTCAACGACCTTGCGATGGACGCGCTCGGAGACTATGCGAGCGTGGTTGCTGATGCTCTGCCCGCGGCGCTCGAGCGCGAAGGCGCCGAGATCACCGGGCACCTGGTTGTCGTGTTTTACCGCGTTGGCGGCATCGACAGCGCTCACGCGCAGAGCGATGTCGCTATCGGTTTCCCGATCGAACGTCCGCTTTCGAGGGATATCGACGTGAGGTCCGACGCTTGCCCGGGCGAGACCACACTCCACGCAAGTACCGTCACCCTCCCCGAGGGGCGCATCGCAGCTCTTTCGCACAACGGCCCCTACAGCACGCGCGACGACTCGTGGAATGCCCTGCTCACAACTCTCACGGACCGCGGGCTCGAGCCCACGCCGCCGTTTTGGGAAGTGTCGATTCCCGTTGCCGAGCAGGACACGGTCGTGACAACCTCACGCACCGATCTTTTCGCACCGCTTGCCCCGCTGAACTAGGAGCGGGCCATGCTTGCCGACGGTCAAGACGACCCCCTCGATTTCAGCGCCGTTCGACTCGCGCGGGCCTACCGCGACGGAGAGCTCACGCCGAGCGTCCACGTCGAGCGCGCACTCGAGCGCGCCCATGAACGCGGCGCGAAGGTCGGGGCGTTTTCGTGTGTCACCGACGATCGTGCCCGCACGCAAGCCGAGCGCGCCGAGGAGATGCTGCTCGCAGAACGCTCTGCGGGCAAAACGCCAGCGCCTTTCCTCGCCGGCATTCCCCTACCGATCAAAGACCTCGTCGAAGTCGAAGGGCTGCCATTCGAGGCCGGCTCCCCCGCTCTCGCAGGAAGCATATCGACTCGCACCGATGGCATCGCCGAGGATCTCATCGCCGCCGGCACCCTCACGCTCGGGAAAACCACGACGAGCGAGTTCGGGATGAGCGTGTTTAGCGAATCGCCACTCGGAGCGGCCCGCACTCCGTGGGATGTGCGGCGCACCGCAGGCGGTTCGAGCGGCGGCGCCGGTGCAGCCGTCGCGTGCGGCATCGCGCCACTCGCCCACGGCAACGACGCCGGCGGAAGCGTGCGTGTGCCCGCTGCCTGCAATGGCGTCCTCGGCATGGTGACCTCGCGTGGAACGGTAAGCGCCGGACCACACGGCCTCGACGGGCCGGGACTCGCGCGCCACGGAATGCTCGCGCGCACGGTCGCGGATCTCGCCCTCGGCATCGATCTCATCGCCCACGCACGGCCAGGCGATTCATTCGCTGGCACGCGGCCCACACGGGGCGCGGGCTGCGGCGCAACCTCTTCAGTCGAGGCGTCGCTCGCTGCGCTCGATGCGCGAAAGGTTTCACCGCTCAGGATCGGTGTGCTCACCTCGCCCATGGTCGCCGAGGTAGAGCTCGCGGCCTCCTCTCTCGAAGCCGTCGAGCGTGCCCGCTCGCTGCTCGAGGCCCTCGGGCACACAACCATCGAGATCCCCGCACCGATGACACCGAAGGATTGGCAAACGTTCATGCCCGTGTGGGCTGTGGGAGCAGCGTCGATTCCGCTGCCGTACGGTCCGGCCGGGAGCGCCGAAGCCCGCGCCGGGGAGGAGGCAGCGGGCGTTGGAGCACTCACGCGCTGGCTACGCGGCATCGGCGCCGAGGTCACCGGACTTGAGTACGCCGCCGCCATCGCGCGCATCCAGGAACTTACGCGACGCATGGCCGAGGCGTGGGAGAGCTTCGACGCGATCCTCACGCCGATGCTGTCCGAGCCGCCCGTGCTCGCGGATCGCATCCCCGACGACCCGCGCGAGGACTTCGATTTTCAATCGCGCTTCACACCGTTCACGAGCGTGTGGAATATGAATGGGTTCGCCGCCATGAGCGTGCCACTGCATCGCACAGTGGTCGACGGAATCGAACTGCCCGTAGGCGTCCACCTCGGGGGAACTCGGCCGGGAGCCGAGACCACTCTTCTCAGTATCGCCGCGCAGCTCGAGGCCCTCGACCCCTGGCCCCTACTCGTCGCGCCCTGAAAAGCCCAGGCGCGGCTCGCCCCTTCCGCCGCTCTCCTCGCCCGTGCCGTCACACTTCATGAAAAACAGCCAGCACCAAGCCCTCACCGACCCCCAAGCCCACAATTTCTTCATACTCCGAGACGCGATCAGCGCCCAGAGTGAAGGGCCGACCCCAGAGCCGAGGCCAGAACAGCCCCTGCCGCCGCTCTCCTCGCCCGCACCGTCACACTTCATGAAAAAACAGCCAGCACCAAGCCCTCACCGACCCCCAAGCCCACAATTTCTTCATACTCCGAGACGCGATCAGCGCCCAGAGTGCAGCACCGAGGACGCCGGGCCGCGCCCAGAACTCAGAGCCGCGACCAGAACAGCCCCTGCCGCCGCTCTCCTCACCCGCGCACCGTCACACTTCATGAAAAAACAGCCAGCACCAAGCCCTCACCGACCCCCAAGCCCACAATTTCTTCATACTCCGAGACGCCATCGGCGCCCAGAGCGCAACGCCGAGAGCGCAGCATCGACGCCCGAACACAAATTTTCATAAGCGAGATCAGGCAAATCGAGATAGGGGCTCAGGGCTGCTCGTCGATAACCTCGAGCACCTCGCCGCCGAGGAATTCCTCAACAATGTCTCGACCGGGGCGGCGCTGCGAGCCAGTTGACGACGCGTCTTCGTCATCGAGCGAAGCCCCCTGGAAGGGATCATCGTAATTATGACCCTCGGCGCTCACGTGCGATTCTTGAGCCTTGGGCGAGTGCTGGCTGCGTCCATTGAGCCCATAGCCAGCATGTGCACCGCTGCCGTGTCGATTGGCTTGCGCTTCGTGGAGGGCCTGACGCGCAAGCGCAGCACCCGTCAGACGCGGCGCACCAGCGGGACCCAGACCCGGGCCCCGCTTGAGCTCCTGTCTTTCGGGAGCCTGATCGCGTTGCACATCTGGTTGCGTGCGTAGTCCCCAGCTGTCTTCATCTGTCGACGTAGCGGTTGCTGTCCCCGACCATGCATCGGTCTGCTCCGCATCAACCTCGGCCTGAGCCCGCCCGATTGCTGGATCCTTTTCGTGCCCCGCCGGGACGTTCGCCTCGGGTGCATCTACGAGAGTCGCCGCAGGTTCAAAACCCTGACCGAACGCGCTTGCCATCGCCTCCTTGAGAGCCTTCTGGCCGTGGGTGCGAGGCTCTCCCTCGCCTGGTTGTGCCGGGATGCGCACCGGCTCCGTGACCCCGCGCGGCATCGAAGCAGTGTCGCGCGCGGGCGTCGGTTCTTCAAACTGCGCCCGAGGTTCAGGCTCCGGCTCGGAGGTGCGCTGCGGTGTGTAGTCCTCAGACGGGGCATCCTCGTCACCGGGAGGCTCCTCGTCGAAGAACGGCGGCACGTCCGCGTCCGGCTCGCGAGGGGCGGCAACTGCCACGGGAGGCTGGCCCCCTGGAGACGCCTCCGCGTCGCGCGTTGCGCGTGCATTCGCTGCGTTCTGCCCGGGCACGCGCGGTGAAGGCGCCGGATGCTCGGCTGGAGCAACGGCATCGCCCCACCGCTCAGTGGGCGCGGCGGCCTTGGGGGGTCCACCTTCGCGTGATCGATTGCCGTTCGCGGGCGAACCATTGGAGGGAGAACCGCCGCGCCCATCTCCCGGCGGCACATCGCCAGAGGTAGCCTCGACCGTCACGTCGATGCGCATGATGCGCCGCACGGCCTCGGCCATATGCGGCGCGTGCTGGCCGCGATAGAAAGCATTGACGAGCCCTTGGCTGCGGAAACTCAACACGAGGGTCGAGCCGTCAAACGACTGAATGCCCGCATTTTGAGCGATAAGCGCCCACGATGCGCGCTTGAGCGTCTGCAGCGTATCCATAAGCGCCGACCAGTGCCCCTCAACATCGCTCGCACTCGCGCCCGAATCCGCCGGTGTGGCCTGCGGGTTCGCTCCGTCCGTCGCAGAATGGGCCGGTTGCTCAGGGGTCGGGTTCGGCTTCAGGGAGTCCGACGGTTGCTGCGACACAAGGTCGCCCCATGAATCATCGCTGTTGCTCGGCACTGGTCGCCGTGGCTGCGATTGAGGTTGCTCCGGCGTCGGCCGAGAGGACTGCGCGTTTTTCACGGGTTCCGCTTCAGGCGAGGCTGGCACGTGCTCCGGCCCTTCTTGAGCCTTGGGCTGCGTCCGAAGCTGGTCTGCCTGCACCGCTCTCTGCTCTTCTCGCGCGGGGTCTCGGTGCGCGTGCGGCGACGATTCCTCGGCCTGCGGCGCTCGCGAGACCTGACCTTTGTCGCGGCCCGCGGCCGCCGCTGCCTGTTCCCGTGCAATTTGCACGGCGCGCTGACGTGGAGACAGGGGTTGGCGGGAGGCGTCGGACTGCGCAGCCCCGCCCCCATTCGCGCCACCGAAAGAGGCGCCCGGGGCGCCGCCCACCGCGCCGGGGCGTGCCCCGATTGCGCCCTCCCCCGTACCCGTCGCCGGGCTGAGAAGGAGCCTCGCGGCGAGCAATTCGAGATGTAAGCGTGGCGAGGTCGCGCCCACCATGGAGTTGAGGGCTTCGCTCGTCACCTGCGCCAAATGCGTAAGCGTGCGAGGCTCGAAATCCTCGGCCTGGGAACTCAGGCGTTGGACCTGGTCGCTAGGAACGTCCGGAAGCAGCTCGCGTGCGCGCTCGGGCGCAGCTACGAGAACGATGAGATCACGGAAGCGCTCGAGCAGGTCCTCGACAAAGCGCCTAGGCTCGTGGCCCGAGCCGATCACCTCGTCGAGAACGCCGAACAGGGTCGCGGCGTCGTGTGCCGCGATGGCATCAACCGCGCGATTAAGCAGTTCAACGTCGGTGAAGCCGAGCAGGTTCGTCGCAACCTCAAGCTCGACACCGCGTTCGTCAGAGCCGGCGATCAGCTGGTCGAGCACGCTCAACGTGTCACGGGCCGAGCCGCCGCCCGCACGCACGGCGAGCGAGAGGACCCCGTCCTCAACAGTGACGCCCTCCTGAGCACAAATCTGCTCGAGGTAGGGAAGCAGCACCTGCGGCGGGATGAGGCGGAACGGATAGTGGTGGGTGCGCGAACGAATCGTGCCGATCACCTTGTCGGGCTCGGTCGTCGCGAACACAAACTTGACGTGCTCGGGCGGCTCCTCAACGAGCTTGAGCAGCGCGTTGAAGCCGGCCGAGGTGACCATGTGGGCCTCGTCGATGATGAAGACCTTGAAGCGGTCGCGGACCGGAGCAAAAGCTGCACGTTCACGCAGGTCACGGGCATCATCCACGCCGCCGTGGCTCGCCGCGTCGATCTCGACGACGTCGAGACTGCCCGCCCCGTCGCGTGCGAGATCACGGCATGAATCGCACGTGCCGCAGGGCGTATCCGTGGGCCCCTCGGCGCAGTTCAGGCACCGCGCGAGGATGCGTGCCGACGTGGTCTTGCCGCAGCCGCGCGGGCCCGAAAAAAGATAGGCGTGGCCGATTCGGCCCGACTTCAACGCGCGCCGGATCGGCTCGGTGACGTGGTCCTGGCCGATGACCTCGGCGAAGGACTCGGGGCGATAACGACGGTAAAGAGCTGTAGCCACGACACCAGCCTAATGGAGGGCAGCATTGTGGATGAGGTCGAGCGTCGAGTGCGAGTGCTGGCTGGGCCCGGACCTCGCGGAGATTGCGTTCCACACCATGAAGAAAACCTCAGAGCTGCTTGCCTTCGAGAGCCTGCAGCCCCGGAATTTTTATTAAAAGTGACGCGGTCCAGTTCATCGCATCCGCTTACGATGAAAACCCTGCCTGATGGCCTCCCTCACTCGAGCCTCGCACTCGTTCCAGCGGTAAAACACCTGGTCGTAGGTCAGCCTGATCACCCTGTAGCCACGGAGCTGAAGATCCGCATCGCGCTCGCGATCTCGATTGAACCCGTGCCGGCTAGCTTGATGATGCTCGAACGAATCGAGCTCAACGACGAGCGAGTCCCCGATCAGGAAGTCAACGCGCCCAATGGCATCGATGTACACCTGCTGCCGAAAACCGACACCCAGGCGTTTCATGCGAAAGGCGAACGCCGATTCCGTTCCCGACTCTGAGAAACGGCCCGGGACTCCAATCTCCTTGGCCTGGTATGCGAAGCACTTTCCCAAGATGCGCTCAACTTCAAACGGGGCTACCTTCCCAAGGCGGAGGGCAGACTCGAGCACAATAAACGCCTGTTCAGCAGTTCCGCAGTGGACAGCCTCGGTGAGCGAATCCACGATGTCGAGCACCGGTGCTTTCGACGGGTTGCGGGTCCATCGACGGTGGGACCCCACGCTCACCTTTCGGGCCTTGCCACTTGCGAGGCGATTGTAGGTCGTGCACAAATGCGGCGAGCCAAACATTCGCGGGACCCAGAGACCATGCCGTTCAAGTGCCGAGAAGCAGGTGACCCAACAACCGAGCGTGACGGCGCGTATAGCCAGGTCTTCCGACGAAACTGGGGGGAACGAATAGCTTCCATACGCGACCCGCACGAGGTTTCCCTTTGCGAGAGCGCGGTTGATGGATCGCCGGGTCCACCCCGCCTCGAAAAGTTGCGCCGCACTCACAGTCTCGTGGGGAAAGTCAATTCTCATACTCCAAGGATTGAAGTTGAGAGGTATTCAAATCACGGCGGGTATCGCAGCTGTTGACGGCCGCGATCTGTGAAGCGACAGCCGCGGCAAGAGGCAAGGGTTTGCCACAGCCCCTCGCCTGCAGTCCCTCACCGCGCCGCTTCCGCCCCCACTTCTGCCCCTCACTGCCTTCCGCCCCTCACTGCCTTCTTCCCCCGCCTCGCCCCCTCTTCTCCCGTTTCACTTCATGAAGAAACAGGGGCATGGCAAGGGCGGCAGCCCCGCATGACTCGAGACTTTTCATAAAGTGCGACGGCGAGGGAGGGAGGAAGCAGTGTTGGGAGGAGACAGCGAGAGTAGGAGAAAGGGGACGAACGGAGGGGTGTGGAAGAGACGGAGACTGGGACGGCCCCGCCCCTCAGGGGCTGGTGGCCTAGGCTTAACCCATGACATTTGCGCAGTGGACCGAAGCACTGATCGGGGCGATCGGTATCGAATGGTGGCGTATCCCCATCGTGGTCCTCTCCGCCGTCGTGATTTACCTCGTCTTCTATCTCCTCATCCACATTTTTGGGCCGCG
Source organism: Dermabacter jinjuensis (assembly GCF_902381725.1). Lineage (GTDB taxonomy): Bacteria > Actinomycetota > Actinomycetes > Actinomycetales > Dermabacteraceae > Dermabacter > Dermabacter hominis. Next base: position 962,552 of record NZ_LR698963.1, on the reverse strand, counting down.
CATCCTCACGGGGTCGACGAGCTTCGACGCTGCCGTCATCATCATGCTCGGCGCAGTCGCGGGCCGCGTCGTGATTGGACACCCACCCACCCTCGCCGCAGGCGTGATCGGGCTCGTCACCCTCGTTCTCATGGAAGTGATCTTCGGCGCGCTCAACACGGCGCTGTCACGATCGACGAAATATCCCGCGCTTGGCCTCAACAAACGGCCCGTCGTCGTCTTCGCGCACGGTAAGAAAGTCGAGCACTATGCGCGGCGGGCCCGCGTCACCGACCAGGACCTAGCATTCGCGTTCCGTCGCTCCGGCATCGCTACCCGGAGCCAGGTTCAGTGCGCGATTATGGAGCCGAACGGCTTCATAAGCGTCATCCGCGAAGGGGAAAGTATTGACCCCCTCCTCATCAAGGGAGTCGTGGGTCAGGAGTTCGTTCTTCCCGAAGACGACTCGCTCGACTAACCCCTGCTCGCTGACGGCATAAAACGACTCCCCGCGCACCTGCCAGAGCCTTCGTACCCTTGCTGCCGTCAAGCCCTGGGGGATTCCGATGGATGACACCACGCGGGGAGTCGCCCTCAACGATACAGGCTCGCAACCCATTTCGCACAGCCACCGTCGGCCACTGTGATGTAGACGAGCCCTACACTCCGACCCCGCACTCCGAGCCGACCACATCGCGAAACGCGGTGGACACGGCGCAGTCCTCATCCCCACACTGTGAAAGTTCATCTCGCCACGAGTGCGATAGTTCTGAGGAAAGACCACAATGACCGAACATTCCCACCATCTGGGCGTGGAACCGTCGGCCCCGAGCACAGACCGGCCCGCGGGTACTCAATCGACAATCCACGCCGCTCCCGAGCAACAACGCGCCAACCGCGGCGCGTTCTCCGGCCGCACAGCGTTTATTTTTGCGGCGATCGGCTCGGCGGTGGGGCTCGGCAACATTTGGCGCTTCCCGTACACGGCGTACGAAAACGGTGGCGGCGCGTTTATGATTCCGTACCTGATCGCGCTCCTCACCGCGGGTGTTCCGCTCCTCTTCATGGATTACGCGATTGGGCACCGGTGGCGTAGTTCCGCACCTCTTGCCTGGCGGCGCATGAACCGCAAGGCCGAGGCTATCGGCTGGTGGCAGGTCATGATCTGCGTAGTGATCGCGGCGTATTACGCGGCAATTCTCGCGTGGTCCGCGTGGTACTTCATCTTCAGCTTTAACAAGGCGTGGGGCGAGGATCCGGCGGCATTTTTCGGGACGTTCACGGCGTCGGTCCCCGCTGAGACAACGGGGATTGGCTTTGATTTCGTGCCGAAGATCCTCATCGCGATGATCGTCGTGTGGGTTTTGAGCGTCGGTGTTCTTGCGCTCGGCGTACAAGGGGGCATCGCCCGCTCGAGCACAATCTTCATCCCGCTTCTTATCGTGATGTTCCTCGTGCTCGTCATTCGTGCGGTGACTCTACCGAACGCAAGCTTCGGCCTTGATGCGCTCTTCACGCCCGACTGGGGTGCTCTTACAGACGGCTCGGTGTGGATCGCGGCCTATGGGCAGATTTTCTATTCGCTCTCGATTGCGTTCGGCATCATGCTCACCTACGCCTCGTACCTCAAGAAGAAAACAGACCTGACCGGCTCGGGCCTCGTTGTCGCCTTCTCGAACTCGGGCTTCGAGCTGCTCGCTGGCATCGGTGTCTTCGCAGCACTCGGCTTCATGGCGGCCTCGACCGGGCAGCAAGTGACCGACGTTGCCGCGGACGGCATCGGTCTCGCCTTCATTGCCTTCCCGGCAATCATCAATCAGGCCCCGCTCGGTGCTCTCATTGGTGTGCTGTTCTTCGGTTCTCTGCTCGTGGCCGGCTTCACCTCGCTCATTTCGATTCTCGAAGTCATCATCGCCGCGGTCCAGGACAAGCTCGGGCTCGGCCGGGTCGCAGGCACTCTTGCTGTAGGCATCCCGATGGCAATTCTTTCCACGCTCGGATTCTCCACCACAACGGGCCTCAACTTGCTCGATGTGTCCGATAAGTTCGTGAATTCGTTTGGCATCGTGGTCGCTGCCCTAGTGGGAACGCTCGTCCTCTCCTACGTGATTCGCGGCATCCCCGCCCTGCGCGACCACTTGAATATGTACGGCTCCTTCCGAGTGGGCGATTTTTGGTACGTCATGATCTCGGTCATCGCCCCGGCGATCCTCGCCGTCACCCTCGTGCTCGATGCGCGCGAAATCCTCGCGAACGGCTACGGCGGCATGCCCTCGTGGTTCGTCAATACGTTTGGGTGGGGCATGGCGGCGACACTCGTCGCTTTAGCCATCATCATGAGCGCAATCCCGTGGCCGAAAGCCTCCAATGCTGGCAAGCTCGACTCCGACGGCGACCCGATCGCTCAAAGCATCGTGCGCGGCAAGCCGCTTGAGGCCCCCACGTCCACGACGCAGTTCCCGCAAGAGCTTCGCGCCGACGATGACCCCGCGCGCGCCGGACTCTTCGCGCGCCTCTTGACGAAGGGAGGGAAGCGATGAATGCGTCAGCCGTTGTTTTGCTGATCGTCTCGATGCTTATGCTCTGGGGCGGGCTCGGTGCAGCGATCGTGAATCTACTGCGCCATCCCGATCTTTCTGCCGAAGACGACTAGCTCGTGTGACCTTCGACCCGTCTGTACCGAGCGATTCCGGCCCGCACATGCGCCGCGCATGTCTTTTTGGGTACACTGGAGCGCGTTGCCTTTTGTGGCGGGTATGTCCCGCCCACGGCAGCGAACTGGAGGATTCGCCTAGCGGCCTATGGCGCACGCCTGGAACGCGTGTTGGGTTCACGCCCTCAGGGGTTCAAATCCCCTATCCTCCGCTGATTGAACGGGCACCGCCTCAGCCTTCATGGTTGGGCCGGTGCCCGTTTTTCGCGCTGGGGCTCTCGCAGTTCCACCAGAACCGGTACGTAAACTCGGTGCGCGCCCCTTTCAATCACGACGAAGCGACGACCGGCGCCTGGAGTCCCGCATGTGGCACATTACCCCGCTCGACAAGATTCAACAGTGCACCGCACAGAGCGCAGAGGCGTGCTCGCAGGAGCCGCCCGAGCACCACTTCCCCACGAAGATTGCCGCGAGCCTCTTTCTCGATGAGTTGCACGCCGAGAGTGTCATCGACCCCATTTCGGGTTTCCACATTCGTGAGCTAAGGCGTGTGCGGCCGAGGAGCGGGGCCCCCGATCGCTTCCTTCGATCCCTCAAAGATGACCTCGACGAGAAATTTGAGGGGAGCGAGCCGGGCGAAATTAAGGGTGTAAACATGGTGACCACGGCGACGAGCCGGGTCTTACCGGTTTCGTATGGGATCTTTCGTAACGTAAGGAGCGACGGAGGCGGTACGTGGAAGCTCGTGTTCGCCGATCGTGCGGATAAGCACGTTAGGCATCGGTTTTCGACGAAAGATTCCGGTGAAGGGGATCCACGCGTGACGGGCGAAATCGACAAAGCCGTTGATGCTTTCCGCGACCTGATTTACAAGGAATACGGAAGTGCAACATGGGAGTTCCGCCCCGAAAGTACGGAAGAGTTCGATCGGGCCATTGCCGCCGACATGGCCGCCATCCTTTCGTGCGTGTACTACGTCGAGGAGTACCTCTCTCCGTTAACCTCCGGCAGTGACCGCCTGTGCAGCGGTAGCGCGAGTTACCTCTTCAATCACCTGATTCAGTCCGACGGTTCCCTTGCAGGGCAGGTTCCCTACTTTTCCGGGTTCGACGCGCGGGACATTCGCCGTCTCTTCCGCTGCTCGCCCGCCGTGCGCGATCGGTATGCGCGTATCGACATCACCGTGGCCGAGGAACCCGATGCGTACCTGCGCAGGGAGATTGGCGACCGGGCCCCCGCGTGGGCCCTGCGGAACGCTCAGGGGCGCTGGCAGTACAACGAAATCGAGAACGGCGAGAGCGTCACGAACGCTCTCGCCTCCCCCGACGATGCCTTCGCGAAGGTCATGGAACACTTTGAGAGGCTCGAGAACGTGCAGGGGTTTGCTACTTCCGGGGACAAGGTTCAGCGCAGTCAGTACCGACGTGCGGCCACGAGACGAGCGGAGTGGGCACGAGATTTCATGCGCAGCACCGATGCCTTTGCCCTCGCACATGATGCGGCACGTGCACAGGCCGCGAAGAACGCGCAAGGCTAAATGTTGGACTGGCGTAGCCGGGAAGCTGGGCCTGGCGGCATCAGCTCTTGAGGTGGAGTCCGACGGTGGCCAGGCGACCGTCGGAATCGCAAACCTCGAGGTGCTTCGCTCCCCCGCCGGGGATTTCACCCCGTTTGCCCGGATCGCGAGGAAACTCTCTGGCGCCTAGGCCGCAAGCTCCGCCTCCTGTAAACGGATGATCCCACGAAGCTCCCCTCGGGAACTATGTCAACGTCGAACACGAAGCGGCCCCCTTCGATGCTCCATACGTAGCACTCCAGGACACCCGGCTAATCGAGAGAAATCGACCCACGGTTAAATCGAGGCGCGAGGGAGCATAACGATGCATCTTCCTTGCTCGACCGCGCTCTCGTGACACACAACACCCACAGGTTTAGGTTGCCCTAACTTCTTTGTTAGTGCATCCTGGATTTCTCGCGTCATAGGGCGCGAGAGACGGGTCGACATCCGACGTGCACGGATGCACGCCTGCTCGGCACGTCTTCACTCCAGCATCAAAGGGATAACGTGAACCTTCGAAAGTCAGCACGCGCTGCCGTCGTTGCCTTCGCTGCCATGGCGCTCGCACTCACTGGCTGCTCAGGCCAAACCACACGCCAAGACGACGGCAAGAAACTCTCCGTGTACGCGACGACGGGCTACCTCGCCGATGCCGTCGCGAACATCGCCCCAGACGCCGAGATCACGACGATGGTGGGCCCCGGAGGGGATCCCCACACCTACCAGCCCTCCACCCAAGACATCGAAAAAATGCGAAGCGCCGACCTCGTTTTCTGGAACGGCTTGAACCTCGAGGCCCACATGACCTCTCAGCTCGAAAGCTTCGGCGATCGTCAACTCGCTGTCGGCTCGAAGGTCCCTGAGAAGCTTCTCCTGCCGTGGCCAGAAAAGGACGACAAAGGGCGCCCGCTCCATGACCCTCACATCTGGAACAGCCCTGAAGCATGGCTCATCGCCGTTGACTCGGTTGCCGACAAGATCGCCGAGGCCGACCCCAAAAACGAAAAAACCTATCGCGCGAACGCCGAGAAATACAAGGAGAAAATTCGCGCAGCAGTGAGTAAGGCCGACGCAAAACTCGCAAAGATCGATGCGCCCCGCATCCTCGTGACGGGGCACGACGCCTTCAACTATTTCGGAAAGCATTTCGATCTCGAGGTTCACGCGACCGATTTCATCTCGACGGAAGCCAAGCGGAGCGCAAAGGAAATCGACGATCTCGCAACCCTGATCGCCTCGAAGAAAATTCCCACGATCTTCCTCGACAACCAGGCCAACCCGCAGGCCATCAAGAGCCTCCAAGAAGCGGTGCACGCGAAAGGGTGGGACGTCAAGATCTCGGATGCCGAGCTCTACGCGGATTCCCTTGGAGCGGAACCCGGGGTCGACACGTACCTGGGAGCTTTCACCCACAACGTTGACGCTGTCGCGGAGGGGCTTGGGAAGTGACGGCGCAACCCCCTGCTAAGAGTGTCGCCGCGCCCGCGTGTCGCGTCACCGACATGACAGTCGCCTACCGCGAAAATATCGTCCTCAAAGGTGTCACGCTCGAAGTGGCACGCGGCGCCTGCATGGCGATCGTCGGACCCAACGGCGCGGGAAAATCCACTCTGCTCAAAGCCATGCTTGGGCTCGTTCCACCCCTCACGGGCACGGCCGAGTTTTTCGGGCAAAGCCTCCGCGTGGCGCGTTCGCGAGTGGGGTACATGCCGCAATCTCTGAGCGTCGATTGGGACTTTCCCGCGACCACGCTCACCGTTGTGACAATGGGGACCTACGGCACTCTCGGGTGGTTTCGCCGGCCGGGGCGCCGCGAGCGTGAGCGTGCGCTCGCGGCGCTTCGCCAGGTCGGCCTCGAGGATCTGAGCACACGCCACATTAATGAGCTCTCGGGTGGTCAGCGCCAACGCGTCTTTCTCGCCCGCGCCCTCGTACAAGAGCCAGACCTCCTCATCCTCGACGAAGCATTTCAAGGGGTCGATGCGCGAAGCGAGCGTGCAATCTTTGATGTTCTTGCCGACTTCCGCTCGAAAGGGCGCACCGTTGTGCTCGTTCATCACAATCTTGCGACTGTTCGGGAGTTTTGCTCTGACGTTGCGATTCTCAATACTGAACTCATCGCATCGGGCCCCGTGGAACGCACCCTCACAGACGTAGCTATTCGGCGCGCGTATGACCTCGATGGATGTCTCTCGCGCGCCCTCGTCTCTCGCGAAGAAGGCCACTCGTGAGCATCGTCGATTTTCTTTCGGTCTACACCTACCGCACTGTTCTTGTGGGGACGAGCCTCATCGGAGCCATTGCTGGGGCGCTCGGCTGCTTCGCCTATGTGCGCCACCAGTCGCTTGCGAGCGACGTCATCTCGCATTCAGCCCTCCCCGGGGTTCTCCTCGCCTTCCTTTTTTCAACGCTTGGTCCGGGCGCCTTCATACATTCGCCACTTCTTCTCGTCATAGGAGCGGCGGTCACCGGAACGGCAGCGCATCTCGTCGCGAACATCGTCGCGTCTCGCACACCGCTCACGATCGATGCCGCGATGGCCACGACGCTCTCGCTCTTTTTCGGAACCGGTATGCTGCTCCTTCAGTTCATCAGTAAAAGTTCCCTCCCCGGTAAGGGTGGGATCGGTGCGTTTCTTTTCGGTAACGCCTCAACGCTCACGAAAGCCGACATCACCTCGAGCGCGGTAGTCGGCGGGTGCGCAATCCTCGTGACGCTCGCCCTGTGGAAAGAGTTTTCGCTGCGCGCGTTCGATCCGGAGTTTTGCACGGTACTCGGACTGAACGGCAAGGCGATCGATGCGGCCATGTTCGCCATGCTCGCGATCGCCACGGTCGCGGGGGTAAAAGCCGTCGGGCTCGTGCTCATGGTGGCTTTCGTTGTGACCCCTCCGGCGGTCGCACGCCAGTGGACCCGCGAGCTTTCCTCCATGACACTTTGCTCCGCTCTCGTTGGTGCGGGCGCAAGCAGCCTCGGCGCCTATGCATCTGTCGCGCTCGGGGAACTGCCGAGCGGACCCGTGACCGTTCTCGTGCTCGTCGGGGCTCTCGTCGTGTCACTCCTGTGCGCCCCTCGACGTGGAATCCTTGCGCGCATGGTCGCGTCTTCGACAACGCGCCGCACTTTTCGATCGTCACCCGGGCAAGGGAGGAAACCGTGAACTTCATCCTTGGTACGTGTGCCCTAGCTGTCACGACGGCACTCGCTACTGCCCTTCCCGGAGTTTTCGTCGTACTTCGCAAGAGTTCGATGATGGTCGATGGTATGAGCCATGCGGTTCTTCCAGGAGTCGTGATCGGCTATGCGCTGACGCACTCTCTTACCTCTCCCCTGCTCATCGTCGGCGCCGCAGGTGCGGGGCTCCTCGTCGTGCTCGGAAGCGAAGCACTCTCACGCACGCGTTTGCTCGCGGGAGATGCGTCGCAGGGCCTTGTTTTTCCCGCTCTTTTCAGCGCCGGCGTTCTTCTCATCTCGATCGATTTCGGCAATGTCCACCTCGATGAACACGCGGTCTTGGTGGGCGATGTCAATCTCGCCGCATGGACACCTCTCACCATCGGTGGCATCGACGTTGGACCGCAATACCTCTACGTTATGCTCGCGGTTCTCGCCCTTAACATCGGCGTAATCGCCGCGTTGTTCCCACGATTGACCGTCACCACCTACGATCCAGCATTCGCCCAATCAATCGGCGTGCGCACGGGAGCCATCAACGTGGTGTTCATGTTTCTCACATCGCTCACCGTGACGGCCGCTTTTCACGCCGCAGGCGCTGTCCTGGTACTTGCCCTGGTCGTGATTCCCGCCGCGACAGCGCGGTTGTGGTCCAGAGACCTTCGAGACATGGTGATCGGAAGTGTTCTCGTCGCTACGCTCGGAACGCTCGCTGGGTTTTGGCTCGCCTACGTGCTCGGCGCGGCGACGAGCGCGGGCATGGCTGTCGTCTATGGCCTCATCTTTTTCTGCGTACTCGCCGCCCGCACGGCGCTCTCTCGGGTTCGCCCCTCTATTCGAGAACCGTGACCCACACAGCGTCAGTCGCAGTCTTGCCGAGCGCCGCTATCCCCTTCACGCCGTCGACCTCAAGGTCGAGCGTCTCGGAGAAAGGCTCCGCTTCGCGTGCACGCACAATCGCCCCAAAAGTGAGCCCTTTCCCCGCGAGGAACTGCAAAAGCGCTGGATCAGCATCCGACACTCGCTCCACCCGTGCCGACTCCCCAGCCGCAAGATCCGTGAGTTGGAACGCGGGGATCGTTTCAAGTTTTCCGTCGGGCCCTGGAATCGGGTCACCGTGCGGGTCTCGCGTGGGATGCGCCAACGCGGCGTCGATTCTCTCCACCATAAGATCGGAGACCGCATGCTCAAGCACTTCTGCTTCGGCATGCACCTCGTCCCACCCGTAGCCGAGCTTTTCGACGAGGAAGGTCTCGATGAGTCTATGTCGGCGCACCATAGCGAGGGCGAGGCAGCGTCCTTCTTCCGTGAGCGTGATTGCCCCGTAAGGCGAATGCTCCACGAGCGCCTGTTTCGCCAGTTTCTTAATGGTCTCGGATGCCGTTGCCGGCCGAACTCCCACGCGCGCGGCAATCTTCGAGGTCGTCACGGGTTCGTTCGACCATTCGCCTAGAACCCACACAGCCTTGAGGTAATCCTGCACGCTACCGGAGAGCTTCTCTACTGACACGCCACCACAGTAGCAACACAGCACTCTCATGAGCGGCTCACGGCTGAGCCGATCAAAGGCTATTCCGCCGTGCGGCACCAGTTGAGGCCGCGTGCCGTGAGGCGCGCGAGGTGGGCCTTCATCGTCTCGAGCTCACGTGCGTTGCCGGCCGAACCGGACCACACCTGCTGCGCGACCGAACAGCCGCGGGGCCACAGGAGGTACTCGGCTTTCACCCAGTCGTGGACGTATTCGGTCCACAGTTGGAATTGCGCACCGAGCAGTTCGCCTTTGCCTTCGCCGCCAACGGCGTCGAGGAGGTCGCTGAGGCCCGCGACCTTGCTGAGCGGGAGGTTGCCGCCGATCGTGAGCGGGTGGTCCTCTCCGGAGTGCTGGCGGTAGTCGAAATACGTGAACTCCGTGGGCGCGGCGATAGCGTCGAAGCCGGCGTTCATCGCCGCCTCGACCGCTTCGGATTTGCGCCACACCATGACCGTCGTCCCCTCTGGCACGGTGCCGTCGAGCACTTCGTCCCATGCGATCACGCGGCGGTTCATGCCGAGAACGTGCGTGCACACTTCGTTCTCAAACCAGGCCTGGGCCTCGGCAGGTGTCGTTGCACCGATACGTTCCATGGTTGCGCGCGACGGTCCGTGTTCGCGCCATTCCTTACCGGGGCATTCGTCGCCACCCACGTGGATGGGCGAGCCGGGAAAGAGCGAGGCGACGTCGGTAAGCACGGCGCGGCAGAATTCGACGGCTTCGTCGGTGAGGGCGAGAACGTGTTCGGAGATGCCCCAACACGTACGCGGGTGTTCGATGGGGACACAGCCGAGCTCGGGGTATGCGGCGACGACGGATTCCATGTGCCCGGGCATGTCAATTTCGGGCACGACTTGGATGCCGAGCTTTCCGGCTCGTTCGATGAGCGCGGTTATCTCGTCGCGCGTGTAGTAGCCGCCGCATTCGATTCCATCGTGTTCCGCGACATCGTCGCAGTCGTTTTCGTCGGGCGGCGGCTGATGGCCCGCGAGGGTTCCCGGGCGCCGTGATCCCTTCTCGATGAGCTTCGGGAACCCTTCGATGGGAATGCGCCAGCCCTGATCGTCGGTGAGGTGAAGGTGCAGCACGTTGAGCTTATGCATCGCCATGACCTCGAGGTGCCTGTAGAGGCCCTCAAGGGGAAGGAAGTTGCGGGCGACGTCGATGTGGGAGCCGCGCCAGTGGTAGCGCGGGGCGTCCTCGATCTCGACGCACGGCACGACGAGGGAGGAGGGCTCCATGGGGCCCGATGAGTAGATTGCGGGCGGAAGGAGCTGGAGGAGCGTCTGCACGGCCCATCCGGCACCGCGGTCGTCGGCGCTCTCAATCTGGATGCCCTCGGCGCTTACGCGCAGGCGGTAGGCCTCGTCGCCGAGGGAATCGTCGCGGGAGAACAGCACTCCGCCGGAGCCTTCGCACACGCGCACGCCGGCCGCGCGGGAAAGGCGTTCCTCGAGATAGTCGGCGGCATGCCCGCCTCCGGTCACGGGCAGGGGCGAGGGGAAGCTGAAGTGGCCGTCCAGCTCGCGCACGGTTGTTGGTTCGGGAATAAGGGTTCTCATGTCAGCTGCTCCGGTGTCCACGAGGTCACAATGTCATCGTTAAGAGTATCGACTGCCAGCGTCCCGATTCCACGCGCGTCGTCGCCGATCGTCACGACAAAGGCGCCCGAAGCGACAGCGGCGCGGGCTCCCGTGGGCGAGTCTTCGAAAATGACGCAATCGCGAGGGTCGGCTCCTAAGCGCCTGGCCGCTTCACGGTAGAGGTCGGGGGCGGGCTTGGGGTTCATGTGTGCACTGACGCCGAGGGCTGCGGTGAACCGCTCCTGCCAGCCGATCGCGCGCACGCACTGCTCGACGATGCGTTGCGGCGAGTTGGAGCCGATCGCGAGCGGCACCACTTGGGCGAGGCGAGACGTGAGGGCGTCGGCTCCAGGCATGGGCGCGAGGTCGACGTCGAGTCGCTCGCGGATCGCGTCTTCGAGTCTCGCGCATACGTCACCCATGCGCTCTTCGCGTTCGTCCCCTCCCCCGAATTCGTCAAGGAACGCGTTCGCGAGGTCTTCGACGGTGCCGCCTCGGTCTCCGTAGCCGCGAAAGACTCCCCCTGCATCACGCCACAGGGCAGCGGCTGCTTCGTGCCACGCCTTTTCCGAATCGAAAAGTGTGTCGTCCATGTCAAAGATGACGCCGGCAACCCGGCTCGGGAGTGTTTCCGCCACGGCCACCCTCACCACTCGAAAGCGAGGTTGCGCGTGGGGCCCACCTGCTCGATGTCGCGTAGCACTCCCACTCCTTCGGCGTCGTAGCTACCCTGGCGCACGCCCATGGCATCGAGGAGGTCCCACATGACCTGCTCGCTGTGGAGCACGTCGCGCGAGGTAAGAACCTCAGGCAAGGGCGCGCCGATGCGGTGGGTAATGAGGAAGCTGCGGCGCACTTCGACCTCGTCCTCGCCGTGGCCGCCTTCGGGTTTGTGGCCGTGGTCGGTCGTGACGGCCACGAGCCAGTCCTCGCCGAGCTGCTCGTGACGCTCGGCAACAGCCTTGATGAGGTGACGGGTGAGTTCATCGACGTGGCGGATCGCGTCCCGATACTGTTCCGATTCGGCGCCGTGCGCGTGGCCCGCGCCGTCGACGCCCTCGAAGTACACGACCGCCGCGTCGGGGCCCTCGTGGAGAAGCTTCCACGTCGCCCAGTGCGCAACGTCATCGTCCGCGCGATCCAATCCGTCCTTAAGGTCGGGGTGGAACGTCTGGTGCTGGCCCGTGCGCTGCTGGTCGAAGCGGTGCTGGAGCAGCGGGCCGAGCCCGTGGGGCGCACAGAACGCCTCCCACGTGGCCGCGGCGAGTGTGCGCGCGGCGGGGTTCGCGAAGTACACGCGCGAGAGGATGTCGGGGCGCCGCGCGAGATCGTGACCGACGAATTCGTTCCACCACACGTTGCATTCCTCGTGGGTGGAGCCCGTGAGGATGGAGGACCAGCCGGGCGCGGAGTCCGTGGGCGGCGTCATCCACATGGGCGTGATGTGCCCGCCCGAGTGCTCGTCGCCGCGAGCAAGCCGCGCGAGCGTGGGCGCGAGATTCTTCGGGGCCTCCTCGAGCGGGAGGGTGCGGTCGAGCGGAGGGTCGTGGGGTCCGACGGCAGGCTCACCCTTATCGTTTACTGCCCGAAAACGGGGATCAGCGCCGTGATCGGGTTTCGCGAAGTGCGGATCCGCCGCAACGAATTCGGGAAGGGCGATGTCGGCCCTCACTCCGTCGAGGCATATAAGAAGAAGTTTCATGCGCGGGCCACCCTTAGGGTCACAATCTGGAATTCGTGCATCGACACCTCGTAGAGCGAGGGGTCCTCGCTACACGCGGTAAGGCCGGGCGCGACCTCCGGCGCTTCTTTTTCGCGCAGGTTCGTCGCGCGGACTTTGCTCGGCGCGGAGGCGAAGCGGACGTGGGCGATGCCCGCACGCCCCTCGGCCTCGTGGAGACGGACGATGAGGTCGCCCGAGCCGTCGTCGGCGGGCTTCACGGCGTCGATGAGAGCGAGAGTGTCGCCCTCACGGTGTTCGATGCTCGCAACGGCCGATGTTTCGAGCGCGTGAGCGGTTTCGCGAAGCGGCTGCGTCAGGCGGAGGCCAGCGGCGTGCGCGTGCGCGAGATCCGCACCACACACGAGGCTGTAGCGAAGCGTGTGCTCACCGAGATCGACTTCCGGGTCGGGCGCCGTGGCCGAGCGCAAGAGCGTGTAGCCAAACGCGACACCACCGCGACGGTCGGCGGCAGCGGCGTCAAGCACGCGGACGTCGTGCCCGTATGTTTGCGAGTTGGCGAAGGCAACCGCGTAGCCGGGTTCTTCGAGGAGCGCCCAGCGGTGGCCGCTCACCTCAAACTGCGCTTCCTGCCACGAAGTGTTCTTCGCGATCGCACGGTCGATATGCCCGAATTGGATCTCCGAACGATCCGTGCGGGCATTGAGTGCAAGCGGGAAGCCCACGCGCAGTACGCGATGCTTCTCGCGCCAATCGACATGCACCTCGAAGTCAACGGCACGAGCGTCCGCATCGAGCGTGATGCGCTGAGTGAAGGTGGAATCTCCGTGGGTGCGGCGTACTTCGACGCACGCGCGAAGCGCCGTCTTCGTCACGACCTTCACCTCGAGCGCTTCCTCAAGCACTGTTTCGCTGCGCTTGTACTGGTGCTGAAGCTCCCACGCATCGAAGCAGCTTGGGAAATCCGGGTGGACGCTGAGGGCGTTGCCCCTCTGGCCTGCGGCGAGCAGCTCGCGGCCGCCCGCGTCGAGGTCGAGAATGGACGAGACCAGACCGTTTGCATCGATCACGACCTCCACGAGGCCGTTGGCAAGCACGATATCGCTCCCGCGCGTCTCGCACGTCACCGGATTCGTGGGCGACACCTCGAGCGCACTCAGGGGAGCACTCGAAAGAGGGGCAACCTCGATGAGTGAGCAACCGTCGGAATGCTCCCACACCTCGCGGCGGATCACGGGCGACGGGTTAACGACGGTGACCTCAGAGCCCGCGAGCGCCGCGGCCTGACCACTGTCGCCGTCGAGGGCCTCCACCGAGCCCGTGCCCCCACCCGCGCGGGAGGCGAGGAGCGAGTCGATGAGAGTTTCGATATCGGTGCGCAGCGCCTCGTACTCGGCACGCGCCTCGCGGTTGACCCAGTGGATCGACGAGCCCGGCAGGATGTCGTGGAACTGGAGGAGAAGGGCGCGCTGCCACAGCTCCTCGACCTCAGCGAGCGGGTAGTCGATTCCTCGCTCGGTGGCGAGAGCGCCGAGCCATTCGAGGACGGCGAGCTTCGCCTCGACCTCCCGGTTACCGCGCTTGAGTTCAGCGCTGCTCGTGTACACGCCGCGGTGGAACTCGAGATACATCTCGCCGCTCCACACAGGGGCGTCGGGATACTCCTCGCGCGCTTTGTCGAAGAAGCCGTCGGGGGAATCGAACTCCACGCGGGGCGCACCTTCCATGTCGGCGAATCGCCTGGCGCGCTCCACCATTTCCGCGACGGGGCCGCCGCCGCCATCGCCGTAGCCGTACGGAAGCAGCGAGCGCTTTGCTCGGCCCTTTTCTTTGAAGTTCCGCTCGGCCTTGAAGACCTCTTCGGCGCTCACGATCGAGTCGTAGCAATCCACGGGCGGGAAGTGCGTGAAGATGCGGGTGCCGTCGATCCCCTCCCACCAGAACGTGTGGTGCGGGAGCGTGTTCGTTTGGCTCCAGTTGAGCTTTTGCGTGAAGAACGTGGTCATGCCACTCAAACGTGCGATCTGCGGGAGCGCCCCCGTGTAGCCGAATGAGTCGGGAAGCCACGTGCACGTGGGGGCAACGCCAAGCTCTCGCTCCATCCAGTTGAGCCCCACGGTGAACTGACGAACGAGAGCCTCGCCACCGGGGAGGTTGGTGTCGGATTCAACCCACATGCCGCCCGCGGGGTGCCACTGACCCTTCGCAATCGATTCTTTCACGCGCGCGAAGAGCGCCGGGGCCCCGTCCTTGAGCCACGCATAATGCTGCGCAGACGTGCACGCGAACGTGAATTCGGGGTAATCCTCGGCAAGGGTAAGGACGTTCGAGAAGGTGCGCGCGACCTTGCGGCGAGTCTCACGCAGGGGCCACAGCCAAGCTGAATCAATGTGGGCGTGGCCAACGGCGCTCATGATCTGGGCGGAGTTACCGGCACTGCTTGCGATCACGGGAGCGAGGTGGGCCCGGGCGGCGTCGGCCCCCTCCTGGATGCCCTGAGCATCGACGACGTCCGCGGCTTCCTCGAGCCTGCGCAGAAGGGTCGCGCGCAGTGTCGAACCCTTGGGCTGCTCCTTGAGTACGCCCCAGAGCACCTCGACGTCGAGCCACAGATGCCACACGCTCTCGTTGCGCACCACGAGGTCGGCACCACCGAACGTCCACACGGGCGTGTCCGGGCGCGTCGAAAGGTCCCCGAGGTCGGTGGGATTGTTCATGTAGTCGCCCATATTGGGGTTTGCGCCGGCCTCGATGAGGAGTTCAACGGCACCGCTGTCGTCGAGAAGCCGCTCCCCCGCCTTCGCGATGGTCGCGGGAAGCCCCTCGCCCGTCAGCGGGATCAGGCGGTTCATGGGGTTCACGCCCTTGAGCGGCGTTCCAGCGGTCGTGTAGGCGAGGCCCTCGGACTGGTTTCCTGCCCAATCACCTTCGAAGCCAAGATCGACCCGCAGGTGCACGCGCTCGCCTCTCGCCTCTGCGGGAACGGTGCCCTTCATACGGAACCACCACGTGCTCCACGCCGGGCCCCAGCGGTCACCCGAGGAGATCGGGTCGTAGTTCGCTTCAGCGGCGGTCGCGAAGTCGACGGGCTCGCCGGGGGACTTCCACGCGGTGACGTCAACCGGGGCAAGGACGCGGAAGAGCTCTTTCCCTAGCCTCTCGTGGAGCCGTTCAATACGGTCCTCGACGAGCGTTGAATCATCAAACATCGCACCTGCCCCTACCTGGTTGTCACACGGCTCGGTTCCGGGTCGAGGAGCACCGAGCGGCCCCCTCGCCCTACGTTCGCACGCCAGTTCATTTGCGCGCCGGACCAAGCCTACATGGGGTCACCAAGGTGAAAAGTCTCGGTCTCACAAAATTTACTGGCCGTTAACATCGCGGGTTTCTACTAGTCGCGGAAAATGATCGCCACCATTCATCCCTACTTACGGAGTACGCAATGAACCTTTCACGTCGTTCGCTTCTGGGCGCTAGCACCCTCGCCCTCGGCCCCATCGCACTCGCTCTCAGTGGATGCTCGACGGGCAAGGGTGGGTCGAGCGGAGGAAATGACGACGCATTCGTGCTCTGGATGTGGCCCGAAGGTTACGGAGACAAGGTCCTCGACGCCGTCACAAAGGAGTTCCCGGACCTGAACCTCCGCCAAGACGTGATCGGTGGCGACTTCAAGCAGAAGCTCACGACCACCTTCAGCGCCGGCTCCGGCCTTCCCGACATCACCGGCGTCAAGGGCGAAGACATCGCATTTTTCTGCTCAAAAGCCGACTACTTCGAGGATCTCAACGAGCTCGGTGCGAAAGACATCAAGGGCACCTACCTCGACTGGAAGTGGGAGCAAGCGACAACCAAGGACGGCAAGCAGATTGGCATCCCCATCGATATCGGCCCCACCGCCCTCTTCTACCGCTTCGATGTGTTCGAAGAAGCGGGCCTGCCCTCCGAACCCGCCGAGCTCGAAGCCGCCATCCGCAGCTGGGAAGAGTACTTCGAGCTTGGCAAGGAGCTCATCGCCAAGAAGCCGGGCACCTACCTCATTCGCAACACCGCGAGCGTCTTCGGCACGGCTTGGCGCCAAGCCGGCCAGGGATTCGTCGATGAAAACGGCACCTTTATCGGCGACCAGGACCACATCAAGAAGGCATGGGACCTCGCGATCGCCGCGAACGACGCCGGTATCAACGGCGCACTCGCCGCTCAAACCACCGATTCGGCCGCCGCGGTCAACGCCGGGCGCCTCCCCGCGGACTTCGGCGCGTCATGGCACCTCGCCGACCTCATGTCCGACGCACCCGACACCACCGGAAAGTGGCACGTGTGCAAGCACCCCGGCGAGGCCGTCAACAAGGGCGGCTCCTTCCTCACCGTTCCGAAGGGAGAGAAAGACCCGAAGAAGTCCTTCGAGGTACTCTCCTTCATCCTGAACGCCCGCAATCAGGCCCTCGAATACACGAACAGCGGCAACTTCCCCGCTGCACCCGAGGCGCACTCGATGCCGGAGGTCGACGGCCCCGTCGAATTCCTCGGCGGCCAAAAAGCCGCGGAGGTCTTCAGCGCCGCCGCCGAAACCGTGCGCCCGCTCTATGAAGACCCGAACTCCGAAACCGTGAACGCGCCGTTCTACGCGGAGCTTGAGCAGGTCGAATCGTCGAAGAAGGACCCGGCGAAGGCCTGGAGCGATGCCGTCACGGCCGCCAAGCGCATCGCCGAACAGGCCGGCCTGACACTCGCGTGATCACAGCGGCAGCACCGGTGGTGGGGCAAGCGTCGGACCATTCCGACGCCTGCCCCACCTCACGGCGCTTCCGCGATCCCGCCTCGCTTAACCACGAAAAGGTCGACTTCAGAGCGGCCTTCAAGAACATCGAGAGCATGCCACACGCGCTCGGCGCCCCACGGCGAGAGAATCGCCGCGTCCCGCGGGTCGATGAGATCCCACGCCTCAAGCTCTTCCTCCTGCAGACGCACTCGATCGCGAAGCTCCGCCTCGGGAACCACCCCGGCATCGAACACGAAGTGAACTCCCATCGGTGCGCCGTAGGCGGCGCTCGACGGCACCCAGCTCACCGAAAGGAGCCGGCCGACCGGAAGATCCAGGTTGAGCTCTTCGCGCAGCTCCCGGGCGGTGGCCTCTCGCGCGTCCTCGCCGGCATCCACGCCTCCGCCCGGCAAGAGCCAGTGGTCGCGGTAGTTCGGTTTTTCCACGAGGATTCGACCGTGCTCGTCGCGGATCACGGCCGCACCCGAGCTGAAGAGGGTAGGCAGCTGCTGGTAGAAGTAGGGGTTCGGGAGGAGGTCGCTCATGCCTCCACGGTAGCGAGGCGGCCTGAGCCCGGTCAGGGTCGGCATGCGCCGGCAACAGTTCTCGTCGATGCTCGTCGAGGTCACCTCGCCCAGTGCACCGCTCTCGTGCCGCATCCCGCACGCCACCCCGGGCCACATAATCTGTATACAGATCTTTTCGATGACAAAAGCCTGTCCCGTCAATTTGCAAAAGACACCCAAAGCCGCGCATCTAATGCGATTACAGTCGACGCGCTCTCGGGCACGAGCAGCCGCCCGCACACCGCGCACTGCGCGCGGGCAAAGTCCCCCGCTCGCGCGCTATACTCGAACGGGCAGCGGAGCCAGCGAATTGGGGCACCGCGGCCCTTCCCGCCACCGTCGGCGGGGCACACACAATTCATAACCCCAACCGTGTGGATAGCTTTATATCCCCGCGAATATTCACATCATCAATACCCGGAAGTAAGGTTCAGTGCTCCGTGTTCGCGACGGCTGCGGACTCAGTAGCTCCTATAACCTCACGCTTTCCGAATTACGGAGTTTTCCATGGATATCTCACGCCGTTCGCTTCTGGGCGCCAGCGCGCTCACCCTCGGCCCCGTCGCTCTCGCCCTCACGGGCTGCTCCACCGGTAAATCCGGCTCCACCTCGGGTGGCGGCAGCGACAAGGACTTCGTTCTATGGACCTGGCCCGAGGGCTTCAGCGAGGACACCCTCAAGGCCGTCAAAGAACAGTTCCCCGACATCAACTTCCGCCAGAATGTCATCGGTGGCGACTTCAAGCAGAAGCTCACGACCACCTTCAGCGCCGGCTCCGGCCTTCCCGACATCACCGGCGTCAAGGGCGAAGACATCGCCTTCTTCCTCTCGAAGACCGACTACTTCGAGGATCTCAACGAACTCGGCGCGAAAGACATCAAGGGCGACTACCTCGACTGGAAATGGCAGCAGGCCACCTCGAAAGACGGCAAGCAGCTCGGTATCCCGATCGACATCGGCCCCACCGCCCTCTTCTATCGCATCGACGTGTTTGAAGAAGCAGGACTCCCCTTCGAACCAGCCGAACTCGAAGCCGCGATTCGCGAGTGGGACGCCTACTTCGAACTCGGCAAGGAACTCATCGCCAAGAAGCCTGGCACCTACCTGATCCGCAACAGCGCCGGCATCTTCAGCACCGCCTACCGCCAAAGCGGCAAGGGCTTTATCGATGAGAACCAGATGTTCATCGGCGATCAGGACCACATCCGCAAGGCCTGGGATCTCTCGGTCAAGGCGAATGCTGCCGGCATCAACGCCGCCCTTGACTCGCAGACCGCTGACTCCGCGGCAGCTGTCAACGAAGGGCGCTTGCCCGCCGACTTCGGCGCGTCGTGGCACCTCGCCGACATGAAAGTCGACGCCCCCGAAACTGCCGGCAAGTGGCGCGTGTGCAAGCACCCTGGTGAGGCCGTCAACCAGGGCGGTTCGTTCCTGACTATCCCGAAGGGCGCGAAGGACCCGAAGAAGTCGTTCGAGCTCATCTCCTTCATTCTCAACGCGAAGAACCAGGCAGTCGAGTACACCTTCAGCGGCAACTTCCCCGCTGCACCCGAGGCGCACTCGATGCCCGAGGTCGACGGTGCCGTCGAATTCCTCGGCGGCCAAAAAGCCGCGGAGGTCTTCAGCGCCGCCGCCGAAACCGTTCGCCCGCTGTATGAAGACCCGAACTCCGAATCGGTCATCGCACCGTTCACTGCAGAGCTCGAACAAATCGAATCGACAGGCAAGGACCCTGAAAAGGCGTGGAACGACGCGGTCACGGCCGCTAAGCGCATCGCCGAACAGGCCGGTATCAAGGTGAAGTAACAGATATGAACAATCCGCAACCCCGGCCACTCGGGACGCGCATCAAAAAGGCGCTGCCGCAATACCTGGCCATCTCGCCGTACTTTTTCTTCTTTTTCGTGTTCGGTGCGATGCCGGTCGTTTTCACGATGGCGCTCGCGTTCACGAACTGGTCGGGGTTGGGCGACTTCGACTTGGTCGGCTTCACCAACTTCAAGTACCTGATCTCCGATCCTCTCTTCTACAAATCCCTCGTCAACACCCTGATTCTGTGGGTCATGGGCACTGTTCCCACCCTCATTCTCGCGACGATCCTCGCCCTCATGCTCAACTCGACCCTCAGGTTCTCGACGACCTACAAAGTCATCTACCTGATCCCGAACATCACGTCGATGGTCGCGATGGGTATGCTGTTCAGCTCGATCTTCTCGAGCCAATTCGGTATCGCAAACGCCATCATCAACGTGTTCGGTTTCGAGAACATCGCGTGGCTTCAAACCGAATGGGGCATCAAGATTGCGATCTCATGCCTCACGACCTGGGCGTTCGTGGGCTACAACGCGCTGCTTATCCTCGCCGGCCTCCAGGCGATCGATAAATCCCTCTACGAAGCCGCCGCACTCGACGGCGCAAACTCGTGGCAGATCTTCTTCCACATCACCCTCCCCCAGCTGCGGCCAATCATCCTGTTCGTCACCCTGATGTCGACGATCGGCTCACTCCAAAGCTTCACCGAATCGCAGGTGCTGACCTCCTCGAACTCCGGAGGTGCAGCAAGTGCGGGCGGCATCAACAACTCTGGTCTCACCATGGTGATGTACTTCTACTCGGTGGCCTTCCAAGAGAACCGCTACGGCTACGGCGCCGCGATTGCGTGGGGCGTTTTCGTTGTCGTCATGTTCTTCTCGATCATCAACTGGCTCGTGACCCGCGAGCGCAAGGACTAAGGGGCGCCTCGACATGACAGCTCAGACTCATACGGACACGATTGTTCGCCGCCGCAAGCCGATTCGGATCACCACGATCCTCAAATACATCGCGCTCACGGCGGGCGCGCTCGTCTCGTTGTTCCCGTTCTACTGGATGTTCATCCTCGCGACCCACCCGTCGTCCGCGATCTTCAAGTTCCCGCCGGATGTGCTTCCCGGTGATCGTCTCGGCACCAACATCGAGACCATCACCTCGAAGATCAGCATTTGGGCGGCAATGGGCAACACCCTGGTCGTGGCCCTGTCCGTGACGGTACTCGGGCTTTTCGTCTCGTCGATCACCGCATTCACCTTCGCGAAGTTCGAGTTCCCCGGCAAAAAAGGCCTCTTCCTCATCATCATGGCCACGTTCCTTCTGCCGGCCCAGCTCGCGAGCATCCCGCAGTTCCTGTTCATGAGCAAGCTCGGTTGGACCGGCGACCTCAAGGCCCTGATTTTCCCGTCGCTCGCAAGCGCGTTCGGCGTGTTTTGGCTTCGTCAATACGCGACGAACTCGGTGTCAACCGAGTTGCTCGAGGCTGCCCGCATCGACGGTTGTGGCTTCCTGCGCCAGTACCGCCACGTGTGCCTCCCGCTCATCAGGCCGGCCCTCGCCTTCCTCGGCATGTTCACGTTCATCGGCGCATGGAACGACTTCATGTGGCCCCTCATTGTGCTCACGAACCCGGATAAGCTCACACTTCAGGTCGCATTGAGCCAGCTGAAGACCGCCCACGGAAGTGACTACGGCATGCTCATGGCCTCGGCCCTGATCGCGGTCGTGCCGCTCATCATCGTGTTCATCATTGGCGCGAAGCAGTTCATTGCGGGTATCGCCGAGGGCGCGGTGAAGTCCTAGCCCGCTCTTTCATGAGCGGGGCGATTACTCCCCCGACGCTCAGGCTTTGCGGGTTTCGACGTTCGCGTCGCCAACGAGTTCGGCAAGTTTCGCGTCGTACCAGGCCGCTGCCTGTTCCGGGGTTTTGTCACCCACCATCACGGTGTCCATTGCGTCCTGGATCGCGGAGGAGACCTCGGGATAGACCGCGAAGGCGGGCCGGTAATGGGCGCCCTCGAGCATGTCGGTGAAGAATCCGACGGTTGGCGAATAGCCCCTGTACTCCTCGTTTTGCGCGACGTCCCTCCTCGTCGTGAGCGTGCCTCCCGTGATGTTG
Organism: Dermabacter jinjuensis; assembly: GCF_902381725.1. Taxonomy (GTDB): domain Bacteria; phylum Actinomycetota; class Actinomycetes; order Actinomycetales; family Dermabacteraceae; genus Dermabacter; species Dermabacter hominis. The sequence continues at coordinate 941,140 of NZ_LR698963.1, read as the reverse complement.
CGCTGAACCTGGTGCTCGAGGCTGCATAGCTCCTTGACGAGTGCGAACGAGAGCTCGCGATCACGCGCGTGCGTGGGGATCGCCCAGCCCCAGCCTCCCGCGAGCGTTGTCGATCCGGGGGCCTCGCCGTGCTGAGTGGGCATGAAGGCGACACCGACGTCATCGGGCCACGTGGGCCAGGGGGCGAGGCTGCCTTCGGCCCAGAGGAATGAGATCCACGATCCATCGATGAGGATGCCGAGCTCGCCCGCGGGGAACATCGTAGCCTGCACGGCGTCCATGAGATTCGGGTCGAAGTGGCGGGCTGCGGGGAGCGTGAGCCCTTCGTCGAACTGGCGCTTGTAAAACGCGAGCGCGTCAATGAAGCCCTGCGAGCCCGCAACCCATTTCTTCGTCTCGGGATTGTAGAGCGTGTCGTTCGTGCCGTAGAGGAGCATCTCGAGGCCCTGCATCGAGGCTGATTCGCCCTGCGCTTTTCCGCAGTACATGAACATGCCGGTCGCGCCGATGTCGGCGTCGCGAATGACCGCGGCAGTCTCGGCGATGTCTTCCCACGATTGCGGCTGCCACTCGGTGGGAAGTCCCGCCTTCTCGAACACTCTCTTGTGGTAGTAGATGCCGCGCGTATCGGTCTCGGTGGGAATAAAGTGCACGCGCCCCTCGGGGTCCTTGGCAGCCTCCTTGGAGGCCGGGTAGAAACTCTCCCAGGCCTCCCACGCGTCAACGAGATCATCGATCGGTTGAAGGTAACCGGCGGCGATGTCGGATTGGAGAATGAAGGAGTCTTCGAACACGACGTCCGGGCAGCTGCGCGGCGAGGCCATGAGCAGCTCATTTTTCGTGAAGTAGTCATTCGTCGCGGCCACGATCGGCACGAGCTCGACCTTCACCTCCGGGTGTTTCGCGGTAAAGCTCGCGGCTACTCCCGTCAGCCACTGCTCGAGGTTCGTGTCTGATCCGAACTGTTGGAACGCGATCCGCAGCGTCAAGGCGTCGCGCTCGCTCGCGCACCCGGTCAGCATCGACAGCGGGAGCGTTGCCGCCACACCGCCCGTCACCGTGAGGAAGTTTCGGCGCGACGGCCGGTTCGTGACTCTCACGGCGTGGTGCATGATGGCGGTCCTCTCGTTCGCGGGCCACCGGTGTGCGTGGCTAAGCTGCCCCGTACTCCACGCGAGGGGCCGGGGAGACTCCCGTAGCCTACCGATGACTGGGCTGCCTGCGGAACTTTGGCCGGATCGCGGTCGCGCGGGCGCTTCTCCGCGGTGCTTCACTCACCCCTTAACCGCGCCGTCTTCCACTCCCTTGAAGAAGAAGCGCTGGAACACGGCAAAGAACAGGATGATCGGCACGAGCGCAATCATGGTGCCCGCGGCGATGACGCGCGGGTTGGAACCGAAGTTCGAGTTGAGGTACTGCATGCCCACGGTGAGCGTGTATTTGTCGGGATCGCTCAGCACGAGCAGCGGCCACAGGAAGTCATCCCACCCGCCGATGAACGCGAAAATGGCGACGACACTCGCCATACCCCGCACGTTCGGCCACACCACTCGCGTGATGATTTGCCACGTATTCGCGCCGTCGATCACGGCCGCGTCAAGGAGCGCCGGCGGGATCGATCGGCACGCCGCCATCATGAGAAGAACGTTGACAGCACCGATGAGGCCGGGAAGCACGACGCCCGCGAGCGAGTCAGCGAGGCCAAGCGACTTGATCGTGAGGAACTGGCTCATGAGGGTCACTTCGCCGGGCAGGAGAAGCGTCGAAAAGAGGATCCCGAGCGCGATTTTCTTGCCCTTGAACTGCAAGCAGCCCAGGGCGTAACCGGCGATTGTCGAGAAGACCACGTTCGCGAGTGCGAGTGACACGGCGACGATGAGCGAGTGCCAGGCGTAGCCGAGGATCGGCACGGTGTTGGCAACCTCGACGTAGTTGTGGAGCGTGAAATCACTCGGCAGAAGCGACGGCGGGAACTGATAGATGGGGTCCTTCGGGCCTTTGAAACTCGTGCTGAGCTGCCACAGGAACGGCCCCACCGACACGAAGAACATCGCGACGAGCAGAATGTAGCGCACGATCAAACCGGCAAGCGTCGGCTTATTAAATCCCCCGGATTCCTTGCTGCGCCACGGGCGGTTCGTGTTGCGGTAGGTGCGGGAAGAGGTTCCGACGGCTTCCGGGTTCACGTTGCCGGCTCCAGTTTCGAGAGTGGACATTCCGATCAGTTCCTTAGTGCGCGTTCGAGTCTGGCCGGTTGTTGAGGTAGGCCACGAGGATGAGTGGCCCCACCGTGAAGAGGAAGAGGAGTACGGAAAGCGCCGATGCGTAGCCGAGCCTGCCGTTGAGGCCTGAGCCGACCTGCTGGACGAGCATGACGAGCGAGGAAGCCTCGCCACCGGGCCCGCCCGAGCCTTTCGAGAGCACGTACAGTTCGGAGAACACGCGCATGCCGCTCACGGTGATGAGGGCGCTCACGAGGAACATTGCGCCGCGCACGCCCGGAACGGTGACCGACCAGAAGCGGCGCCAGGCGCTCGCGCCGTCCATGGCTGCGGCCTCGTGGAGCTCGTTGCCGACGTTGGCGAGTGCCGCGAGGTACACGACCATGTAGTACCCGAGACCCTTCCATACGGTGAGGACGACGGCCGTGAAAATGAGACCCCATCGCGAGGCGAGGAACGGCAACGGGCCTTGAACGAGGCCGAGGAATTGCAGGGTTTCGTTGATGACGCCGCGTGAGTCGAAGAGCCACTGGAAGATGAGGGCCACGACAACAACCGAGGCAATGACGGGGAAGTAGAAAGTCGTTCGGAAGAACGAAATGCCGGGAATCACGCGATGCACGAGGAGAGCGAGCAAGAGCGGCAAGAAGGTCAGGAGGGGGACGCACGCAACGGTGAAGGCAAGCGTCGTTCCGAGCGATGTCCACACGCGCGCATCGCTAAAGAGCGCCGCATAGTTGTCGAAGGCGACGAAGGTTCCTCCGGTGAGCGGGCGCGCATTCGTGAAGCTCAGGACGACCGTGTTGACGAACGGCCATAGAGCAAAAACGACGACCCACACAACTGCGGGGCCTACGAGGAGCCACGGGACGTACCACTTGTATGAACGCACGCTACTTCTTTCCTTCCAACGGTGCGGCGTAAAGGGGCCGGGCGAGGCCCGAGGGGCTTCGCCCGGCGACGGGTATCAGCTGAGCTGATCGTTGCCGTACTTTACGGCTGCGTCGAGCGCTTCTTTAGCCGTGATGTCGCCGCGCATGGCGAGCGCCATCTGCTGCCCCATGTTGGTCTTCATGTCTTCGGTCCACATGACGTTCGTGGGGTCGACTGCGGTCTTCATCGACTCGGCGGCCAGCTCGACTGCTTTGTTCTGCAGTTCGATGTCCGATTTTTCGGCGAACTTGCTGGGGTCGGCTGCCGCTTCTTTCGTGCCGGGCAAGAAGCCCTGTGCGAGCTTGACGAACTCGATCTGGTTTTCGGTGTTCGTCGCGAACTTCGCGAAGGCGAGTGCTGCGGCGGGGGCCTTCGACTTTGCGGAGACGGCGATGCCCTGCACGAACAGGGGCGGCTGCCCCATGCGCTTCGTGACGACCGTCTTCTCGATGAGGCCGGGGTTATCGGTCTTGAGCTCGGTGGGGTAGCTCGAGGTCGCGGTTGTCCACAGCACCTTCTCCTGCTTGTACAGCTGGGCGTTACCGGTGTAGTTATCGCTCAGCACCTCGACCGGCATGGCCTTGGCTTTGTACAGCTCCACGTATTTCTGCAGGAAGTCGACGTTTTCGTCGGTGTTGAAGTTGAACTTGCCGTCGTCACCAGAGGTGATGATGATTTCGGGGAGCGAGGAGATGATCGGGGCGGATCCCCCCTGCTTGGCGGCTTCCATGGCCAGGTCGTAGAGCTCGTCGAAGGTGGTGGGCAGCGATTCCTCGCTCACGCCGAACTTGCTCAGCGCATCGATGTTCCACCAGGACATGTCGGTACCGAGGTACCACGGGTAGCCGTAGCTGCCGTCGATGCCCGGCATTTCGTAGGCCTTGACGCCGCCCTCGACGTACATGTCTTTGAGCTTGTCGTCGGCCTTCGCGAGGTCGAGAAGCATGCCGTTCTTTGCGAGTGAGTACGCGAAGTTCGGCGGAACGTTGACGACGTCAGGGAGCGCGCCGGAGTTTGCCTGGCCGAGGAGCTTATCCTCGTAGCCTTCGCCGGGCTGATCCATCCACTTGACTTTGACGCCCGGGTTTTCTTTTTCGAACCTTGCGACGAGGTCTTCAAAGTAAGGGCTGAATTTTTCGTTCTTGAGCGACCAGGTTTGGAACGAAATCTCGCCCTCGACCTTGCCTTCTTTGGCTTCCTTGGCGGCTTTATCCTGTTCGGCGCTGCCGCCGCCACCGCTCAGACCGCATCCCGCGAGGGTGAGCCCCATAAGCCCGACGCCTGCACCGAGAACCGCGCGACGAGTTGTTTTCATTGCCGTGTACCTCTTCCTTGAGATGTCGTGAGCGGCACCAGACCGGTGATAACTAAACCGCTAAAGTTGAGTGTACACGCCTCCTCAGCCACACGGAAGACTGAAGGCCCGCAGGCGGATCGCTCCGCCCGCGGGCCCAAACCCCCACAGCCCCTATGGAATCCAGTTAAAAACGCGCGCGAAGCGTCACGATCTGGAACGGTCGGGCCGCGATCGTGATCCCGTCGCCGTCAGCGCGCTGGGCCTGGTAGTGCAGCACCGACTCCTCGGTCAGCTCACGCTCGAGAAGATCCACAGCGACAATCTCCTCAGCGCCAGGCACCACAACGACACCCTCGCCGCGCACGCCCTCGGACTCGTATAGGCGCACGATCAGATCGCCCGACTGGTCCTCGGCGAGTTTGAGCGTCTGGAGGCGCAGCGAGGTCCCCTCCCCCTCGATGCGCGCAAGCGCAGCGTCCACGAGGTCGTGATCGACATCGCGCGGCACCTGATTGAGTCGCGTGCCCTCGTCGATTGCGTCGGCAATCGACGCACCCGGAACGAGCGAAAACCGCATCCGGTACTGCCCCTCCTCAGCGCGCGGATCGGGGAACTCGGCCGCGCGGATCACGGTCGCGCGCACGATCGTGGTCGTGCCGCCGTCACTCTCGCGAAGGCATCGGCGCACGTCGTGGCCGTACGAAGAGTCGTTCGCCAGCGAGACGGCCGAGCCTGCCTGATCACCCTCGTGCACGCGCACCCAGCGGTGCGCGCACGTCTCGAAGCGACCGAAGTCGTCGAGCGTGTTGACGGGGATGGGGCGTTCGATGTGCCCGAACTGGATCTCGCTCGCCATGTGCGCCGCGCGCAGGTCGAACGGGAACGCGAGCTTGAGAACCTTTTTGCGCTCGTGCCAATCCACGTCGAGCACGACCTCGAGCCCCTTGGCACCGGGCGAGAGCACGTATGTGAGCACAATCCTCGAGCCGGTCCCGTTAGAGGGCGCGCCGGGGTACGGACGCTCCTCGGTGCGCACGCCCTCCGTGCGGGTCTCGTAGGTGGCGCGCACGCGCACCGCCTCGCCTTCGCGCTCCACGCTCACGGGTCCGACGGCTGCCAGGTCCCTGCCAATGCGCCGATAAAACTCGTCGATGTCCCACGAATCCCACGCGTTGGGGGTATCGCGGTGAAGCTGGAGCAGCGCGCCTTTGGCGCCGGGGGCGATGAGCTCGCGGCCGCTTTCGCCGGCGCGGAGGCTCACGAGGTGGCCGTCGCCATCAATCCGCGCGAAAACGTGGCCGTTGCTGAGGGCGAAGCAGCCGTCGGACTCTTCGCACGTAACCTCGCCCGCGGTTTCACTGCTCTTTGCCGCGCCCGTGTCCTTTGCCCTCGCGATTGCCTCGAGGGCTTTCTCGACGAGTTCCTCGCCGCGCTCCGCGATGCCCTCGTAGTTGTGTTCGGTCTCCTTGTGCACCCACGCGATCGAACTGCCGGGGAGGATGTCGTGGAACTGGAGGAGGAGGACCTTTTCCCACAGCTCGTTGATCTCCGCATAGGGGTACTCGAACGAGTCATCGAGGCGTGCGGCGAGCGCGCTCCATTTCTCGACGTCGTGCATGAGCGCCTCACTCCGGCGGTTGCCCTGCTTACCGCGGATCTGTGACGAGTACGTGCCGCGGTGAAGCTCGAGGTACAGCTCACCGTTCCAGCGTGGCGCATCGGCGTATTCGGCGCGGCTGCGCTCAAAGAATGCCGTGGGGCTCGAGAACTCGACCTTCGGCGAACCCTCGAGGCTCGCGGCCCGGCGGCCCGCCGCGAGTTGCTCGCGCGTGGGGCCGCCACCGCCATCGCCCCAACCGGTCGGGCTAAGCGCGATGTGGCTGCGGCCCTTGTCCTTGTAGTTCTTCTCGACGTATGCGAGTTCTTTGCCGGTGAGCTGGCAGTTGTAGGTGTCGGCGGGCGGGAAGTGCGTGTACTGGGTCGTGCCGTCGATGCCCTCCCACCAGAACGTGTGGTGCGGGAACACGGAGAACTGGTTCCAGCTGACCTTTTGGGTGAGGAAGTTGGTGTTGCCCGCGGCGGCGCAAATTTGCGGAAGCGCGCCCGAATATCCGAAGGAATCGGGCAACCAGGTTTCTGTGGTTTCGAGCCCAAACTCGCGCAAGAAAAAGCTCTTGCCCTGAATGAACTGCCGGGCCATTGCCTCGGAGCCGGGCATGTTCGTGTCGGACTCGACCCACATGCCACCCACGGGAATGAAACGGCCGCTCGCGACGTGCGCCTTGATGCGCTCGAACAGTTCGGGGTAGAAATCTCGGATCCACTGGTACTGCTGCGCCGATGAACACGAGAACGTCAGGTCGTCGTAATGCTCGAGGAGCCAGCACACGTTGGAGAAGGTGCGCGCGCATTTACGCACTGTCTCGCGCACGGGCCAGAGCCACGCGGAGTCAATGTGGGCGTGGCCGGTCGCGATCACGGTCATCGCGGAGGCATTGGCGGGCTTGTCGAGTTCGCGACGCAGCACCTCGCGGGCGTCGCTGGCGGTCGCGTGCAGATCATCCGGGTCGGCGACGTCGAGTGCATCGTCGAGGCAGCGGAGGATGTCCTGGCGGCGCGTGCTGTCCTCGGGGAGTTCATGCATGAGGCCGTTCAGCGCAACGACATCCTGTTCGAGCTCCCAGATCGTTGTCGAGCGCCACGCGAGGCGAAGTTCCGTGAGGTCGTAAATCGGGTCGTCTCCCGCGCTCTCCCACTCACCGAGCTTCGTCGGCGCGAATGTCCAGTCACCTGCGACGTTGGGATTGGCGGCAAGTTCGAGGTAGTACTCGAAGCTCGTGATGCCGGGTTCGAGCGTGAGGTACTGGTTGTAGGGATTGACCGCCTTGACGGTGGTGCCGTCGGTATTCCAGATGAGCGCCTCGGCCTGGAAGCCCGGCATGTTCGTGAAGGAGAGATTGAGCTGGAGTTCTATGTCACGTTCGTCGTCGGTCACCCACGCGTCGGGGACCTCGCCCGTCACGTGCAGCCACAGGGTTGACCAGGGGCGGCCCCAGCGCGCGCCGACCTCGATGGGGATATAGGTCTGCGCTTTCGCTTCGGCGAAGGGCACGGGCTCGCCGGGCACCTCCCACGCTTCGATCGTGACGGGCGCGGTATCGAGGTGACGCCGGGCGGGAAGCTGTTCGGCGAGGAACCGTCGGACCCGGTCCTCGCTGTGCGCGCGGTTGTTGAACATCGGTTGGCCTTTCGTCGAGGGTCTGCTGCGCGTTCGGGTTACGGGCGGGCACGGTCGTGATCGGCGGGTGGCGAACGACGGTGCTCGCGCTATCCGAGCTCGAGGCTTCGGTACTCTCCACGGCGAGCGAAATCCATCCATTCGCCGAAGACATCGGATCCTGTATTGGTGAGGGAGCGGTTCGAGCCATCGGCCTTCAGCCCTTCCACGATCACGCTCTGCGTCGAGGTTGGGGTCGTGGCAAGCTCGCCGGCTTTCTCGAGAGCGATGAGGTCGCGGAGGCGCTCGCCCGCGGGTTTCACCGCTCCTTCGGAATCGATGAGACCCAGGCTATATTCCAGATCTGGGAAGTCGGCAAGTGTTCTCGAGACGTCGTGGGAGCACCACCAGGTGATGCCCGAGAGGTCTCGGTACCCGCACGCTGCGCGAACGGTTCCCTCGAGGAAATCGGCGGCGTTCTCGGGACTCACCCACGGCGTTGGCGCGCCCACTTCCTGGAGCCACACGGGGCGGTCCGACGGTTGCCCGCTCACCCTGTGCCAGAGGTCTGCGACCTCGAGCAGGTAGCGGGCGAAGTGGGGAAGCTCGGGGGCATCGATGCCGTAGCGTTGCGCCGCGCCGCCGAAGATCCACGAGTGCACGGTTGTGGAGTCACCGAGTTCAACGGCCGCGCGGGGGGTGAAGGGGTGAGCATCGACGAACCAGGTGTCGTCATCAAAGCAGTGGTGGTGGGCTCCCGTCGGGAAGGCTCCGCGCACCTCGGCGAGCATGCCGTCGAGCCAGGCGTAGGCCTCGCTCGGGGAGATCTCGTGGCGTTCGGGGTGCCGTGGGGCGGCGAACTGACCGATCTCGTTGCCGAGGGTGAGGCCCGAGACGTGTGGGCGGGCGGAGAGCTCGGCGGCGAGGGCGCGGGCGAGGGCGCGCTGGCCGTTCACGACGTCGGCGTCGGTGAAAATGTTGCGGCGATGCCACGTACTCACCCACGAGGGGAGGAAGTCGAAGCTCGACAGGTGACCTTGGAGGAGATCCACGGAGACCGTGAGGCCCGCGTCGCCGGCGGCGTCGGCGACGGCGAGGACGTCATCGATGGCTTTCGAGTCGATGAAAGTGCGATTGGGCTGCAGGAGCGGCCACAGCGGGAAGATGCGCACGTGGTCGAGGCCGAGGTCGGCGAGGGTCGCGAAGTCGTTGTCGACCGAGCCGAGATCGAGGTTCGCCCAGGAGTGGAACCAGCCTTTTCGGGGGGTGTAGTTCGCGCCCCACGCGTGCTGTTGATTCATCGCGTCACCTCGTTGTCGCTGGATACCCATGCGCTCACCTAAAGCGCTTTAGCTCAAAAGGTATCATGGACTGCATGGCCCGCCCCACCATCGCCGATATCGCCCGCACCGCCGGTGTTTCGAGTACCGCCGTGTCGTTCGCGCTCAACGGGCGGCCCGGAGTCGCCGAACCCACCCGCGAAAAAATCATGGCGATCGCCCACGACATGGGGTGGACCCCAAACAGTGCCGCTCGAGCGCTGTCCACTTCGCGCGTCAACGCGATCGGCCTCATCATCACGTCGTCCTACGCCGAACTCGCGCGAGACGCCTTCTTTCTCCAGCTCATCGCGGGCGTCGAGCACGCACTCTCGTCGAGCCCCGTCGCCCTCGTCCTCAAAATTGTCGAGAACTTCGAGGATGAGCTCACGGCGATTCGCCAGTGGCACGGCGAGTCCCGCATCGACGGGCTCATCCTCGTCAACCCTCGCCCCGACGACCCGCGGCCTGCGCTTACGAACACGCTCGGCGTTCCCACCGTCTTCATCGGCAAGCCCGGAACGAACGAGCAGTTCTCCTCCGTTTTCATCGACGACGCTCTCGTCATGGACACGCTTATCGAAGACCTCGTGGCCCACGGAACGCGCCGCATCGCCTACCTCCATTCGCACGCCCGCTACAGTCACGGCGAGGCTCGCCTCAAGGCCCTCAGGCGCAGCCGCCCGGGGATCACGGCAATTGAGCACGGCATCCCCTTGGGCGAGCTCGACGACACCTGCGCGGCCATTCGCGATTTCGCCTCGATGCTCGACCTCACGGCCGCGACGACGTTCGTGTGCGAGAGCGAGGACCTCACTCTCGCGACCCTGCGCGCACTCAGCGACCTCGATGTCGCCGTCCCCGCAGACGCGGGCGTCGTGTCGTGGGAATCGACCCCGGGCCTCACGCTCCGTACCCCTGCGGTCTCGACGCTCGAGCGAAGCCCCGCCGAGATGGGAAGCGCCGCGGTGGAAGTCCTCCGCGACATGCGCGACAATCCCGGGCCCGAGCCCCGCACACGCGAACTCGCGTGCCCGCGCCTTCACGCGCGCGACACTCTCCCGCCGCGCGTCGAGAGCTAGAGAAGCGGCTCGGCCACGAGCGACGGGCGAGAGATCCCCGCAACGTCGAGGGCAAGCTCGCAAAACATCGCATTGGACCACGAGAACCACTCGCGCGTGAACGCCGTGGGATCGTTGCAGTCGACCCCTTCGTGCATATAGCCGGTTCCACCGGTCGTCGCGAGGAGCAACTCGAGAATCGCCCGCTTCTCGTCGATGTGGGTCGAGGTGAGCCCCTCGACGGATTTCGCGATGGGCCACACGTAGCCCTCGGGCGTATGCGGGGAGCCGACTCCCGCGAGCGCCGATCCCTCGTAATAGAACGGGTTGGCGGTGCTCAACACGGCCGCGCGTGTCGCGAGATACAGCGGGTCCTCGGCATCAATCACGCCCAGATACGGGAGAGACAGAAGCGAGGGGACGTTCGCGTCATCCATGAAGAGGGCTTCACCGGAACCGTCAACCTCGTACCAGAACCGGGCACCCCCCTCATCGCGCGTGATTCCGTGCGCCTCAATCCCCTTGAGGATCCCCTCGCGTACGAGGTCGGCACGCTCGCCCAGGGGCAGACGTCGGACCCCTTCACCCTGCTCCCCCGGCGCCTCGCTAAATCCGGCCGTCGCGCACGCCTCCACGAGCGCCGGCACGGCCCTGAGAGCCGAGGCCATGAAGAGGTTCCCCGGGATGTTGTAGCCGAGCGCGCACGCGTCATCGCTCGGGCGAAAGCCCTGCCAGACGAGCCCACACGGCTCAGTGAGCCGCCCGCGCCCCTCGCGTACGAGCGTGTCGGTGGGCGGGCAGTCGCGGCGCACGAACGTGTACGTCGAGCGTTCTTCGTGGTGGGTTTCGGTTTCGAGGACCTCGAGGACGGCCTCAAGGGCTGGGAGCGTGTCGGCGGTGATCCAGGATGTGTTGCCGGTTGCGAGCAGGCGCGCGGCGAGGTCAATCGGGTAGGCGAGCGAGTCAATCTCGAACTTGCGCTCCCACACCCACGGGCTCGGCTCGGGTTCGTCGTCATCCCAGCGGTTTGAGTTGGCTTCCTCGTTAAAGGCGTTTGCGTACGGGTCGATGAGAATCATGCGCCAGTGCGTCGCGAGCAGGCCGCCGATCAGGTCACCGAGGGTTTCGTCCTCGCCGACCAGGCGAAGCAGTGGCGAGAGTTGCGCGCACGAATCTCGCAGCCACATCGCGGGGATGTCGCCCGTCATCACGAACGTGTCCCCCTTGCCGCGGCGACGAACCGTCGTCCGCGCCGTGTTGTCAAGGAATCGCACCACGGCCTCGGCGACGCCCTCGCCAGCAGCGTCGCGCACGCGGGCAGACACGCGTTCAAGGAGTTCAGGGGCGAGTTCAACGCCTTGGGGATGAGGGGTTCCGACGGTGGCAAAGCGGGACACTCTTAGCTCATTTCGCTCGGGGTTCTCGGCCGCCAACAGTGGCGGATGTGGACCTTCTTCCGGTCTTCGATGCTCCCACTTTCTCGCATCCCGCACCGTGGAGGCAACACGGCTCGTGCCCCTCTCACGCCTTTACATTCCCAGGTAGGAGTTTTACCCTCGTATGTGAATCGCGTCATAGATACGTGATTGGCGCATATACGTCTACAACGGAGTGAGACATGAATCGGCCACGCGGAGCCACGCACCAATCGTCGCGGCGAACCTTCCTGAAAGTGACCGGAGGAATCGCGAGCACACTCCCCCTCGCGATGCTCGCAGGCTGCTCGAGCGAGCGCGATTCGTCCACGCTCAAGGTCGCCTATCAGCAATTTGGTTCGGGCACGACCCTCCAGCAGTGGCTCACGAAGATCATCGCGGAGTTCACCAAGAAGCACCCCGGCGTGAGCGTCGAGCTCCTGCCGATCGTCGCCGCGGAGAACGACTACTTCACGAAGAACGAACTCTTGATGTCGTCGCCCCGAAGCTGCCCCGACCTCGTTTTCGAAGACACCTTCATCCTGCTCTCCGACGTTGCCGCCGGATACATTCAACCGATCGACGATCTCGTCAAGGGCTGGGAGGGCTGGGACAACCTCTACCCCGCTTCCCAAGCGGCAGCCGTCGATCCCGAGGGGCGCGCGCACTGCGTTCCCACTGAAACGGACACGCGCGGCATCTATTACAACAAGAAGGTCTTCGAAAAGGCCGGCCTGCCCACCGAGTGGCAGCCGCGCACGTGGGAGGAGATCGCCGAAGCTGCCACGACCATTCGTGACACGAACGTCGATGCCGCCGGCATGTTCATGTACTGCGGGAAAACCCAGGGCGAAAAAGCCTCGATGCAGGGCTTCGAAATGCTGCTGTATGGCACGAACGACACCCTCTACAACCCCGAGACGAAGAAGTGGGTCGCAGGGTCGCAGGGCTTCATCGACACGCTCGCGTTTTACAAGCGCCAGTTCGACGAGAAGCTCACGCTGCCCGTCTCCCAACACCTCGACCCGAATATCGCCGAAGCGATCCAATCGACGATGTTCCCCGCCGGCAAACTCGGGATCCTCATTGACGGCTCGTGGATCTCCAACCAGTGGGCTGAGGACGGCCCCGCACCGTGGCCCACGTGGCAGGACGATGTGGGCCTCGCCCAGATGCCCACGCAAAATGGAGAAGAACCGGGGCTGACCACCCTCGCCGGCGGCTGGGGATGGACGATCCCCACCCACGCGCGCGACCGAGAGCTCTCCTTCGAACTCATCAAGGAACTGTGTACGCTCGAGAGTCTCGTCTACCGCAATAAGAGCGGCGCCAACCTCACGACAAGGAGGGACGTCGCGAAAAACGAGGAATACAGGACTTACTCGCCAACCGTCGGATTCTTCACCGACATTTTCGAAGCCGCCTACTACCGGCCGGCGTTTGCTGTCTATCCCGAAGTGTCTTCCGCTCTTCAAGACGCAATGGACACCGTGATGGTGGGCGACAAGACTCCCGAACAGGCAGCCGCCTGGTACGACACCAAGCTCACCGAGCTGGTGGGCAAGGAGAACATCGAGGTGCGTAACTCATGAGTACTTCCGTAGATGCCGTCGCAGCGGCGCCAACAAGTGCGCCAACCAATCGCAAACGGGCTCCGCTCGGGAATCACCTCACGCCTCGCCGCGGCCTCCTCATGGTTCCCGCGTTCCTGCTCATCGCGATTTTCATGCTCGGCCCGATCGTCTATTCGATCTATCTCGCGTTTACGAATAAAGCCGTGCGCGGGGAGAACGCGAAAGCCGTGGAGTTCGTCGCGCTGGACAACTTCATCACCGCCTTTAGCGACGATCGGTTCTGGAACGCCGTCGTCCTCACCCTGATTTTCACCCTGGTGTCCGCGGTTATCGGCCAAAATCTCCTCGGCATGGTTCTCGCACTCCTCATGGAGAAGGCCAACCGCCTCGTGACGTTCATCGGCACGTCGATCGTGATTCTCGCGTGGATCCTCCCAGAGGTCGTCGCGGGCTACCTCCTGTACACCTTCTTCGCCGATCACGGCTCCCTCAACACGCTCCTCACGAGCATCGGGCTTCCCGGGCAAGACTGGCTCTTTAGCGCGCCGATCCTCGCGGTGTCGTTCGCGAACATTTGGCGCGGAACAGCGTTCACGATGCTCATCTACTCGGCGGCTCTCACGTCGATCCCGAAGGACGTATACGAATCAGCGGAGATCGACGGCGCGGGGGCGTTCACGCGACTTATCCGCATCACAATTCCGCTCATGCGTACCGCGATCGCCACGAACCTCATGCTCATCACGCTGCAGACCCTTTCCGTTTTCGGTCTGATCTTCATCATGACCGGTGGCGGCCCCTCCGGTCGCAGCCAGACCCTCCCCCTGTACATGTATGAGCAGGCGTTCTCGTACGGCCAGCTCGGCTACGGCACCGCGGTCGCGCTAATCCTGCTCGCGATTGGGGCGATCGCCTCACTCATCTATCTGAAGCTTCTGCCTGAGGAGGACAAGCGATGACCACCGCAGCTCCCACGAAGGCCCGTGCGAAAAGCGACCGCGGAAACCAGCCTCACACGGCGCGCGGGCGCCTCACGTCCGCTCTCTCCTCGATCGTCATCGCCCTCATTAGCGTAAGTTTCGCGATCCCCATTCTGTGGGTCGTGCTTGCGTCTTTCGATACCGAAGCGACCCTCGCGGTGAAGGCGCCGGAACACTGGAGTTTCGGCAACTATCAGGCAATCTGGAACGAGCAGACGACGTTCCGCCCGCTCCTCAACTCGCTTGTGCTGTGCGGGTGCGCAACACTGATCACGATGACGGTCGCGGTGCTATGCGCCTACGCCTTCTCTCGGTATCGCTTCCGGGCGCGGCGCCCGCTGCTTCTCGGCATCCTGTTTTCCACGGGCCTTCCGATCACGGCAATCATGATCCCCGTGTATTCGATGTTCGTGCAGGTCAACCTCGTTGACTCGATGCCCGCCGCGATCCTGTTCCTTGCCACGTCGTCGCTTCCCTACGCCATCTTCCTCACGAAAGGGTTCATCGATTCCGTGCCCGTCGAGATTGAGGAAAGCGCGTGGACGGAAGGTGCGGGTGTGGTGCGCACGATCCTCTCGGTCGTTCTTCCACTCATGAGGTCGGGCCTCGCCGTCGCCACGATTTTCACGTTCGTGGGCATGTGGGGCAACTTCTTCGTGCCGTTCATGCTGCTGCTGAGTCCCGAGAAGCTCCCGGCTGCCGTCACCCTCTACACGTTCTCGTCCCAGTACGGCCAGGTGGCGTACGGTCAGCTCGCGGCGTTCTCGATCTTCTACTCCGCCCCGATCGTGGTGCTGTATTTGGCGCTCGGCCGGAGCCTCGGCACGGGCTTCGCGGCCGCCGGCGGCGTCAAGGGTTAGGGGGTCCGACGGTTGCTTTAATCTGAAGAGCGCTCCCGGCATCGATCGCCGGGAGCGCTCTTTGTGCACCAGCGGCGAGTGCCGCGTGGAGCGTTACTTCGCCTCGTGCACCTCAGCGTCGCCGCCGGCCACGCTCGAGTCGCTCGACGTATCGGTGGCCTTCACCGTCGGCGTGCTCGCCCTGTGGGAGGCGCGTGCCTCCTGTGCCTTGTCCTTGGCCGCCGATGCCGCGCCCTTCGCGGCGCTCTTGGCCTGCTCGGCAACCTCGGGGGCCTTGTCCTTTACGGTCTCAGCCGCGTCCTTCGCCACCTTCGACACGGTTTCGCGCGCCTGGCCAACCCTCTCCTGCACACGCGGGTCATCGACGTACTGCTTGGCGGTTGCCTCGAGCTTCTCGTAGGGCTCACGGCCCATCTTCGAGCCGATCACAAAACCAATAGCGATGCCGGTCGCAAGAATGAGCTTGTTCTTCATGGTTCCTCCTCCAAGAGGGATGTCTACGGACACAGCCATCGTGGCACACAGTTCTGAGGGCAACTCGGTCGTTGGCTCGACCTCCTCGCAGCCCCAAGCAGCTTTACTCAATCACGGGAGGCGGAGCAGTCGAGCCGCGAATCACGAACCCTGTCTCCAGTTGAAGCCTCCTGGTTACTGATTCTGGATTGGTCAAGAGACCCACGATTGCATTCACTGCGGCAACACCCATCTCATTTAAGGGCTGATCCACGACTGTGAGGGGCGGGGCGCTCTGTTCCGCATACGAAGTGTTGTCGAACCCCACGACACTGAGGTCATACGGAACATGTATCCCAAGACTGCGCGCAGCCTCCAATACTCCCAAGGCTGTTTCATCTGATGCAGCAAATACTGCCGAGGGTCGCTCTTCTTGGTCAAGTAGTTCCAAGCCAGCCTCGAGGCCTCCTTGGAATGTGAAGGGGGCCGTCCTGACAAACTCCTGACGGTATTCGACGCCATGACGCGTGAGCGCACTTCGGTATCCCTCATGTCGATCCGCCGCCGCATCAGACAGAATTGGGCCCGCAATGTGCCCTATTCTCCTATGCCCCAGGTGAAGCAAGTGCTCAGTCGCTTCGCGTCCGCCTGCCCAATTGGTTGCTCCGATTCGCACAATGTCAGATCCAACAGAGTTCGTCGGATCGACGAAAGCTACAGGGAGCCCGAGGTAGCGGATACTTTCTGCAAGGTCCGGGGTCAATGGTGTTGTCACGAAGATAAAGCCATCGGCCTTATGCCCACCGCTCTTGAGCCACTCGCTAAGAGACCCTCCCGAACTATGCTCGCTAGCACTTTCGACTGTGTTAATGAGGACATCGAAACCTCGCGCCGTAGCCGCGCCAAGTACCCCCGTAAGGACTTCTGACGCGTACGGAGATTCGAGCGCGTCAAAGATGATCATCAAACGTCGCGCCTCGAGGTTCACGCTTGGATTGGAGTACCCAAGCACCTGGGCCACTTTTCTCACGCGCGCACGCATCTCCAGACCAACACCGGGGCGATTATTCAGAACCTTAGAGACCGTACCGACGCTGACTCCTGCTTCAGCAGCAACCCTGGCAAGGGTAATCTTCCCACTCACACTTCCCCTAACGAAACTTTTCGCAACTTTTTAGTTTCTACATCTAACTATTTCAGAATTACGCTCGCCAGGCCGCATGTTTGTCCTTACAGTGAAGCTAAGCCCACGAAAAATTTTTCGGTTGGCCCGATGTACCACATGAACTCAAGGAAGAGGACCCCATGTCTCATTCATCATTCACCCTAACTCGACGCTCGTTTAGCATCTTCGGAGCCGGGGCCATCGCTCTAGGTCTCACCGCATGCGGCGGCGGGACAAGGCCGGGGGGTGCTGGGTCGGGCACCACGGCATGGACTCTCACCGGTGGCGCCGAAGCAATGTTCCGCGCCACCTTTGATGAGTGGAACGAGAAACACTCCGACAGCAAAATCAAGGTCGAGTACTTCTCGAACGACTCATACAAAGAAAAGATTCGAACCGCCATTGGGTCGGGTAACCAGCCCACCCTTGTCTACTCGTGGGGCAACGGTGGAACCCTCCGCGACTACGTGAAAAACAACAAAGTCATCGATCTCACTGGGAAGGTCGACGAGGCCGCTAGCCGCGCCCTCCCATCCGTTCTCGACGCTGGCAAGATCGATGACAAAATCTATGCGTTGCCGAACAACAATAGTCAGCCATCGATGCTCTATATCAACAAGAAGCTCTTTGCTGAACATGGCGCGACGGTCCCAACCACATGGGACGAGCTCCTCGCCGCGGTTGATGTATTCAAGGCAGCCGGTGTCACGCCAATCGCTGTTGCTGGCTCAAGCCAATGGCCCTACCTCATGTGGATCCAGTACCTGACCGATCGCATCGGCGGCCCAGAAGTCTTCCAGCGTGTCCTCGACGGCGAACCGGATTCTTGGTCTGACCCGGCGATTAAGGAAGCGCTTGAAAAGATCCAGGAACTCGTCAAAGCCGGTGGCTTTGGCAGTGGCTACGGCTCGGTTGTGTCCGACGCGAGCGCAGACGTGGCTCTCGTCTACACCGACAAGGCGGCCATGATCCTTCAGGGATCGTGGATTTACTCCGACTTCCTGGAAGCAGCAGCTGATTGGATGGCGGAAGGCAATCTCGATGTCGTCGCGTTCCCAGAAGTCCCCGGAGGCAAGGGGGACCTCTCAAATGTCACCGGCAACCCTGCAAACTTCTGGTCAGTGTCCGCAGACGCCACCGAAGAGGACCAAGAGATCGCCATCAAGTTCCTCAACGAGATGAACCTCGGAGAAACGGCGATTAAGGCTCTCATTGAGGCTGGTACTGTCCCGGCCGCTGCCAATATTGAGGAATCTTTGAGTGCGAGCGAGCGCTCTGACTACCTCGAATTCGCTTACGGTCTCGTACGAGATGCGGCGCATTTCCAAATGTCGTGGGATCAAGCCCTCGACGCTGGGCCCGCACAAGCCCTTTTGCAGAACCTGAGCCAGATCTTCCTACTCGACATCACCCCGGACGACTTCATCAAGAACATGAACGGAACCCTGTGATGTCAACTTCGGCACTTCCTCACAAGAAGAAGCCGAAGACCAAGCGTGTCGTAGGTAGGGGGCCAAGCCTTTGGCTCCTTACCCCGGCACTCGCCTTCTTCGTCTTCTTCTGCATCATTCCGCTCATCGGGGTTTTCGTTTTGTCCCTGACTAAGTGGGACGGCATCGGTACTCCGCAGTTCGTGGGTCTCGAGAGCTGGCAGTACGCCCTCTCCAATGACACAACTCTCAATGCCATTCAGCTGACTGTGCTTCTGACGCTTCTTAGCTATGCCGTTCAGTTCCCACTGAGCCTTTTGCTAGGAACCTTCATGGCGGGCGAGCAAACGTATCGTGAGTTCCTTTCGGTGCTGTACTTCCTGCCCATGCTCTTCTCCGCAGCTGCCATAGGCATCGCCTTCAAGGCCTTGTTGGACCCAAATTTCGGGCTTTCCAATGCCTTCGGCCTCGACGTGCTTTCGCAAGACTACTTAGGCCAGCCAAAGCTAGCGTTCTACGTAGTCATCCTGGTGATTTCGTGGCAGTTCGTGCCGTTCCACTCTCTGCTTTACCAGGCAGGGGTTCGTCAGATCCCGAAGACGATGTACGAGGCTGCCCAGATCGATGGTGCGGGCAGAATCAAGCAGTTCTTCTCCATCACGCTTCCGCAGCTGAAGTACACCATCGTGACGAGCTCGACCCTCATGATCGTTGGTTCACTCACGTACTTCGATCTCATTATCACGCTTACGCAGGGGGGACCCGGAATCGCAACCCGAATCCTCCCCCTGGACATGTACTTGCTCGGCTTCCGCAGCAATCTCATGGGGCCAGCCAGTGCCGTTGCGGTGCTTCTCGTGGTCGTGGGTCTGGTCCTTTCGCTTTCACTTCAGAAGCTCTCGGGGTCTGACTCCATGGAAAGTCAATCGGAGGGTGCATAGCCATGCTGAGCTTCATTCGCAAGCACAATGTTCTCGGCGCGCTTGGTGGATGGATCTGGCTACTCATCACGATCGTCCCGATCTATTACATTGTGATCACGAGCCTCAAGCCTCAGTCAGAGTTCTATACAACGAATCCTCTTATCCCTTCAATGCCCTCTTTCGAGGCGTACGGTAGAGTGCTTGAAAATGACTTCGCGATGTACCTTTTCAACAGCCTCTTCGTTGTGGCTTTAACGGTATTCGGTGTCCTTTTTGTATCGACTCTTGCTTCATATGTGATCGTTCGTTCGCACTCTCGTATCGCACGCTTATGCAACAAGTTCTTCTTGCTCGGAATCGCGATCCCAATTCAGGCAATCATTATCCCCGTTTACCTGATCATCGTGGAGATCGGCCTCTACGACACCTTGTGGGCCCTCATCTTGCCGGGAATTGCATCTGCAATCCCCATCACGATCATGATCCTCGTGAACTTCATGCGTGACGTCCCCAATGAACTCTACGAATCAATGATTGTTGACGGGGCAAGCGACTGGAAAATCTTTCGGAAGCTTGTTCTCCCACTGTCGATGCCGGCCATCACCACAGTTGGAATCTACGACGCTCTCAATGCTTGGAATAACTTCCTCTTCCCATTGATCCTCACGCAGAGCGGCGATAAGCGGACCCTGCCGATGTCGCTATGGACTTACCAGGGTGAGTTCCAGGCAGATATTCCAGCAGTTCTCGCGGCAGTCACACTGTCCGCCGTGCCAATTCTCGCAATGTACATCTTTGGCCGACGCCAACTTGTCGCGGGTCTCACCGCGGGCTTCGGCAAGTAACCGCACTTCAACTACTCAAGGAGTTTTCCCCATGTCGACTCTCTATGTTTCTGCTTCTGCCGCCCCCGGGGGCGTTGGCACCAAGGATCAACCGTTCCGCACCATTAGCGAGGCTGCCGCTGTAGCTGTTGCTGGTGACACCGTCGAAGTCGGTGATGGCACTTACCGAGAATGGGTCAAACCCAGCAATCCTGGCCTTAGCGATACCCGACGTATCACTTTTCGCGCAGCGGAGGGGTGCCGCCCTGTTGTGAAAGGCTCCGAGATCATTGACACGTGGGAAGATCAGGGCAAAGGCGTCTGGAAGGTTGACGTTCCTAACTCTTTCTTCGGTGATTTCAACCCTTACAAAGAAATACTCTTCGGCGACTGGCTTCTCACCCCGGCACCGGAAGGGCCACACAAGCACCTTGGCGAGGTATACCTCAACGGCGAAGCCTTTTTCGAAGTTACGAGTCTCGAAGACGTCAATCGCCCAATGGAACGCGAAAACGTCTACGACGACTGGACCGGGGTTGCAGTAGACCCCGAGAGCTACGCGCATGGAGGGCGCGTCTGGTATTGCGAAGTCGATACCGACTCGACTCACATCTGGGCCAATTTCGGATCTGTGGACCCTAATGAGGAACTCACTGAGATCAATGTTCGCCGAAGCGTATTTTTTCCTGTCGAAGCCCACGTCGACTTCATCACCGTTGCTGGGTTCGAGATGGCTCATGCTGCGACACCATGGGCGCCACCAACCGGTGATCAGCCCGGCTTGATCGGCCCAAAGTGGGCGAAGGGTTGGATTATTGAGAACAACCTCATCCACGACGCAAAGTGCTCGGCTGTTTCTCTCGGGAAGGATGCGACGACAGGCGATAACTACCACCAAAAGCGTTGGGATAAGCCTGGCTACCAGTACCAACTCGAATCGGTCTACGAGGCCTACATGCTGGGGTGGTCGAAGGAACGCATCGGCTCGCACGTTGTCCGTAACAACGAGATCTATAACTGCGGCCAGAACGGCATCGTAGGGCACCTCGGTTGCGTCTTCTCACGAATCGAAAACAACCATATCCACCACATCGCTACGCGGCGTGAGTATTTCGGTCACGAGATTGGTGGCATCAAACTCCATGCCCCTATCGACACGGTGATCGCTAATAATCGTATTCATGACTGCACACTTGGCATCTGGCTCGACTGGGAGATCCAAGGCACCCGGATTAGCCGAAATGTCCTCTATCGCAACAACCGCGACATCTTTTTGGAGGTCTCACACGGTCCTTATGTCGTCGACTTCAACGTCTTCGGCTCTAAAGCAGCGGTGGAAAATGTCGCCCAGGGCGGTGCCTACATCCATAATCTGCTTCTAGGCACCTTGCGCCAAGAGCACGTCCGCGACCGCGCAACGCCGTACCACCTGCCCCATTCGACCGCGCCAAAGGGATATGCAGTGATCGAGGGCGGCGACGATCGCTACCGCGGCAACATTTTTGCCGGCGACTCGGTTGAATCGGCGTACAACTTAGATCGCATTCTGCCTGATCTTGAGAAGTCGATCGTCGGTCTCGGCACCGACGGCTTCGGAGATTTCCCTGCAACCATGGATGAATACATCGAGGCAAGGAAAGCCTACGGAAACGCTGATCACATGGCTTTCCTCGGCGCCCTCCAACCCATCGAACTTCGCGACAATGCCTACAGTGGAAACGCCCAGCCCCTAGCACGTGAGGAAGGCGCACTCTCACTCCCAGGGGCACAGTTCTCAATAGTCGAAGAGGAGGATGGCGTTTATCTTGAAGCTGAGCTACCAGAGAGCTTTGCTGCAGGCGAGGCTCAGACTTGCGCTCTCCATGATCCCTACTCTCCTACTCGTTTCTCCTACGCAGATTTCGAAGACGCGGACGGATCCCCGGTGTCGTTCGAGGTGGATGTAACAGGCGAAAAGGTTGGCGACACACCGGGTCGCGGACCGGTTGCCGCTCTGTCCGCGGGACATAGTCGCGTAAAAGTCTGGGGTTAATTCCTCCTATAGACCGATCCCTTCTAAGCTACGGAAAGGCTCCTCGCCACGATCACGGTGGCAGAGGAGCCTTTCCCGTGCTCTTCACCCCTCTTCGCCTAGCGGGTAGTGCAACCGTGGGCTTGGGTTTTGGTGTAGTCGTTTCTCGCAGCCCCTCAACAAGCGATATAAACACGGCCATCCTCCACGCCGCCGTCTTGTATCGACTCCGGCAAGAAGAAAAGAACGGTGGATGAGAATTTCTCATCCACCGTTCTTCGTCAAGCGCCGTATGAACTCCTATGCGGCGCGTTTCTTGTTCACGAGGTCGAAGGCCACGGCACCGAGGAGAACGATGCCTTTGATGGCCTGTTGCCATGCGGGATCGACCGCGAGGATGGAAAGGCCGATGTTCAAGACGCCCATGATGAGCGCACCAATCATGGCGCCCGAGATCTTGCCAACACCGCCGGTGACTGCGGCGCCACCGATGAAGCAAGCGGCAATGGCATCAAGCTCGTAACCTTGGCCAGCATTCGCCACTGCAGCACCGGCGCGCGACGTGACGACGATGCCCGCAATCGACGCGAGAACACCGGCAATGAGGAAGACGTTGAAGGTGACAGCCTTCGCGTTCACACCTGACAACGCAGCCGCCTTGTAGTTTCCACCTACCGCGTAAATGTTCCGCCCAAACGGCGTCTGGCCGAGCACCCACGCGAAAAGAAGCACGAGAATGCCGACAATGCCCAGAATAATGGGGAAGCCTCCAGTGGAGTTGGCGAGCAAGAATGTAAAGAGTGCAATAATCAGCGATACAAAAATGATCCGCGCCCAGAACATACCCGCGGGAGACACCTCAAGCTCATGTGCTCTCCTTAAACAGCGAGCCCGAAGCTGAGAAAGGATAAACGATACGATTGCGGCGATGCCGAGGAGCAGGGTAATGCCCTCTAGATAGCCGATGGCCGGAGTATTCGTGAAGCCAAGAACGTTCGGCACCGCGCCGTTACCAATCTGAATGAACGACGGCGAAAATCCGGAAATCGTTTGGCCGACGAGTAGTTGTGCAAACCCGCGAAAGATCATCATGCTTGCGAGGGTGACGATAAACGCCGGAATTCCGACGTAGGCCACCCAGAAGCCTTGCCACGCGCCAACAGCAAGGCCAACGAGAAGGCACAAAATGATCGCAAGGACCCAGTTCATGTGCCAGCTCATGGTGGCGACACCGAAGACACCGCCGATCATCGCAACGGTCGAACCGACGGAGAGATCGATATGGCCTGCGATGATGACGAGCATCATGCCGATCGCAAGGATCATGACGTAGGCGTTCTGTTGGATAAGCGAGGCGATGTTGTCTGGCACGAGAAGTCGCCCGCCGGTGAGAATCTGAAAGAGAATGACGATGCCTATGAGGGCAATGATGAGGCCTGACTCACGCACATTGAGAGTCCTCAGCCACTTTGGCTTTGCTTTTGTGTTTTCTACGGTTTCTGTTGATGCGCTCACGCTGCCGCACCTGCCTTCTGATTGGTCATGAGGCGCATGAGGGCCTCTTGTGAGAATTCGTTTCGGCCGAGTTGGCCTGTGATGCTGCCTTCGTTGAGGGCATATATGCGATCGCATATCCCGATGAGTTCGGGCATCTCGGAAGAAATTACGAGCACTGCCTTCCCCTCGTCGGCGAGAGCATTGATGAGCTCGTAAATCTCGTACTTTGCTCCCACGTCGATGCCGCGCGTGGGTTCGTCAAGGATGAGAATCTCCGGATCGGTATAAAGCCACTTAGCGAGAGCGACCTTCTGCTGGTTTCCTCCGGAAAGATTGCCGACGGCTTCGCCGGTATCTTGTGTTTTGATCCTTACGCTTGAGCGATAGCGCTCGGCCACACGCATCTCCTCATTTGAGTTGATCATCGCGTGCTTCGTGAGTTTCTTGAGATTTGCTGAGGAGATGTTCGTCCGAATTGATTGGATGAGGTTGAGGCCTAGCTCTTTGCGATCCTCAGAAACGTAGGCAAAGCCGTTATCGATTGCTTTGCGTACGCTCGAGGTGTCTACAAGGTTTCCCGCCTTGTACACTTCACCGGAGCGGTATGTTCCGTATGAGCGGCCAAAAAGACTCATCGCGAACTCGGTACGACCGGATCCCATGAGTCCGGCGATTCCCACGATCTCGCCACTCTTGACGTCGAGTGAAATTTCCTTACTGACGAAGCGGTGAGGGATGGTCGGATGCTCAACCGTCCAGTTTTCGACTCTGAGCAATTCCTCGCCGACGTTCGGCTCGTGTTCGGGGTAGCGGTGATCGAGGCTCCTGCCGACCATTCCACGGATAATGCGGGCTTCATCGATCGCGCCCTCGTCCGCCACGTGGAATGTCTCGACGGTAAGCCCATCGCGGATGATCGTGACGGAGTCAGCGATCGCGGCGACCTCGTTGAGCTTGTGGGAAATGATCACGCACCCCACGCCCTCAGCGCGCAATTGTCGGACGAGCTCGAGCAGCTGTTCCGAGTCATCGTCGTTAAGGGCGGCCGTGGGCTCGTCCAGAATGAGGATGCGGACGTCCTTCGAAAGCGCTCGCGCAATCTCGACGAGTTGTTGCTTCCCCACGCCCAAGTTGCCGACGAGAGTGTCAATACTTTCGTCTAGGCCTACCTTGGCGAGAAGGCGAGTTGCTTCTTGCCGCATGGGCTGCCAGTTGATCCCAAACCGTGCGGTTTTGGCGCGGCCCAGGTAGATATTTTCGAGGATCGAAAGATTGGGCGCGAGCGCGAGTTCCTGGTGAATGATGGCGATTCCCGCCTTCTCGCTATCGCGAATCGATTTGAACTCGACCTCGCTACCGTCGAGCACGATGGCACCTTCATACTCTCCCGCCGGATACACCCCCGAGAGAACTTTCATGAGGGTGGATTTGCCGGCTCCGTTTTCACCACAAATTGCGTGAACGGCACCTTTGGCGACTTGAAGATCTACTCGATCGAGCGCAACAACAGGGCCAAAAGTCTTTCGGATTCCCTGCATCTCAAGGATGATTGGCGTTTCTTGCACCATGCCGGTCAGAGCCCCAGATCAGCTTCTGTGTAGTACTCAGAATCCACGAGGATCTCTTTGTAGGTGTCCTTCGTGACGACGGCCGGGTCGAGGAGGTAGGTGGGAACGTCCTTTTTCCCGTTGTTGTACTCCTTGCCCTCGGACACTTCGACGTCCGCTCCTTTAATGATCTGGTCGACCATTGTGAAGGCGCGTTCGCCAAGCTTTCGAGTGTCTTTGAAGACGGTCATCGACTGCTTGCCAGCGATAATGCTCATGACGTTCGCTTTGTCAGCGTCTTGCCCGGTGAGGAGAGGCCAGTTGTCACCGACCTTGTAACCGCGAGCGTCGAGGGCTTGAGCAATTCCAAGCGCGAGTGAGTCGTTGGGGGACAGCACCGCGTGAAGCTCGGTTCCATCTGCATAGAAAGAGTTGAGTCGGGTCTGCATCTCCGATTGTGCTTGCGCGCTGTCCCATCCGAGAATGCCGATTTGCTTCCAGCCTTCCGGGCTTGCGGGGACCTTTCCCGACGGCGACGTAAAAGCCCCAGATTCGAAGTGCTCGGCGAGAACATCCCACGCTCCGCCGAAGAACTGTGCAGCATTGGGATCATCAGGCGATCCACCGAATAACTCAACATTCTTTGGTTTTTGAGGATCTGGTTCGAGCGTGTCGACGAGGTACTGCCCCTGATACGAACCAACGGTGCGGTTGTCGAAGCTTACGTAGTACCCGATGCCCTCGGTTGCTTCAATCAAGCGGTCGTATGCAACCGTCGGGATTCCCTTTTCGGCAGCAAGGTCAACGACTGGCGCGAGCATGGTTCCGTCGATCGGCGCGATCACAAGCACATCGACGCCCTGGTTGATCATGTTCTGGATCTGGCTGAACTGCATGTCCGGCTTATTGTCGGCGTATTGCAAGCTCGTCGAGAATCCAGCCTCTTTCAAAAGGCGATCAAGATTACCACCATCACGGCTCCACCGCTCAAGATATTTGGTAGGCATGGAAACGCCGACAGTGGCGTTACTCGGGTCGATCTTTCGGCTTGTGGTTGGGCGCTCCGCCACGCATCCGCTCAACAAGAGTGAGACGAATAGTGGCGCAGCGAGAACCGCACGCCTTCCTACAGTGTGGTTCACGGTGTTCTCCTTCGAACTATTGGCTCGCGCAGAGCTTTGTGGGGTTACGGTTGATACGGCTTTTCAGCCGCGTGCTTCTTGGTACGCCTCGAGAACTTGGGGTGCACTTTCGCCCGAATAGCTCTGGGTTCGGCCAAAGGACCATTCGGGTGCTGTGTCGCCACCATGGAGAGCCCAGGCCGCCTGGCGAGCTGCTCCGAGAGCCACGTACTCGGCTGGTTCGGGTACAAGGATTTCGCGCCCGAACACCGTGGGAGCTAATTCACGCACAGCACGCGACTTGATACCTCCACCGATGAAAAGAAGTCGCTCGCTCTGTTCTCCGGAGACATTCTCGAGGAATCCGACGGCGTCGGCGAGAGAGCAAAGGAGCCCTTCGACACATGCGCGAGCAATGTCCTCTCGACGAGTCTTGCGAGTGAGCCCAAAAAGCGTTCCTGTTGCTTCCGGTCGGTTCGGGGTGCGCTCTCCATCAAGATAAGGAATGAAGACCACACCTCGAGCGCCGGGTTCAGATGCGAGCGCCATTTCACCGAGGTTCTCGTAATCCACCCCAAGAATTTGGCACCCGAAGTCGAGGATCCGCGAGGCGTTGAGAGTGCACGCAAGCGGAAGCCAGCGACCGGTGGCATCCGCGAAACCGGTCACGGCGCCAGTAGGATCGGCGACGGGCGCATCAACGACCATCGCCGCGACACCCGAAGTTCCGATAGAGACCGAAACATCCCCTCTTCCAAGCCCGAGCCCGAGGGCTGCTGCCATATTGTCGCCAGTTCCGGGAGCGATCGCTGCGCCGCTTTTGGTCTCACCCATGATTTGATTCGGCTTCCCGGCAATCTCCGGCGCTTCAAAGTCATGACCAAGCGCTTGAATACGAAGTTCAGGATCGTAACCGTTGAGTTTCGGGGAAAAGTACGCGGTACCCGATGCATCGCCGCGATCGGTGAAGAATCCGCCGCGAGCATCGAGAACGTGGTTGATGTAATCGTGCGGAAGCACAACGCGCGAGGTGCGTTCGGCGTTTTCCGGTTCATTGTCACGCATCCATCGCAATTTCGTCGCAGTTAGTGATGCAACGTGAACACTACCGGTTCGCTCGGCCGCAGCGGCGGGGCCACCCAATTCCTCAATGAGGTCTCGGGCGGCGCCCGCGCTCCGCGTGTCGTTCCAGAGAAGCGCGTCCCGCACGACGTTTCCTTCGGCATCGAGTGCAACCATGCCGTGCTGTTGACCACCGACAGCGACAGCTTGGGCGCGCTCGAGGAGCGGTCCGGCTGCGTGTTCGAGTGCGTCGAGCCAGGCCTGAGGGTTGACCTCGGTTCCATCGGGGTGCGGTGCGCGGCGTTCCTCGACGATCTCGCCGCTTTCGGCCTCAACGAGGAGCGCCTTGGTGGACTGGGTCGAGGAGTCAATCCCTAGAACGAGTGCCATGCGATATCAGGCCCCAAATCCCATGAGGTGGCGCATCGCGAGCTGGTGCAGGCGCACGAAACCATAGTTACGTTCGCCGGCTTTATCGGCATCGAACTCCTCGTAGGCCGACTTATCGGCAAGGATGTCTTCGAGCGTTTCACCTTCGCCAATGGTCGGTTCCGCGAGCTCGTCGATACCCGAGTATGCGAGGGCTTCTTGGACTTCGGGGTCCTGACGGAAAGCCACGGCGCGTTCCTTGAGCATAAGGTACATTTCCATGTTCGCGGCGGCCGCGTCGTACTGGCCCTTCTCGTGTTCGGTTCGCGAAGGCTTGTAGTCGAAGTGGCGCGCACCGTCAAAAGCGCCAGGGCGCGACGGGAAGCCGTTCTCGAGCAAGTCGACGGTGAAGAACGCTTGAATGAGATCGCCGTGGCCGAACACAAGGTCCTGGTCATACATGGGACCATGCTGACCATTGAGGTCAATGTGGAAGAGCTTGTTGCTCCACAGGGCCTGGGCGAGACCATGGTTGTAGTTCAATGTAGCCATCTGCTCATGGCCCGTTTCGGGGTTGATTCCGACAACGTCGCCATTATCGAGTTGCTCGATGAAGGCGAGGGCGTGGCCGATGGTGGGAAGGAAAATGTTGCCTCGGGGTTCGTTGGGCTTGGGCTCGAGACCGATACGAAGGTCGTAACCCTTTGACTTAATGTAGCCGGCGACTGTGTCGATGCCTTCGGCATAGCGCTGGAGCGCTGCATAGAGGTCTTTCGAGGAGTCGTACTCCGAGCCTTCACGACCACCCCACATAACGAATGTCTTGGCGCCGAGCTCGGCAGCAAGGTCCACGTTCTTGAGGACCTTGCGAAGGCCGTATCGACGAACAGAGCGATCGTTCGAGGTGAATGCGCCGTCCTTGAAAATAGGGTGCGCAAACGTGTCGGTCGTGACCATCTCAGTCACGAGGCCGGTTTCTTCTGTCGCCTTCTTGAGACGATTGATCATCTCTTCACGCTCGGCATCGGTGGCATCGAACGGGAAAAGGTCGTTGTCGTGGAACGTGTAGCCCCACGCACCGAGATCGGCGAGCTTGCGAAGGTGATCTTCGAGCTTGAGGGCCGGACGGGTAGCAAGGCCAAACTGGTCGCGTGCCTCCCAGCCGGTTGTCCAGAGGCCAAAGGTGAATTTGTCGTCGCGAGTGGGCTGCGGAGCTGCCATGATAGGCACCTTTCGTCATCGAGGTGATCGACTCTCGCCGATCGGCTTTGTCGGCAAGGCCGACGATTGACTAGCAATAGTTAGTTTCTTTTACTAACATAGCTCTGTCAAGTCGATTCCTGCAAGAGCCGCACTCGCTTGTCCGACACCTCCGCGGCCGCTCGTAAAATGAAGGGCGCTATGCAACCTACGGACCTTCGCTCCCACAATCTCGCCCGAGTTCTCACCGCGATCGTTCGAACCCCCGAACCGCTTTCACGCGCAGGGATCGCCGCCGCAACTGGCCTCACGAAACCAACCATTTCGAAACTCGTAGAAACACTCATCGATGAGAAGCTCATCATTGAAGGGCCTCTCCAGCGCACAGGCGGGTCGGGACGGCCGACGACTCCCCTTCTACCTGCACCCAAAACCGTGTGCGGTCTAGGGATTCAAGTGAGCGCCGATCACGCCGCCATTCTTGCGCGCGATCTCGCAGGCGAGACGCTCATTACTCACAAGGAGTACGGCACTAACCACGGACGCCCTGACCGCGCTGCCGAACTCGTAGGCCAACTCATCTCCGATGCCCACAGTGCTTTGCCTGAAGGCTGCACCATCGCTGGCATTACGATCGCCGTTCCTGGCCGAATGAGTGCCGATCGCACGAAAGTTGTCTCCTCCCCCGGTCTCGATTGGGCCGATATTGATTTCGCCTCGATGGTTCACACGGCAGCCATCAGAAAAGTGACCGCACCCGCAGCTCTTCCGAGCCCCCTTCTCGGAAATGACACACGTCTCGTAGCGCGCTCCGAGCTCATTTCCCGAGCGGAAGAATCTTTCTTACTCGTCCACGGCGAAACAGGGATCGGTGGAACCATCGTTCTCAACGGCGAAATTCTCCACGGGGACTTGGGGTGGGCCGGGGAGATCGGACACACAACTCTCGACCCCCATGGTCCGCGCTGCCAATGTGGCCGAAGAGGCTGCCTGGAAGCCTTCGCGAGCGCATGGGCCCTTCGGGAGGCAGCGCATGTGCCCGAACACGTACACATTGACGAACTTGCGCATCGCATTGATGGCGCCGTTCTCGAAAAAGCGGGGCTCTGGCTCGGGGTTGCCATTTCCAGTGCACTGACACTACTCGACCTCCAAACGGTAATCCTTTCGGGGTATTTCGGCGAGCTCTTCGATGCAATCGAAACGCCGGTGCGGCGCGCGATGGACGCACACTGCCTCAGCGCCCCAAGCGCCCCCATAACCCTTGCCAAGTCCGCCTTCGCAGGCGACTCCACCCTCGTGGGGGCAACCCAGTACGCACTTTTACCGCTTCTCAACGACCCGGTGAGTTGGATCGAGCGCGACCGCTCTCGAGCGGTACATACGCCACTGGAGCGCGCGTAATGGAAACAATCGTTGGGGTCGCCCACTACATCACTGACCTTGGGGCCGCGATCGCCCTCCCCGTCATCATCACGCTCTTTGGTTGGTTTCTTGGGCTACCGTTCTCGAAGGCGTTCCGCGCTGGCCTCACGATCGGTATTGGTTTCATCGGTGTGGGCCTCGTTATCACGCTCATGAGCGACCAGGTGAGCCCGGCTGCGCAGTCGATGGCGGGGCGTTTCGGCGTCGGCCTCGATATTGTCGATGTGGGATGGCCTTACATGGGGGCAGCAGCGTACGCCACGCTCTACGGTGCGGCAATTATTCCGCTCGTGGCGGGCATGAATCTCCTATATCTCGCGCTGGGCCTCACCCGAACCTTCAACATCGATCTCTGGAACTACTGGACAAGCGCTTTCGTAGGTGCGCTGGTCGGCGAAGTTACGGGATCCTTTGTATGGGGTCTCGTTGGTGCGGCCGCACACATGACACTCATGCTGGCCCTTGCTGACCTCACAGCGCCCATCTTCCAAAAGTACTTCGAGCTGCCAGGTCTCTCTCTGGCGCACGGGACCAGCTCTCCGTACGGCCTGTTTGCCATCCCCCTCAATTGGCTTTTCGACCGAATCCCGGGCTTCAACAAGCTTGACGCGACCCCCGAGACCATTCAGAAGCGACTGGGCATGATCGGAGAACCTATGATCATGGGGCTCTTCCTCGGCCTGTTCATCGGTACCTTGAGTTTTGCGGGAACCTCGACCCCTCCTGACGACGTCAAGAAGATTCTCACATTGGCCATCTCAATGGCCGCGGTGATGCACCTTCTACCGCAGATGGTTGGGGTCTTAGTTGGTGGGTTATTACCCATTTCCGAGGCTGCCCAAGCCTTCGTCAAAAAACGCTTTCCCAGCCGCACCCTGTATATCGGCGTTGACTCCGCAGTAGCGGTCGGCCACCCAGCTGTGATCGCTTCTGGTCTCCTCCTGATACCCATTACCCTGGCCCTTGCAATCGCACTCGAGCCCTTGGGGAATCGAGTACTTCCGCTTGTTGATCTTGCCGCAACTCCCTTCATCGTGGCGCTCATGGTCGCGGTATTTCGTGGAAACATCATTCGTACGGTCGCAGGGGCCACAATTCTTCTCGTGCCCGGTCTTTTCATGGCGACATGGGTAGCACCGCTCTGCACCGCTGTAGCAGCGGATACACATGTAGGTACAGACTCCAGCGCTGCAACCGTCATCTCTCTCACCCCGGGGGCGAATCCCGCAAACTGGTTTTATCCCGCTCTTGCTTCACTTGGGGACTGGTGGGTCGTTGCAGGTGCAGTTCTCTCGTTCAGCGCTCTTGCGATCGTCGCAGCGCGCGATAAGCACGGCGAGCACACCAACGCCAATAGCCAGGCAGGACTTGACTAACTTGGGAGTCAGCTCTCGCTGCCCGAAAGATCAACCCGCTCGACACCGCAGTACACGTTGAAGCGCCCGTCATCGTCACCTTCGCTGCGCACGAATCCACACAGGGTGATGCCGAGCCTTTGGGCAGTGTCGATCGCGAGGGAGGAGGGGGCACTCACGCACGCGATGAGACCGATGCCGGCCATCGCGGCCTTCTGCACGATTTCGAAGGAGGCACGTGAACTGACGAGAAGCACGGCGTCGTTGAGGGGCAGGCGATCCTCGAGGAGGGCCCAGCCGATCACTTTGTCGACGGCGTTGTGACGGCCGACGTCCTCACGAAGCACAAGGCGCTCACCCTCCGGAGTAAGGAGGGCTGCCGCGTGCACGCCGCCGGTTTTCGAGAACGCCGCCTGGCCGTCGCCTAGCTCGCGTTGCGCCCGAAGAAGGTTCGACGGCTGCATGGCAAACGTCGGAGCGAAATCGTGACGTACCCGCTGCGTCACCTGGTCGATTGAAGCCGAACCGCACACGCCACACGCGCTCGAGGTAAGGAACGGCTTCGTGATCACCGGGGCTGCTGTGATGGTGCGGGTGGTGAAATCCATGACGTTGTAGGTGTTGCGTTCGAAACCCGAGTCGTCTTCAACGACGGCGCCATCGCAGTAGCGAGCTTCGCGAATGTCATCGCGGTTCGTGATGTACCCCTCCGCATGAAGGAAACCGTGGATGAGTTCAACGTCGTGACCGGGGGTGCGCATCGTCATCGAGAGCTGCTGGCCGTTGAGGCGAATGTCGAGCGGCTCTTCGACGGCGACGCTATCGGGCCGCTCGGAGTGGTAAAGCTTGCCGTCGCGGATGCGTACGCGCGTGAGGCGCGTCGATGCTGTCACTCGTCCCATAGCACCTCAGCCTAACTCCATTCGTTCGCTGCAGCACGGCCTGTAATGTTGGGGCGTGACCGCGAAGGACTCCCCCTCGAAAGCTGCCGCTCTTGCACATGCGCTGCGCGGCTCGAAGTTCCTGATCGTGGGCGGCCTCGTCTTCTTCTTTGATGCGGCGATGTATAACGTCCTCGTGTTTTGGAGCCCGACGCACGGCTGGGACGAGGGGCTCATGCACGGCCAGCCGATCCTCGCCAAGATCCTCACGATCGCGACGGCCAGCTGCCTCACGTATCTCGGGAATCGCTTTTGGACGTACGGGGACCGTGACAAGCCGCAGACCGCGAAATCCATTCTCGCGTTCATCATCGTGAACGTGATCGCGAGCGCGCTGCAGCTCGGTTGCCTGGGGTTTTCCCGCTACGTCCTCGGGCTGGATTCGGCCTTCGCGGACAACGTGAGCGGCACGTTCATTGGCCAGGTGGTTTCCACGACGTTCCGGTACTTCACGTACGGGAAGTTCGTTTTTCCTGAGGCGGAGGGGTCCGACGCCACCTAGACTCGAGGTGAAGCATCTTTTGAAAGGCGTGGATCATGAACATTTCACGAAGTCGTGACGGATCTGAGCACGCTGCTCCGCGGTGGGCATGCGATGTAACGCGCGATCATGGGAAAGGGGCGCCGTCGGCGTCGGGCGAGTCGGTCATTCTTTCGCCGCATGCGATTCGCGTTCCGGGCCTTGCTCGAAATCAGAGCGAGGCGATTGAGGAGGCAGGCGATCTCCTCGTTGAACTCGAGGCGATCGATCCGGCGTATGTTGAGGCGATGCACGAGCGCGAGGACGCGGTGTCAACGTTTATGGGGTATGGCGTTGCGGTTCCCCATGCAACGAGCGAGGCAAAGAGCAATATTCACCGCACAGCGATGAGCGTCGTGAAGTATGACGAGCCGATTGCTTGGGGTGACAGCGGCGAGGAAAAGGTGTCGTTCGTTATCGCCATTGCGGGCATTGGCGATGAGCATCTGATGCTGCTTCAGGCAATCTCGCAGGTGTTTGCGGAGGAGGATCGCCGCCGGGCACTAGCTGAGGCAGAGGCGCCGCTCGAGGTTCTCGCGGTGTTTGATCCTGACTTCGAGGAGATTCGCGGGCTGTGAGGATGGCCCGCACGAGACGGTTCCAACAAGGTCACCTGCAGCGTCATTCGGTAGGGTGGCCTCACTAAAATTTTCCCGCTGGTGTTTGTCCATGTGGCATACCGGCTCGTCGAAAGGCACATCATGGCAGAACGCACCGTCAAGATTGCGGCCGCTTCCGGGCTCCATGCCCGCCCCGCCGCTATTTTCTCGAAGGCCGCGGGTGAACAGCCCGCGAAGGTCACGATCGAAAAGGTTGGCGGCGCGCCGATCGACGCCTCGTCAATTCTTATGCTTATGACTCTCGGCGCTGGCCACGGCGACGAGGTTGTTCTGCGTGCCGAGGGCGACGGAGCCGAAGAGTCGGTCAACAAGCTCGCGGAGCTTCTCGAGACGGATCTCGACGCGCAGGCCTAAGTACCAACTACACCTCTGTTGGCTGATGAAGGGGGCATGCCGAGCGGCATACCCCCTTCGCTTCATTCAGCCCGTTAGAGTCCGAGTTCCTCAATGATGGGGAGCTTCGCACGCACGGCCCGTTTGCCTTCGGCGGCGGTCGGTGAGCACACCGCGAGACGAGCGAGTTCGCGCGCATCCGCCAGCGACACGGTCGACAAGACTTTCGCGACTGCTGGCAGCGATCGAGGCGTCATTGACAGGGAGTTCACACCGAGCCCCACGAGGACGACCGCGAGCGCGGGGTCGCCTGCTGCCTCACCGCATACGCCCACGGGCTTGTTCGCGCCGTCGCCGAAGGCTTCCGGGTCGCCACCCGCGACCCGCGCACCCGTCGCCGTTGCGCCCACGAGCGCGAGGACGGCAGGCTGCCACGGATCGTTGAGCTGCGCGAGGGAGCCGAGCATGCGGTCGGCAGCCATCGTGTATTGCGTGAGGTCGTTCGTGCCAATCGAAGCAAAGTCGGCGACGCCCATCAGGTGATCGCTTGTGAGGGCCGCGCTCGGAGTTTCGACCATGATGCCGGCGCGCTCCACGCCAGCGGAGCGTGCCATCGACACGAAATCTTCGGTGTCCTCGAGTGTCGAGATCATCGGTGCCATGACCCACGGCTCAGCGCTCGTCTCGCAGCTCGCTTTTGCGATTGCCTTCAGCTGGTTCTCGAGCACCGAGCGCTTCTCCCACGAGGTGCGATAGGCCCGGACGCCAAGCGCGGGGTTCGGCTCGTCGGCATCGGTCAAAAACGGAAGCGGCTTGTCGGCACCCGCGTCGAGTGTACGGATCACGACCTTCCTACCCGGAAAGTGCCGAAGCACCCCCGCATACGCCTCGGCCTGCTCCTCGATACTCGGCTCCTCGTCGCGGTCGAGGAAGCAGAACTCGGTTCGGAAGAGACCCACGCCGTCAGCATTGGCCTCGGCGGCTAAAGCCGCGTCCTTTTCGCCGCCCACATTGGCGAGCAGTGGAACGCGGGTACCGTCGAAAAGCTCCGCACCCCCGCCGGAGTATGTGAGCGGGTTTTTCACGAGCTCGTACCAGGTGGCGGAGAGTTCCCGCTCTCGGTCGCCGAACTCACTGGTCACGGTGCCGGCGGCACCATCCACGTACACGACCGTTCCCGGCTCGATGCTCTCGACGCCTTTCGCGGCGACAACGGCAGGAATCCCAAGCTGGCGCGCGAGAATCGCGGTGTGCGACTGCGGCCCACCGTCGGAGGTGATAAGCGCCGAAACGATGGTCGGGTCGAGGGTTGCTGTGTCGGCGGGGGCGAGATCGATCGCGGCGAGTACGAAGCGCTCGGTCGAGAACGGGATGCCGGGCGCCTGTTCGCCGCGGAGGTGGGCGACGATGCGAGCGCGCACATCCTTAACGTCGGCAACGCGCTCGGCCATGTAGCCGCCGAGGCCCTCAAGCATCGTGGCGACCTGCTCGCCGGCTTCCCACACGGCGCGTTCGGCGCTCATACCGGCGGTGCGTACAAGCTGCTCCGCGCTCGTTGTGAGCGTTGGATCCGCCGCCATTTGCGCTGTCGCCTCGAGAACGGCTTTGCCGTCGCCACTCGCTCTTTCCGCGCGCGCTTCAAGATCTGCTTTGACCGCCGCAGCTGACTGTGAGATGCGAGCAGCCTCAGCCTCGCGCGCTTCACCCTCTGGGAGCGTCTTTCCGGCCTCGGGTTCGGTCACGGGAGGGGCCATAACCTTGACCGGATCGATCACGCGGCCGGCGCTTACGGCGACGCCTCGGTATGTCGTCACACTATCTCCCTCTTACGCCCTAGGCGGACGCGGTCTCTACTCTCTACTGGCGATGTCACCTCATCGTAATCACGCTGACGCGCCGCGCCCGCGCGATCACGGCACTTACAACATTCCAACCGCTCGGATTGGATCGCGGGGCCCAGTGCGACTACAATAGGGCCGCCGCATCGCGGCACTCGGCAACGACGCCCCTGTTGTTTAAAGGAGAACAGCAATGATCGCACGGAGGACTTTCCTCACTCTCACGTCCGCTGGTATTGCGCTTGGCGCGCTCGCAGCATGTTCCAACTCCTCCGGTGGCGGCTCCGCTGGAGGGGACGACTCTGTCGAGGTTTTCACGTGGTGGGCCCAAGGCTCGGAGAAAGCGGGCCTCGACGCTCTCGTCAAGGTATTCAACGAGCAAAACCCCAAGATTAAGTTCGTCAATGGCTCCGTCGCGGGTGGTGCGGGCAGTGCCGCAAAGGACATGCTCCAGTCGCGCTTGCAGACCAAGAATCCGCCTGACACTTTCCAGGCGCACGCGGGTGGCGAGCTGACCGATTACATCAATGCTGGCCAGATCGAAGACGTCTCTGGACTCTACGACGAGTTCGACCTGCGCAAGGCCTTCCCTGACAGTTTGGTCAAGCTCCTCACGGTGGATGGCAAGATCTATTCGGTGCCGTCCAACATTCACCGTTCGAACGTCGTGTGGGCATCAGCAGCCGTGCTCGAGAAGGCCGGGATCGACCCGAAGGCTGTCCCCGAGACGTTCGATGCCTGGCTCGCCGACCTCGAAAAGGCCAAGGCTGCGGGTGTCACCGCGCTTTCTCTCGCGGCACCGTGGACGCAGGTCAACCTGCTTGAAGCAGTGCTCATGTCCCACCTCGGCGCGGACGCCTACAACGGCCTGTTCGACGGCTCGACCGACTGGGCAGGTGCGGAAGTCGCCACTGCGATCGCGGCGTTCGAGAAGCTCGTGGGCTACACCAACTCCGACCGAGATTCGCTCGATTGGCCCGAAGCGACAGCCCTCGTGATCGACGAGAAGGCCGCCTACAACGTCATGGGCGACTGGGCCGTTGCAGCATTCCAGGAAGCCGGCAAGGAAGACATGAAGGACTATGTCTACTTCGAGGTGCCCTCGGCCGCCTCTGGCGACAAGATCTTCGGTTTCCTCGCGGACTCCTTCACCCTGCCTGTGGGCGCACCGCACGCCGACAACGCGAAGGCGTGGCTCAAGACCATCTCGTCCGTTGAAGGTCAGGAAGCCTTCAATCTCGCCAAGGGCTCGATCCCGGCGCGCACCGACGCTGATGTCTCGAAGTTCCCGGCGTATCAGCAGTCCGCGCTCGAGTCCTTCGCACACGACAAGATCTGCGCCTCGATCGCCCACGGTGCGGCAACTTCGGTCGCGTGGCTCAACGCCATTTCCGACGCAACGAGCAAGTTCACCTCCGGCGCGACCGACGCCAAGGCATTCCAGGCCGAGCTTGTTTCCGCTGCCGAATCGAACATGAAGAAGTAAGCTCCGCTTTCACATCGGTTTCGGGGCCGGGGATCTCATTTCCGACGCTCGCCCGGCCCCCACCGATGCCACTTCCACCCTAGGACCAGGCATGAAAAAGTATGCGGCGCCCCTGCTGCTCATCTCGCCTTCGCTCATTCTCGTGGGGATCTTCGTCTACGTGCTTATGGCGCAGAACGTGTGGACCTCTCTCACTGACAACCACACGGCAGCGCAAGCGAACGGCGTGCAACCCAGTAAGTTCGTTGGCCTCGATAACTACATCGCTCTTCTCTCGAGCCCCGATTTTCGCCACTCACTCATGAACCTCGTGATTTTCACGGTGGTGTTCTTGGGTGGCGCGATGATCACCGGGTTCGTGTGGGCGTGGCTTCTCGATCGCCCCATCAAAGGTGGTCGAGTGTTCCAAACCATCTACCTTTTCCCAATGGCTGTGTCCTTCGTGGCCTCGGGCGTGGTGTGGCGCTGGCTCCTCAACTCCAACCAGGGCGAGAGTGCAAGTGGGCTTAACCGCCTCTTTCAGATGGTGGGACTCGGCTTTCTCCAAAACCCTTGGTGGAACAACATCACGTGGGGCATCGCCGCGATTGCCCTTCCGGCGATTTGGCAGCTGAGCGGCTATGTCATGGCGCTTTTTCTCGCCGGCTTCCGCGGCGTTCCCGATGAGCTTCGCGAAGCGGGTCGCATGGACGGTGCGAGCGAGTGGCAAATCTACCGCCACGTGATCTTCCCGCAGCTCACCCCCATCATCATGAGCGCTCTCGTGATTATCGCGCACATGAGCCTCAAGAGCTTCGACCTCATCATGTCGATCTCGAAACCCTCGAACTACCAAACCAAGATCCCCGCCGTGGACATGTTCGTGTTTAAGTCGAGCTTCGACTACGCGAACGCGGCTGCCGTCGGCACGATTCTTCTCATCATCGTGGGCGTCCTCATCGTTCCTTATCTCATTCAGCAACACAGGGAGCGTCAGTCGTGAACACCTCCTCGGTTTCCCCGTGGCGGTTCGCCCGCCTCACCCTTCTCCTCATCGGCGTCGTCCTCGTCCTGATTCCCGTCTATGTCCTCATCGTCACGAGCTTCAAAACGAGCGGCGATGCCTCGGCCGCCCGCGCGTGGGCGCTGCCGAGCGAGTGGACGCTTGAGAACTGGGCGGAAGCCTGGGAAACGCTCTCGCCTGCGATGGGACGTTCGTTTGCGATGGTCATTCCCTCGACGATCATCTCCTCGGCTCTCGGGTGCATGAACGGCTTTGTGCTGTCTCGCTGGCGTTTCCCCGGGGCGGATGTCGTATTCACGTTCCTCCTGTTTGGCATGTTCCTGCCCTATCAGGCCGTGATGATCCCCCTGCTCTCGCTCGTGCTTGCTCTGCCCATCGACTCGGGCGTTCCCTCGCTTATTCTCGTGCACGTCGTGTTCGGTATCCCGATCTGCACGCTTATCTTCCGCAACTACTTCGAGACGGTTCCCGAGTCGCTCATCGAAGCCGCCAAGGTTGATGGCGCGGGGATGCTCCGCACGTTCTGGTCCGTTGCGCTGCCCATCTCGATTCCCGGTTTCGTGGTGGTCATGATCTGGCAGTTCACGAACGCGTGGAACGACTTCCTGTTCGCGGTGTTCTTCGCGACCCCGATGAACGGCCCGGTGACTCTCGCGCTCAACAACCTCGCCAACGGCGCGCTGCTAACCAACTACGGGGTGTCGATGGCGGGCGCACTTCTTGCTTCGGCTCCCACCCTCGTCGTGTACATCCTGCTGTCGAAGTACTTCATTTCGGGCATGATGAGCGGCTCCGTGAAGGGCTGAGAGCAGGGCCACCGCGAAAGAGTAGGCATCGCGGGTACGCGCGGGGACCGTCGGACCGCAACGGTCCTGGAAACTCACCCGCTCGTGCCCTAAAATGTCGAGGGCTGCACATGCAGGTCGTATGCCACCGGCCCCCTCGTTTTCTCATCTCATCGCAGGAGGCTCGCATGGCACGCACGCAAGGTTTTGATCCCGAAAAATACATCGAGCTGCAGTCGAAGCACATCGCCGAGCGGCGGGCCCAGATCGGCGGGAAGCTCTATCTCGAAATGGGCGGCAAGCTTTTCGACGACCTGCACGCTTCGAGGGTTCTTCCCGGGTTCACACCCGATAACAAGATCGCGATGCTCTACGAGCTGAAGGATGAGCTCGAGATCCTTATCGCCATCAACGCCCACGATATTGAACACGACAAGATGCGCGCCGACCTCGGCATCACGTATGAGGAGGACGTTCTGCGCCTCGTGGATGTGTTCCGCGAGCGCGGTTTCCTCGTCAACACGATCGTGCTCACGCAAATGGACGACCATAACGAGGCGGCGTCACAGTTTAAAACTCGCATGGAGCGACTCGGTTTGACGGTCGTGCGCCACCGCACGATCAAGGGCTACCCGGACCCAACCCTCGTCGTGTCCGAGGAGGGACTTGGTCAAAACGAGTGGGCAAAAACTGAACGCGACCTCATCATCGTGACGGCGCCGGGGCCTGGGTCGGGCAAGCTCGCGACGTGTCTGTCGCAGATTTATCACGACCACAAGCGCGGAATCGCCTCGAGCTACGCGAAATTCGAGACGTTCCCGATCTGGAACCTTCCGCTTGAGCATCCCGTGAACCTCGCCTATGAGGCGGCGACCGCGGATCTCGACGACGTCAACCTCATCGACCCGTTCCACCTCGAAACGTACGGCGAAAAGGCCGTCAACTACAACCGCGATATCGAAGCGTTCCCTCTGCTCAGAATCCTCCTCGAACGCATCCTCGGGCAGTGCCCTTACGCTTCTCCGACCGACATGGGCGTGAACATGGCCGGGTACGCGATCACCGACGACGACGCCTGCCGCGAGGCCGCGACGCAAGAGGTTGTGCGCCGCTACTTCAAGGCCCGTGTTTCCGAAAAAAAGCTCGAACTTCCCCCGCTCGAGTCGCAGCGCATCAAGCTCGTGATGGCGAAACTCGGCGTGGACGAAACGATTCGCCCCACAGTGAAGCCTGCTCTCGCCCTCGCCGAAAAAACCGGCGGGCCTGCTTCGTGCCTCGAGCTTTCCGACGGCACCCTCATTACAGGCAAGACCTCAGACCTGCTCGGTGCTTCCGCTGCCATGCTCCTCAACGCGCTCAAGCATCTCGCGGGGATTCCCGAGGATGCCCTTTTGCTGTCGCCCGAGTCGATCAAGCCGATCCAGACTCTCAAGGTGGACCACTTGGGCTCGCGCAATCCGCGCCTGCACACCGACGAAGTGCTCATCGCCCTATCGGTCTCCGCGGGGAGCGACAAGAATGCAGCCGCCGCGCTCGCGCAGATTAAGAACCTGCGTGGCTGCGACGTGCACACGACGACGATCCTCGGCTCCGTCGACGAGTCCGTTTTCCGCTCGCTCGGGGTTCTCGTCACGAGCGAGCCCGCCTTCGGCAAAAAGAGCCTTTTCCACAAATAGCGAGCAAATAGCTAGGTGGGCCGGCTCTCAAGCAGCCGGCCCACCTACGCCATCGCGTCCGTGTGCTCACATGGTGTTCACAATGAGCCCGATGTGGGTATAGAAGTTCATCGCGCCAAAAAGACCCCAAGCGATGCCAGCAAGTGCGAGGCTCCATCCTGCTACGACGGCAAGCGGCGTGAGCGCCCCCTTCTCGCGGATCTGTTTCGTGATGAATGGGAAACAGATCGCTCCAAAAGCCACGAGACAGAAGAGAACGGCCAGTGCGCCGTTTTCGAGCATAGGCATGCTTGCGAACGCACCCGAGATGGGCTCTTGTGGAGGTGCTGCAAAAAGCTGGTACACGAGACCCGCAAGTGCAATGCCAATCAATGCAAGGCCGAGGAGCACGGTGAAGAAGCCTACTGGGCTCGCAATGCGCGCGAGATGCACAAGAGGGTTCGGGGCGTCGAGGACGCTATCGCGGCGACGCCACAGGTAAAGTGAAGCGCCAAGAGCCAGTGCACCGAGCGGCAGGCAGGTTTCGCCGAAGACGATGTTGTCGAACGGAAAACCGCCCTCCGCGAGCGGCCATGTGAGAATCATGTGGAGGCCGGTCGTAAAAAGAATGAGCCCGAATACTCCAAAGGCAACGGCATAGCCGTCGAGAAAAGCGGCAAGCTCGCGGTACTCTTCTGTCCCTTCCGAAACTTCTTCGGTGCGCGAGAGCGTACTGCGTTTCGCTAACCCGCGTACGAATAGTACGAGCGCGAGAAGGGTGGCGCCAGCAGCGATGGCCATAATCGTGTTGTAAGTAGGCATCGACGACCAGTCGATGAGCCCGGGCGTACTTTCACCGGTGAAAAACGTGCCCATTGGACCTCCTTGGAGCGTTGATTTTGCTTAAAACTAGCATTCGCCTGCAGGTTTTTACCTAGAGACGTTGCGAACGAGCCGGCTGACCGGTCCAACAGGCGGCCATTGCTAAATATCGCGTCAAATATCAATGCTGACGAAGGTCTTCTGTACGGGCGGTGCAGGAGCAAAGGCGCTTTCATTTATTCTTATGGCATGCAACCACCATTGGGACAACCCAATCCCCCCTCTGCATCCCCGGAGCGCAAAAACAACACTCTCCTGTGGGTGCTACTTGGCTGCGGTGGCATGTTCGTTGCGCTCGCAGCACTCACTGTTGCCGGGCTTCTTGCCTTCATGTTCCTGGGCGATAGGGAAGAGCAAGCGTCGGACCCCTCCCCCGATACCTCAAGCTCCCAGGCTGTGTCCCCCAAATCCGGAGAACCCGAAACGGTGGGCGATACCCACCTTGCTTATTCCGAAGCCCGCGGGGAAGACCCGGATCACGATTACGTCGTGCGCGCCCGCTACGAAGATGAGAGCGGCGGCGGGTTCGAGATCGGGATCGAGAATGATACGGGCCGCACGTTTGAAGAGGACACCGCCGGCCTCATGAACCGGCAAGACATCGGGCCTTGGGTGTGCGGGACGCAGTACGAGATGAACGTCTGCATGGCCGACGACGAACGTGGAAGAGTTCTCCTCGTTCCGCTTGATACCGACGCCGACCTCAGCACCATTGCGGCCTGGGGTGAAGAGTTTATGGAGCAACTCAAATAGCCGAAGTAGATCTCGCCCCGCACACCGCGCCGTAGATTAACGGAAGCCCTAGTACTCCTTCGGTGTGATGTGTAATACTGACGAACGGCACAGCGTTACAGTCAGCTGCGCTATCCCTTGTGCGCGTGCGCACACCGCCCCACCCGATGAGGACCCCGCACATGTCGAACAACCAGTGGAATCAGGCTCCAATCAATCACGGTGCGGTGCAGGGGCAGCCCGCTATGGGATACCCGGGCGCTATGCCACAGCAAAAAAAGAGCAATACCGGCCTATGGGTCGGCTTCGGCTGCGGCTGCCTCTTGCTCCTCGCCCTCCTCATCGGTGTCATCGTGCTCGCAGTGATGCTCATGGGCGGGGACGATTCGAAGGAATCGAAAGACGGTGGCACGACGACATCGGCTGCAGCACCGGCACCAAATCCAGCGCCCGCCCCCAGCGGCGGCGACAGCACGGCATCAAATCCCGCTCCGGCTCCCAACGATGGTGGCAACGACCCAGGGCCTGCTCCCATGCCAGAACAGCCCTCGGGCGACAGCAGTTCAAATAAACCGCAACAAGTCGGCGACTACACACTCGCCGGTGTTGGAACAGGCAATACTGTCGGTGCGGATTACGTCGCTGCCTACAGCAACAGCGCAATGGACATGATCGAAGTGTCGGGCGCGGCAAATCCCACGCTCAGCCCCGAGGATGAAAAGAAAACCATCACTGACGGACAAGAAATCAACGGCTGGACGTGCGGGACCTTCCAAGGAGACCCGAGCCAAAACATTTGCGTGAAATCTTCCAACGGCACCGACGTCGTGAAGGTGATCGGCACGCCAGATGCCCAAACTCTCGCCAACTTCGGTGATCAGTTCATCGCAGCCGGAGGAGCGAGCTCATGACCCAATTCACGCCACACGGCGGCCACCTTCCCGGAATACCGACCGCAAAGAAGAGCAGGACCGGCCTGTGGGTTGGCCTCGGCTGCGGCTGCATCGTGCTGCTCGCCCTCATCGTCGGCGGCATCATCCTCGCGTTCGCGCTCATGAGCGGGAATGATTCGAAGGAATCGGGCGGCGACGACACGACCACGTCGTCTACAGCTCCCGACCCGAGCCCACAAGACGACGGCCAAAGCGATCCAGCGTCGGCACCACCAAGCGATGAGGGCGGGGACGAACGGACCTCGCAGCCCGCACCGACACCGGAACCCGAGCCCGACGACGGCTCCGGGCCAGTCGAAGCTCGGGGCGGCGAACCCCAAAAGATCGGAGACGCCGTTCTCGTCAACTCCGGGGAGCCCCACCAAGCCCCTCAAAACTTTGACTTCCATTCCGTGTACCAAATGCCCGACGGCACCCAGATCGAAGTTGGAGTCGGCAAGAACACCGACCGTAACGCTGAGAGCGTTGCGAAGACCCTCCCTAACCCCCAAAAAATCGGCAAATGGACATGCGCCGTGGAAGAGTCCAGCTCACTTACCGGCTGCATCACGCAAGACGCCACTCACGGCTACGTGGCGATTGGAGCCAAGACGCTCGCCCCCAACGAACTCGCAGCATGGGGCGACGAACTCCTTGGAGCGTTGAATGAACAACAATAATTGGCAGCAGACCCCCGATCCCCACGCAGAACCAACCGAGTACCAGGCTGGCAGCCCTTACCAAGCACCACAGGGCGGCACTCCAATGACCCAACCGGGCCCGGTACCCCCGGAAAAGAAAAACAGGATGGTTCTGTGGGTCGCGATCG
This sequence comes from Dermabacter jinjuensis, assembly GCF_902381725.1. Taxonomy (GTDB): domain Bacteria; phylum Actinomycetota; class Actinomycetes; order Actinomycetales; family Dermabacteraceae; genus Dermabacter; species Dermabacter hominis. The sequence goes on along the minus strand of NZ_LR698963.1, from coordinate 897,324 downwards.
GGATGGGCGTCGCATTCGTGCTCCTTCTCATCGCCGGTGGAGTTCTCGCCTTCATGCTCATGAACAACAAAGACAAGGAAGCGTCGGACTCTAAAGACGACACGACCACGAGCGCACCCGCGCCCGCCCCGAACCCCAAGGCTCCCGTGAGTGATGGCGGTGGGGATAACCCTGTACCTAACCCCAACCCGGCTCCAGCACCTGGTCCGAACCCAGCGCCGCAGCCGAACCCCAACCCGGCTCCGAATCCAGACCCGAATCCCGGACCTCAACCTGCACCGGCCCCAGGGCCCAACGGTCCTGACCCTGGCCCCCAGCCGGCGCCGGGACCGAACGGGCCGGATCCCGCCCCGGGCTCGAATCCCAGCGGCGGCTATACTCCCCCGGATCAAGTGGGAGATTTCAAAGTCGACGAAAGCCAACCGAAACTAGATTTCGGTGATGTTGAGAAGGTGTACTCCTCACCAAACAGCTCTGCGATCTTCTGGGTCGAGGTATTCCACGATACCGAGAGCGGTCGACTCTTTGTCCAAGATCTTGACGCGACCGGAAAACAGATCGGCAACTGGAAATGCCAAGAAGACGCCTTCGTAGAGAACGGCGGCGACTGTTACGCCCAGGGCCCTGGCGGCGCGATCGTGCTCATTATGGCCTCCAATGTGAAAGACCTCAACGAGATCGCCCAGTTCGGCGATCAGCTTGCGACCGCGCCACACTAAAGCACCCGAACGGGAGCACACACAGCGTGGGGGTGAGATGTGCGAGCCAAGGCAAAGACGCCGAGGTGCATTCCGTAAGCAAAAGCTCGTCAGGATCCTCCCGCCTGCGTTTTTCAACCCCTGGTGCTCTCACCGCAATTTTGAGATAGGCAACTCTAGGTTTCCATCGATGTGATGTGTAATACTGACTGGCGCCTGCGCCTACATTGGCGTCTGCGACACGTCCCGTCCGCTTCTCGCACCTTCGCGACCCAGCACAGCAGGAAGACATCGAACATGAGCAACCCCGAGTGGCAGCCAGGAGCTGCTTCGAGTGCAAATCCGAACGGCAACCAAGGCTACGACCAGCAGCCCTCATACGATCAGGGCAATTTTCAAGGGCAATACAACCAGCCCGCGGGATACCCCGGCGGCGGTATGCCTCCACAGAAGAGGAGCAAGACTGGACTGTGGGTTGGAATCGGCTGCGGTGTTCTCCTCCTGCTCGCTCTCCTGGTCGGTGGAGGCGTCCTCGCGTTCACGCTCCTCAATGGCGACGACAAAAAAGAGGTTCCCGCCTCAGAAGTGAGCTCCGCGGAAAAGGACCTCAAGGGCAAGGACGACAAGGGGAACACGAATAACAACGGGGGTTCAGCTCCTGCTCCGAACCCCGCGCCCGGTGGAAACAGCAGCGACAGCCCTCAACCTGACGACGTCAAGAATATCCCCCAGCCGATGCCCCAACCTGGCACCGGGGGCAACGACCCGCAACCCGGGGACGGCGGCAATAGCCCTCAGCCGGGACAAGGCGGTGGAGACGCTCCGCAGCCCGGCGGTGGAGGCGGAGTGGCATCGGGGAACCTTCCTCAACAGGTTGGCTCGACAAGCCTCGACCCCTCGTTCGGCGATGCCGGAATCGGCGACGTTGGCGGAACCTACGTCTCTCAGGATATGACTCTTGTCTATATCGCTTCGATCATCAATGACAAAGACACCCAAGACATGTTCACAAAGTACGGAAGTGGAGAAAAGAAGACCGTAGGCAGCTGGACATGCGAATCCAAAACCACGAATAGTCATACGTGCTACAAACAGAACTCTTCCGGCGCACTCGTCTATATCATCGGTGCAAACGCCGGAGCGCTGAGTCCCGAAGACGTTACCGCCTGGGGCGACGAGTTCATTTCGAAGATGGGATAGACATTCTCGCCTGGACTTCCCACTCCTCAAAAACGACAACAAAAGTGCAAGAACCCTTCGTAAGGTAATTGCAAACTACTCAGCGGCTCCGCCAGCGCATTTAGCCCATGCCATCCCGCCCGAAAGCGGCGATGATCTCGATAAAGGCGAAAACCTCGCGGAGCCGCACGAGTCCAATGGCATGATTCCGTCGGAGCGTAGCAACACTTGAGCACAGACTCGGTGGCCAGACAGGCAGGGGCCGCTCCAGGACAAGATGCCGGCGAAGCTTCGGGCACCGGCTCCTGACTATCGCCTCACCTACAAAGCATCTAACACCGGCGAAAAGGTGGAGCAATCAGCTTTTCTCCTCGATGCCCTCGATCGACGGATAAGTTCAGTGACTAAGCGAGCGAGAGCGCTCAGCTAGCTGACTCTCTTCACCATGCGGGCAGCGCGATCGGTAAACACACGGATGATGCAAGCATTCGCATGAAGGCAAAAGAAAACCCCGAACCTTAGCTCAGGGGTATTGGCTCCAAAAATTCGGGCGTTAAATGTGGGGAGCCCCGACCCTAGCGGCCGGGGCTCCACCCTCAAAGAATAGTTCGGCGGTGTCCTACTCTCCCACACCCTCCCGAGTGCAGTACCATCGGCGCAACTGGGCTTAGCTACCGGGTTCGGAATGGAACCGGGCGTTTCCCCAACGCTATGACCACCGAAACAACCAAAACCCTCCCCACAAACAAGCAGGGGGTGTGGAATGTCAACCACACAGTGAACGCGAACACACAAACAAAGCAAACAAGAGTGCAAGTAAGTCATCGGCCAATTAGTACCAGTCAGCTCCACACGTTACCGCGCTTCCACATCTGGCCTATCAACCCCGTCATCTACAGGGGACCTCCCACACAAAAAATGTACGGATATCTCATCTCGAAGCAGGCTTCCCGCTTAGATGCTTTCAGCGGTTATCCCTTCCCAACGTAGCCAACCAGCCATGCCCTTGGCAGAACAACTGGCACACCAGAGGTTAGTCCATCCCGGTCCTCTCGTACTAGGGACAGGCCTTCTCAAATATCCAACGCGCGCAGCGGATAGGGACCGAACTGTCTCACGACGTTCTAAACCCAGCTCGCGTACCGCTTTAATAGGCGAACAGCCTAACCCTTGGGACCAACTCCAGCCCCAGGATGCGACGAGCCGACATCGAGGTGCCAAACCATGCCGTCGATATGAGCTCTTGGGCAAGATCAGCCTGTTATCCCCGGGGTACCTTTTATCCGTTGAGCGACACCCATTCCACAATGAGGTGCCGGGTCACTAGTTCCAGCTTTCGCTCCTGCCCGACATGTCTGTCTCGCAGTCAAGCTCCCTTGTGCACTTACACTCAACACCTGATTGCCAACCAGGCTGAGGGAACCTTTGAGCGCCTCCGTTACTCTTTAGGAGGCAACCGCCCCAGTTAAACTACCCATCAGGCACTGTCCCTGAACCAGATCATGGTTCGAAGTGAGGAATCCAAAACGACCAGAGTGGTATTTCACCAACGACTCCACCAACACTAGCGTGCCAGCTTCTCAGTCTCCCACCTATCCTACACAAGCCGTTCCGAACACCAATACCAAACTATAGTAAAGGTCCCGGGGTCTTTCCGTCCTGCTGCGCGTAACGAGCATCTTTACTCGTAATGCAATTTCGCCGAGTTCGCGGTTGAGACAGTGGAGAAGTCGTTACGCCATTCGTGCAGGTCGGAACTTACCCGACAAGGAATTTCGCTACCTTAGGATGGTTATAGTTACCACCGCCGTTTACTGGGGCTTAAATTCTCAGCTTCGCCCACAAGGGGCTAACCAGTCCTCTTAACCTTCCAGCACCGGGCAGGCGTCAGTCCGTATACAGCGACTTACGTCTTCGCACGGACCTGTGTTTTTAGTAAACAGTCGCTTCTCCCTGGTCTCTGCGGCCATCAGTGCTCTCACACCTCAGGCCCCCCTTCTCCCGAAGTTACGGGGGCATTTTGCCGAGTTCCTTAACCACGATTCTCTCGAACTCCTTAGTATTCTCTACCTGATCACCTGAGTCGGTTTAGGGTACGGGCAATAGTGCTCGTCACGCCGGAACTTTTCTCGGCAGTCCAGGATCACCCACCTACCCCAATAAAGGGTCCTCATCACGACTCACCCACAAGAGCACAACATTACTCGCACTCGGGCTGCTCGCTTGAACGGGGACAACCATTACCCCGCGGAAGCTACCTCACTGCGTCATCCCACACGCTGACCTACTACGCACTTGGTTCCCAGCCTCACCACCAACAACCAACCCAAAGGGAAGGAAGCAGCAGCTCGGGTGGTTAGCATCACACGCCTCGGTATGGGTCCTCACACTATCGGTACGGGAATATCAACCCGTTATCCATCGACTACGCCTGTCGGCCTCGCCTTAGGTCCCGACTAACCCGGGGCGGATTAACCTAGCCCCGGAACCCTTGATCATTCGGAGGACGGGTTTCTCACCCGTCTTTCGCTACTCATGCCTGCATTCTCACTCGCATAGCCTCCACCACTGGGTTCCCCCGCAGCTTCACCGGCCACACGACGCTCCCCTACCCACCCCACACAAAATGGAGTGACACAGCTTCGGCGGTGTACTTGAGCCCCGCTACATTATCGGCGCAGAATCACTTGACCAGTGAGCTATTACGCACTCTTTCAAGGGTGGCTGCTTCTAAGCCAACCTCCTGGTTGTCTCAGCAACTCCACATCCTTTCCCACTTAGCACACGCTTAGGGGCCTTAGCTGATGTTCTGGGCTGTTTCCCTCTCGACCATGAAGCTTATCCCCCACAGTCTCACTGCTACGCTCTCACGTACCGGCATTCGGAGTTTGGCTAAGGTCAGTAACCCGGTGGGGCCCATCGCCTATCCAGTGCTCTACCTCCAGCACGAAACACGCAACGCTGCACCTAAATGCATTTCGGGGAGAACCAGCTATCACGAAGTTTGATTGGCCTTTCACCCCTATCCACAGGTCATCCCCTCCATTTTCAACTGAAGTGGGTTCGCGCCTCCACACGGTCTTACCCGCGCTTCACACTGCCCATGGATAGATCACTTCGCTTCGGGTCTAGAGCCGGCGACTCAACGCCCCATTCAGACTCGCTTTCGCTACGGCTACCCCACACAGGTTAACCTCGCCACCGACCACTAACTCGCAGGCTCATTTTTCAATAGGCACGCCGTCACCCCTCAAGGCTCCGACGGATTGTAAGCACACGGTTTCAGGTACTCTTTCACTCCCCTCCCGGGGTACTTTTCACCTTTCCCTCACGGTACTAGTCCGCTATCGGTCACAAGGAAGTATTTAGGCTTACCAGGTGGTCCTGGCAGATTCACACCGGATTCCACGAGCCCGGCCCTACTCGGGGCAACACCACGCCTGGCCATGCAGTTTCAGCTACGGGACTCACACCCACTATGGCGCCCCACTCACAAGGCTTCACCTACCACACACCACGACGCCACAACACCGGTAGATATTGTGTAAATGCACCCCACAACCCCACACCAGCAACCCCTACCGAGTCTCACACCAGCATGGTTTAGCCTCCTACGCTTTCGCTCGCCACTACTCACGCAATCACTATTGTTTTCTCTTCCTAAGGGTACTGAGATGTTTCACTTCCCCTCGTTCCCCCCACACCACCTATACATTCAGCGGCGGGTACCACGACTCACGTCGCGGCGGGTTTCCCCATTCGGACATCCCCGGATCACAGGTCGGTTGTCACCTCCCCGAGGCTTATCGCAGACTCCCACGTCCTTCATCGGCTCCTTGTGCCCAGGCATCCACCGTATGCTCTAAGTAACTTAGAAACACTCAAAAATGAACACATAGACCAAAAACATTGAACTATCTGTAACAAAAAATTGCTTACAAGATGCTCGCGTCCACTATGCAGTTGACAAACAACACCCCCACACCCACCACCACCAACCACAGTCAGCAGCAACAGGAAGGGACAAGACCAAAACGCTCACGCGTGCAGCCTCACACCCCAATAGTGTGCCCACAACAAGCAACCCCCAACCGCACTCTTTCCAACCCCACAACAGGGCGTACTCAAACACAACCAGAAAGCCACTCATCTTTTATTGATGTTCCACCCAGCCCCATACGCGCTGCACACACACGGCGCAGAACACGCACACCACAAAAAGCGGTGCAGGGCAAAAGTAAACTCCTTAGAAAGGAGGTGATCCAGCCGCACCTTCCGGTACGGCTACCTTGTTACGACTTAGTCCCAATCACCGATCCCACCTTCGACGACTCCCCGCATAAAGCTTGGGCCATCGGCTTCGGGTGTTACCGACTTTCGTGACTTGACGGGCGGTGTGTACAAGGCCCGGGAACGTATTCACCGCAGCATTGCTGATCTGCGATTACTAGCGACTCCGACTTCATAGGGTCGAGTTGCAGACCCCAATCCGAACTGAGACCGGCTTTTTGGGATTAGCTCCACCTCACAGTATCGCAACCCATTGTACCGACCATTGTAGCACGCGTGAAGCCCAAGACATAAGGGGCATGATGATTTGACGTCGTCCCCACCTTCCTCCGAGTTGACCCCGGCAGTCTCCCATGAGTCCCCACCCGAAGTGCTGGCAACATGGAACGAGGGTTGCGCTCGTTGCGGGACTTAACCCAACATCTCACGACACGAGCTGACGACAACCATGCACCACCTGTGCACCAGTCCAAAGAAAACCACATCTCTGCAGCGATCCAGTGCATGTCAAGCCTTGGTAAGGTTCTTCGCGTTGCATCGAATTAATCCGCATGCTCCGCCGCTTGTGCGGGCCCCCGTCAATTCCTTTGAGTTTTAGCCTTGCGGCCGTACTCCCCAGGCGGGGCACTTAATGCGTTAGCTACGGCGCGGAAAACGTGGAATGCTCCCCACACCTAGTGCCCAACGTTTACGGCATGGACTACCAGGGTATCTAATCCTGTTCGCTCCCCATGCTTTCGCTTCTCAGTGTCAGTAACGGCCCAGAGACCTGCCTTCGCCATCGGTGTTCCTCCTGATATCTGCGCATTTCACCGCTACACCAGGAATTCCAGTCTCCCCTACCGCACTCTAGCCTGCCCGTACCCACCGCACGCCCAGAGTTAAGCCCTGGGTTTTCACGGCAGACGCGACAAGCCACCTACAAGCCCTTTACGCCCAATAATTCCGGACAACGCTTGCGCCCTACGTATTACCGCGGCTGCTGGCACGTAGTTAGCCGGCGCTTCTTCTGCAAGTACCGTCACTTTCGCTTCTTCCTTGCTGAAAGAGGTTTACAACCCGAAGGCCGTCATCCCCCACGCGGCGTCGCTGCATCAGGCTTTCGCCCATTGTGCAATATTCCCCACTGCTGCCTCCCGTAGGAGTCTGGGCCGTGTCTCAGTCCCAGTGTGGCCGGTCGCCCTCTCAGGCCGGCTACCCGTCATCGCCTTGGTGAGCCACTACCTCACCAACAAACTGATAGGCCGCGAGCCCATCCCCCACCGAAAAACTTTCCACCACAACCCATGCGGGCCAAGGTCATATCCAGTATTAGCCCCGATTTCTCGGAGTTATCCCAAAGTGGAGGGCAGGTTACTCACGTGTTACTCACCCGTTCGCCACTAATCCACTGTGCAAGCACAGCTTCATCGTTCGACTTGCATGTGTTAAGCACGCCGCCAGCGTTCGTCCTGAGCCAGGATCAAACTCTCCATTAAAAAACAGAAAAATCTAAACCCAGCAGAAACAAACAATCAACATTACGCTGACCATCCAGAAATTGAACAAGAAATTCAATGTTCCTGCCAAAAAAAATTGGCATCAATAAACAGACACACTATTGAGATATCAAACAACACACGCACCCAAACACCCACACTCACACGAGCACTTCGTTTTGGAGCAACCCCTACAACTTACCGAACCAGACCCACCCCGTCAAATCCACGCCGCGTGATCCGCAACACGAACAAGAGCGAAAGCCCAGCCCAACAACCAAGAAACACCACACGCACCCACCAGCAACAACCAGCAAGCACCCGCCACATTCCTCCGGGGCAACGAGGAAAAACACTACGCCCCACACCACCCCTACGCAAACCACACACCCCAACTCGTGGCCCACACCATAAAACAACCCAAAAAGCCGCTCATTTGACTCGGTTTTAGGGCCTTAGGTCACATAAAAGACGGGGACTACGAGCCGGCCGCCCGTAGTCCCCGCGGGTTTACGAAGGGGTTCTTCGTCGCTACGCCTTCTTCTCGTTGGCCGCGCCCGGAAGGTTCACCTCGGCGATGTCACTTGCCAGGCGGCCACGGAAGTCCTCCCCCGTGGCGTAGGACGTCTGAGTGCCGTGCCGCGTCACGGAGTCGGAGGCATACAGGCGCGCCATGCGCATGGCATATTCGATGTCTCCGGTTTCAACCCAGTAGTGGGAGAAGCACCCGATGAATGCATCACCCGCACCCGTGGTGTCGACTGCACCAACCGCACGCCCGTCAACGTAGGTCGAGCCGCCCTCGTGCACCCACACGGCACCCTTTCGGCCGAGGGTCACGATCACGTTGCGAATACCGACGTTGAGGAGCACCTGAGCAGCCTTCAGCACATCGTCCATGTCGTCGACGGGCATACCTGACAGGAGCGAAAGCTCCGTTTCGTTCGGCACGACGAACTCGGCCCCACGGATCTTGTCGAGGCGCAGCTCGGGGGATGCCGGTGCGGGGTTGACGAGAACGGGGATTCCGAGTTCGTTACCGAGCTCGATCGTGGAGTACACGGTCTCCAGCTCGATCTCGAGCTGAAGCATGATGAGGCTGCACTTCGCAATGTCCTCGCGTGCATTCTCCACGTCTTGCGGGGTCAGGTGCGCGTTCGCCCCTTTGACGATGATGATCGAGTTTTTCGAATCAGGATCAACGAAGATTGGGGCCACGCCACTCGTCGCCTCGGTCGTGAGCACGTGGGTGGTGTCGATGCCGTTGTCCTGGAAATTCCGGATCGTGTTCTCGGCAAAGATGTCGTTGCCGACCCTCGTCACCATGGTGACGTTCGAGCCGAGCCGCGAGCACGCAACGGCTTGATTGGCACCTTTACCGCCGCACCCCATTGTGAAGTTCGGGGCTTCGACGGTTTCGCCCTCGGCAGGCATGCGGTCGATGTACGAGATGAGGTCAACCATGTTCGACCCCACGACAGCGATGCTCACGACAGTTCTCCTTCGTCAAGTGTTTCGTTCTCGGCAAGTAGCCCGGTCCTCACGCAGAATTCGCGCGTTTGTCCGGCTTCCAGTTGGATGAGCGTCCCCTGGGCCTGTGCCGCCTTGAAGCCTTCCGGGCGAGACGTGCCGGGGAGCACGAAGGCGGCGACCTTCTGATCAGGATTATGGAGGATCCACCGCGTGGCCGTGGAAAACTCCTCGCTCGAAAATTCCGTCGCGAACCGAGGCCCGGAGGGCAATGCCAGTTCGCAGTACACACGTTCGCCGTATTGCGCGAGGTCGTCAGCGAAGTACACGATCTCTGGATCGAAGGCTTCGGCGCCGTGCAAGGAGTCTGCGTCGACGTCCCCTCGCGTGATGCTGGCGTTAATGGCCTCCCATGCCGGGGTCGGTGTCACGTGTGCGGGAACCGTGGACCTCAGCTTGAAGGCGCCCTCGGGGAGGTTTTGCGACATCTGCCCCTCCGGCACGAAGGCGTAGTTCATGTGGCACATGTACTGGAGAGGCATCGGTTGGTACGCAGACAGGTTCGTGACAGCCATGCCGATGTCGAAGATCGCGCTGTCCTTTCGCAGTGTCACGCGAGGCTCCGCCCGGTAGTGATGCCCAAAACCTTTGACGTATTCGCCGACGGAGACGAGCGAGAGAGCGTCGTCGTCAATGTCCAGGCGGGCACTCGCCATCGGCAGGCACGGGAATTCTCCGTGCAGCGGATGGTCGTCCTCGGGGCTCGGGCACCCGTTAGCGAGCAGGCCGGAGTGGAAAGCGAAGCACCCGTAGGTGTCCACGATCTCGCGTGCCGGCATGGGCTGCTCGAACATGTTGGTCATCGTGAGGTCGATGCCGTCGAACTCGGCTCCCCAGATGATCTGGCCCATGAACGGCAGGATCTCCAGCGAGCCTCGCGAGTTTCGAAGGGTGATGGAGGCGATGCCGTTCGGGTAGCGGAATGCTTCTACGGTGAACGACTCGTTCGCGCAGAGGGTGTGCGGACTCTGCGGAAACTGCGCCTCGCTGAGCGGGATTGTCAGGGTCATTTCGTTGCCTCCGTCGTGAGCGATTCCTTGTGGGAAGACCTGTACTGCGCAACAAAGTAGATGAAGATCGCGAGGAAGCACACGAAGTTCACGATGAAGCTGAAGCGCATCGAGCCCGTCGAATCGGAAATGAAGCCCTGGACGACGGGAATGACCGCGCCGCCGATGATCGACATGACGATGATGGCGCCGCCCGTTTCGGTGAAGCGCTTGTCTTTGATCGTGTCGAGGTTACGTGCGTAGATCGTTGCCCAGCCCGGACCGAGGAGTGCGGAGGCGACGATCGCCGCGTAGACGCTCGTGAAGTTCGGCGCGAGAACGATGTAGAGGATCGTGATCATGCCGAGGCCCGAGTAGATGAGCAGCACGACGTCCTCGTTAATCTTGGTCATGAGAACGTTGGCGATGATCTTGCCGATGAAGAAGGCGATAAACGTGGCGATCAAATAGTTCGCGGCGGTCTTCTCATTGAGCGAGTGGTCGAGATTGAGCGCGAGTCGAATCGTAAACGACCACAGAGCGGTCTGCATGCCAACGTAGAAGAACTGGGTGATGATGCCGCCGATGAACATCTTGTTCTTCACCAGGTAGGCGAGTGTTTCGCCGATGGAAGCTTCGGCCTCTTTCGCGTCGCTATTGAGCGGTTTGCAGTGCGGGTACTGCGTGATCGCAATAAGCACGACGAGGACGACGAGGATCGCGAGGATGATCTTGTAGGGGCCGAGGGTTCGACCGAGTGCGGCTTCGGTGATCTCCATACGCGCGGCTTCGGAGCCTGCGGCGGCGATGCGGTTGTGGAGAGCATCTCCGTCTTCAAAGACGAGGAACTTGCCCATGACGGCGCCCGACAGGAACCCCAGCGCGGTGAAGGTCTGGGAGATGTTCAGGCGAAGCGTCGCGTGTTTTCTATCGCCGATGAGCGAGGAATAGGTGTTGGCGGACGTCTCCAGGAAGGAAAGGCCGATGGCGATCGCGAACAGCGAGGCAAGGAACACGGTGTATGTCGCCATCGTCGACGCGGGGAAGAAGAGCATGCAACCCGCGATGTACACCGTGAGGCCGATGAGGAGGCCGGTCTTGTACGAGGTGCGTCGAATGACGCGAGAAGCGGGAATCGCGATGACAAAGTAGCCGCCGTAGAACGCCGACTGCACGAATGCCGAGGCAACGTCCGAAAGGTCGAAGACGGCTTTGAATTGCGTGATCAGGATGTCGTTCATGCTTGCCGCGGCGCCCCACATGGGGAAGCAGATCGACAGCAGAATGAATTGGAAGATTGGGGTTTTCGTCAGATACCCGTCGCGCAGCTGTCGGGTCGGATCTTTGATGAGCCCCCAGCTCGTGTTAGGAATCCCCTGGTCGACGTTTGTCGTCTGTGGTGAAGTCATCGGTGACCTCCTCTTTCGTCAATTGTGGTGTGTTAGTTGCCCTGCGCGGTCAGGAGAGCGGCGCCTGCGGAGGATCCGATGCGTGTTGCGCCCGCGGCGACCATCGCGTCGAGGTCTGCCGCTGTGCGAATGCCGCCTGAGGCCTTGACGCCCATGTCGGGTCCGACGGTCTCGCGCATGAGTTGAACCGCGTGGGTGGTTGCTCCCCCGCCCGCGAATCCCGTTGAGGTCTTGACGAAGTCGGCGCCGGCAGCGCGCGCGGCGACGCACGCCGCGACGATCTCGTCGTCCTCGAGGACGCATGTTTCAAGGATGACTTTGACGATTCGCCCCTGAGCCGCCTCGACGACTGCGCGAATGTCGTTCTCGACCGCGGCCCAGTCGTGGGCTTTTGCGGATGCGAGGTTCATGACCATGTCGATCTCGTCAGCCCCGTCGTCGACTGCGGTGCGAGTTTCGTAGGCCTTCACGGCGCTCGTGTGAGCGCCCGAGGGGAAGCCAACGACTGTGCACACGTGCACGTCACTCCCCTCGACCAGGCTCGCTGCTTGTGCAACGTAGGTGGGGCTCACGCATACCGAATAGAAGCGGTTATCGCGCGCATCGCGGCAGAGAGCCTCGATTTCGTCAGGCGTTGCCGTGGGGGCCAGGAGAGTGTGGTCCACAATCTGGTTCGGTGTAGTCATGCTCACTCCTTTGTGTGAAGAGAGCACTAGGTTAGGGACGCGCGCGCACCGTTCGGGAGGCTGAATTGGCACATTTGTGCCATTAAGGCTCGGCGATTGGCGAATCTGCGCGGGTTCGCTGACGGTCCTCGCTCATGCGCACAAGATCGTGTGCCGTGTCGACGTCGGTCACGAGGTGGTTCGCGTACCTGTTGGCGAGGATCGCATCCATGGCGGCAACCTTGTCAGGCCCACAGGCCACGAGGACTTTCTGCTCGACGTTGCGGAGCGTTGCTAGCGGGAGACCCGAGGTTCGCTGATTGACGATCGGCTCGCATATCCGCGCATCGGCATCGATGAAGTGGCCGCATATGTGCCCAACGGACGTGCACTCGATCCGCGCACGTTCGTCTTCACTCAGCGTGTCCGGCTGGCGCGCCATGAGTGCGTGCGCGCTGCTGGTGCTAAACACGGTGATGCGGCACGCGTTCTGGGCGGCGCGCACCGCCCTCGCCTCGGGGGTGCGCTCACTCTCGAGCTTGTCACTGAGGCTCGAGTAAATGTGCGGGGTGCGCGCGGCCACGGTCTCCCACCCGAGCTCCCGTTCAATGTGCTCGCGGGCGGATTCCCACGCCGCGAGGTCGTGCGCCGAATCGTCGCTGCCGTTGAGCCCCACGATTCTCACGCCCCGGGTTGCCGTGCGCCGGAACCCGCGCGCAACTTCGCACGTCGTCTGCGACCACCACATCCCGAGAGTGTCGGAGACCTGCACGAGCCCTTCGAGGAGTTCGGCACCCGCGACACCGAGTGCATGGCGTTTATCCATGGGACCGCGGCCCACCGGCACCACGAGGCGCAGGCTCGAGAGATCGTAGGCGGCGTTGAGCGCTCCGTACAGTTCCGTGTCCATTTCCCTTGGATCTCGAATCACCGTACGAACGAGCCCCTTGCGTCGGGCAGTCGAGAGAAGCTTCGACACGGTCGCGCGATTAACGAAAAGACGCTCGGCGACTTCGGCTTGCGAAAGTCCCGAATAGTAGAGCTTGGCCGCATCGAGGGCGAGTCGATCCCTCACGGTCAAACCGTGACGATCGGTTCTGGCCATTTCTCGCCACCTCGTTGTCGCGCACGAGCCGCCGCTCGCACTCCGGGCCGGAAGAACAAACGAGCCGCAACCCCAAAGCTTGAGGCTACGGCTCGTTTTCGTGGCGGTAGCGGCGGGATTTGAACCCGCGGTACGGGGTTGCCGTACACAACATTTCGAGTGTTGCACCTTCGGCCGCTCGGACACGCTACCGCGAAACACTTTACCGATTCGTCGCCTGGCGTCAAAGTTGAGGCTACCTGGTGGGAGGCAGGTCACGTGACAGGCGGGAGAAACGACTCGCGAAGCGGACACCGAAGGAGCACGAGCGCAAGGCCCTCGGTACGCAGCTCGGAACGCGCAGGTCCGACGGCTGAGGCCCCTATAAGGTTGTGCCTATGACTGACAACACTTTCATGAAGCCGCCGGTACCGGCGAAGAAGCCCATCGAGCGCACGCATCACGGCGACACGGTCGTCGATAACTTTGACTGGCTGCGCGACAAGGAAAACCAGGAGGTCCTCGACCATCTGAACGCCGAAAACGCCTACGCTGATCAGATCCTCGAGCCGCTTCACCCGCTCCGCGATCAGATCGTCGCGGAGATCAAGAACCACACGCAGGAGACCGATAGCTCGGTTCCGTTTCGCGATGGGGACTACTGGTACATCTCGCGCACGCGAGAGGGCGACAACTACCCGCGCTTTAGCCGCATCGCCCTCGCGGATAGCCCCGAGCGTCCCGTCATCGATGCCGAAAACGACGAACTGCTTCCCGGCGAGCACGTGTATCTCGATGCACAAGCACTCTCGGAGGGCACGGAGTTTTTCCAGCTCGGCGGCATCACCCTCAACGACGAATCGAACCGCCTCGCCTACAGCGTGGATACTTCTGGCGGCGAGGTGTATGCGCTTCGCATCGTGGACCTCGCTTCGGGCGACGTGATCGACGATTCCGTCAAGGACGTTGCCTACGGTCTCGCGTTCTCCCTCGACGGCTCGGAAATCGTCTACGCCAAGAATGATGAAGCCTGGCGTCAGTGTGAAATCTGGGTCCACGAGATTGGCAAGCCAGCGTCGGAAGACCGCCTTCTTTTCCGCGAGGACGACGAGAAATTCACCACCTACGCGGGCGCGAGCCGCAACCGCAAGGCTCTCATCATCGAGACGGCCTCACGCGTCACCGGCGAGGCCCTCGTGACCTCCCTTGAAAGCCCGATTCAGGAACCGCGCTCGGTCGCGGGTCGCGTCGAAGGCGTCGAGTACTCGGTCGAGCACGCGGACGATCACTACCTCGTCATTCACAACCGCGACCACAAGGGCTTCGCGCTTGCGCGCCAGGAGCTCGACGCGAGCGGCGCCGAGGCGCAAGAAACCTGGCGCGAGATCCTCGCCCCCGCAGAGGGCGAGCGCATCGAGGGGGCCGACGCTTTCGAGAGCCACGTGGCGATCACGATGCGCGCAGCGGGTCTCCCGACCGTCCGTGTACTGCAGCGCGATCAGGTGAGCGGCGATCAAAGTGCCGAGAGCAGCACGGGTTGGGACACTGCCTCCGCTTTTGACATTTCGCACGGCGGCGAACTCGATGCCGTCTACCTCGCGCACAATCGCAATTGGGACGAGGAGACGATCCGCTACACGCTCGACTCGATGCTCACGCCTACGACCGTCGCGCAGATTCCCGCATCGGGTGGCGAACCGGAGATCCTCAAGGAAACCCCTGTACCGAACTTCGATCGCACGAAGTACGTAGAAAAGCGCCTGTGGGCGACGGCCCACGACGGCACGAAGATCCCGATCTCGCTCATGGCACGCGCCGATATTGAGCCCGACGGCACGAACCCCGGCTTCCTCTACGGCTACGGAAGCTACGAGGTGCCGATCGATCCCACTTTCTCGGTGTTCTGGCTGAGCCTCATGGACCGCGGCGTGGTAGTCGCCATCGCGCACATCCGCGGCGGCGGCGAGATGGGCCGTGAGTGGTACGAGAACGGCAAGAAGCTCGCAAAGAAGAACACGTTCAGTGATTTCGTGGAATCCGCACAGTTCCTCGCGAGCGAAGGGTGGTTCGACAAGAACCGCATCGCCGCGGAAGGACGCAGCGCGGGCGGCTTGCTCATGGGCGCGATAACGAACCTCTCCCCCGAAACGTTCCGCGTGGTTCTCGCGGGCGTGCCGTTCGTGGACGCTCTCACGACAATCCTCGACCCGAGCCTCCCCCTCACCGTCGGCGAGTGGGAAGAGTGGGGCAACCCGCTCGACGATCCCGAGGTGTACCAGTACATGAAGGAGTACTCGCCCTACGAGAACGTCGAGAGTGTGCAGTACCCGGCCATCCTCGCGACAACGAGTCTCAACGACATCCGCGTGTTTTATGTCGAGCCCGCCAAGTGGGTGGCTCGCCTTCGCGAAGAGACCCGCAACTACGAGGGCGGCGAGGCGATTCCCGCTCACCCGGTTCTCTTCAAGTGCGAGATGGTTGCCGGCCACGGTGGCCGCTCGGGGCGCTACGCCCGGTGGGAGCAGCGCGCCGAGGAATACGCCTTCGTACTCGATCAGCTCGGGGCGACCGAACTGATCTAACGCCCTCTTAGAAAGCGGGGATGACGGAGCCGTCGGTGTAGGTCTTCTCGATGAAGGCCTTCACCTCGGCCGAGTGCAGGAGCTCTTCGAGCTTCTTGAGATGCTCGTTACCGTCATCCTCGCTTCGCCATACGAGGAGGTTCGCGTAGGGGCTGTCCTCGCCCGGCTCAAGGAAAAGCGAATCCTTGTTGGGCTTCAACCCCGCCTCGAGCGCGAAGTTTCCGTTGATGACACCCGCGGCGAAGTCGCCGAGCGAACGGGGAATCTGACCGCCCTCGAGCTCGGTGAACTTGAGGTTCTTGGGGTTCTCCTTGACATCCTCGGGCTTGACGAGTGCGTCCTCGGGGGCGTCACCGAGCGAGATGAGCCCCGCCGATTCGAGAAGCCTCAGGCCACGCGCGGTGTTCGCGGGATCGCTGTTGAGCGCGATCTCGCCGCCCTCGGCGATCTCCTCGACACTCTTCGCCTTCTCCGAGTACAGGCCAAGAGGTTCGATGTGCACGCCCTTGCCGGCCGTGAACTTGTAGCCGTTTTCTTCAATCTCGTTCTTGAGGAAGTTCGGGGTCTGGTAGAAGTTCGCGTCGGTGTCGCCCGCCTCGAGGTCCTTGTTCGGCAGGATGTAGTCGGTGTATTCGACGATCTCGATGTCGAGCCCAGCGTCTTTCGCGAGCTCATCCTTCACATACTGAAGAATCTCGGCGTGAGGGACGGGTGAGGCCCCGACCTTGAGCACGGAGTTGGCGCCCGATTCACCCTTCTCCCCACCGGTGCCCGGGGAGTTCGACACGCATGCGCTCAGCAAGCCAATGCCCGCGAGTCCGGCGGCGGAGGTGAGGAGGGTACGGCGGTTGAGGTTCGTCATGATGGTCTCCTTAGATGATCTCGTGTGGCACTAGCCTGCACCGGGCGACGTCCCTGGCGCGAGAAATGTGACGTTTCGTGACAACAACGTGCGTGGCGGGATCGGTAGAGCGGGTCCGACGTCGGACTGCCCCGCAGTGAACCCGCGTGCGCCTAGCCCTTAGCCCGGTGATCGACCGTCCGGGACGCCCAGTCCCCCACGACTTGAACGATCACGACGAGGATGACGAGGACGACGACGGTCGTGATCATGACCGTGTCGTTGTAGCTCAAGTACCCCTTGCGGAAGGCCAGGTCACCGAGGCCACCGGCGCCGACGGTGCCCGCCATCGCGGTGTAGCCGACCACGCCGATCGTTGTCGTGGTGATGCCGGCGATGATGCCGGGAAGCGCTTCGGCGAGCAGCACATGCCGGATCACCTGGAATCGGCTGGCTCCCATCATCTCGACTGCCTCGAGCTTGCCGGCCGGGATTTCCCTGAGCGCGGTTTCAACGAGTCGCGCGAGGAAGGGAACGGCGGCGATCGTGAGGGAGATGATGGCGGCGTTTGGCCCCGTTCCTCGCCCGACGATCGCCTTCGCGAGTGGCAGGAGGGCGATGATGAGGATGACGAAGGGGAAGCTGCGCAGCACGTTCACGATGAAGCCGAGCACCTGATAGGCGAGTCGGGCAACGCGGCCGTGGGCACGCGAGAGTTCAAAAAGGCCGATCCCCAGGGGAATGCCGATGACGATGCTCAGTGCCATGGTCCACGCGACCATGTAGATCGTGAGACCCGTGTTGATCCACAGCGAGTTATTCGTGCTCGTCGAGGTAAAGATCGGGTCGGAGAAAAACTCCTGGAACCACTGGGTCACGGCTGCACCTCCGCGGCGACGATGTTGTTGTCTGCGCAGTCCTTCACAAACTTGGCGAAGCCCGGCGCACTGATGGGACTGTTATCGGCATTGCGGAGCGCAAGCTGCACGCGGCCGATCTGCTGCCCCTGGATGGTTTCGATCGACGCGGCGACGACCTCGGCGAGGGCGTCGTGCTCCTCGGTGAAGCGCACGATGTCGTTCACGTTGTTGACGACCGGCGATTTTCCGTAGTCCAGGTTGACGATCTTCGCATCGACACCCGTGGGTGCCGGCGGGAGCGGAATGAGCTCTTTGGCGAGTCGGCCGAAGGGGTCGGAGGCGACGTCGAGGAGCGTGCCAGTCTGCACGATCGCGCCGTCCTCGAGGAGAGTCACGTGGTCGCAGATTTCGCGTACCGCGCTCATCTCGTGGGTGATGAGGAGGACCGTGATGCCGAGGCGGCGGTTGAGGTTCTTGATGAGCGCAAGAATCTGCCTGGTCGTTCCTGGATCGAGTGCGCTCGTGGGTTCGTCGCACAGCAGCACCTGGGGTCGTGCCGCGAGGCCGCGTGCGATACCGACGCGCTGAATCTGCCCGCCGGAGAGCTGAGATGGGTAGTTGTTTTCGCGGCCCTCGAGTCCCACGAGAGTGACGAGCTCCGCGACGCGTTCGCGAATCTCGGCGCGCGGCCAGCCGGCGATCTCGAGGGGGTGCGCGATATTGCGTGCGGCCGTGCGCGAATCCAGCAGGTTCGCGTGCTGAAAGACCATGCCGATCTTCCGTCGGGCCGTTCGCAGCTGAGGACCGTTGAGCGCGGCGATGTCGGTGTCGCCGATCCGAACGGTCCCGCTCGTGGGCTTTTCGAGCCCCGTGAGGCAGCGAATCAGCGTCGATTTACCAGCGCCGGAGCGGCCGACGATGCCGTGGATCTCGCCTTCGGCGACATTCAGTGAGATGCCGTCGAGGGCGCGAACCTCGGCACCGCCGGTTCCGGGGAAGACTTTCGTAAGGCCGTCAAGTGTGATCACGCGCTCCAGTATCCGTGAAACGCGGCACGAAGGCAGATGTCAGTTCATGAAAGGACACACAGTTCACACGTGCCGGCCTTGGCCGGGGCGCGCAGACGCCTACTGGCCCTGGGGCGGCTGCTGCTGACCCTGCGGGTCGTGCTGCCCGTAGCCGTAGGCCTGTTCGGGTGTGAATCCGGGCGCCTGAGGAGCACTCGGCTGACCCTGCCCGCTCGGCTGCTGGCCATACTGCGGAGCCTGGCTCTGCTGCGAATAGCCCTGCTGCGGAGCACTCGCCTGGCCCTGCGGGTAACCCTGCCCGCTCGGCTGCTGGCCGTACTGCGGAGCCTGGCTCTGCTGCGAATAACCCTGATGCGGAACACTCGGCTGACCCTGCGGGTAACCCTGCCCGCTCGGCTGCTGGCCGTACTGCGGAGCCTGATTCTGCTGCGGATAACCCTGCTGCGGGGCGCTGGTCTGTCCCTGCTGGGCCTGTTGCCCGAAGTTCTGCGTCTGGTTCTGCACGCTCGTCGCGAGGGCAGCGAAGTCAACCTTTTTCTGCTGCACCTCGGTTGCGGGATACTCCTCGTTCGCACCGTGCTGCTTGTGCACGAAACCGCCCACAACGGCGGGCACAAACGCTGAGTAGAACGGGGCGATAAAGCGGGAAATGACCTCGATCAGGATGCCCACGATTGCGGCGATGAACGGCGTCGCGAGGCTCACGCCCGCGTGCGCTTCGCCCTCGAAGTTCGCGAGGCCTGCAGATTCAAGCACGTCGCGTGCGCCGCTCGCGTCGTAGCTCGAGTTGAGAGTCGCGAAAATGATGCCGATGACGCTCAGCACGAAGAACATCGCGGGAAGTGCGGCCCACGAGGTCACGGTCGCGAGCGTGTTGCCCTGCACGCGGTGACGGGACTTCGCCCACACGCCCGCGAACACGAACATCAGGAGGAAAACGAACGGGATCGCGGGGACGATCATCCACCAGTGCGGGAGGGTGAACACCGAAACCATGTCGCCATCCTGGCTAATCAGGAGTCCAGCGTAGGGACCCAGACCGAAGGTGTAGTTCACAGGCGAGAAGGTCGCGAGGCCGAAGTAGGTGAAGAGCACCGTCAAGAGCGTTGCCGGGAGGGTGAGGACGAGCATCACGAGCATCTTGAGGCTGTCACCGAAGTGCCCCTCATTGATGGCAGCAATGAGCACAACGGCCACGGCGCACACGAGGCCAACGACGGCTGCTGTCGCGGCGTAGAGGAGTGCGAGCTTTGCCGCATCGAGGTATTCGCTCACGAGCGGCCACTTCTTCGGGAGGGCGCGAACGCTATAGCGACCCGCGACGAGCGCAAGGGTGAGAAGCACGAGAATTGCGAGGAACGGAAGGATGCCCGCGGCGTGCACGCTCATGTTCATCTCGTACTTCACGCCGTAGCTGTCGGCCTTCTCGCTCGCGCGCACGGCAAGCGCCCATGTGAGGAGGGTGGAAATGGTGGCCACGAGGAAGCTCGAGGCCGCCGCCTGGACCCAGATCGCAACTGCGCCTTCGTTCGGCTTGCGCTTCGCGATGAATCGACCCGCGAAGAAAGCGCCGCCGAGTACAGCCGCAAGAACGAGGAAGGGCACGAGCCCCAGACTCGAATACAGGGAGAAGGCCGCGTCTTCCTCCCCACCCAGGTTCCCCTTCACGGTGACGTGGCTCGTGTACGAGCCGAGGAATGCCATCGAAACTACCTGGAAGGGCGCGCCGAGGATATAGAGAAACTCTGGCGTGTCCGGCTTTATCTCACCGGCGACGGCCATTCCTGCGGGGCCGCCCTTCGGGTCAGGAATAATGCTCGGCGTGTCCAGCACCATCGAGCCGAGGAGAGGAAGTCCCACGACGATCGCGGCAACGATAAGCCCCGCCGCGTACGAGGCGAAAGCTGCGCCGAGCGTCGGCAACGGGTTGCCGATGAACGATGCGGCCTGGCCGAACTGTTTGCCGGGATGAGGAGCCTGCTGGCCGGGCTGACCTTGCTGGTTCTGCGGGGACTGCTGGAACTGCCCGTTGGGCGGGAAACTCTGCGAAGCCTGCTGGCTCTGCGGGAAGCCTTGCGGGGCGCCCTGCGGGGTGTACTGAGGCTGCTGGCCCTGCCCGCCTTGCTGGAATTGGGGCGCCTGGTACTGGGGCGCTTGGCTGGAGGCCTGGTGGGCGTTCGGCGCCGGCGGGGCCGACGGTGCCGAAGGCGGAAAATCAGGGTTAGCGCTTGAACCGGAACCCTGAGACGGTCCCTGATGCGGAGTGTTCGTCATGTCGTGTCCTTGCTCGTGGGCGCACACGCACGGTCACCGTGCGTCTGTAACGTGCATCATCGTACGGGACTTTCTACCCTGCGCGCAGCCCCTTGCGCCGCTCGCGCAGGTCGCGGAAGAAGCCGCGCAGCATCTGTGCGCATTCAATCTCGCGCACGCCAGTCGTGAGCCGCACGCGATGGTTGAGCCGTTCCTCGCGAACGAGATCGTAGAGCGATCCGGCAGCCCCGGCTTTCGGATCCATTGCGCCGACGACGAGGTGATCGATGCGAGCGAGGACAATCGCTCCCGCGCACATCGTGCAAGGTTCGAGGGTGACGGCGAGCGTGCAGCCGGTCAGGTTCCAGCGGCCGCGAACGCGGGCTGCTTCGCGCAGAGCGAGGATTTCGGCGTGCGCGGTTGGGTCTTCGTCCGCTTCCCGACGGTTGCCGGCGCTCGCAATGAGCCTTCCCTCTTCGTCGTACACGGCTGCGCCGATGGGAATGTCACGGCGCGGCGGCGTTGAGGCGGCGCGCGCTTCGTCGATCGCGGGCTGCATGAGCTGGTCCAATTCGGGAACCGGGTGTGTCATGCTCGCCTCGCTTTCAGTCTCGGGCCCTGGGGCCGCGGCGGATCGGCTCTCATCGTAATAGGCTGGCCTCATGCGCGTATTGAACATTGACCACCCGCTCGTTGCCCACAAACTCACCGTCCTCCGCGACAAGAACACCCCGAGTTCCGTTTTCCGCCAGCTCGCCGACGAGCTCGTCACTCTCCTCGCTTACGAGGCGACGCGCAATGTCGCCGTCGCACCCGCTGAGGTCGAGACGCCGGTCGCGACGACGATCGGCAGTAAGCTCACGGATCCAAAGCCCATGGTCGTGCCGATTCTCCGCGCGGGCCTCGGCATGCTCGATGGCATCACTCGCCTGCTGCCGACGGCCGAGGTGGGCTTCCTCGGCATGGTGCGCAACGATGAAACTCTCGAAGTCACCACGTACGCGAACCGCCTTCCCGACGACCTTACGGGCCGCCAGTGCTTCGTCGTCGACCCGATGCTCGCGACGGGCCACACCCTGATCGCGTCCGTGAACTACCTTCTCGAAAAGGGCGCGCGCGACATCACGTGTGTCACTCTCCTCTCGGCACCCGAGGGCATTGAGACCATGGAGCGCGAGCTCGACAAGAGCGCCAACATCACGGTCGTGACAGCGGCGATCGACGAAAAGCTCAACGAGAAGAACTACATCGTTCCCGGTCTTGGGGACGCGGGCGATCGACTCTTCGGGGTCGTCGACTAGGCCTCGCATTTTCCTTCCGCACGGCGCCGGCGCGGCGCGCGTTCACATGTGCTTCCTCCACCGAAGTGTTTCAGTATGTGAACGCCCACTTGCGCCGGCGCCATTCGTGTTTCACACTGGTGGCATGAATCTCCATGCCGCATCGAGCATCAGCGAGGGGACCGCTTCGGTCTCCCGTTTCATGATGCGCGGCATGATGATGGACATGGCGATGTCCATGATGCAGGGTCAGCCGCGCCTCTAAGCGCACTGCGGAAAGCCGGCTGACAGGAGCCGGCCACTGGGCGTGGGCTCCAGGTGCCCACCGGGAGCACGCCTCGCACGCGAGTTCATCTCACTCCCCCGCGAGATCCCGGATTCCCACTCTTTTCGCGCCGCGCGGCGCCGCATCCTGGAGAATCGCCATGACAGTTGCTGTTGATCGCCCCCTAACATCCACCTCGACCCGCACGGTGAGTATCACGCTCACCGTTGACCTGCCCGCCTCGAGCGACCCTCGTGAAGCGACGCTGCTCGCAGATTCGCTCCGCTCCCACGCCCTCACGCTCGCGACTGCCAAGGGTGGAACCGCGCGCGTTCAGGTGACGTCGGAATCTTCGCCTCGCCCCACCCGCTTCACGGCCGTGCCGGGCCAGAGCGCGAGCGCCTCCATCCCGCCGCGCCCCGCCGGCAAACCTCAGGCTCTCCGCCCACGCAAGGCCGGCGTCGTGTCGCCGAACGCTCCCGCCCGCCGCGATGCCGAGGCCGCGCGGCTGCGCCTGATCCAGTCGCGCCTCGTCAGCCCGGTGAGCGCGCCCGGGCCCGTGAGCGCTCTTAGCCCGGCGAGCCCTTCGCTTCCCGGGGGCGCTGCTGGCGCTCGCTCCGCTCAGCCGTCTCTTGTGATCGACCTCTACGGCCGACGCGTCAGGATCGACGGTGAGGATGTGGACCTCACTCATCGCGAGTTCGAACTGCTCGCGCATCTTGCCCGCAATGCTCGCTGCATCGTTTCGCGCGGCGAACTCATGAGCGAGGTGTGGAGCTCGGCGGGTAGCGATGCGGGTGAACGCACAGTTGACGTGCATATTCGCCGAGTGCGCAACAAGCTTGGCCGCTACCGGAAGCTCATTTCGACGGTGCGAGGCTCGGGTTACAGGCTTGAGCTCGGTAGCGACGTTGCGCTGCTCGGCGCGAGGTAACGGGAGCGCGGGCCAATCGATTAACACACGAACGGACCGGAGCGCGCACAAATGGGGCTCACGGTCCGTCCGCTGGCTCCGCGGGACAAAGGGGGGAGGTCCCTGCGGAGCGGCGATCGGGTTCGGGGGAACATCCGATCGCCAGGCCGCACGCGCAAGGGGGTGAGCGCTGTGCGGCAGCTATATTCCGGCACATGTGCCGCACCTGCGGCACCGGGGTGCCGCGGAGCGGGCAACGCCGGTACTCCAACTCTAAAACACTTTGCGGCAAATGTGAACCTCGTTAGTCCCTCCACATTCGAGTACTATCCACGGGCGGATTGGGGGCCGGCATCCACGTGCCATCCACCGTTTAAGGTCGGGCCGTTACGATGGGGAGCCAGGGCGCTCAACCGTCCTTGTCAGCATCCCCCATTTCCAGCGAGGACCTTCATGATTGCTCACGCACGTATCGTTTCGGCGAAGGACGCCACGATTCAGTTCGCCGATCGCGCCGAACGCATCGAAGGCGAGAGCAGGAACGAGGTGCGCACTGCGATCAAGCACGCCTTCGTCGCGGAAGCGCGAAAGCAGGAATCACCGATCGACGTCGTCATTTTCGACGGCCCGGCGACCCACAATCTTCGCGTCGAGCCCAATGGCCGGATCCAGCCACGCGAGGCGGATTCTCGGCCGCTTTACGCCTCAAGCGCGGCAATGCCTGCCGCTTCGGGCCAAAAGCGCGGGCGCCATTCGGCGCTGAGCGCCACGAGCCCGGCTTCCGGGAACGCCCCGCGACCCGCGAGCGCCTCCTCCCCCGGCTCCGCGAGCGCGGCCTCTGCTGCGGCCCTCGCCGACCTGCAAAAGCGGCTCGCGGCCGCCGAGGAGCGCCCGGCCGCCGATTCGATGTCCTCTCCCGAGGCCCTCAATGGCACGCGTCGCGCAGGTGGCGACGAGCTCACACCCTCCTCGACGGCACAACCGCACGAGCCCGTTGTGGCACCGAAGCGCGAGCTTCCCAAGGACGATCTGCCGACGCTCGATGACCTGCGTGCGGGCAACGACGCCCACCGCAAACCGGTCGCCACGCGAGGCTTCAACAAGTTCGTCCGCCAGGCCACCTTCGGTCTCATTAAGCCCGGCCCGGGGCGCGCGGAGCGCCGCGAACTCGATCAGATCGAGCGGATCCGCAAGCGGCTCGACGCGCCGAAGAACATCGCGGTCGTGAACCTCAAGGGCGGCGCCCACAAGACCACGAGCGTGCTCATGCTCGCCGCGACCCTCGGCATGTTCCGCGGCGGCAGCGTGCTCGCATGGGATAACAACGAGACGCGCGGCACCCTGGGCTGGCGCGGCATCCCTAGCGACCACCACCTCACGGCGCTCGACCTTCTCAATAACCTCGACCACTTCGCGGGCACGGATGCGCGCGTTGCCGATCTCGACAAGTACGTGCGCCCGCAAGGCAACATGAACTTCGACATCCTCGCCTCTGATGAGGATCCGGGATCAGCGGCGTCGATCGATGGTGATGCGTTCAATCGCCTCAACGACACGCTCTCGCGCTTCTACCGCATCAAGGTCGTGGACACGGGCAACAATGTTCGTGCCTCGAACTGGCTGGCTGCCGTCGAAGGCGCCGATCAGCTCGTGATCGTCTCGACGGTTCGAGAGGACACCTTCAACGCGGCAGCGTGGATGATCGATGAACTCCGCATGACGGGCCACAAGAAGCAGGTCGAGAACGCGGTCACAATCCTGTCGCACTCCTCGCGCGGGAAGATCGACCGCGTGCTCCGCAAACGCCTGCTGCATCACTTCGGCGCGCACACTCGTGCCGTGCTTGAGGTTCCGTTCGAGCCGCACTTCGTGGATGGCGGAAGCCTCGAGTGGGGCAAGCTCTCGAAGGAGACGCGTCAGGCGTGGATGAACGCAACCGCGACGGTAGCCGACGGACTCTGAGCACCACTGGAGCCCCGCACGCGACCCGCGAGGCTGACCTCCACTCGTGCACGCTCCACCTCCACGCTGATGCCTCGCTCGGCGTGAGCCTGTGGGCCCACGCGACCGACTCCGAGCGCCGCGCGAGCATCCTCGACGCACTCGAGCCCGCCCTCACCGCGCTCTCTCCCGAAGGCACGCGGCCCGCTGCGCTCGCACCACTTGGGGCGTGGCTCGCGCGGCCCATGCGCCACGTCATCGAGGTCGACTTTCGCGGCCGCCGCAGGAAGGTGCGCACGCTCGCGCTCGAAAGCACGCACCTCGCTGAGCTCACCACGGCTCTGCGCGCGCGCATCGCCCACCTCGCACGCACCTCGGCTACGCCGCGCGATGCGAGCGAAAGCGGGATCACGCAGCTCATGGACGAACTCGCTAAAGCGGGTCGCTCCCTCGATCTCGGCGAGGGGATCCTTCTCGCCCCCGAGACGCTCGCCGTCCTCAATCTCGATTCGCACGCGCGCCGCATCGTCGAGCGGCGCGACATCGTTCCCGGTCCTGAAAGCGCGCACGACACTTCTCGCGTGCGATGGCGCCTCGCCCCCGGTCTCGCGGTGGGCACCTCTCCCGCTCATCCCGCTCTCGAACACCTCGTCGACGCCCACGCGCGCGTGGCCTTCACGCGCCTGCGCACGGAACACGAACGGGCGGGAAAGCTCCCGGGCGCCGAGGAACTCGCGGGGCTCGACCCCGTGGGCGCGGCGCTCCTCGATGCTCTCGACGGCAGCGACGCGCTTCTTGCGCTCGACACCGTCAACGATCGCCGCGTGCGAAAAACTCTCGATGATTTCGCCCAATCGGCGCTCACCGGCGTCCTCTTGAGCGAGGCGCGGCCGCGGCTCACGGTGCGCGTGCGCGAGGCACAAAAGAAGGGGTACGACGCTGGCTCGGCGACCGTCGGACTCCGAGTGTTCTCCAGTGCCGCCCGCTGGCAGGTCGAGGTGTGCCTCGCGGAAACCTCGGGGCGCGTGCACCTGCTCGGCGACCTCGTCAACGCGGGCGACCTCACGAGTGTGGGAGCACTCGAACACGCCTCCCACGTGCACCGACTCTCCCCGACTCTCGCGGCGATCCACGCCGAGCCGGGAGGGCTCACGTGGAACCTCTCCACAAAGGAGCTTTCGCGCTTCCTCACCGACGATGCGGTCGTGCTCGAAACCGAGGGCATCGTGGTGATGCTTCCGCGTGAATGGACGAAGCAGCCCGTGAGCGTGGTCGCGAAGGTGGCGACGCCGCAGGAGGATCCCGAGAATCGCCCCACAAAGTCGGTGGGACTCTCGGGTGCCATGGCGTCGTTTGAGTTCTCGGTCGCCGTCGGGGAATCGATGCTGAGCCCCGAAGAGCTCGAGGAACTCCTCGAAGAGCAGCGCGAACTGGTGAACATCCGCGGGCAGTGGGTGCGCCTCGATTCCTCGACGCTCCGTGCCGCGACGGCCTTCCTCGCGGGCGCCCGCCGCGCCGCCGCAACGCAACCGCGCGATGACGGGCACGAGAAACTCTCCGACGTTCAGTTCCGAAGCCTGCTCGCGCACGAGGACCTGAGCGATCTGAATCTGCGCGTCGAGGCCACGAGCGCCAATGGGGACGAACTCCTTTTCGGCGCCGATAAAGTCTCCGTACCGGCCCTGCCCGCGCCGCGTACGCTCAAGGCGACGCTCCGCCCCTATCAAAAGCGCGGCCTCGATTGGCTCACGTTCCTCGACTCTCGCGGCCTCGGCGGGATCCTCGCCGACGACATGGGCCTCGGCAAAACGATGCAGGTCCTCGCGTTCCTCGCGCGCGAACGCGAGAAGCTCCCCCAGATCGGGCCCACGCTTCTCGTGTGTCCCATGTCGGTCCTCGGTAGCTGGCAGCGCGAGGCTGAGCGCTGGCTCCCCAGCCTCGACGTGCACATCCACCACGGCCCCGATCGACTCCACGGCGAGGCGTTCCGCGAGCGCTCTCGCGCTTCCCACCTCACGCTCACGACCTACGCGCTCGTCGCACGCGACTTCGATGACCTCGCCTCCGCGAAGTTCCACCGCGTGATCCTCGACGAGGCGCAGCACGTCAAGAATCACGACACCGGCGTCACGCAGGCCGTCAAGGCCCTGCCCGAGGGGCGGCGGCTTGCTCTCACGGGCACGCCCGTCGAGAACGACCTCACGGATCTCCACTCGATCCTCTCGATCACAACGCCGGGGCTGCTGCCGAGCGAGGCCGCCTTCAAGGAGCGATTCGTCAAGCCCATCAACGAGGGCAACCAGGCCGTGCAGGAACGCTTAAGTCTTGTGACGCGCCCCTTCATCCTGCGGCGCGTCAAAACGGATCGAAGCATCATCTCGGATCTTCCCGACAAGCGCGAGGAGCGCGAGCTCGTCAATATCACCGAAGAGCAGGCGGGGCTCTACAAGGCGCTCGTCGAGGACATGACGAAAGAGCTCGAGCAGCTCGCAAAAGTTTCTGACCCCCTCGCCCGCGACCGCCGGCGCCGCACGATCGTGAGCACCACGATCATGAAAATGAAGCAGGTCCTCGGGCATCCCGCGCATTTTCTCGGCGACGGCTCGCCCCTCCTGGATGCCGCTGGCGAGCACAGAAGCGGAAAGCTTGAGCGGCTCGACACGATCCTCGAATCTGTCGTCGCGAGCGGCGAGAAGGCCCTCATTTTCACGCAGTTCACGGCGTTTGCCCCCACGATGCTCGAGCATTGGAACAACACGTTCGGGATTCGCGTGCCGTTCCTCCACGGTGGAATCTCGAAGGCCGAGCGCGACGAGATGGTGCGCGAGTTCCAGAACTCCCCCGGCACCCCGGGGGCGATGCTCCTTTCGCTCCGCGCAGGCGGCACCGGCATCACTCTCACGGCCGCGAATCACGTGATCCACCTGGATCGTTGGTGGAATCCGGCCGTCGAAAACCAGGCCACCGACCGCGCCTTCCGCATCGGCCAAACGCGGGACGTTTCCGTCCACAAGCTCATCTCGATCGGAACGATCGAGGAGAAGATCGACGATGTGCTGCGCACCAAGCTCGAGCTCGCAGAGCACACCGTCCGCTCCGGCGAAGGCTGGCTCACGGAACTCAGCAATGAGAAACTCGCCGAGATCGTCGCTCTCGGCGACGCGCGGAAGGACAGACGCCCATGAGCATCGAGATGACCTCAAAGCGTGGTGCGATCGGCGAAAGCTTCCTCGCGACCGAGTTTCTCGCACGGGCCGAGGTGCAGCTCGGCCGCACGCGGCTCGCGGCCGGTAAGCGCCTCGCGCGCGCGGGCGCCGTCCAATGGCTCGACATGACGCCCGGGCACGTGAAGGCAGAGGTCACCGCAGCGATCGACGGCACGCTCACCCATCCGCAACTCGACTTCGGGCCGCGTCTGCCTCACGACATCGAGGCTCTCGCCGCGCGTGCCAAGCGCGACCCGCACGAGATCCTTGCCGTGCTCGCAGGCACCTACGACATCGCCGACGAACGCACCCTCGATCGCGAAGGCCTCTCCCTCCTCCCGAGCGCGGAGTTGCCCCTGTCCTTCGGCTGCACGTGCCTGCGCTGGCCCGACGTGTGCGAGCACGTGTGGGCGCTCGCCGTCGCCTTCACCGAGCACATCGACCGGGCGCCGGCGGATTACCTTGCCCTTCTGGGGTTGGACGTGGAGAGGCTTCACCTCACAAAAGCAGCGTCCGACGCTCCCCCGGCAACCGTCGGACCAGATCCCCACGTGGAAACTCGCACCCGTTTTGATCCCGCGCGGCTCGAGTCCGGGATACTGGTGAGAGCAATGGGCGAAGAGGCAGCGGCTCTCGTGGCCGCGTTCTACGCTGAAGCACAAAGAGGCGGCGACGTGCCGCACACCGAGACGAAAGGACGGGGCCAGGGCGATGGCTCACGAGCTGACACAGGAGACGATTGACGCCGTCGCGGCGATTTTTGACAAGGCTGTCGCGGAGCACCGCATGGCGGGCGTCGCGTGGGGCATTGCGTCGGGCGGTGAGGTGCTCGCCTCGGGTGGCGCGGGCTCGAGCGCGCTCGTGGCCGGCGAAAGGGCCGAGGGGGCATTCACGCCTCGCGTCGATTCAATCTCGCGCATTGCGTCGATGACGAAGTCGTTCACGGCCGCGACGATCCTCGCGCTTCGTGACGAGGGCAAGCTACGCCTCGACGACCCGATCGCGACTTACGTTCCTGCCGCCGCGCACATCGGGTCCTTTAGCGAGGATTCCCCCGCCCTCACACTTCGTCACGCCCTCACGATGTCGGCCGGCTTCGTGACCGATAACCCGTGGGGCGATAGGCAGGAGTCGATGAGCACCGACGAGTTCGATGAATACATCGCCGGCGGCCTCTCGCTCATCGCCGAACCCGGCTGCGGATTCGAATACTCCAATACCGGCTTTGTGCTCCTCGGGCGCGTGATCGACGAGGTCACGGGCGTGAGCTTCCGCGACGAAATTCGCCGCCGCTTCATCGATCCGCTCGGGATGAAGGACACGGTGTTCTCGCTCGCGGAGATGACCGATGACCAGCGCTCGCGCGTGCTCACGGGTCACCGCGTGGGCGATGGTGAGGGCGCGACGCGCTTCGAAGAGGTCGATTTCGACACTCCCGGCGCCTTCGGCGCGATGGCGGGGCTCTTCTCAACCGTCGCCGACGTCGCAAAGTGGACGGCGTTCCTCGCCGAGGTGGGCGTGCATGGCGCCGATGGCATCAGCGACGACTCGCGCGCGATGCTCTCGCCGGCTTCGCGCCGCGAAATGCAGGAGATCCACCGCATCCAGGAGTGGCCGGTTCTCGAGGATGGAAACGGTTTCGGTCGCGTTCGCGGCTACGGCTACGGTCTCGTCGTCGAGAAATTCCCGAAGCTAGGGGACGTCGTCTCGCACTCGGGTGGATACCCGGGCTACGGCTCGTACATGGTGTGGCTGCGCGGCACGGGCCTGACCGTGATCGCCCTCGCGAACTCCAAGTACGCGCCCGCGATCCCCTGCTCCCTCGACGCGCTCGAGGCGATCCGCACCCACCAGGCCGAACTCGTCGAAGCTCCGAAGCGTGAACTCGCGCCCACCACGCGCGACGCCCTCGAGAAGGCTCTCGCGTGGCTGCGCGACGTCGAGCTCGAAGGCCAGCCGACGACCCTCGTGCCGAGCGGCTCGGCGCGCACCGTGCTCGCAAACCGCGCCGAGCAGGGCGTGAGCGAGGAAAGCGACCCGCTTCTCGCGCTGTTTGCGACCAACATGGATCAGGACGTCTCGCGCGCCGAACGCGTGCGTCTGCGTGACGCAGCCCTGCGGATCGCCGGCCTCGGCCGCGCCGACCTCACGCTCGAGAAGGCGGCGAGTCTGAAGGTGCTTTCACCGTTCCAAGCGGTGTGCACGTTCGAGGGCGAAAGCGGGAAGGTCCTCATCGACCTGCTCATGGATCCGCGCAAGAACTCCCAGATCCAGGCGCTCAACATCAAGGGCGAGTCGAAGGACAAGGGCGAGGCCTCGGGCGCCGCACCCATCGGAATCTGAGCCTCATGCCGCACATCCACCTCGAGGTGAGCGACCTCGATGCCGCCCTGGTCGACGACCTCGACTGGGGCGGCACGATCCTCACGATCGGCGGGCACGAGCAGTCTCACGTCAATCCCGCCGATCCGCGAGAGATCCGCTACGAGTACTTGAGGCGCATCGCGAACGTTCTCGACGAAGGATTCGAGACGGGCGCGCCGATCAGCATTCTCCACCTCGGCGCGGGTGCGCTCACACTCGCGCGGTACGTGCAGGCCACGCGCCCGGGAAGCATGCAGCTCGCGGTCGACATCGAACCCCGCCTCGTCACGTTCGTGCTCGAGAACCTGCCTCTTCCAGCGGGCACGCGCCTCGAGCACCGCGTGGGCGATGCCCTCGCACAGGCGCGCGCACTCTCGCAGGAGCACGCGGGCTCCGCCTCCGCCTCCAGCGGCGAGGTCCGACGGTTCCACGCCGCCGTCCTCGATGTATTCAGCGGGAAGGAGACCGCGCCTCACCTCGCAACGGCAACCTTTTGTGGCGCCGCGCTCGACGTGCTCGACGCGGAAGCTGAGGATCCGGGAGTGCTCCTCGTCAATATCGGCGACGACGAGCCCCAACGCTTCCTCGACGCGCAGGCGCGAGAGCTTCACGCCGCGTGCGCTGAGCGGGATTACCCCGAGCCGTGGATCCTCACTGATGCTCACGTCGCGCACTCCCGTGCGACGGGCAACTCGATTCTCGTGGCAGGCCCCCTCACGGCTCGCGAGGATTTTATGCAGATTGCCTCGCGCGTGCGGGCGTTGGGGCCCCATCCCGCCGTCGTGGAGCCGTGGCGCGACGTCCTCGGCGGTTAGCTCCGCCGCGCTTTACAGGAAGCCAATGAGCGTGAGCGATGCGAAGGCGCCCGCGCCGATCGCGATCGTCATGCCCGCGATGATCGCGGCCCACCCCACGAGAGTCATCCGGTCATAGCTGCGCGCACGCTCCCCCAGACCGCGTTTTCCGGTGCGAATATCGACATCGTGCTCATCCGGGCTCGGCGGCACGAGCGAAACCGCGGGGGGCATCCGTCGTTCGGGCGGATCGAATGGCGCCTCGACGTCATCCACTTCTTCGATAATCGCGGCGCTTGGGGGACGCTGCGGCACGGGCGACGGCACGGGCTCAACGGAGGGCGGTTCCCCCTCGTACGGATCGAAATCTTCCGGAATATCCGGCATGAGGTCCACAATTTCAAGCCGGGAACCGTCGGAAAGAAGAGCCGGGGAACCGGGCTCCACGCTCGGGAGCTGCGCGAGGGCCTCCCGCGCGCTCGGGCGCTCGGCGGGGTCGCTCGCAAGCATTGCGGCGAGGACCCGGGCGAATTCGGGCGAGAGACCTTCGGGAATTGTCGTATCGCTTAGCGCGGTGGGGCCGGCGAGCGTGAACAGCACAGACGCACCAAGCGCGTAGACGTCGGCCGCGGGTGTAGCGACGGCACCGGCGGCGACCTCGGGCGCGAAGAAAGCTTCCACGGTCGCGGTGTCCACGACCGGGAAATCTGGCGCTTCGACCTCCGGCATCGCTGCGCTCACGCCCGCGAGCACAGCGAATACGGGTGGGCGATCTTCCCGGCACATGATCGTCGTGGCACTCACGCGGCGATGCACCCACCCCGCCTCATGCATCGTTGCGAGCGCCTCGAGGATTTGCCTCGCGATCATGAGTGCCGCTGATTCGCCGAGCGTCCCCCTGAGGCTCACAACTTCGGCGAGGGTGCCACCTGACACGAGCGGCATTGCCACGAGCGCCTCGGACTCATCCATCGCATACGGGGAAAGAAGATGCGGGTGGGCGAAAGCCCCGTCGGAATCTTCGAGTATCCGCCTCGCCGAGACCAACTGCCCGTCACCGAGAACCTTGAGCGCACACTGATCCTCGCGTTCGCAGTCCCACGCACGCCAGACCTCGCCCGTGCGTGAGCGCTCGACCAGGTCGATCCGCACGAAACGCTTGCCGTAGGCGTTCATGGACCTAGATCAGCACACGCCGACGCATCTTTCAACTTCTGTAGCGTTTCAGTGTTGACATTCGCATTTTGTGGCCAGCCTTGCACATATGAATATGCAGGCTAAGTTCGCAGGCATTCTCCTCCGGGGGCATGGCCATGAAGGCCTCAACGCGCGGGCTATGAAGCAACGAGCAATGGCAGCGCGTAACAGTCACCAAGTATTCCTAAGGGTCTTCACGTAAGACGGCACCCGAGCCCAAAGAAGCTGAGGAATGTTCTGGCCAACATTCGAGCTTGCGTTCGACGCTGGGGCCACATGACCCACGGCGTTCAACTGGCTTGCTCACGGCTCACAGCCGCCCGAGGCAGGTAACTCTAGCCAGCTTTCGTCAGCTTCCTCTAAGTTCTCCCAACGGCTCACCTGGAAGGAGGGCTAGAGCCTTGCCGTGCCCCAAGCACCACGCACGCGTGACCATCGTCACACAGCGGTGTATGATCCGAGATGACCCAAGAGGAGGTGATTTCAATGACGATTCAACTTTCCCAAAAGACGCCTCGCCTACACCAAGGCGCATACGGACAAACGCACTGCAGCTCACACTGCTCCAGCCCCAACTCCAATCTCGCCATGAGCGAAGGGAAAACTAGCGAGGGGCGGACGTCATGACGACTTCCACCATCAAGACCGCGCTTTGGGCCGTGTATCAGTTGTGGAAATACTCGCCGGCGGTCCTGATGTTCTATCTGATTTTCGTGATCGTCGACAGTCTCGGCCCTGCGCTGATGGTGATCGCGGTTGAAAACCTCGTACACGAGGCCACTACGAGGGAATCACACTCCCAACTGTCTGGAGCTATTGTCGCGGCGGGGCTCGTATTCGGGCTGAACTCCAGCGTTCGGTCTGTCGCGATGACTCTCAGTCAAATCTTGAGCCGAAAAACCCGGGCGGGCATGGAGTATGAGTTCGCGAAAGCAATGTCCCGTGTACCGGCAGACCAGCTCATGGGAGACTCGCTCACTACCCGAGCAAGAACCGCGAGCGAAGCCATTGCAACGGCGGCATCCTTCCATGGAACCTATGTGATCAATTCGTTCCGCGCAGTCGCCACCATGGCATTTTTGGTCCTCGCCTTGGCTCCTTACAGTGTCATTTCGGCGTTGGTCATCGTGCTGGCTACGATTCCTACGCTCATCGCTTTTACACTGGTCGCCAAAATCGAAGGCCGAACCTGGCCCTTGGTTTCTCACGAAGTAAAGTTCGGAAGCTACGCCCTCAATCAGTTGGTTTACGAAAAGCCAGCTTTCGAGCTGTCGGCACTTGGGACCGGCTTCAAATTAGCTCGCGTCGTTAAGCAGCGGTCTTTCAAAGCCGCACAGCTCTTTGTCTCAGCGATGTCGAAGTCCACTATCCTTATCGTTCTGGGTGGTTTTTTTGCGACTGGCCTCTTGATCTTTGCTTTATTCACACTCGCCTCTGATAGTGGTCTCGGTGCAGGGGTTCTTGCTGCCGGAGTGGTGGCACTGATTTCGAGCATGTCAGCTACGTCTGATGCCTCATACACTCTGGGCAGTGTTGTGTCAGGCACCCCGATTGTCGATGCCTATAGACGGTTTACTAATGAGTTTCAAGGTGAGGCCGGGGAAGCTTCCTCGTCAGACGCCGATACACCTAGACCAGATATACAAAGTCTTCACGTGCGTTCCGTTTCCTATAGCTATCCCCATGGCGAGACTAAAGCACTTGATAACATTTCACTGTCTGCGGAGAAGGGTCAACTCATCGGTATCGTCGGCGTGAACGGCGCAGGCAAAACAACGCTGGTACGTATCATCATGGGTCTCTTTAATCCCAGTGTTGGCGACGTTCTGATTAACGGCGAACCGATCGACTATTTCAACGACGCCTCGCGCACCAGCCTTTTTGGATTACTGTCGCAAGAGTTTGGGCGATACGAACTCACAGTGAGGGAGTCCTTGCTTCTCGGGACAAGAAGAGACTATGTCTGCGACAGTGAGCTTTGGGACGCGCTCGATGCGGCCAGACTAAGGAAAGCTGTCGAGAACCTACCGGATAAGCTAGATTCCCAACTGGGCGAGCAGTTCGGCGGGGTCGGACTCTCTGGCGGCCAATGGCAGCGACTTGCGTTGGCGCGGATAGTCTTGCGCAATGCTCCAGTGTGGATTCTTGATGAACCTACAAGCGCCATCGATGCAGAGAGTGAGAGGGCAATCTTCGATGACCTTGCATCCGGAATCACGAAGAAAGATCGTATAACCATCGTCGTATCCCATCGTGCAGCCACATTACGTTCTATGGACCAAATCTATGTCATCGAAGAAGGGCAACTGATTCAATCAGGCACCTACTTAGAGCTGCTGGAATCGCCAGGTCGGTTTCGCGAAATTTTTCGTGAAGAAGAATAGGACACGCATCGTTGCGAACCATGTATCGATTTCTACATGCATGAAACGAATGAGGGATGAGACTACCCCAACGAGGAGCAAAATTTTGAAATCATTGACTCGTAAAAGCGAGCAAGTCATCTTCTGATATCCACCGACTACAACGTGGATCAAACTCCCTAGCGTAGAAGTTCCACCCGTCCGGGCGGGACGCTTCGTGTTCGCTTCGCGAAGGACTGTTCCCTCACGAGTGAAAGCCTGCTGTTTTCGAAAATCGACGCAGCCCGAGAGCTCAAGATCCCGTCACTCCTCCAGACTCCTAGTCAACGGATTTGCCTCGCGACCATGACTGCCGCTGATTCGCCGAGCGTCCCCTTGAGACTCACAGCTTCGGCGAGCCTGCCACCTGACACGGGCGGCTTTGCCCCGCACGCCAGACCTCGGTCGTGCGTGAGCGCTCGACTGGGTCGATCCGCACGAAACTCTTGCTCTGCGCGCTCACACTCCCCCCTGCCCACGCGTTCGCACGCGTCCTAAGAGGGTCTGGAAGTCCTCAAGGCGACGCTCCCACCACGACTCGGGCTTCACGCGTTCCCACAGCTCATCAAGTTCGGGCACGAGATGCCACACATGAAAGTCGGCTCCCGAATCAGCGGGCGGCTGCGCAGGATCCGTAAAGATCCGTGCGACGACCTCGCCCGTGCGATCGCAGTGGAACTCGACGCCCGTCACGGGCCCGAGCTGCTCCTTTTCAGCCGCCTCGAGCGCGAATGCCCACGCGGGTTCGAGGTGTGCGGCAAGCTCAGGCATCGAGGCGAGCGGGGCAGGCAGATCGCGGTGAGCGACCCATACGCCACCGATGTCAAGAACCGCCTCCACGCGGCACATCTGCTCGCCGTCGTCGCTCGCGGCACTCATATACACGAGGTTGCGGATGGCATCCACGGGCGTCATTGGTGACACGTACTCTCCGAGCGGCCCGGCAAGATCGGCGGGCAAGGCGCGGCGGAGCATCGAATGTTCAGCGTCCGCCGCCTCGTGGGCGCTCAGCGACACGTCCCCTCCTCCGGTTCTATTCACGTACGTTCGAGGCTACTGTGCCATGTCCTTGAAGCGCGAGTAGTGACCCTCGAACGCGACGGGAATCGTCTTGGTCGCGCCGTTGCGGTGCTTCGCAACGATGAGATCGGCCTCGCCCGCGCGCGCCGATTCCTTCTCGTAGTAGTCCTCGCGGTGGATGAGCACGATGAGGTCGGCATCCTGCTCGATCGAGCCCGATTCGCGAAGGTCGCTCATCATCGGTTTCTTGTCGGTGCGCTGCTCATTACCGCGGTTCAGCTGCGAAATGGCGATCACGGGCACCTCAATCTCCTTCGCGAGAAGCTTCAGGGCACGCGAGAACTCGGAAACCTCCTGCTGACGGGACTCTACGCGTTTACCCGAGCTCATGAGCTGCAGATAATCGATCACGACGAGTTTGAGATCGGCCTTTTGCTTGAGGCGGCGGCACTTCGCGCGGATCTCCATGAGTGTCATGTTCGCCGAATCGTCGATGAACATGGGCGCGTCCATGAAGCGCGTCGTCGCGCGCGCGAGGCGCTCCCAGTCCTGATCGTCGACCGTGCCGTCGCGGAGGCGGCTCATCGGCACCTGCGCCTCGGCCGCCATGATGCGCATCATGATCTCCTGGCGGTCCATCTC
Organism: Dermabacter jinjuensis; assembly: GCF_902381725.1. Lineage (GTDB taxonomy): Bacteria > Actinomycetota > Actinomycetes > Actinomycetales > Dermabacteraceae > Dermabacter > Dermabacter hominis. The sequence goes on along the minus strand of NZ_LR698963.1, from coordinate 860,414 downwards.
GAGAGAGAAAATGACCGACGCCATCCCGTTGTGGATTGCCGCGCTCCTCAGCACGTCCATGCCGAGCGTGGTCTTACCCATCGCAGGGCGGCCCGCGAAGATGATCATCTGACCGGGATGCAGGCCCTGCGTGAGCTCATCGAACTCCGCGAAACCCGTGGGCACGCCATTGACCTGACCGCCGCGCGACTGGAGCATCTCGATGAAGTCCATCGTCGGCTCAATCACTTCGGAAAGCTTCACGTAGTCCTCGGACTTCGTGCGGTCCGTTACCGAGTACACCTGCGCCTGCGCCTCGTTGACGGCGGCATCAACCTCGCCGCCATCCGCGGCGAAACCAAGCTGCACGATGCGCGTGCCAGCCTCGACGAGCCTACGGAGCGTGGCCCGCTCCGCGACGATCTCGGCATAGAACCCCGCGTTGGCAGCCGTCGGAACCGCATCAATCAAATCGGCGAGGTACGGGGCTCCACCGACTTTCTCGAGGTTGCCCTTCTCACGCAGCGCATCGGCGACCGTCACGAAGTCGGCCGGCTCCCCGCGACCGTAAAGGTCGATGATCGCCTCGTAAATGAGTTCGTGCGCGGGGCGGTAAAAGTCGTTGCTGCGGAGCTTCTCGACGACGTCGGCGATCGCATCCTTCGACAGCATCATGCCGCCAAGAACGCCCTGCTCAGCACCTAGATCCTGCGGCGGGAGGCGGTCCATTCCCTGATCGGGACCCGGCTCCAAAAGGGCGCTCGACATACGACCTCCTCAAGTCTCGGTGTGACTGCCCCCGAGGCGGGGCGTGAATGCCCCAGAATCCTATCGCGAGGTGCTACTCGGCGACGAGGTCTTGCACATCGGGGTTCTTCTCGAGCCAGCCCTGAACGTAGGGGCACACGGGGCGAACCTTCACGCCGTGACGGCGCGCATGTTCGAATGCCGCGGCGGTCACCTCGCCGGCGATGCCTCGCCCGCGAAACTCCGGATCCGTCACGACATGCGTGGCGACGAAAATGGCGCCATCATTCTCGCGGTCGTATTCGAGGTACCCCGCTTCCACGCCACCTTCCGTGGCAATGAAGCGCTGCTGGTCAGAAAAATGAGTCACGGTAGCCATGCCTTAAGTGTCGCAGGAGCGCGCGGGTCGCAACAGGCTTTTGGCTATTTTGGCCGGAGATCTCGAGGCATGGGCAGGGCTCGCTTGGCTCATGCGGGTCCGACGCTTGTTGGGCGACCGTCGGACCCATCCGCTTTCACCGCGGCGCCTCTCTCCTTTTCGCTCCTTGCCTCTTCCTCCATCGCCGCCGTACATCCCCCTTTCCTCCCCCCCCCCTCACAGTTACCGTGGTGCACCTCACTCTGCTGTTTTTCGGGCTAGGTTTATCCACACTCGTATCCCCGGTTTTGGTGTGCGGTGTTTCTTGGGGAGGGGTTTTGCGTGACGATCGGTGCTCCACAATCCGTTTTTATCCACAAGCATTTCGGGTTTTCCACATGCAGGAATTCTGTGGTTGCTGGTTTTCCACATTCTCTGGGCTGGTAGCAGGGTCCGTTTCGGGGCGGGCGAGTTTAAATGTCTCACCCTTCTTTTAAGCTCGAGACATCAATGAACAATACGAACTCTGGTCGCAAGAAGTTCAGTGTTAAGGGGAAGGGGGAATTCAGGAGCTATGAGTGCACCAACACTCGACCACACTGCCACTGCCGTTGATGCGATCAGCATGGATGGCGCTACTGCTGCTGCGGTTGGCGCTGCGGGGTCCACTGGCATCGTTTCCCCCACGACTGATTCACCCAATGCTCTGCCCATCTCTCTCGAACTCGTTGATTCCGGTGCTCCCACCCGCACGGACGTGCTGAATGTGCTGCTTTCCCGTTCTGAGGGTTGGCAGGCTTCGCTTGCAGGCATGCTGGAAGCCTTCCCCACCGCTCCTGCGACATCTTCGTCTAGGGTTTCTCGCGGTGAGACGATGGCGCATCCGGTGACGACGCCCGCGCGTGTTCTTGATGGGCAGGATTTGCTGACGCGTCTGGATGTGTTGGAGTCACTCACGCGGATCGCGGAACTGACTGAAGCGGTCAAAGCGCATATTCTTTGCGAGCTTGATGAGACCGACGGCATCGGCCACCTCAACGGCAAAGAGATCGCTGCAAGCAACGCAGTGAAGTCTGAAAGCACCAAGCCGAGCGAACACTCACCTGAGGTTACCCTCGTTTAGTGGACACCCTATTAGTGCGGATCTTGTGTCCGTAGGAGAGGATGTTCATTGTGAGTCAACAGCGCAAGAAGTACACGCCGGAGTATCGGCGTGAAGCCGCGAACCTGGTAATAGAGTCGCGGCGTCCGATTGCTCATGTGGCTAAGAAGATTGGTGTGTCCGCCGGGCTTTTAGGCCGGTGGGTCAAACTCGAGCGTGAGCGCCGAGGAGCATCAGATGGGATGAGCGAGGCTGATCTTCGTGCTGAGAATGCTCGTCTTCGTCGGGAGCTGGCTGAAGCCAAGATGGATAACGAGTTTTTGTCAAAAGCGACAGCCTTCTTCGCTGCGAAGCAACGCGAGCAGAAAAGTTCGAATTGATGCAGCAGGAGAAGGCGAACTACAGCATCAAGCGCATGGCACGGCTTTTAAAAGTGTCTCGGTCTGGATACTACAAATGGGCCCATACGCAGCAGAAGCGACTATCGGGCGAAGATGATCGTGCAGCATTTTACGATGATGTTGACCGCAAGATTCACCGGATTTGGAAAGACTCCGATGAGGTTTATGGTGCGCCGCGGATCACCGCAGAACTTGCCGAGCGCTACCACATTGCGCTTAACCGTAAGACTGTGGCTAAACGGATGTGCATGATGGGGATTGAGGGGATTTCACCGCGGGCCTTTGTCCCGGTGACAACGATTCAAGCTAAGCGTAAGTCCACGCTTCCTGACCTGGTCAAGCGCATGTTTGATACTGGTGAGCTCAACCGGGTGTGGATGTCAGATATTACCTACTTGCGCACCGGTGAAGGCTGGTTGTACTTGTGCGCGGTCCGCGATGGCCATTCCCGCCGGGTGCTGGGCTGGGCTATGGATAGCGTTCAAGATACTTCCCTGGTCGAGCGAGCCCTGCGGATGGCGCACACGTTGCGTGGTGACGTTCCTGATGGGCTGGTGTTTCACGCTGACCGCGGAGCTCAATTCACTAGCGAGCAGCTCTGGGAGGTTTGCCGCAGCCTGAGCATTGCTCAGTCCGTGGGGCGTACTGGTGTGTGCTTCGATAACGCGATGGCTGAGTCGTTCTGGTCGACGCTTAAAACCGAGTTCTACGACCGTAAGCGCTGGACGACCCGTGATGCTGCACGCAAGGCCGTTGCCTACTGGATTGAAGTCGTCTACAACCGTCGACGCCGACATTCCGCACTCGGTATGGTCAGCCCCGTCGACTTTGAGAACCAAATTGGTCTAATCACTAGCAGAAAAGAAATAGCTGCCTAACCACTAGGTAGCTCCACTACGTGTCCACGATTTGCGGGTAACCCCAAACAGCCTGCGCGATGCCACAAGTCCCCACGCCCAACAACTAGACCACCCAATCGCGCGAGAGTTGGAGCGTTCCCCACACGCCGGGAAAACACACTGGCGAAACTTCACCACAAACGCACTCCTCTCACTCGACCCTGCGACTGCGCTGGAGCGAGAAAAGACAGCATTCACCAAACGCCGCCTCACGTTGAGAACCTTACGCAACGGCATGAGCAGCCTCACCCTCACCCTGCGCACCCTCGACGCCACACGCATCCACGACCTGCTCACCAACCACGCTGCCCGCGCCTACAACACTCTCCACCAGCACGAAATCACCACCGCCAAAAAAGAAGCACACGACCACGCCCAACAAACCACCACCAAACTCCACTCGCTCCTCGAAAACGGCGACTTCACCCTGAGCCACCTCACCAAACCCGCCCCTACCCCACAGCCACGGATCCTCACTCAGCACGCGAAACTCACCAAGATCGAAGAACTCGAGTTAGAGGAAGCCGATGAAGCCGCCCGCACCAAAGCCAAAGCCTTCCTCACCAAGCTCGAACAGGAAAAACTCCGCCTCACAATCACGAACAACAGTGACGGTTCACCAGAGGTGAGCGTGGTAGCCAGTGCAGGGGCATGGCGGCGCCACTACCAACCACCAGCACACACAAAGCACAACCTCGCCATCGACGCTCTCGTCGAAACCCTCCTCAACACACGACCCGACCACCCCACAACCTGCTTCGCACCCGCCACCACCGCACCCGGCGTCACCACAGACCCCTGGACACCACTACCCCACCCACACGAACCAGAAGACGAAAGAACGAAACGAAGCAGGCAAGCCAACGAAACAGCAGCACCACCCGAACCAAGAACCGAACGAATGGGGTTACCCGCAAATCGTGGACACGTAGTGGAGCTACCTAGTGGTTAGGCAGCTATTTCTTTTCTGCTAGTGATTAGACCAATTTGGTTCTCAAAGTCGACGGGGCTGACCATACCGAGTGCGGAATGTCGGCGTCGACGGTTGTAGACGACTTCAATCCAGTAGGCAACGGCCTTGCGTGCAGCATCACGGGTCGTCCAGCGCTTACGGTCGTAGAACTCGGTTTTAAGCGTCGACCAGAACGACTCAGCCATCGCGTTATCGAAGCACACACCAGTACGCCCCACGGACTGAGCAATGCTCAGGCTGCGGCAAACCTCCCAGAGCTGCTCGCTAGTGAATTGAGCTCCGCGGTCAGCGTGAAACACCAGCCCATCAGGAACGTCACCACGCAACGTGTGCGCCATCCGCAGGGCTCGCTCGACCAGGGAAGTATCTTGAACGCTATCCATAGCCCAGCCCAGCACCCGGCGGGAATGGCCATCGCGGACCGCGCACAAGTACAACCAGCCTTCACCGGTGCGCAAGTAGGTAATATCTGACATCCACACCCGGTTGAGCTCACCAGTATCAAACATGCGCTTGACCAGGTCAGGAAGCGTGGACTTACGCTTAGCTTGAATCGTTGTCACCGGGACAAAGGCCCGCGGTGAAATCCCCTCAATCCCCATCATGCACATCCGTTTAGCCACAGTCTTACGGTTAAGCGCAATGTGGTAGCGCTCGGCAAGTTCTGCGGTGATCCGCGGCGCACCATAAACCTCATCGGAGTCTTTCCAAATCCGGTGAATCTTGCGGTCAACATCATCGTAAAATGCTGCACGATCATCTTCGCCCGATAGTCGCTTCTGCTGCGTATGGGCCCATTTGTAGTATCCAGACCGAGACACTTTTAAAAGCCGTGCCATGCGCTTGATGCTGTAGTTCGCCTTCTCCTGCTGCATCAATTCGAACTTTTCTGCTCGCGTTGCTTCGCAGCGAAGAAGGCTGTCGCTTTTGACAAAAACTCGTTATCCATCTTGGCTTCAGCCAGCTCCCGACGAAGACGAGCATTCTCAGCACGAAGATCAGCCTCGCTCATCCCATCTGATGCTCCTCGGCGCTCACGCTCGAGTTTGACCCACCGGCCTAAAAGCCCGGCGGACACACCAATCTTCTTAGCCACATGAGCAATCGGACGCCGCGACTCTATTACCAGGTTCGCGGCTTCACGCCGATACTCCGGCGTGTACTTCTTGCGCTGTTGACTCACAATGAACATCCTCTCCTACGGACACAAGATCCGCACTAATAGGGTGTCCACTAAACGAGGGTAACCTCACGAACAGAAGAATCCACGGAAAGCACAGAAACCGAAGACACTGCTTTGGGTGTTCGGGGGCCAGGCCGTGCCCGAAGGTTCGAGATCGGGCTACTCGTCCCCGTCAACCCCGACGTCTCCAGCGCCTACATTCCCGAGGCCGGCCCCATCACCGCCAAAGCCGGCTACGACTACCTGAGCGAACTTCTCGACAATGACGTCCTCATCAAATACAAACGAATCTTCACCAGTGCCACCACCGGTGAAGTCCTCGCCATGGACTCCCGCTCCAGACTCTTCCCCAAAGCCCTCGCCGAACTCGTTCGCCTCAGAGACCGCACCTGCCGCGGCCCCTACTGCAACGCCCCCATCACCCACATCGACCACATCAAACGCCACGCCCAAAATGGACCCACCACCCTCACCAACGCCCAAGGCCTCTGCGCACGATGCAACCTCGCCAAAGAAGCCCTCACCGTCACCACCACGACCGGCACCACACCCCACACCACCACCTGGACCACCTCAAACGGCCGCACCTACACCAGCACCACACCCACATACGACAGCTAGGCAACCTGAACACCACGGGAAGAACGCTCGCGACAGATGCGAGAGTCTCGACAGATGCAAGAGTCTGAGGAAGCGGCCGCGCTGCCGAAAGCGGCACGCCGCCATTAGCGAGAGGACACCAGAGCCATTCGTGGAGATTGTCCGGGGGGCGAGAGGCGTCCCCTGCATTGGAGCGATGGGGCGCCTCAGTTCTGCCACGGGTCCCGGCCCGCGCACCTAGGATTGAGAGCGTGAGCACTAACGAACAGAAGAATGACCTTCGACAGGGCGCGGGCGAGCGTCGGAACGAAAACCTGGCTGCCACCGGCACCGACCCCAACACCAACAGTTCCGCCTCCACCGCCTACGCGACCCAACGCCCGAGCCGCATGCTCTCGAGCGTGTGGGGCGACGAGCAGCACGCCGTCGAAGCCGCGCAAAAGTGGGCACGCGAGCACACCGCTCTCGCCCACGACCCCAAGGCCACAGCGCGCCCCGCGGCTGAGCTCGACGCCGCAGTCAAGGCCCTCGCCGGCGAGATGATCACGGAAGAGGGCATCGGCGCCGACCGCGCCCTCGAGATCTACGAGAACATCCTCATCCCGGCAACCCGCGCCGCCGACGACCCCATGAACCTCGCCTACATTCCCGGCGCACCCACGCGCGCGGCCGTCGCCTTCGACAACGTCGTGAGCGCCGCTAACGTTTTCGGCGGCGTGTGGGAAGCCGGAGCGGGCGCAATCTGGGCCGAGAACCAGGTGCTGCGGTGGCTCATGGATCTGCTCGGCTGGCCCGAAGAGTCCGCTGGCGCCTTCGTCTCGGGAGGCACAAGCGGCAACCTTTCGGCGCTCGCCACGGCACGCGAGAAGGCCCGCGAAGAATGGGCCGCCCGCGGCGTGTTCATGGACGGCCGCCCCACAACCGGCTTCAAGGTCGCGTGCGCGAGCAGCGCCCACTCCTCGATCCGCAGCGCGGCGCGCCTCCTCGACGTCGAAGTCGTGACCGTTCCCGTTGATGAGCGCGGACACCTGAGCGGCCCGAATCTCGCACGCGCCCTCGACGAGAACCCCGGCGTGTTCGCAGTTGTCGCCTCGGGCGGCACGACCAACGCCGGCATCGTTGACGACATCCGCTCCGTGGTCGAGGTCGCTCACGCGCGCGGCGTGTGGGTTCACATCGACGGCGCTTACGGTGGCGCCGCCCTCGCTGCCCCGAGCGCGCGCCCGCGCTTCGACGGCATCGAACAGGCCGATTCCTTCATCGTCGACCCCCACAAGTGGCTCTTCGCCCCATACGATTGCTGCGCCCTCGTGTACCGGGACCCGAGCCCCGCCTACCGCGCGCATTCTCAGCACGCCGAATACTTGGATTCAATCGTGAGGTCCGACGCTAACCCGAGCGACCTCGCAGCCCACCTCTCGCGTCGCACCCGCGGCCTCCCGCTGTGGTATTCGCTGCTGACGCACGGCACGGCGAAGTACTCCGAAGCGATCGAGAAGTGCCTTTCGACCTCGCGCGCGGTGCGCCGCGGCATCGACGACATCGACCACCTCGAAATGGTCATCGAACCCGAGCTGAGCGTTCTCGTGTTCCGCCGCCCCGGCTGGACCGACGAGCAGTATCACGAGTGGTCGCAGCGCATGGCCCGCGACGGCGTGATCCTGTGCATCCCCACCAAGCACGGCGGCGAAACGGTGCTGCGGCTTGTGTTCGTCAACCCTGACACTGAAGCGGACCGCGTGGTCGCGGTTTTGCGCGACACGATGGCCTAACGCGCGTCTCAGCGCGAGTCCGCGAGCGCGAGGCTCTCGAATTCGGCAAGCACCGTTTCATCGGCATCGCCCGCTGCCCGAGCCCGGGCAATGCGGCGCAGCATCGCCTCAATCTCGACTGCTGCAGCTCGATCTCGGCCCTCTTCTCGCATGTGCACAAGCAGGTGCGCGCGTGCCTGAAGTGCCGAAATCGTCGCATCGCGGCGCAGATCAGGAGTGCTGTCGAGATCGTCGGCAACGCGCTCGGCGAGTGAGGCGACCTCAGCGTGAGCGGCAGCCTCCGCCCATGTGCGCCCCGCAATACTCAGCGTCTGCGCGCGGATCCGCTCGGCGTGCCACTGCCCGGCGAGGTCCCGAGCGCGGTCGGCAAGAATTTTCGCGCGGTTGACGGGGATGAGCGCTGCTTCGGGATCGCCCAGGGCGAGCCGGGCAATCGCGATCGACGACCACGCGTGAAAGCGGACGTGCACAGCGTGGACGCGGGAGGCGTTCTCCGCAACAGCAGCAAGCGGCGCTTCAACCGCGTCAGTCACGCCCGCGACAAGCGCCGTGCGCACGAGAGTCAGCCCCAGCTCAACCACGACATCGGGAATACTGGCAACGCCGCCGCCCCCTCGCGCGGCTTCACACCACGCGAACGCCTCTGCTGCGGCATCGTAGGCATCCGTCGGACCAAAAACGCGCGCCCTTCGCCCTGAACGCGCCGTCCCAGGATCAAGCACAGAAAGCGCGAACCTCTGCAAGAGAAGCGCTCGAAGAGCCTGGTGACGACCTTGCTCAGCCTCGAGCTTTTCGAGCGCAGCCCTGCATAACGCAGGCGACGGCGGCACAGCCGAAGTCACGATCTCGACCGCTCGCCGCTCAAACGATTCCGACGGTTGCCCCGCACACCACGCGTCCACGCGCGCACGCCGCTCGCGCGCGAAGGCTCGGCGATTGGCAACCGCAAAAAGCGGCGCGTGCCACGTGAAAAGCGAGCCGACATCACATTCGTGCGCGGCTCGCTCTTTCATGGCCTCAGGCTATCAATCGAGAAATTTTACTTCTTGGCCTTCGCGATGATCGCTTTCACGAGGTCGGCTTTGAGCGTGCCGGGCTTTTCACCGTCGCCCATCCATTCCTCGCCGTCGATGTACACCGTCGGGGTGCCAACCTGGCGTTCCTGGCCAACCTCTTCGATAGTCGCGACGTAGTCGCGGTACTTCTCGTCGAGGACGGCGTTCTTGACCTCTTCACTTGCGCCGGCCTTCACCGCTGCTTCGGCAACCTCGGCCGTATCGGGCGTGGGGTCCTCCGGCGATTCGGGCTGGAGCGCGAACATCGCTTCGTTCATGTCCCAGAACAGCTTCGGATCCTCGACCCACGAGGCGACGACAGCGCTCGCCGTATCGTTCGAGAACGTGAGCCCCGTGCGCTTATCGAGCATCGGGCGCGGGTAGACGCGGTAGTTGATGTAGCCCTTCTCGACGAGTTCGCGAATGTCCTTATCCTGCGCCTCGGCAAAGAGCTTGCAGTGAGGGCATCGGTAGTCGACGAGCAACTCGACGGTCGGCCCCTTGGAATCGGGGTTGAACTCGAGGTAGGGCTTCGATTCGTCGAACGGCACGCTCACAGCAGCGCTCTGGGTGGGCTCGGGCAGGGTGGGGGTGGCGTCGGAACCGCCGGAGTCCGACGCTTTCCCGCCTTCCTTGCTCCCCGAGTCTCCGCAGGCGGCAAGGAGTGCCGCGGCGGTCGCGCCACCAGCAAAAATCGCGGCGCGGCGAGTCGTGACAAGGCGGCTCAGGGCAGGTTCGTGCGAAGTCTTGTGACTATCCATGGAGCTATTGTGGCGCCTCCGATTGAAGAAGCCTCGGGACTCATGGGGACTGAGACGAAAATCGTGCGAAATGTTCACGATATGGGCAGCGGGCGGAGCGGAGCAGGGCGCTCACGTGAGGCCGGAAGTTCCATGACGATCGCTTCGTGGCGAAGGCCCGAATCACTGATCCACTCTTTCGTTTCGCCCGTGCGCGTGTACCCAAGGCGCTCCCAAAACGGGAGGACCTCGGCGTTGGTGTCGACGACTGTGAGGCGCCACCGCCCGGGAAACTCGGCACGAAGTGCTTGGTGAAAGGCACGGGCGAGCCCGCGACCCTGATGGCTGGTACGTAGCTGGAGAAGGCCGAGATACGTGATGTCCGGGGACCGCCACCCCACGACAAACGAGGCAACTTCCGCGAGTTCGTCGTCGACCCACAGACCCATAACATGGTGATCATCGGCGCCCACCTCGGGCGGTTTGTCGCTCAGGAGCGAAGCCACAGTGCGGGAATCGGCTTGCTCGCCGTTGACGCGCATCGCGTAGCCGCCGTCGTCCCGGAGAACGCGAAGAATCTCGTCGCTATCGGTCGAATCGAGGGAGCGAACCACGAGCATTGAGGATTGCTCCTTTCTCGCGGTTGTTGAGCGACTGCCGACTATGCTGCAGGGCCGACAAAATCGATCGCTGCCGCGGCGATCACCTCGACATCACGACCAGGGGCGGACGTGTGTGACCACGCCATGTTGAGATAAGCAATGGCCTCTTCTGGCCCGATAGGTGCGCCCCACTGTCGCATGTCCTCGGTCGTGTGCGCGTCCGAGACGAGGGTGACGTCGTAGCCACGAGCGAGACCCCCGTGGATCGTGCAACGGATGCAGGCGTCCGTCATTGCACCACACACGACAATCTTGCCGGCGTCGAGTTTCGCAAGCTCAGCCTCGAGGGTCGTGTCTTCGAATGAGTCGCCGTAGCGCTTGAGGACTCGCGGCTCGCTTTGCTCGGGTTGAAGCTCGGCGGTCACTTGCCACACGTCGCTGCCTTCTGGAAATTCGTCACTGCAATGCTGCACCCATACCACAGGGATCCCAGCCTCCCTCGCCGAACCCACCAAGTCGTTGATTCGGTCGACAACGGCGTCCCGATCGTGGCAGGAGGAAAGAACACCCGTCTGGGCATCGACCACCACAAGCACAGTCTCTTTGCGGTCTCTAAAAGTGCTCATTCGTTCGATCCTTCCTACGGCTGCACGGCCAAGGTTCGCTTGGACCTCACACGACAAAAAGTAACTGCGCATAGCTGGGAAGTGACCCAATGAATACTCTCGGTCGAGGCACGGGGGATGACAGCGCATGCGAAAACCCCAGGCACGCCACACGCCTGGCGCTGCCTGAGGTCTTTCCTTTCCAGTGGATCTAGCGGGAGGCTTGTCGAAACTTGCCCCAGCGCTGGCGCAGATGGTCGCGAGCCACAGGGCAATTCGGAGGCGCACGTGTCCACCAGGCCCACCGAGGCGGAGCCTCCTTCAGCTGTCTCGACCGGATGAGGCTGCCCTTCAGGAGGCGGAAACTGAGTACCTGTCGGGGCGGTCGTTGAAGGCGGTCGCGAAGGAAGTTGGGATCGAGCATGAGCGGTTGTCGCGCCTCCTCCGCGAGCGCGGACTCAGACTACGGAACCAGTCCCCTACTCGGGAAGAGACTGCTCAGATGAAGACACGCTATAACGAAGGCATGTCACTTGAGCGCATTGGAGCAGTGCTGGGCTACTCGCCTGGCACTGTCAGGACTCATCTGCGCGCGGCCCGGGTCGTCATGCGCGACTCGCACGGGCGATAGGCCTGCGCGATCAGGCCGATCCGTAATCGTCGGACCTGCCTTCCATTTCGTCGAACAGTGCGTCGTGAACGAGGAGGCGGGCCTCGGCGCTGAGCGTCCGAGCCGAGTGTCGGTCTTCCGCTTACTCGCCGACGTTGATAGCCACGCCGGAGAGATCGTTCCATCCGTGGTGGACGTCACCGCAGCTGGCTGGAGCGTCGTCACGGTGCGACCAGCCTCAACATTAGGATCCTTGAACGACTGCCCGAGCGGCGCCCGCTCCACAACACTCAGCATCTCGGGCTGCTGCGAAACTACTGCCAACAAGCGTGGAAGACGGCGGAGCTGGCCAAGCTCTTGTCCGCAGGCCGCGCCTCGTCCCGGGAGCCTGACGAGCGACCGCTCCCCCAGCACAACGCGCTGCATCGGTCGGTCGTCAGGCTCCTGATCGAGGACTACGAGGCCGGCGCCTCGACGTACGAGCTTGCCGAGCGCTACAACGTGCGCCGCAACACCGTCCTAGACACGCTCCGCCGCGCTGGATTCGACCTCACCGTCAAGGCGAATCGTGCAGCCCTCAGCGACGAGCAGAAGACCGAGGCACGACGCCTGTTTGCCAGCGGGACGACCCGACGCGAGTTGATGGAGATGTACGGCGTGAGTGAGTCGACGATCAAGCGGATACTGCGGACGCACGCACCGTAACGACAAATGTCTGGACGGCGCTGCCTTGAATCGGGATAGCAGCTAGAACCCGTAAAGATGCTGTCGAGCGTTGAATGCTGCAGGCCCTCCCTCGAGTACGTTCTCAACGTGTGAGCGAATGGCTACATCGTCCAGGGATCCTATCCCGTCCGCTGCAGCTCGGCCGTTCTGGCCATCTCCTTCGAGAGCCACGATCAATTCGGCGTCACCGAGTACTGGAACGTTCGCGTTGTGAGTACTCGCGATGATCTGACGCTTACCCTTCAGGCTCCGAAGGTTGGTGACGATGCCGTCATAAACAAATCGGTTGTCGAGATCATCCTCAGGTTGGTCGATCACGAGCGGAGCGTTCGATGCGCTGAGCAAGAGAAGGAGCAGTGCGGTCGCACGCTGGCCTTTCGACAGATCGTCCATCTTCTTGAACTCGCGTGTGCCGGTTCCTGCCTGCACGTCCAGCTGCACCTCCACAGCTTGCCCAACCGACTGCTCTTCGAGCTTGCGGAAAAGGGGCTCACCGGCTTCGACCAGTGATCGCGCCTGCGCGCCGGTGATCGAGAACTGCGCGCTCAGCTCCGACTCTCCGACCCGCGCCGCTTCCACGAAAGCTCGCATTGAGAAGTTGTCCTGGTCGATAGCCGCCATGATGCGATTCCGCTGGCCGGAGATGGACTGCTCAATCAGCGACTTGATGTGCTTCCGATCCGCCGCGGGGACGGGTTTCACGATCACGACACCGCCGGTCGCGGCGTTCGCGGCACGGATCGCCTCGGTCAGTTCTCGTGCCCGGTCGTTCTCGTGGCCTCTGAGCGCCTGCAGCAGGGTGTCCCGCTCGGTTTGCAGGGCCCGAAGGCTTGTTGCGATACCGGCGCGTCGAGACTCCTTAGCCTTCAGCGTCTCCAGCGCTCTGGTCGTGTCGAGGTACTTGTTGGGCTCCAGCCCTTCCTCCACGAGCTTGCGCAGCACCTCATCGTGCTCGTCACGTTGCTCGCGAACTACGTCTGACCACTCGGTCTTCGCTGTCTCGATCTCCAAGGATGCCGCGTCGAGCGCTGCGCGGGCTTCAGTCGCAAGCGCCGTCAGCTTGGCGGCGAGTGCCGTCGATGCAGCCTGCGCGCGCTTGAGATAGTCAGATCTCGGTGAGTCATCGATGTTCTCAAATGCCGCCTCCAGCTTGGTGATCAGCTGCGGGTCAGTGAGCGTTGATAGCGACTCCTGAGCATTGGTCACGCGCGCCGTTGCTTCGGTGAAAACTGCTTCATCTTGGGTGAGTCGCGTGACCTCCTTGAGTCGAGTCGGCACATCCGTGTCGGTGTAGTGCCGCACCTGTTCCTCAAGCCGCGGGATATCCGCGAGCTCATCTTCGAGCTGAGATCGCCCTTCCTCCGCACGAGCCAGCTTCTCTCGATTCAGCTTGAGCTTCTCCAAGGTGTCGATGTGCTCGACTGTCAGTTCGCCGCCCCCTTGGAACCGCTGCAGCATGCTCGCGACCTTCGAGCTGTCGTTCGTCAGCTCGGCGAGCTCGTGCTGCCCGAAGATCTCCACGTTCGCGATGACATCGACTGGCCGCAGGTTGGTGGCAGTACCGCTCTCGTCTTTCACGACCGGAAGATTGTTGACGGAGCGTTCGATGGTAAATGTTCGCGCGGACGGCGAGGTGGTCTCGACAAGCAGCTTCACAACGGTGCCCGACTTGAGCACGCCGCTCACGATGCCGTCATGGTCTCGCCTCGCCTCCGCACCAATCGGAGTGAGTCCCAGCACGAATCGCAGGCTCTCGATGGCGGTCGACTTACCGGTTCCTCGTCCGCCAATGAGCGTCGTGAGATCTGTCGAAAGCGGGATCGTTACGCCATCCAGGAAGCCGCCGACCCACGAGATCTCCTTCAGGGCGGGGCGCGCCTCGATCGCGGGATCTTCCAGCGAGACTCGGGTCTCAGGAGTTCGGACGGCCAGCTTAAGACTGTCCACGGAGAGGCGACTGACCTTGAACCAGCAGCTCGAGCCCTCGTTCTGGAGGGCGGAGGGCTTCGTCACATCGTCGGCATGGATCGCGGCAAGCGGGTGAGCCCTGTCGTAGGGCTTGGTGCCGTTGAGGATCGCAGCCTGGTCTGTGCCATCGGGTTGGCTGGGCGTGATGCCGAGTGCATGAAGATCCGGGTGCTTGATCTTCGTGATGAGCGGCTGTCCGGCGCGGCCGGTCAGAAGGCCGCTGTTTGGGACATTGACGTGGGCAGGAATCACGAGCGCGCCCTGCGCGGTCATTTTCTCGAGGATGTCGGTGAACGACGCACCAGTTGTCCCGTTGGCGCAGCCAGGTGCAACACCGCACATCCCGATCGCGGCGTTGATCTTCGCCGCGCTGGTACCCGCTTCGAAGATCACGAGGATATGGATGCCCTCGTCGGAGTTCGCCTCAAAGCCGGGAAGGGCAACGATGCCCCGATCGGCTGCGTCGCGGATGAGCTGGAGTGCAGAGTCGACCTTCCAGTGATCAGTGACCGCAAACAACTCGATGCCCCGCGTTTCGCACTCGTCAAGCAGGGCCTTGTTGTAGTCAGCCTCCGTACTGTACGTGGCCGACGGCGCGTTCTTCCCTTGGTACTCGTAGGGGTTCACTTGAAGCGCAGCCCGCACCCATCGCGCCCCATGTGTCGTCTTCTCGCTCATCTCTGTCCTCGCTGCCTGCAGATGCCCATCACTTGTGCTTCCTGTTCACCTTGATAGGCGACACGTCCGCGTCATACGAGCTGACAGTCCCATGCTGTTTCAAGCTCTCAAGGAGCGCTCGGTCTGCAGGGGTGTTCGCGACGTGTAGGGCGGTGCGTCCCACTGTGGTCAGCCTCGAATAGTCGCCTCCCAGAGCCTGCAAGATCGCGAAGAGGTCTGCGCGGGCAAGGTCGCCAAGGTGCGGTTCGAGAAGGGGTACTACGTACTGCGCAGAAGCGCCACACTGCGCCATCTTCTGCACGACGACGGACGGGATGGTGTGCCCGTGCTTCACAGCAAGGCGCGCCAGTTCATTCAGTCCTCGCTGCCCAGCGACCTCGGCGTATGCTTCAGACTGCTCGACGATCACCCGCTTGATCGCGTCCTCGATCTCATTGTCGGCGAGAAGCGCCGCCAGATCCGGCTGCACCAGCTCCGGCGTCATGTAGCGAGAGAACTTCTCCGACTCGCGGATGAAAGCCCTTCGCGTTGGCCAATCAGTCGCCGCAAGGTACGCGTATGACTCGGCGGTGTCCGAGATGATGTCGTGCTTGAGGAGTAGCGCAAACAAGTCGCCCGTCTCGGCAGCAATCTCCCCAATCTCGAGGTGGCTGCCCAGCTTCAAGCTCGCAACAAGGTCCGCGCGCAGTGTTGCGGCTGTCAGCTGCTCCCGCGCCGCAAGGATCGTGATCGCCAACGTGGTCTTCTCGTCCTCGTCGGCCGACTCAGTCTCGGTGAGCGTGCCTGTTGCGGCCAGCAGCGGAGCGAGGTGGGCATCGACTCCAAGAGCAGCAACGTATCGGCTGACGTTGTTGAACGTTGCAGGGAACCGCTGATGCATAGCCAACGCCGGCCACGCTCCCTCGGAGATGGCGCCAAGATCGACAACCTGACATCCTGGCGCGGCACGCTCAACCACGTCGGCTAGGCGAAGCGTCCCTTGCTCGAGTAGTTCCTCGAGCACTGCGATGAACTGCTCACCTGTATCGACCGCTGCGGAAGAGCCTTCGATCGCGCCCAGATAGGCATCGATATGTTCGAGGACGTAGTCATAGACCGTCTTGTTCGCCGCTCGGATGACGTCGAGAGCAACCGTCTCGTCATTGCCAATCGCGAGGGTCAGGTTCTCATGCGTGATGTCGTACAAACTGCGCGAGACGAACGACGAACGGGCACTTGCCGAGAGCGGCATCAGGCTAGGCAGCGTGATACTCGCCTCGGCGAAGAGCGCTCCAACTCGCTCTGCCTGGGCGGACATCCCGTCGTTCGTGAGGACGGAGAACTCCGCGTAGTGCGTTCGGAGATAATCGACGACCCGCGCGTCCGCGCGCTGCGCTGACGATGACAGATTCGCCAATGCAACGTCTACTAGTTTTAGCTGCGAAGCGTCGTCCAGCTCCGCTTGGTTCACTAGGTAGAGAAGCGTTCTCGGCGACACTGTCACAAACCGCTGGACGAGTTGTGCGCGCTGCTCACCGGCGGTCAAGTACGCCTGCAGGAACTGCGTCTGACTCTCTCCCAGGCCAACCAGCGAGCGAATAATGATGTCGGCTGCATCAACGTTGGTTGCCAGGAGACGATCAAGGATCGCGATATTGTAGAGCGCTGGTTCTTTCAGTGCGCTCTTGCCACATTCCCGCACGACGGCATCGACATCCTCCGGGCCGAGTTCAAAGTGCGCATCCATCAGGTCTCGCTCAGCGTGGTGGATGATGAAGTTCGTCGCCGCTGGGCTTACGCGGTCGCCGTGGAACGTCGATGTGTACAGTGTGAAGTTGCGGTTGATGTGTCCTGCCCGAACAAGCTGATAGGCCAAGCCGGGCTTGAGCAGTGCCTTGGCGACGTACTCAAGCGACTGCGCCGTCTCCTTGTAGGTCTCAGACGTACCTTCGCTCGCAGGCGTGTCGAGTTCCTTGAACATGACTAGAAACTCTGGGCGCTTGATCAGATCATCCATGTCCGCACCGCGTAGGAACTTGATCTCCTCGGCCCTGTCCTCGATCTGTTCGTTCAGCGAATCCCGATCTGCCTCGCTCCAACTGTCCGGGTCTAGTGGATCACCCAGTTCCGTCGCGAGGTGACTCCGAGTGAATGACAGCGTGCGCCCGTAATTGTTGCTCCACTGGAGCACTGGGTCGCCATCAGCCGCGACGAAACTCGTCCAGAACTGCACGCTCTTGAGGTCATCAACGGATTCGCCCTGACACTCAAATACACCCGTCGCATACTGTCGCTGGTGCCCCGCAGCAGCCACAACCCGTTGGACGTGCGCCAAGAGGCGATCTCCCAGCTGAGCGCTTCGAGTTGCCGCTCCGTTGATCCGCGCGAGCCGTTGTCGAAGCACTCGACGCTCGCCCTCCATCCGCTTGATGTTCTCGGCTACCAGCTCGCGACTAAGCTTGTAGAGGGTGTCCAGATTGCTCTTGCCGAGCCGGATCGTCTCGAAGTCCGTGAGGTGCGTGCTCTTGTAGAGCATCATCGCGAACAAGTCAGTCTCGCTCAGGTCGAGTTGCTCGCCGTCGCCTGAGAAGATTCGGTCGCGGAAGACGATGAACTCGTTGCGGACGTTCTTCAGCAGCCGCATATCAGGGACGTACTGCGCAGCCAGATCGAGCAGTTCCGGCTCCACCTTGTGCTCGATCTCGGCCAGCAACCGAGTCGCCAGGTTCCGTGCACTGCGATGCGTGATGAACGGCACCACCGGAATCACGAGATCAAAGAATTTGGTGCGGTTAGCACGCACCGCCTCAGCCTGCGCCGGATCCTCGATTGCCAGCACGCCCGTCTCGAGCTTACGACCTTCCGCCTCCAGCCCGATCCGGTCGAAAATACTGTCCTTGATCGCGTAGATGAAGCGGATCGGCTTCTCGATCTGAGGCGAGGCGTTGAGCAACGTGTTCAGCGCACGCAGCGTCTCAAAGATGTGTGAGTCGTTAAAGCGGTCAATGTCCTCGAAGATCACGACGTCACGATCCGACACGTCGAAGAAGTAGACGATCTCGTCGAGGTACTGGTCGAAGTACGACACAGCGTTGTCATCGAGGGTGACAGTCGCTGCGCCCGCGGACAGCTGCTTGATGCGAATCTTCCCATAGAACAGCCAGCGCACCAGGAGCACCGCAGTCGTTGCCACGACCCAAACGATCAGATGCGTCCAGACGCCGAGGTCGTTCAGCGCCGTGAAGGTCGCTGAAATCTGCGCAGTCCAGCCAGTCAGCAAGAAAATGACGGCAACGGCCAGACCGATCAGTGCAGCCGTGCCGAACTCTCTCCACCACCGGAAGCGCTCGATTCGACGAAATCTGGACGCAGGCGTCTTGCTCGGATCCTCCCGGTAAAGCAGCTGCTTGACGATCTCCTGCTGGATACGGTTCGTCGGAGTCATGGCCTGCAGCGGCACCGACTCGTCTAACTTGGACGCTTCAATCGGGGCAAGGGTCGACAGCGAAAGCTCGACAACGCGGCCGTCAAGTCGCTTCCCGAGCTCCCGCAAGATGCTGCTCTTGCCGACACCGTAGTTTCCGGACAGCGCGATGTTACGGATTTCATCGTCTTGAAGTGCAGCCCCAAGCGCCGAGACGTAGCCACTGTGCTCAGCTTCGAGATACTCAGGGGTGAGTGGGATGAGGCTCCACTTGGACTTCTCGGTCGGCTCCTTCGGGGCGTGGTTCATCCCTCCGATGCCTCCCCCTTAGCGAACAGCTCCGCCTGCTCCAGCACTAGTTCGATCGCCTTTGCCTCAGCGTCGGGCGGGTAGTCGTATTTGGCGAGCAGACGCCGCACCTTCGAGCGCATCGAGGCGCGGACGCTCTCCTTCTGATCCCAATCGATGACGACGCTGGTGCGCACGGCCCAGACAAGGTCGACGGCGATCTTCTTCAGGGTGGCATCGCCCATCTCCAGCACGGCAGCATCATTCTGGGCAATGGCGTCATAGAGAGCGACCTCGGCAGCGGACAGGCCGAGGTCGTCCTGGCGCTTGGCATCGTCGCGCATCTGCTTAGCGAGCTTCACCAGCTCCGCGATAATCTCCGCCGTCGTCAGCGACCGGTTCGTGTACCGATTGATCGCCTCGTCGAGCAGTTCGGAGAACTTCCGTGCCTGCACAAGGTTGGTGCGCTGCACAGTCCGGATCTGGTCGTTGAGTAGGCGCCGCAGCAGCCCCATCTGGAGGCTGGGCTTGTCCTTCTCCGCGAGGGAGTCGAGGAACTCATCGCTCAGAATCGAGAGCTCTGGCGTCTCTACGCCGGCGAGCTTGTAGATGTCGACGACCTGGTCGGCAGCGACGGCCTCGTTGAGCAGCTGCCCTAGTGCTGTGTCGATCTCGACAGCGCCGGAGCCTCCACGCCCAGAATCCGGGTTCTGAATCTTCAAGATGGCGGCACGCACGTCGGTGAACAGGCGCACGTCGTTGCGGATCGCTGCCGCCTCGTCGCGCGCTCCAGCCAGAGCGAACGCCTTAGCCAGTGCGAGCACCTGGTCGTTGAAGCGCTTGGTGCGGTCGGGATCAGCCATGACGAAGTCGAGCACCTTGGCGTACTCCGTCAGGCGGTGGGAGGCGGTGAGCGAGGGCGAGGAATCGTAATCGACGCCGTGCAGCAGCCCCCGGATGATGTCATGCTTCTCCAACATGACGGCGACCATGTCGTCGATCGGTACGCCTGCCTGGTCACGGTCGGAGGGTGAGTACTCCTGGAGGGCCGCCTGGAGGTTCGAGAACACGCCGATGTAGTCGACGATGAGGCCGCCGGGCTTGTCCCGGAAGGTACGGTTGACGCGGGCGATGGCCTGCATGAGCCCTGCACCCTGCATGGTCTTGTCGACGTACATCGTGTGCATGCTGGGCGCATCGAAGCCGGTCAGCCACATGTCACGGACGATCACCAGTTCAAGTTCGTCGTCGGGGTTCTTCGCCCGGAGCTTGAGGTCTTTGCGGACGTCCTTGGAGTGGATGTGCGGCTGGAACTCGGCTGGGTCCGCTGCTGAGCCGGTCATGACGACCTTGATCTTGCCCTTGGCCGGGTCATCAGAATGCCAGTCGGGGCGAAGTGCGATGATCTTCTCGTAGAGCCGCACCGCGATCCGGCGGCTCATCGTGACGATCATGCCCTTACCGAACAGCGCCTCGCGTCGTTTCTCCCAGTGCTCGACGATGTCCCGAGCAATGAGGTCGAGCCGCGAGTCAGCACCGACGATGGCTTCCAGGCGCGACCAGCGGGACTTCGCTGCCGTGGCGGCGTCCTCTTCGACGGTCTCGGTGATCTCGTCCGCCAGTTCGTCGAGCGCGGCGAGGTCATCGTCGGACAGATCGATCTTCGCCAGACGCGATTCGTAGAAGATCTTGACGGTCGCGCCGTCCTCGACCGCGCGAGTGAGGTCGTAGACGTCGATGTAGTCACCGAACACCGAGCGGGTGGACTTGTCGTTCGATTCGATCGGTGTACCGGTGAAGCCGAGGTAGGTAGCACCCGGCAAAGCATCTCGCATGTGCTTCGCCAAGCCCGAGCGCAAGCGTCCGTGACGATCCAGCGTCTCTCCGAAGCCGTACTGGCTGCGATGCGCCTCGTCCGCCACAACCACCACGTTGCGACGATCCGTCAGCACTAGGTTGGCATCGCCATCCTCACCGGGGGCGAACTTCTGCAGCGTCGTAAAGACGATGCCGCCCGACGCGCGCTTCAACTTCGTCCGCAGATCGGTACGAGTCGCGGCCTGTACTGGGGTCTCCGGAAGGATACGAGCAGGGGCGAACGTCTCCCCGAACAGCTGATCGTCCAAGTCGTTGCGATCGGTAATGAACACCAGCGTCGGATTCGCCATCCGGGGATCGCGCATGATCTTCGCGGCGTAGAACACCATCTCGAAGCTCTTGCCCGACCCCTGGGTGTGCCAGACCACACCACCACGACGATCACCATCAGGCCGAGACGCCTGCACGGTCGACTCGACAGCAGCGTTCACCGCCCAGTACTGGTGGTACTTCGCCACCCGCTTCACCAGCACCCGCGTCGGCTGCCCAGTGGCCTTGTCCGTGGTGGTCTCGTCGCTGAATACGATGAAGTTCTGCAACAGATCAAGGAACCGCTTCGGCTCGAACACCCCCTTGATCAGCACCTCAAGGGCAGGGCGGTCGTTCACGACCTCGCGGCCCTCGATCGTCTTCCACGGCGCATAGTGCTCGAATGCCCCGGCGTAGCTGCTCATCGCCGCCGACGTGCCGTCGGAGATCACGGTGACCGCGTTCGGCACGAACACGGACGGGATGTCCTGCCGGTACGTCTGCACCTGGTTCCACGCCGATTTCAACGTGGCGTGCTCGGCAGCCGGGTTCTTCAGCTCCAGCAGTGCCAACGGGATGCCGTTGACGAGCACCAGCACGTCAGGCCGGCGGTTCTTGCCGTTCTCGGCGATCGTGAACTGGTTGATCGCTACCCAGTCGTTGTTCTCTGGCTGCTCGAAGTCGACCAGCCACAACCTGGTCGTGCGCAGCGCGCCGTCGGCATCCCGATGCTCAACAGGCACGCCCTCCGCGATGAGCTGGTGCAGGCGGTAGTTCTCATCGATCGGGCTCTGCGACTCTGCACGCCGCACCCGCTTGATCGCTTCGTCGACGAGGGCAGGGGAAGTCCCGGGATTGATCCGCCTGATCGCATCACGCAGCCGCCCCCAGAGGAACACCTCCTCATAGGAGTCCCGCTCCGCGCCCGGCTCGCCAGGAGCGATGTCCGGACCGTGCAGGGTGCGGTAGCCCAGCTCCGCGAAGTACTCCAACGCAGCCAGCTCGACGGTGTTCTCGTTGAACGCGCTCACGATGCAACCTCCAACGTCGATTCATCCACCCAGCGCGCCAGCACACTGAGCGCCGCCAAGTACTCCAGCGCTTCCTGCTCTGGCATCTCCTGGTCAGCCTCATGCGCAAGCGGGTTACGGATACCAGCGAAAACACCCTCAGCAAACGTCCGAGCGCCGCGCTGCACTGACTTGGACGTGCTGCTGCCATCGTTCTTCATCCTGTAGAGACGTGGTTTACCCGCCGCAGGTGCCTGCTCGCTGAATGCCTGGTTGAAGAGATCTGTCTCGCTCACATCACGACGACCGAGCTTGTTCTGCGTCTCCGCATTCAGCTTGCGAATCGCGCCCTCGACAGCCTCACGGAAGTGCCCTGACTGCCACAACGAGGACGCGCCGTCCCAGACCCACGGATGCAGCTTCGCAGCCGACAGCTCCGGGGCGTCATCGCCAAGGTTCTTGCGGATCTCCTCCTGACGACGGAGGTTCTCGCGGGCACGAAGCGAAGCCTCATGGTGCAGTGCCCACTTCTTCCGGCTTGTGCTGACCTCAAGGGAACGCCAGTTGGGAAGCACCCGATCAAGGATCTGCTCAGCGACCTGAGCTCGCTTGACTACTTCCTCTTCCGAGTCCGCCGTCCGATAGCTCCCGGCGCTTATGACTCCGCTCGGCGGCGGCACGTGATGCACGGTGGTAGCCCGTATGAAGTCATCCAGCTGCTCCAGAGCCCACTCAACGTTCAGCCCGGTCATGCTGCGGCTCCCTCAGTTGGGACACGCATGCGACCAGAGAGCAGTTCGGGAAGAAGCGCGTTGCGGAGCGCCGTCAGACGATCCGACTCGACGCGCAAGCTCTCGACGCGCATCAGCAACGCGAGCGCCGACTGCTTCACTTCCGGTGCGGCACTTCTGAAATCAGGAACTTCGATCGTGAGCACGTCATCGGGCCTCACTCTCTGATGGCTGCCCGACGTGCCCGTCACACGCTTCGGTAGTTCTTCGCGGAAGAACGGATCTCGCACCGCCAGCCACACGCCCGCCAACTCCAGGTCATCCTCGGACGCCAATACGAGAAACTCAGTCGATGCAAGTGCCGACGCCTCAGCCCCAGCGGAAGCCCACCAAGTGCGGTTGAAGCGCGGATTGAGTCGCGAGAGGAGAACCGCACTCCGCGGCACCTTGAGCTTGTTGCTCTTGATTGTCGCTGCAGCAACGCGTTCAGGCCGAGCCCCGGCGTCGAACGCGGGAAGGCTGAAATGGTCGACTACCGCGTCGCCAAGTTTGGACGGATTCACTGTGTCCTTGACGGACGTTGCGATAACTCCGAGTGGAACAGTCGGGAGATCTGCTCCGGACTTCTCTGATTGCGCATCGAGCAGCTCGGATATCGATACGACTACCCGCCGGTTCGACTCGATCTTGTCGTCGAGCGCGCCGAGCGTCGCGGCAATGGCACGCTGCACTTCCAACGGAGGTGCTGGAACTTTAATCACTGCCAGCGCCGCTTGACTCAACTTGGGCTGCGCGGATCCGGTCACATAACCAGAGATATCCATAGCCTCGAGCGCATAGGACAAATATCTAGTGTCGTTGTCGCGGTTACCTTGGAGTACGTGCGCGTGGTTATTTACCCAGAAGCGTCCATCAGCCAAGAACGCAATAGCCGTATTGCGGCTGCGAAGATTTTCGCCGTCTTCGGCAACCAGTAGGTGAAGGCCTTCGAATAGGTAGTCATCAACGTGGTCTACGACTCCGCTGGCCCCGTAATAGGGGTACGGGCCGTGGCGCCTGTCCGCAGCTTTGACTGGGATGCGCTTCCGATCAAGATTTACCGTTAGTTCACCGATAGGGCGATGGATAATCTGCGTCATGACTCCAACGTCTCCAGTCGCCGACGGATCTCGTCCTCGAGTTCCCGTCCGCGCTCGAACTCGACGAACAGCTCATTCGTGAGGCGCTCGATCTTCTCGTCGATCGGTTCGTCGTCTGCCTCGGCCTCGGCCGCGCCGACGTAGCGTCCTGGGGTGAGCACGAAGCCGTGCTCGGCGATCTCTTCTAGCGAGGCGCCCTTCGCGAAGCCCGGCACGTCCTCGTAGCCGCCATCGTGGTTGCGCCAGGCGTGGTAGGCGCCGGCGATCTTCGCGATGTCGTCGTCCGTCAGCACACGCAGACGGCGAGACTCCATCGTGCCGAGCTTGCGGGCATCAATGAACAGCACCTCGCCGCGACGCTCGCGGTGGCCGTTACCGTGCCGGGCCTTCGAGACGAACCAGAGCGAGACGGGGATACCGGTGTTGAAGAACAGCTTGTCGGGCATCGCCACGATGCAGTCGACCAGGTCAGCCTCGACGAGCTTGCGGCGGATCTCACCCTCGCCGCCCGCCTTCGATGACAGCGATCCGTTCGCGAGCACGAAGCCCGCCGTGCCCCGAGGGCTCAGGTGGTGGATGAAGTGCTGCACCCACGCGAAGTTTGCGTTCCCCGGCGGCGGCGTGCCGTACTTCCAGCGCGGGTCATCACCGAGTTTCGCATCCCACCAGTCAGAGACGTTGAACGGCGGGTTCGCGATCACGTAGTCGGCGCGGAGATCCTTGTGAAGATCCTCGGTGAACGAGTCCGCAGAGTGCGATCCCATGTCGGCTTCGATGCCTCGCAGTGCGAGGTTCATCTTTGCGAGCTTCCACGTTGTGTCGGTGAACTCCTGGCCATACACAGAGATGTCGGTGCGTTTGCCTCCGTGGGCTTTCACGAACTCAGCTGACTGCACGAACATGCCGCCCGAGCCTGCCGCCGGATCGTAGACGCGACCCTTATACGGCTCCAGCATCTCCACGAGCGTGCGGACGACGGAGCGCGGGGTGTAGAACGCTCCCGCGTCCTTGCCGGTCTCTTTGCCTGCGAACTGACCCAGGAAGTACTCGTACACGCGCCCGAGCACGTCATCAGCGCCGTGGTCGTCGGCCTCCTTGAAGCCGATCGACCCGATGAGATCGACCAGTTCGCCGAGGCGCCGCTTGTCGAGGCCATCACGACCATAGTTACGGGGCAGCACACCCCGAAGCGACGGGTTCTCCTTCTCGATGAGATCCATCGCCTGGTCGATCTGCTGACCGACCTCAGGCTGCTTCGCCACGGACTGGATGTGGCCCCAGCGAGCGAGCTCCGGCACCCAGAACACGTTGTGGCTGGTGTACTCGTCGCGGTCTTCGAGGAAGTCCGGTAACCGCTCCGGCTTGATGCCCTCCGCGGCGAGCTCGGCCTCGAGCGTTGCCCGTCGCTCTTCGAAACGGTCAGAGATGTACTTGAGGAACACCAGGCCCAGCACGACGTGCTTGTACTCACTCGGCTCCTGGTTGCCGCGCAGCTTGTCGGCAGCCTCCCAGAGGGTCTGCTCGAGTGTCTTCGTCGGTTTCGGCTTCGCGGCGCGTGCCATGCTGTGGGTCTCCTCTGCGCCGCAGGGCGCCTCTTAAGTTGTGCTCTCGGGGCGTGTCCTACGCTACCGACGGCCACTGACACCGCTAAGGTGCCGCGCCGGATGCGGTGCCGAGAGGAGTCTCGCGACGGGGAGCCGGACGGGCTCAACCGAGTGTCACGATCTACGCCAAGTATCTCATGACCGGCGATTTTCGTGAAGAGCTGCCCGCCGCACCCCTTTCGGCCACGGCGCTAGCGTCGCCATCCGGTAGCGCAGCCACAGGTCAACGAGCACGGCCTGGTCAGTCACGATCTGCACGGCCTGCCGCGTCGCCTCATCCCACGTATGACTTGGTCGGAGCCCGGCGCCGTCGAGGAACGCAGCGATCGTCGCTCCGGCGTAGGGCCGGAAAACGAGTGCTTCGGACAGCTCACCGCACACGTCGATCAGGTGCTCCTGGAGGGTGTGCTGCATCCAGTGCGGCCACCAATGCGCAGTGGAGTCGTCCTCCAGCTGGGCGATGATGACGTACGAATCACGGCGGCAGTCTTCACACGGACGGTCGTCCGCGAACACCGGACGGCGAGCCTGATGGGCTGCACTGTCACGCCACGACTGCAGCACCCGGTTCAGCTTCTCGTCCCAGGACGGGTATTCCGTGTCCAAACCAACCTCGACGCCAACAACACCCGCGGCGAACGACCCCAGAAGTACGACCACCACCTCAAAGACACGCTGTACTGCGCCTGCGGAGCCAAGGTCATGGTCGAACGCACCTACCAGCGCAACTCCCTGCCCCAGACCCAGGCTGAGCACGTCCGGAAGGTCCTCAACGACGTGTTCGACCAGCTCGAAGGATCCAGCGAGGACGAACGCAAGCGCCTGACCGCCCAGCGCGACAAACTCGAAGCCGAACGCCTCAAACTCGTCCAAGCTCACTACGCCGACGCGATCCCCCTCGACCTCCTCAAAAGCGAACAAGACCGCATCCGCGCCAGCCTCGACCAGATCACCACCCGGCTCGACAACCTCACCGACACCTACGCTGAGGCCCGAACAGGCTTGGACCAGCTCACTGAACTCCTGGTCGACCTCGACGACCTCTACAACAAGTGCGAACCAGCCGAACGACGCATCCTCAATCGCGCCCTGTTCACCCGCATCACCATCGACGACGAAGAGAACGCCACCTACACTCCCGAGCAGACCACAGCCAGCGTCCTCGCCCACACCAGCATCGACGCCCCGGCGCACGTCGCCGCAGAAACAAAACTGCCCCGCCATCAGGCGGGGCAAGTTTCGATTTTCTCATCTTACGTGGAGCTAAGGGGAATCGAACCCCTGACCTTTTCATTGCGAACGAAACGCTCTACCAACTGAGCTATAGCCCCTGAACCGCATCCACTTTACCGCACGAAGCAGCGCTCATCGAATCGAAGAGGTGACTTCCTCGTCACGTTTGGCGCGCCCGCGCCTCGAGGGAGCAGCTCGCGGACCCTTAGCATCGTCCCGTGAGTTCTTCTGCCCCCACCGATTCGCCTCAGCCCCGAACCGATGCCCGCGCGATCCTCGCACTCGCGATTCCTGCGCTCGGCGCACTCGTCGCTGAACCACTCTTTATTCTCGTGGACTCGGCGTTCGTGGGGCACGTGTCCACGGCTGCCCTCGCCGGCCTCTCGATCGCCTCGACGATCCTCACAACCGTCGTGGGACTCGCGATCTTTCTCGCGTATTCCACCACCGCGGCGGTCGCGCGGGCCGTGGGCGCTGGGAACATGGCCCGCGCCCTCACGAAGGGCATCGACGCCACGTGGCTCGCCTCCCTCATTGGGCTCGCGTGCGCGCTCGTGCTGGGCTTCGGGGCGGACGTCGTGATCGGTCTCTTCGGGCCGCGAGCGGAGGTCGCGCACGAGGCGGCCACCTACCTGCGTATTTCCGCTGCGGGCCTCCCTGCGATGCTCATGATCCAGGCGGCTCTCGGCCTCGTGCGCGGCCTTCAGGACACGCGCATAACGCTCATCATCGCGGCCGTGGGGGCAGCGCTCAACGTTCCCATCAACTGGGCCCTCATTTTCGGCCTCAACCTCGGCATCGCGGGCTCCGCGATCGGCACGCTCATCTGCCAGTGGGGTATGGCGCTGTGGTACATCGGGATTATCGTGCGCGGGGCCCGACGCCACTCGGTGAGCCTCGCCCCGAACTTCTCGGGCGTGAACTCGGCGTGGCGGGAGGGCCGGTGGCTCTTCATCCGCTCCGTGACGATGCGCATCGTGCTCCTCACGGCCACGGCCATCGCGATCAAGCTCGGCGAAGTCACGCTCGCCGCGCATCAGCTCATGAACTCCGTTTTCTCCCTCACGGCGCTCGCCCTCGACTCCCTCGCAATCGCGGCGCAAGCACTCACGGGCAAGCACCTCGGGGCAGGCGACCGCAAGAGCGTCGAGTCCGTGACGCGCACGCTTGTGCGCTGGTCTTTCGTCGGCGGGCTCGCCGTCGCCGCCGTGCTCCTTCTCGCGTCGTTCGTGCTCCCCCAGGTGTTTACGCCCGATCCCGCGGTGCAGCGCTCGCTCACGTGGGCGCTCGTCGTACTGCTGATCGCGCAGCCGCTAGCGGGCTACGTGTTCGTGCTCGACGGGGTGTACATGGGCGCAGGCGACGCCCGCTATCTCGGGCTCGCAGGGCTCGTCACGATGGGTGCGTATCTCCCGTTCGCCCTCGGGCTGTGGTGGGTGTCCGACGCCGGCCTGCTTCCCGCCGATTCCCCGTTCGCACTGGCGCTCCTGTGGGCGATCTTCACCTTTGTGTTCCTGGCCTCGCGCGCCGCGACGCTCTGGTGGCGCGGCCGAAGTGACGCGTGGATGCACCTCGAAGAACACGAGAGCGCCGAGGCGTAGGCGAGCGTCGGAACTGACCTACGGGACGCTTGCCTGCACGAGCCGGCCGTGCCCACGCACCGTGAGCGGGCCTTCGGCTGCGGCGATAAAGACGGCCTCGCCCCGCTCGAGTGTGTCCACTCCCGCCGACGTTTCGAGGGTGAGCGGACCCTCGATGCACAACACGATGCGCGGGCCAGTGCCCACGAGCGTGCGAGCCGCCGCGTCCGCGTTCGCCCCGCCCGTCTCGCTCGTGAACGTCGAGAGCTCGAAGTCATCGATCGGGGCGAAGTAGGCGCTCGTGGCGTCGCTCAGGCGTTCGGGTGCGATGCGGATCGGCGGGGCTGCGGTCACGGAGACGCACTGGAGGAGCTCGTCGGCGTCGACCTTCTTGGGGGTGATGCCGGCGCGCAACACGTTGTCGCTTGAGGCCATGATTTCGACCGCGAAGCCACTCAGATACGAATGCAGAGCGCCTGCGGGAACAAACATCGCTTCGCCCGGTTTGAGCGACACGGGGTTGAGCAGGAGCGTTGCGGCAACGCCGGGATCGCCGGGGTATTTCTCGTTGAGCAGCGCCACGGCCCGGTCAATGCGGGGGGAAGGCGAGCGGTGCGACTCGAGCCGCGCCGCGCATTCGTTGGCAAGCACCGTGATTTCGGACGGCTCCGGGCGCATGGCAGGGGCGACGAGCATGCGAAAAGCCGCGCGCATCCCGTGCGCGCTCGGCTGCGCAACCAGGAGGTCGAGCATGCGTTTCGCGAGCGGTGCCTCGAGCCCCTCGAGGATCGAGGCGGCCTTGCGCGGGGTGCGGAATCCGCACAGCGCCTCGAAGGGTTCGAGGGCGAGGACCATTTCTGGTTTGTGGTTCGCATCGCGGTAGTTGCGCTCGGGAGAGTCCAGCGGGAGGCCCGCGGCGTTCTCCGCTGCGAAGCATTCGCGCGCATGCTCTCGCGTGGGGTGCACCTGGAGTGAGAGAGGCTCCGCGGGCGCGATGAGTTTCATCAGGTACGGCAGTGCGCCATCAAACGCACGCGCGACGGAATCGCCAAGCATCCCTTCGGGGTCGGCGCTGACCGCTTCGTTGAGCGCGAGATTGCTCGGGGCCACGGTGGCGGGAGCGAGCGGGTGGGCACCGAACCACAGTTCGGCCCACGGCTCGCCGTCGGCTACCGTTCGAAGGAACTGTGGCAGAACTGTAGGCGAGCCCCACGCGTAGCGCTGGCGATGGCCGTTAATTCGCCGCATCCTCTGCCTTCCGCCGCCAAGGTGTTACGAGAATCAATCCTAAACATATCCCCCACCCCATAAGGATCCCTTTGGGCGCCTGTAGACTTGCAGGCATGGATCCTCGCAGACTCGTGATCTTCAACAGGGTGGTCACCAAAGGCTCGATTGGTGCTGCGGCGCGTGAGCTCGGCTGGACTCAACCCGCGGTCTCACAGCACATCGCGGCCCTCGAAAAGGACACGGGCATGCAGCTCGTCGTGCGCGGTTCGGGTGGCGTGACCCCCACCGAGGCTGGGGCACGTCTCGCCGTGCACGCCGCCGCTATCGCGGCGAACCTCGAGGCAGCGGAGACTGAAATGAACGACCTCGCCGCCCTGAAGAAGGGGCTCGTGCGCTGCGCGGCCTTCCCCTCGGCCGCCGCCATGCTGCTACCGCCAACCCTCGCCCGCATGGACAAGGACTACCCCGGCATCGAGCTCGGCTTCACCGAATGCGAGCCGCCAGAGGCGCTCGAAGGGGTGCGCGGCAATAACTTCGACGTGGCAATGATCTTCCGCTACGCGCAAACCCCGGCTGACGAAAACGAGTCACTCGAGTGGACGCCCATACTCGCCGATCCCGTGCGCCTCATCCTGCCGCGAGATCATCCCCTCGCTTCGCGCGATGACATCTCGATGAGGGACCTCAAGAACGAGGCGTGGGTTGCAGGATGCGATCGCTGCAGCGCGAACCTCCGCCACCACGCGCAGGTCGCGGGCTTCACGCCAAACATTCGGTACTGCACGGACGATTCGACGGTTGCCCAGCGCCTCGTGGGGCACGGCACGGGCGTCATTGCGCTCCTCCCCGAAATCGCCCTTGAGGCCTACCCCAACGACACGGTCGTCATCAAAGAAGTCACCGAACTCGACAATCGCGTGATCGGAATCGTGAACCGGCCCGGCGCCCTCAAGATTCCCGCGATCGCAGCGTTCGTCAACACCCTCCGGCACAACGCGAACGCCCACGGCTGCACGCTCACCCACGCCCACGTCCACCTTGATACGGGCGATCTCAGTGAACTCGAGGCGCTCGCCGACATCGAGGCCAGTGCGCGGGAAGGAGCCGAACAATGACCACTCGCAATCGCCCGCACGGCCCATCCGCGATCCGCCTGTGGGCCCGCACATTCATGTTCCTCCTCGTGGGGGCCATTGCCGCGGCGATCTGCGCGTACTACGGGTGGTGGATCACGATGACGATCATCCTCGTGCCGACGCTCTTCTTCGCGTGGTGGGTCTCCCCCGTTCGCAAAGG
The DNA here is from genome assembly GCF_902381725.1 of Dermabacter jinjuensis. Lineage (GTDB taxonomy): Bacteria > Actinomycetota > Actinomycetes > Actinomycetales > Dermabacteraceae > Dermabacter > Dermabacter hominis. The sequence goes on along the minus strand of NZ_LR698963.1, from coordinate 829,775 downwards.
CCAACACACGCCGTGGCTCGAGGCGCTGCAACGCCGCGCCCCGGATCACGCAATCATCGTGTGGTCACCGGTCAGCCGGCACAGTGCTCAAATCCAGATCGGCCTTCAGCCAACCGACCCCCGCACGACCTGGGTGAACTTCCACCAGGACACCGAGGCGTGGGCGTTCGCGCAGCAGCACGGCGGTTTCGCGGCGCTGCCCATCGCTATCGTGGGCGAGACGATCCTTGAGGGTGCGACCTCGGGCCAAGTGTTCGACGCCCTTGAGAGCACACCCGCCGCGGGCACGAACGAATCCGGCGAAGAGCCCCCGCGCTAGATCCAGTCGAGGAAGCGGCGCACGTACTCGTCCCACACCGCCCATTCGTGGGCGCCGGGCGTGTACGTCACCTCGTGAGCGTGGCCGCGCTCCTCGAGCGTGCGCACGAACGTGCGCGTCTCTTCGAGCAGGAAATCCTCCGTCCCACACCCGATCCAGAGCCGCGGGAGCGATCCCGGCTCGGCAGCGCGCGCAAGCGCATTCACGTCATCGATGGCGGGGAACTTCCCCTGCTCGACGCCCTCGAAGAACGGCTCGTACACGCTGCCCGCCTCGGGCGTGAGGCCCTGCCCCCACACGCGCGCGGGCATCGCATGCCCGAACTCGGTGTAGTCGCGCTGGGCGACCGCGAGCGCGCCCGAGAATGAGCCTGCCGCAGCGAAGCGTTCGGGCTGGTTGAGTGCGAGTTTCATCGCGCCGAAGCCTCCCATTGAGAGGCCGGCAACGAACGTGTCCTCGCGGGCCGTCGAGACGCGGAAGGTCTGGTTGATGAGGGCGGGAAGCTCCTCGCTCACGTACGTCCAGTATTTTTCGCCGAGCACTTCGTCGGCATAGAACGAACGGCGCACCTCGGGCATGACCACGCAGATCCCCTTCGCGGAGGCGTAGCGCTCGATGCTCGTGCGGCGCGTCCAACCTGTGCAGTCATCGCTCAGACCGTGCAGGAGGTACAGGACCCGAACGTGCGGCTCGCCGTTGTCGTCGAGGTCGATCCCTCCCGCCATGCCGATCTGGCCGTCGGTCTGCTGCGGGTAGAGCACAACGGCGCTCGTGCCCATGCCGAGGGCGGGCGAGTGGAAATCCATGCGTGTGTGAATCATGGCTCCAGCGTAGTCGCCGCTCCACACTCACACCCATCCACATTTGACTAGGGGCGCTAGTCTTGAACATCAAGGGGCTCTAGATTTACCCTATGGTCAAGCCATTAAAGTACCGCGACGCTGCCAAGGTGCTTCGGGCACGAGGGTGGAGACATGACAGTACGCGTGGCTCGCACGAGAAGTGGAAGCACCCCTTGAACCCTTCCCCGATCATCCTTCCAGCTCATCCAGAAATTTCGCCGGGCGTCATTCGAAGCATCGCACGAACGCTCGGCTCCCAAGCACCGAAAGAGTGGAGGTAGCACTCATGGTGGCTTCGCCATTTCACGTCCTTGCTCGCCGCGAAGGTCGATGGTGGGTTGTCGAGATTCCGGCCCTCGATATCGCGACTCAAACACGCAACCTCAAGGATGCCCGCGCCGTCGCAGCCGAGGCCATCGGCCTTTACCTCGATGTCGACGAATCAAGGGTGGCCGTCGATCTCTCGATCCAGCTTCCGCGCGACGTGAGCTCGACATGGCAAAAAGCCCGCGACCTTGAGGAAGAGTCTCGAAAGACTTCCGCCGAGGCGGCCCGCCTCTCACGCGCTGCCGTCCGCACCTTGCGCGCAAGCGGCATGAGCCAACGCGACACCGCGGAGGCACTCGGCCTTTCGTATCAGCGCATCGCCCAGCTCGAGAAACAGACCGCTCCCACCTAGTGAAACAGCCCACATAAAACGGGAGCCGCCGGTAAAATCGTGCAGGCCATGCACAAAAACTCCGCGACCTCGCACCCGCATCCGATGATCCGGCTGTGGCGAATCGTTCGGCCCATACGCGTCCGTCTCATGCTCGGTCTCGTGTGCGCGATCGGGAGCGCGGTCCTCGGCCTCATGATCCCGCAGGTGCTCGAGCGTCTCGTCAACTCCGACCTCGTCCAGGGTGGCACCGCCACAGCCGTGTGGACCGCGGGCGCAACCGTGCTCGTGCTCGGCATTTTCGAGGCCCTCCTCCTGTTCCTCCGCCGCGTATTCGCCCTCGTTCCCGCAACCGCCATCGAACGCGACATGCGCACCGATCTGTACGACAAAATCCAGGACATGCCCGTCACCTTCCACGACCAATGGAGTTCAGGGCAGCTGCTCTCGCGCGCGATGAGCGACACGAACCTCATCCGCCGCTGGATCGCGTTCGGCGTCATCATGGGCGTGACCACAGCCGTCACGACCATCGTGGGCATCGCACTACTCATCCGCGCGAGCTGGATCCTCGCTCTCGTGTTCGTCGCAGCGGCCATCCCCATCGGGATCTTCTCGTTCCGCTTCAACCGGCAGTTCTCCACCCTCTCTCGTCTCTCGCAGGATCAAAACGGCGACCTCGCCACCACAATCGAACAATCCGTCCAGGGCATCCGCGTACTCAAAGCCTTTGGCCGCGGCCCCACGGCTCTCGAACAGTTCACCCTCCAGGCCGACGAGCTTCGCGGAACCGAGGTCAAAAAGGCCACCGCGATCGCGCGCTTCGACATGCTCATGTACGGCCTTCCAGAGATTGCCACCTCCATCAGCCTCCTCCTCGGCATTTACCTCACGGCACACGGCCACATGAACCTCGGCCAATTGAGCGCCTACTTCGTGACTGCCGTGCTTGTCACGGGCCCCGTGCGCATGCTCGGCCAGCTGTTCGGCATGCTCATCAATACGAACACCGCGCTCGACCGCTACTTCGACGTCATGGACGCCCCGAACACGATCGCCGATCCCGAGACGCCGACGCTCGAGCCCGGGCACACGTTCGCAGGCAGGCTTGCCCTCCACGACGTCCACTTCCGCTACTCCGACTCCCCCGCGCACATGCCCGACCTCCTCGACGGGGCAACCCTCGAGATCGAACCGGGCGAGACCATGGCACTCGTGGGAATCACCGGCTCCGGCAAATCGACCCTGCTCCAGCTCGTGCCACGCCTCTACGACGTCACCTCGGGCTCGATCACGATCGACGGCTACGACGTGCGCGACATCCCCCTCGACACCCTCCACCGGATCACGGCCTTCGCGTTCGAAGACGCAACGCTTTTCAGCGATTCCGTTCGCGACAACGTGCTCCTTGGGGCTCCCGGGTACGAAAGAACCGTCGGAACCGTGGAGTTCGCGGACAGGCTCTTTGGTTCCGACGGCACCGTGCCCCCGGTGACGCGCACGTCCACGCGAAGCGCCGAGCTCGACCGGGCCCTCGAACTCGCCCTCGACACCGCCGACGCGCGCTACGCCTACGACCTACCCGAAGGCGTCGAGACCCACATCGGCGAGGAGGGAATGAGCCTTTCTGGCGGGCAGCGCCAGCGCCTCGCACTCGCCCGCGCAATCGCCGCGAAACCCACGGTGCTCCTCCTCGACGATCCCCTCTCCGCGCTCGATACGAAAACGGAAGAGCGCGTGACGGAACGCCTGCGCGAGGTTCTCTCCCACACGACCACGCTCATCGTCGCGCACCGCACGTCGACCGTCGCGCTCGCGGACCGCGTCGCACTTCTCGAGGATGGCCGCATCACGGCTGTCGGCACACATACGCAGCTCATGGCCTCGAGCGAACGCTACCGCTACGTGATCGCGAACCAGGAAGAAGAGGCGCGAGGAAACCGAAACCTGACGCGGGTCGCGACGGAAACGGGAAGCCTCGAGGTCGCTGAGATTCGCGAAGCGGTTGACGAGAAGGGAGGTGCGCAGTGAGCCAGGCAGTCGAAGAGGAAGATCACGAGCTCACGAAGGAAGAAAACCGCGCCTCGCGCAAGCGTTCGCTCGCGCTGCTTCGCGCGCTACTCGCGCCAGAAAAGGGCTCGATCGTGCTTGTCGCCATCATGGTGGTTCTCGCCCAGGCCGCTGTCGTGGCAGGTCCCGCGATTCTCGCGTGGGGCATCGACAATGGGCTTCCTGCCCTGATCGACGGCGACGCTATGCCGGCACTCGGCGCGGCCGGTCTCCACGCGGCCTGCGCGATTCTCGCCGCGCTCCTCACGTTTGCCTTCACCCGCCAGTCCTCCGTCATCGGTCAGAGGCTCCTGCTCGAGCTGCGCCGCCGCGTTTTCCGGCACACGCAGCGCCTTTCCCTCGAGTTCCACGAACGCTATACCTCCGGGCGCATCGTCTCTCGCCAAACGTCCGACATGGAGGCGCTGCGCGAGCTTCTCGAGTTCGGCGTGCCGATCCTCATCGGCTCGAGCCTCTCGATGGTTCTCACCGCCGCATCGATCGTCGCGATGGACTGGCCAACCGGGCTCATCATGCTCGTGCTGCTCATCCCGTGCATCGCCCTCACCGTGTGGTTCCAGGTGCGCTCGCGCATCGCCTATCGCGGTATGCGCACGCACTCGGCAGCCCTCATCGTGCAGTTCGTCGAGGCAATGAACGGTATCCGCGCCGTCAAGGCCTTCCGCAAGGAGGAATCGAACTCGCGCGAATACCGGGCGCTCGCGGAAAACTACCGCCGCGCGACCCTCAATTCGATCTCCGTGTTTGGCATCTACCAGCCCGCGCTGCGCCTCCTCGCGAACGTCACCGTCGCGGCGGTTCTCGTCGTCGGCGGCTTCCGCGTCCTCGCGGGTGACTTGAGCGTGGGCGTGCTCCTCGCGCTCGTGCTGTACGCGAGGCGCTTCTTCCAGCGCGTCGATGAGATTGCGAACTTCTACAACTCGTTCCAGTCGGCCACGGCGGCACTCGAGAAGATCAGTGCGCTTTTGTGGGAAGTTCCGACGGTTGCCGAGCCCACCACCGCTCACGCGAAATCCATCGCGAGCGGCCGCGGGGCAATTCAGTTCACGGGGGCCGAGTTCCGCTATAGCGAGGATGGTCCCCTTGTGCTCAAGCCTCTCGACCTTTCGATTCCCGCAGGTCAGACCGTCGCACTCGTCGGGCAGACGGGTGCGGGCAAGTCGACGATCGCGAAGCTCGTCTCGCGTTTTTACGACGTCACGCAGGGCTCCGTGGAACTCGACGGTGTCGATCTTCGCGACCTCACGAGCGCGGAGCTCACACACAATGTGGTCATGGTGACCCAAGAGGCGTACCTGTTCAGCGGCACCGTTGCCGACAACATCGAGTTAGGGCGGCCCGGCGCAAGCCGCGAAGAGGTCGTGCGCGCGGCCAAAGCGATCGGCGCGCACGAGTTCATCGAGGCCCTCCCCTACGGCTACGACACCGACGTGAGCAAGCGCGGCGGGCGCGTCTCCGCTGGTCAGCGTCAGCTCATTTCGTTCGCGCGTGCGTTCCTCGCAAACCCGAACGTGCTCATCCTCGACGAAGCGACGAGTTCGCTCGACTTGCCGAGTGAACGCCTCGTGCAGGAGGGCCTCACGAAGCTCCTCGGCAACCGCACGGCGATCATCATCGCTCACCGTCTCTCGACCGTCATGATCGCGGACCGCGTGCTCGTGCTGCACGATGGGGTCGTGGTCGAAGACGACGCCCCCAGGGCGCTCATCGAGCAGGGAGGCCGCTTCGCCGCCCTCTACAAAGCGTGGCAGGATTCGCTCTAGGGTTCCTCGGCTTCACTCGCGCCTTCACCTAACCGCTCTAGTACTTCCTTGTAGCGCTCAAGGCCGAAGGCTGCTGCGTCGCTCACGATGCGCTCGTGTTCAGCCTGATTCGTCGCCATGAACTGCTCCTTTTCCTAGTTCCATGAGTCGCATCGAGGTTGCCGCTGCACGCTCGAGGTTGCGCGGACCGTCATTGAGGGCCTCTTCGAGAGTCGTCACTCCCTGCACGATCGGCACGAGAGCGCTCACACCATGAGCGTAAAGCACCTCGGCGCCCTCACCAATGCGTCCCGCGAAGACCACGCACGACACGCCGTGGCGCCTTGCGAGAGCGGCGACACCCGCGGGGGCCTTGCCGTAGAGCGTTTGTGCATCGATCGCCCCCTCGCCCGTGAACACGAGGTCAGCATTCTCGATCACCTGCTCTAGCCCCACCGTACGCGCGACGAGATCGAAACCCGGCTCGAATCGCGCATCGAGGAACGTCGCGAGGGCCCAGCCGAGCCCACCCGCGGCGCCAGCACCGGGCTCGGTTGCATGAGCCCGGGCGCCAAGGGAAGGGTCCGACGCTTCCGCAGCCTCCACGAGTTCCCCGAGGAAACCCTCGAGCTTCGCCACCGTGGCGGGATCCGCGCCCTTTTGCGGGCCGAAGACCGCGCTTGCACCACTCGTGCCAAGGAGCGGGTTCGTCACGTCGCACGCGACCTCGATGCTGACCTCAAAGAGCCGAGGATCGAGGCCGCTCACGTCGATGCGGGCAAGGCACCCGGCTAGAGAGGCGGGTACGGGGGGAAGCGGGCGGCCGTCGGAATCAAGAAACCGCGCGCCGAGCGCACCGAGCATCCCCACCCCGCCATCATTCGTTGCGGAGCCGCCAAGGCCGATGATGAGCCGGCCGCCCTCGCCAAGCCGATCGAGCGCGGAGGAGATGAGTTCGCCGACGCCGCGCGTGCTCGCCCTCATCGGGTCGCGCTCCCCCGGTTGAAGGTGCATGAGTCCCGCGGCGCTCGCCATCTCGAGGACCGCTGTGGACGGCTGCGCGTTTGGGGCGAGGCCGTACTCTGCGCTCACGGGGCGGCCGAGGGCATCCGCAACGGTGACGGAATGGAGGGTGGCCCCGAGCGCTGTCCCGAGGGAGGCAGTGAAACCCTCGCCACCGTCGGACACCGGAGCAAGCGTGCACGCCGCCCCCGGAATAACCGCGCGCACTCCTCGCGCGATCGTCTCAGCCGCCTCGCGCGCACTCATCGATTCTTTAAAGGAATCGGGCGCGATCAGAACCCTCACCGCGGGCCTCCCTACTCCTGCCCTTTTAATCTGGGCGTTCTTCGACAGCTCTCTCACAGAGAAAGTACCGCTCCTCCCGACGAAACCGTCAAGGGGGTAACGTGGAATTATGTCGCAAACTGAGAACCCCGAGTCGACCCTGCCTTCGAGTCCCCGCGAAATTCTCGAAGCTCTCGTGCGTATCGACAGCACCTCCCACACGGGGAACCTCGACACGATCATGCTTCTGCAGCGGATCTTCGCGAGCAAGGGCGTCACTACCCACGTGTTCCGCGAAGAGGACGGTCTCGATGCGAACCTCGTGGCCGTATTCCCCGCGGCGGGAGAAACCGCTGGTGATAGCACAGACCGTGCGGCAAAGGACGTACTCGGTCGCGACTACGGCACCGGGCGCGGCGGCGTGAACCGGCTCGATGGTGAGAGCACACCCGTGCACGTGCAGGTCGCAGAGCGCCGCGGCATCCTCATCGCTGGCCACACCGATTGCGTGCCCGTCACGGGGCAGAACTGGAGCAGCGATCCCTTCGAGCCCACCGAGCGGGACGGAAAACTCTATGGTCGCGGCACCGCCGACATGAAGGGGTACCTCGCGACCTTCACGGCCCTCGCCGACCGCTTCCTCGCGGCCGAGCTGACCGAACCCGTCTACCTCGCGGCGACGTGGGACGAAGAAACGAGCTGCAACGGTGCGCGCGAACTCGTCAAGCAACTCGAAACCCTCGATATTGCGCCGCGCATCGCCTACGTCGGTGAGCCCACGATGATGGACGTCATCACCGGCCACAAGTCGATGAACGCGTTCGAAGCGGACTTCCGCGGGATTGCGGCGCACTCGAGCCTCCTGCCCCGAGGTCTCAACGCGAACCGCTACGCAGCGGAGTTCACGACCTGGTTCCACGAAGAAATCATCGACCGCGGCGTAGCCGAAGGCCCGAACGATCCCGCCTTCCTCGTCCCCCACATCACGGGCGGTGTGAACCGCTTCGATGGCGGCAACGCGATCAACACGGTCGGGGCGCACGCCCACCTGCTCTTCGAATACCGCGCCCTGCCAAGCGACGACGCGATCGCGATCGCCCGCCGCATCCAGGCGAAGATCGCCGAACTCGACGACGAGATGAAGCAGGCAATTCCCGCCGATCCGGCCGATCCCGAGCAAGCGAAAAACGTCGGCGCGAGCCTCACGATCCGCTCGCTTCTCTACCCGCTCGATTGCGGGACCGACGGTGACGCCGCACAGCTCGCGCGCGAACTCGGCATGACCATCAGCCCCACGAAGGTCACGTACGGCACTGAGTCAGGCATCTACGAGGCCGCGGGCATGAGTGCCGTCGTGATCGGCCCCGGCGACATCGCCCAGGCCCACGGCGCCAACGAATACGTTGACCTCGAACAAATCGACAAATGCGAGGCGTTCTTCCTCGCCCTCCTCGAGAACCTGAGCGCCTCGTAGCTCAAGCGTCGCGAGAACCCCACTTCACCACACTCGACCAATCAGAAAGGCACGCAGTGAACAGCAAGCCGGCGTCGAAACACGACCTGCCCGCGCCCAAACCGGGCACCCCACGAAAAATCCTTGAGCAGGGAACCTTCCGCGAATACAGCCGCGTCGAAGAAATCCTCACGAAGGAATCGGCGGGCGGCATTGCTCTCGTCATCGCGACGATCCTCGCGCTCATCTGCGCGAACTCCCCGCTCGCGGACCTCTACTTCACCATCCGCGACGCCCACTTCGGCTTCGACCTCGGATGGCTGAACCTCAACCTCTCGGTTGCACACTGGGCAGCCGACGGTCTCCTCGCCGTGTTCTTCTTCCTCGTAGGCCTCGAGCTCAAGCACGAGTTCGTGCGTGGCGACCTGCGCGACCCGAAGCTTGCCCTCGTGCCGATGCTCGCCGCGGCCGGTGGCGTCGCGGTACCCGCAATCATCTACACGCTCGTGAACCTCGGTGGTCCCGAAGCTTCCCACAACGGATGGGCGATTCCCGCCGCGACCGACATTGCGTTCGCCGTTGCGGTGCTCACCCTGATCGGCTCGAAGCTTCCCGCCGCCTTGCGCACCTTCCTCCTCACCCTCGCCGTTGTCGACGACCTCATCGCCATCCTCATCATCGCGATCTTCTACGCGGAGGAAACGAAGTTCGTGTACCTCCTCGCGGCAATCCCCGTCATCGCGATCTACGCGCTCGTCGCCTACAAGGCCGAATGGCTGTTCAAGAAGCACTACTCTGCGGCCTGGATGATCCTCTTCCCGCTCGCGGTCATCACGTGGATCCTGTTCTACAACTCGGGCGTGCACGCCACCATCGCGGGCGTCGTACTCGCGTTCTGCGTGCCCGTCCATGCCCGCAGCGCCTACGGCAGCCAGCATTCGCTCGCCGAAACCCTCGAGCACAGGCTTCGCCCGTTCTCGACTGGCGTTGCCGTTCCCGTGTTCGCATTCTTCAGCGCTGGCGTCGCCGTGGGCGGCTTGAGCGGTCTTCTCGACGCCTGGACCACGACCGTCGCCCTCGGCGTCATCGTGGGCCTCGTGTGCGGCAAGATGCTCGGCATCACGGGTACGACCTTCCTCGTCACGAAGCTGACGAAGGCGAACCTGGACGACGAGATCAAGTGGATCGACCTCATCGGCATGTCCGCCATCGCCGGTATCGGCTTCACCGTGTCGCTTCTCGTTGCTGAGCTGAGCTTCGATCCCTCGAGCCCGCTCGTGGAAGACGCAAAGGTCGGGGTGCTGACCGCTTCGCTCCTCGCCGCGATCGTCGGCTCGATTCTTCTTATCCCCCGCAACAACCACTACAAGAAGATCGCCGAACTCGAATCGCGAGACGAGAACCAGGACGGCATTCCCGACGTGTTCTCCGACGACACCTCGCGCACGTCGCAGCCATAGGGCTTCGCACACCGCCCGCATGAATGGGGCTCGGGTCACACGACCCGGGCCCCATTCGCACCTCAGCCTGTAGTGTGGGTGGCTGGTGTGCCGGGAAGTCTGGTCGGCACGGGCGAGGCTCCGGATGCTTCGCTCGTTGACAATGCCCGCCGAGCCCCAAGGACTCCCATGACGAGCAAGCACAAGAGCCGTACCGACGCGATCCTCGCCCGCGGCACCTACCGCGAACTCACGCGCATCGAAAAAATCCTCACGACCGAGACCACCGGTGGCCTCATCCTCGTCGGAGCGACCATCCTCGCACTCCTCCTCGCAAACTCCCCTGCCGCCGACGCCTACTTCTCCCTGCGCGACATGCACGTCGGTTTTTCGACAAGCTGGCTGGACCTCGACCTCTCCCTCGCACATTGGGCGGCCGACGGACTCCTCGCGATTTTCTTCTTCCTCGTAGGCCTCGAACTCAAGATGGAGCTCACGAAAGGAGACCTGCGTGATCCCCGCCGCGCGTTCGTGCCCGTCGCGGCCGCTGCGGGAGGCGTCGCGCTGCCGGCCCTGCTCTACTCGGCCATCAATGCGGCAAACCCCGAGACACTCGGTGGCTGGGCGATTCCCGCCGCAACCGACATTGCCTTCGCCGTCGCAGTCCTCGCAATCGTCGGCTCAAAGCTCCCCGCGGCGCTGCGCACCTTCCTCCTGACCCTCGCGATCGTCGATGACCTGATCGCCATCACGATCATCGCCGTGTTCTACTCGAGCGACCTCAAGCTCCACTACCTTGCCTTCGCGCTCATCCCTCTCGCGCTCTACTGGCTGGTCGCCAACAAGGCCGAGGCACTCTTTAAAAAGCACTACAGCGCCGCGTGGTTCGTTCTTCTCCCGCTCGGCCTCATCGTGTGGGCGCTCTTCTACAACTCCGGCATCCACGCGACGATCGCCGGCGTGGCCCTCGCCTTCATGATCCCGGTGAATCCGCTTTCGAAGTACGGCGAGCGCTACTCGCTTGCCGAAACGTTCGAGCACCGCTTCCGCCCGCTCTCCTCGGGCATCGCCGTGCCGATCTTTGCATTCTTTAGCGCGGGCGTCGCCGTCGGCGGCCTCAGCGGGCTCGCCGAGGCGTGGACCTCAAGCGTTGCGCTCGGGATCACCGTCGGTCTCGTCGCAGGAAAGATGCTCGGCATCGTGGGAACGACGTTCCTCGTGACGCGGATCCGAGGCGCAAACCTCGACCCCGACATTAAGTGGATCGACCTCACGGGTGTCGCGGCGCTCGCCGGCATCGGCTTCACCGTGTCACTCCTCGTGGCCGAGCTCAGCTTCGACGTTGCCAACCCCGCGCATGATTGGGCGAAGGTCGGCGTGCTCACCGCTTCGGTGCTCGCCGCGATCGTGGGCGCCGCCATCCTCACGCCGCGAAACGCCCGCTATGCGAAGATCGCCGAACGCGAAAAGGTCGATGTGAACCACGACGGCATCCCCGACGTGTTTGCCGACGATACTTCGCGCACGAAGTAGCCGCCGGGGAATAGACCGCCGCCTCTACTCGGCGGCGCCCTCCTCGCGCTGCGCGTAGTACGCGATGCGGTCGGTATGCACCCAAATGCGTGCCGCATCCGAGGTAAGCGTGAGAAGCGCGAGGGTGCTCAGCCCAACACCGAGCAGCTCGGTGGCACTCGCCGCTCCCGCGGGCTCGAGCGCGGCTACGCTAATGCGCGCAAGCGAGTCGAAGGCGAGAAGGGCCATGAGGCCGAGCCTCGCCCACCTGTTGCGACCAAGCATGAACAGGAACAGCAGGATCTGCCCCGCAACGAGCACGGTGAAAGGCAGAAGCGGGGCTTCGCCGAGCTGATCGAAGCCGAGGGCGCGCACGATGCCGTCGGCCTGCGCGGCCCCCGATCCCTTCGCCCACACGAGCCCCCACAGAGCCACCACCGCTGCCACTTCAAGCGCGATCATGAGCCCGACGAACCCGATCGATGGGGGCGGCAGGTGGTGGTCGCCGACGTTGCGGAGTGCCTGCAGAAAATCCTCGCGAGCGCCATGCCATTCGCGCTCGAGCGACTGCATGAGTTCGCGCGGGCGCAGCGAGCGTCCACGCAGGTAGAAGATACCCGTGGCACGGTTGCGCGGCTGGATCACCGCGGTGGACCCGGTCGAGCGAGCCTCGGCGCCCGTCACGTCAACGACGGGCAAGTGGCCGTCCGTGCGAAGCGGATCCCCGCCGCCGTTCCTGTGGTGGTAGGAGGTCGAATAATCCTTGATAACGCCCACGGGGATCGCGTGGTCGGCGTGCAACAACGTATCGACGACGTAGTTACGTTCAACGTCCGTGTTTTCGTCGATCTTGTGCGTGACCTGGAACGTGAAGCGCGAAAGCCCCACGCCGCGGTCGAACGTCGCCGCGGCAAGCCACGTTACGCGGTGCCCGCCGGGCATGACCCACTTATGCGGCACTCGCCAGAACCGGATGTGGTGACGCCTGAGCGTCGTACCGCCCACCTCCTGCTGGTAGGCGAACTCGTGCCGTCGACCAAAGAGGAAGAGCGAACTCACCGGGGCCTGCGGGTAGGAGCGTCGAAGAAGAAACGAGATTACCGCGCGCCTCGCGCTGTGCAGCGTGTTCTCCTCCGCGAGAACCCAGCCGGCCTTGCGCATCGCCACGTGGATATCCTCGGCTGAGCCTTCGAACGCAAGGTTCACGGGGTCGCCCAGCAGACCGTCAGCCGTGCGCGTGCGCCCCATGAAGTAATCGGGAACGTACACGGCCGTGAGCGCCTGGTGAATGCGCGGGAGAGCGACGTAGGTGAACACGAGCCAAAACACGAGAAGGTTGACGAGGCGCCTCGGGTTGGTCGTGAGGCCCTGCCGCAGAAACACGTAGGCAAGCACGAGCGAGAGAACGGTCGCGAGCAGCACGAATAGGGCGTCAAGCCGAGGGTAGATCTCGAGGCGCGGGCGGTCGTGGCTATGGCCGGCCGCGTGATCATATTCGGGATACGTGAGCGGAACGGGCCGCTTCCACTTCGCGAACCGGGTGCGTTTCGTGTGCGGCGGGCGGGGCACGACGCGCGGTTTCTCCGGGAGAACAAACGGTTGCGACGGTCGCCTCGCCTCAGCGCGTGCGCGCCCCCCGTAAGCCTCCATGCCGCTCATTGTACGGGCGGCGCCTCCCGATCCCGATGATTCAGGGACCGCCCGATGGAGATTTATAGGCTTGTGTGAGGCTTTAGGAAGAAGGATTCGATGACCTCTACGAGCGAGTTCGCGTCGACAAGCCCGCTGCTCACCCTCAATGACGGCAAGAAGATCCCCCAACTCGGCTTCGGGGTGTACAAGACTCCGAACGATGAGGTGGAGGCCGCGATCGAGTGTGCGTTTGAGGCCGGCTACCGGCACATCGATACCGCGAAGCTCTACGGCAACGAAGAGGGCGTGGGGCGTGCCGTGCGAAACTCGGGCCTCGAGCGCTCGAGCGTGTTCGTCACGACAAAGGTGTGGAACGACGATCACGGGCGCGAAAAGACGCGCCGCGCTTTCGAGGAGAGCCTCGAGCGGCTCGGCCTCGACTACGTCGACCTCTACCTCATCCACTGGCCCATGCCCATGAACGGCCTCGCGGTCGACACTTGGGAGGAACTCATCAGGCTCCGTGAGGAGGGCCTCGCGACCTCGATCGGCGTCGCGAACTTCCCGGCACAGCGCATCGACGAGCTGACGGAGGCGACGGGGGTTGTGCCCGTGCTGAACCAGATCGAGCTCAACCCCTATTTCGCGCAAAACGACCTGCGCGAAGCCAATCGCGAGCGCGGCATCTTGAGCCAGGCCTGGGCGCCCCTTCATCGCGGCAAGGGCCTCTTCGACGAACCGATCATCCGCGAGATCGCCGAGCGCCTCGAGGCAACCCCCGCGCAGGTCGTGCTCACGTGGCACCTCGCGCTCGGCACGATCGCGATCCCGAAGTCGGTGACGCCGAGCCGAATCCGCGAGAACTTCGACGCGCTCAATGTGCGCCTCACGCCCGAGGACCTCGCGGCAATCGCGGCCCTCGACCGCGGCGAGGCCGGGCGCACCGGCTTCGACCCGGAAACCATGGAGCGAGGAGCTGGCTACCAAGGCTAGGCACCACGCACCGCAGCCCCCGACAGTCCGTGCCCGCCAACCGTAAGGAGACAACAATGGCCTACGAAAGCCCACTCACAACCCTGAACGACGGGAAGACGATCCCGCAGCTCGGCTTCGGCGTGTTCAAGGTTCCGAACGATGAAACCGCCGCCGCCGTCAAGGCCGCGATCGAGACCGGCTACCGCCACATCGATACCGCTGCCGTCTACGGCAACGAGAAGGGCGTTCGCGAGGGCATCGATGCCGCGGGCGTTGACCCGAAGGACCTTTTCATCACGACGAAGCTGTGGAACGCGAACCAGGGCTACGACGAGACAATGCGTGCCTTCGACGAGTCGATGGGTAAGCTCGGCCTCGACGTGCTCGATCTTTACCTCATCCATTGGGCGTGCCCGAGCTTCGGCCTCTACAACGACACGTGGAAGGCCTTCATCGAACTTCAGAAGCAAGGCCGCATCACCTCGATCGGTGTCTCGAACTTCCCCGCGGAAAACCTCGAGGATCTCATTGAGACGAGCGGCGTGACGCCCGTCCTCAACCAGATCGAGCTTCACCCCTACTTCAACCAGGCCGAGCTGCGTGTCACCAACACCAAGTACGGCGTAGCAACCGAGGCGTGGGGGCCGCTTGGCCAGGGCGGTGACGTCCTGAGCGATCCCGCGCTCGAGGCCATCGCGAAGGCTCATGACGCGAGCATCGCCCAGGTCATCCTCGCGTGGCACCGCCAGCTCGGCACCATTGCGATCCCGAAGTCGGTCACGCCTTCGCGCATCGCCGAGAACTGGGAGTCGCTCGGCCTCACGCTCAGCGGCGAGGAGATCGAGAAGATCAACGCCCTCTCGCGCGCCGACGGCCGCGGCGGCCCGGACCCGGCTACGGCGGATTTTAAGTAAACCGTCGGCGGCGAAGTTTCGTTCCGCCAAGCGGAAGGTAACAAGTTCACGAACACTGTGCGGAACCTGCCCGCGCCCTCTTCCCCGGGGGCGCGGGCCTTCCTATTTTGGAGGCATGAGTGACGCACGCACCCTTTCACGCACCGACTACACGTTCCGCGCACGCGGTCATTTCGCGCTTTCGCAAGACGAGGCGTGGGACCGCATGACCCAGCAGTGGCTGCCCGCGTGGCTCGGCCTTCAGTCGATCCCCCTCATGGTGGGCGGCCCCCTCGTCAAGAACCCCGGTAAGAACCGCCAGATCATCGGCAAGGTGCTCGGCTCGGCACTCGGGCACCGCATCCGCGTCGAGTACGACAGCCCGCTCGTGAGCGCTCGCATCATCGTGCAAGCGACCCTCATGGAGGATGAGGGCGCGACCGTTCTCGAACTCGATGTGGAGCACGCTCCATCGCACGACGCACTCGAGACTCTCCGCGAGGCGTGGAGCGAGCGCGTCGCGGCTGCCGAAGCCGAAGTTGCGCGCGAACACGAGGCGCATCGAGCACTCTAAGCGCTCGCGAACCGCATACGCGAAAGCCCCGCCCGATTGGGCGGGGCATCCGTGCTGTTCACGCGTGAATGACATCCATGTAGTTCTCCCCAACCGTGGATAACGTTGTGGATAACTCTGTTGAGGCGGGGCTATACGAGAGTGAAACCCAGCCCGACCGAAGCGGCGTTAGACGAGGTAGCCCGCCTGTGCCGCGAGCCACCACTTGACCGCACACGCGGCGATCAGCAACACGACGAGTCCCGCGATCACGCCGCCGTGAATGAGCGCCGATTTTTTCGCGATAGCAACGCGATCCGCGCCAGGTTCGGCGGTGGGTCGGGTTGCGAAGAAAAGGCCGACGGCTGCTGCCCCCACAACGAGGCCTCCAAGGTGGCCCTGCCACGAGATACCCGGGTAGAGGAAACCGATCACGAAGTTGAGCACGATAAGGATAAGAACCTGCGTGCTCTCCGCACCGAGGCGGCGTTGGAGGATCAGGAGCGCACCAAACAGGCCGAAAAGACCGCCCGAAGCGCCTACCGTGCCCGTGAACCACGAATCCGTGCCGATGCTTGACAGAAGCAGCACGGCGGTGTGCCCGCCGAACACGCTCACGAGGAACACCGCGAGATAGCGCCAGTGCCCGAGCGCACGCTCAAGGAATTGACCCACGGCCCACAGGGCATACAGGTTGAGACCCACGTGCGCGATTCCTCCGTGGAGGAAGCCGCTCGTGAGGAAAGTCCACGGCATCGCGAGCGAGCGGAACGGCGCGAACATGAACCACTGCGAGAGCGTGCGGTCAAGCCCGATGAACTGGAGCGCGAAGATCACGGCGCACAGCCCCATGATCGTGTACGTCACGACGGGGAGAGTGCGCACGGGCTCGGCTCCCACAACGGTTCGCGGGGCACTCTGACGCTGACTGTGTTCGGCCTCGCTCACACAGTCGACGCACTGGACGCCGACGGCGGCCCGGCGCTGACATTCGACACACGCGGGGCGATCGCAGCGCTGGCAGCGGATAAGAGAGGGCCGATCCGGGTGGCGCGGGCACACGGAGTCCGTACTACTCGTGTAGTTCGGCTCGCCCGCGCCCGGCTGCGGATCGGCTCCTTTTCCGTAGCTCTGGGACATCGACGAAGTGAACCTTCGGGTCAGTCCTCGATGGTCACCGAGTTGATGACGACGTCTTCGAGCGGGCGATCACGCATGTCGGTATCGACCTTGGCGATCTCGTCGACGACCTTCTTCGAGGCATCGTCGGCAACCTCACCAAACACGGTGTGCTTGCCGTGCAGGTACTGGGTCGGGGCAACGGTGATGAAGAACTGCGAGCCGTTGGTGCCCGAGGGGCGGCCCGTGATGGCGTTCATGCGCTTACCGGCATTGGCCATCGCGAGAACGTAGGGCTCGTTGAAGTTCTTTTCGGAGATCTCATCGTCGAAGTTGTAGCCGGGGCCGCCCGTGCCGGTGCCGGTCGGGTCGCCGCCCTGGATCATGAAGCCATCGATGATGCGGTGGAAGATCACGCCGTCGTAGTAGGGGCGCTTTTCCTTGTCGCCCGTGACCGGGTTCGTGAATTCGCGCTCGCCCTTCGCGAGCTCAACGAAGTTCGCGACGGTCTTGGGGGCGTGGTGAGCGAACAGTTCGAGGCGGATATCGCCGTGATTCGTGTGAAGCGTTGCAAACATGCCTCGATCCTCCCATACCCTCGCTGAAAACCGCTGAACGGCGCACAGCCATTCTGCATAGAAACTGTGATCTGCCGATGCACCGCTAGTAGGCTTGAGTCATCGCGGCGTGGCCACCACCCGCACTTCCAGACCGCCGCCGGGTTAGTCCGGCGCACGAACGAAAGGGTCAGCGATGGCTTTCACCAATTCCAAGCGCGAGGCCAAGAAGGCCGCGAAGAAGCACGCAAAGCACGCGAAGAAGCAGGCCGAAAAGCAGGCGAAGCGCGCGCAGAGCACGTGGTACAAGGCACTCAACAACGCCGGGCCGCTCTTCAACGAGGCGTCGAAGGAGGCGCGTAAGCGCGCCGAAAAGTTCTACGGCGACTACGCCCCCGAGGTTGAAAAGCGCGTACGCAAAGGCCTCGATGTCGGCCAGGCACGCGTGAGCGGGCTTTCGAGCCGCCTTTCCGATGAATTCGATCGCAACGTCGGCCCGCGCGCTCGCAAGTTCCGCAGCGATTTCGAGGCTGACTACCTCCCCCGCGCACGCCGCACCGCGGACGCCGCGAACACGACCCTCAGCGCGGCCGTCGCCGCCGCCGTGGATGCCGCTCGCGCCGAATGGGAGAAGGGCGCGCCCGAGATCCGCACCGCCGCCACCACGAGCCCCGCTGCCGACAAGAAGAAGTCGAAGGTCGGCACCGTCCTCGTCGTCCTCGGCATTGCCGCGGTTGCCGGCACCGCCGGCTACCTCGCATGGCAGAAGACCCGCCCCGTCGAGGATCCGTGGGCCCCGCCCGCGGACTTCGCCCGCTCGCACTACCCCGCCGCTGGCGTGAGCGAAGAGGATTCGACCGTAGTGTCAGATTCGGTGGCCGCAGCCGAGGCCGGCGACGTCTCCGAGTCCCTCGCCGACGGCGAAAAGGAAAACACTCACAAGGGTGAGTGACACTCCGCCGCACAGCAGCACGAGCCCCGTTCCCCACGCCCGCCGTGGGAGCGGGGCTCTCTCGCACACCCTCGCGCCTCTCGCGCCGGCGGATCTTCCGCAACTGTGGCTCCTCCACTCGGATCCGCGCACGTTCACGCTCGACACGATCGGGCCGCTCGAAACCGTCGACCAGATGCAGCGCGTCCTGGGCATGTGGCTCGACTCGCATGAGCGCGACGGCTTCGGTTACTGCGCCATCCGCGAGGCAGGATCGGGCGAGTTCCTCGGTGTCGCGGGGCTTTCCGCGATGCCGCTCGGGAAGCGCTGGGTCGCCAACACCTACGTGCGTTTAGCGCCGAGGGCCTGGGGAACCGGGGTCGCCACGGCCGCGCTCACGACGTGTCTTCGCGAGGTCGCCGCGCTCGACACCGCGCCGCGCGAGGCCGCGTTTATTACCGCGGAGCACAACCTTCCCGCGCGCCGCCTCGCCGAGCGCCTCGGCTTCATCCTCTCTTACGAAAGCGACCCGACCGAATCTGGCGCCCACGTCGTCTACCTCCTCGATCTCCATGACCACACCTGATCCCCGCTCGCCCTTCGGTTTCGCGGGCCGCTACGCACCCTCGCCGAGCGGCGATCTGCACCTCGGCAACCTTCGTACGGCGATCCTCGCGTGGGTTTTTGCGCGCCGCACCGGCCGTCATTTCCTCATGCGCATGGAGGATCTCAACCGTGTGAAGGAAGGCAGCGCCGAGAGGCAGCTCGAGGACATGGAGGCGCTTGGCCTCGACTGGGACGGCCCTGTTGCCTGGCAGTCGAAGCGACTTGACCTGTATCAGCGGGTCGTGGCTGCCCTCGATGAACGCGGGCTCGTCTACGAGTGCTATTGCACCCGCCGCGAGATTCACGAGGCGCCGTCGGCCCCTCACGCCCCGCCTGGGGCGTACCCCGGAACATGCCGGGACCTCACCGAAGTCGAGCGGGAGGCCGGTCGCACGAAGATGCGCGCGCTGAATCGCGAGCCGTCGCTGCGACTGCGCGCGGATACGCACTCCTACGAGGTCACCGACCTGTACGCCGGGCACACCCTGGGCGACGTCGACGACTTCGTGCTCGTGCGCGGCGATGGGATGTTCGCCTACAACCTCGTGGCGGTGGTCGACGATATTGAGACGGGCGTCGATCAGGTCGTGCGCGGGGATGATCTCCTCAGCTCGAGTCCGCGCCAGGCCTACCTCACCGACCTACTCGCGCACGCCGCGCCCTGGCTTTTCCCGCACCCTGATCGCCTCGGCGCGGGCCCGACGGTCGCCGGGACAGCCTCGCCACCGCCTCCGTCAGCGCGCCTCTCCTACATTCACGTCCCGCTCGCCCTCAATACAGATGGGGCGAGGATCGCCAAGCGAGACGGGGCCGTGACGCTCAGGGATCGCCTCGCCAAAGGCGAAAGCCCCGAGGCCGTCGCCGAAACCATCGGAGACTCCCTGGGGCTTCCGGGGTGCCGAAGCGCCCGCGACATCCTCGAGGCCTTCGACCCTGGCGCCTTGCCGCGAGCGCCATGGATCTACACGCCCGGCGAGTGACCCGGCGCCTAAATCACGCTCACGCCGAGCAGCGTACCGATGCCGTAGGAGACGGCCATCGCTGCCGTGCCGCCGAGAATCGTGCGGATCGTCGCCCGGCCCGCTTTCGCCTGGCCGAGGCGCGCCGAAATAGAGCCGGTGAGGGCGAGCGCGATGACAACCGCGAGAACGACAGCGGGGACTTTGAAGGCAACGGGCGTGACGAGCACGGCGATCAACGGGAGGAGGCCGCCGAGCGTGAATGCGATGAGTGAGGCAAAGGCGGCGCCGAGCGGCGATGCGATCGACTCTTCTTCAATGCCGTAGCGCACGCGGGCATGAGCGTCGAGCGCGTCGTGCGCGCTCATGCGTTCGGCGGCTTCGCGCGCAAGGTCTTCGGGGATCCCGGTCTCCTCGAGAGAGGCCGCGAGGGCTGCGAGTTCACGTTCCGGATCCGCGGCGAGACGCTGCCGCTCACGCTCGAGGAGCGAACGTTCGGTGTCTCGCTGCGTCGAAACGGACACGTACTCGCCCATCGCCATCGAGAGCGCGCCGGCACTGAGCGCGGCGGCACCCGCGATCGCGAGAGCGCCGAAGGTCGGGGTTGCGGCGGCGACGCCAACGACCATGCCGGCGACGGACACGATGCCATCGTTTGCGCCGAGCACACCGGCACGCAGGCGGTTGAGGTTCGCCGATGACGCGGCGCGGTCGTGGGTGTCCTCGGAGGAGGTTTCTGAGGCGGTGCTAGAGCTACTCATAGCTCTCACGCTACGTCGCTAAAAACCTTGCCCGCTAGACCGGGAAGCCTACCCTTAGCGTCCTTCGCCACCCTCGACAGCGGCCGCCGGTTTATCGTCGTTCGTCTTCGGCGCCCACAGAAGCGAGGCGATAATCGCGATGATCATCGAACCGGCAATGACGGCGAGCGACAGCCAGATCGGGATCTCGGGGATCGAGTGCACGAAGTGTCCGAATCCGGAATTCTCGGGCCACAGCGGCGCCTCGTGGGCTGCGTGAATGACGAGCTTGAGGCCGATGAAGGCGAGGATCGCCGCGAGACCGTAGTGGAGGTACACGAGGCGATCCACGAGCCCGCCGAGCAGGAAGTACAGCTGGCGAAGGCCCATGAGCGCGAACAGGTTCGTCGTGAACACGATGAACGGGTTCTGCGAAATGCCGAGGATCGCGGGGATCGAGTCGAACGCGAACATCACGTCGGTCAGGCCGATCGTGAGGAACACGAGCAGCATCGGCGTGAAGACCTTCTTGCCGTTCACCACCGTGCGGAGCTTGTTTCCGTCGTACTCATCGTGAACGCGGATGGCCTTCTTGAGCTTCTTCATGACGAAGCCGTCCTCGGCCTCCTCCTCTTCCTCGCCCTGGACCTGCTTATAGGCCGTGTAGAACAGGAAGATCGCAAAGATGTAAAACACCCACGCGAAGGAATTGATCACGGCGATGCCGAGCAAAATCAAGATCGCACGCGCAATGAGCGCGATGATGATGCCCACCATGAGCACCTCTTGCTGGTATTTCCTCGGCACAGCAAACTTCGACATGATCACAATGAACACGAAGAGGTTGTCGATACTGAGCGAGTATTCGGTGAGCCAGCCCACGATGAATTGTCCCGCGACCTGGTGGTCGGCGAGGAAGTAGAGCGTGACGGCGAAGATGAGCGCGAGCGCCACGTAGAACACGACCCAGCCGATGCACTCCTTGAAGGACGGCACGTGGGGGCGCTTGAGAACGAGGAGAAGGTCGATAACGAGGATCGCAACGAGGACGATCAGCGAAATGACCTCGAACTGCAGGGAAATCTCACCCATCGGGGTCCCTTCGGGCTGGGGGCGGTGGAAATGACGAGGGCGCCTCACATCATGGGGCGCCCGTCTTCGGATTGTGTCTAGTCTACGTGTTCACCTTGGACGAGAGTCGAGCGAAGAGGTCAGGAATCACCTGCGCAATGTCGCTTGCGAGAATCGGCGCGTGGCCCTCACCCGCTGCGAGGGCCGCGGCGTGAGCGTGCAGGGTCACAGCGGCTTCGCACACCGCAAGGAGCGTCCGACGGTCGCCGCGCTCAAGCCCTTGCGCGATCTGTGCGTGGTTGAGCGCCAGCAACGCCCCGGTGATGCCCGCGAGCGCATCGCCCGTTCCCGCGGTCGCGAGGCGCGTCGTGGGCGATGTGACCGCGAGAGTGTCGGTCCCCGGCGCGGCAATCCACGTCGTGTGCCCCTTGAGGATCACCGTCGCACCAGTGCGCTCGGTGAGGGTCTCGGTGGCCTCGCGAGGCGAGGCTTCGATGCGGCCACGGTCCCAGCCGTCGAGCAGAGCCGCGGCCTCCCCCGCGTGAGGGGTGAGAACGAGGCGGGCGGAGAAATCGTCGGAATTCGCACGCGCCAGGGCGGGACTCAGCGCGCCCGCATCCGCGACCAGATGGGCACCCGGCGAGGTTTCCGTCATGCACGCGCGCACGGCCTCAAGACGGCCCGGCCCTTCCCATCCGGAGCCAGCCACGAATACCTGTGCACGGCCGACGGCGGGGACGACCTCGGGTGTACGCGCTATCACCATGCGCGCGACGGCTTCGGGCCCGAGGTAGCGCACCATGCCCACGCCGCAGCGGGCCGCCGCTTCACAGCCGATGAGCGCCGCACCCGGGTAGTGCTCGCTGCCCGTCGCCATGCACACAACGCCGCGCGTGTACTTGTGGTCGCGTTCGGTAGGCGCGGGCCAGTAGCGGGCGAGGTTGTCGAGACCGGTCACGAGAAGAGCTCCTTGACGTCGTCTGCGGTGATCTGTGCGCTGAACGCCTCGCCGCCGTCGGTGAGCGAATCGAACAGCGCGCGTTTCTTCTCCTGGAGCGCGAGGACCTTGTCCTCGATCGTATCTGCCGCAACGAGACGGTAGACCATGACGCGCTCCGTTTGGCCGATGCGGTGCGTGCGGTCAATCGCCTGGTTTTCGGCGGCGGGATTCCACCACGGATCGAGGAGAAACACGTAATCGGCCTCGGTGAGCGTCAGGCCGAAACCGCCGGCCTTGAGGGAGATGAGGAATACGGGATCGTTGCCCTCGCGGAAGTCTCGGATGACGTCGGCTCGATCGCGGGTCGAACCGTCGAGGTACTGGTAGGCGATCTGGCGTTCCCGAAGCTGCTCCGCGACGCGCGCGAGGAAGCTCGTGAACTGCGAGAATACGAGAACCCTGTGGCCCTCGGCGACGACCTCGTCGAGGCGCTCGAAAAGAACCGCGAGCTTCGTCGACGGCGCGTTCTTATCGCCGCCATCGTCCACGAGCGCGGGATCGAGCGCGAGCATCCGCAAGAGCGTGAGTGAGCGAAACACGATGAAGCGGTTCTTGTCCATGTCGTCGATGAGGCCGAGGACCTTCTTGCGTTCGCGTTGAAGCACCGAATCGTAGATCCTGCGGTGCGCCCCCTCGAGCTCGACCTTGACGACCTGCTCCTGCTTCTGAGGAAGGTCCTTCGCCACGAGTTCCTTCGTGCGCCGCAGCATGAACGGGCGGAGCCGGCGGCGAAGCACGGGCATCTTCTCCGGATGCTCGCCCGATTCGATCGGCTGCGTGAAGTGGGTGCGGAACTGCACGTGAGGGCCAAGAACACCCGGCGCGACGATCGACATGATCGCCCACAGGTCCCCGAGGGAGTTCTCCATGGGCGTGCCGGTGATCGCGAGGCGAAACGGCGCCTTGATCCTCTTGACCGCTTGATGGATGCGCGAGGCGCGGTTCTTCACGAATTGGGCCTCGTCGAGGATGAGGCCCGCAAACTGTTCGCGTGCGAAATCCTCCGAATCGATGCGGGCAATCGTGTAACTCGTGACGACAATATCGGCGCCCTCGATTTCGCGCCGCAGCTCCGTTTTTCGGGCGCGCCTCGTGCGATCCACGAGCGCAACCTTCAGGTTGGGCGTGAAGCGCTCGGCCTCCGCCTGCCACACACCGAGCACGCTGCTCGGCGCCAGGACGAGGAAGGGGCGATGGGTGCCGGAAGACGTCGGACCTGAACTTGCCTGGGCGGAGGTCTCCCCCGCGTGCACCATCACCGAGCCGTTCCCCTCCCCCGCGCTCGCCGTCTCTCGCGCGTGCTGGATAAGCGTGAGCGCCTGGAGGGTTTTGCCAAGCCCCATGTCATCGGCAAGAATCCCGCCGAGCCCGAGCGAATACAGCAGCGCAAGGAACTCGAAGCCCTCACGCTGGTAGGAGCGCAGCTTCGCGTGCAGCCCGGCTGGAATGGGCGTATGGGGGATGGCCTCGAGGTTCTTCAGTTTTCCGACGGTTTCTTCCCAACCGTCAGCAGCCTCGGTCGCATCCGCCGCGTCGGCGAGATCCTCCCAGAACCCCACCTGATACTTCGAGATCTGCTGGCGTTCGGGGTTCCATTCCGCGAGAGCCTCCCCCTCGGCGATGAGGGCGCGCAGGGCATCGAATGCCGGATGCTCAAGCGAAAAGTAGGTGCGATCCTCGAGCAGAAGCGTCGACTGCCCCTTCGCGAGCGCCACAAAAAGGGAGGGGAACGGGATCGTTCTGCCCTCGAGCGTGACCTCGAAACCAAGGTCGAACCAATCATTCTTCGAAGGATTCTCGGTCTGCCTCACGCGCACGGAAGGATCGCCATCGAGTTCACGATAGGTGTGGCGCGTGCCTGAAACGGTGACGTCGATGCCGTCCATCGCCTCGAGCTCAGGCAGAACACGCGTCGTGAAGTGGGCGGTGTCCACGTCGCTCAGCTTCTCGGTGCCTTCGGGGGCGCGGTCATCGGGGCGCGCGCCGCCAACCGTTGGCCACAGGTCACGCACCTCGGCAAGAAGCTCATCCTCGTAGTCGTGCTCGCGGCCAGCACCACCCTGCTGGTACACGCCGAAACGACTCCGAGTTGAGGGGTAGAACCACGACCACGCGAGTGCAACCGTGTTCGCACCGCTGTAGGCGACCTCGAGCTGCAGCCGCGGCTTTTTCGGCGCGGGCATCGTGACGCTTCCGTCGCCGCTTGCGACGCTCGTGACGCGGTTCAGGCGAGGAAGCGCGCTATCAAAGAACGCCTCGCGGTCGCTCTTTGGCACGTCGATGCGAGTGCGTGCCTCGAGGAGCTTCTGCACGGGCATCGGCACAGGCGCGGAGGTTGCCGCGAATTCAATATCGAACGTGTCGCGGGCGCCCTGGCGGATGTCGATGACGCCGTTCGAACCGAGCATGCGCGCCTCGGGCCTCGGTTCGCCGTCAATATGGGCGAGGGCCCGCACCGTGAGATCGTCGGCGCCGGTCAGGTCGAGGCCGACGTCGGCCCCCTCACCAAGCCGGACCTCGCCAACGTTCTCCAATCCCACAAACGCCACCCCCGCCTCGCGAGCGCGCGCGAGAGCCTCCCACAGGATCGGCGAGCGAAACTGGTTGATCCACAGCTGCTCGACCGCGGCCGTGTGGCTGCGATCCGCCTCCGACAGCGCAAAGATCCTGGTCAAGGCGTCAGCATGCGCGGGGTCGAAGCCTCGACCGTTCATGCGGTACTCGAACGTCCGCCACGACAGCCCCGACTTGATCCAGTTGTTGCGCTTACCGCGGCGCAGCGGGCGGATCGACAGATACACGCTCTTACCCGCCTCGAGGTGCGCCATCGTGAACGGCTCATACCCCCACGAGAACCTGGTCTTGTGGAGCTGCTCGGCCTTGAGGTCAAAACCGAGCGCGAGAGGGGTCGTGTCCTCCGTTTCCTCCTCGCTCGCCCGCAAGAGCGGTGCGAGGGTCTCGAGCCACGACGCTGCCTTCTCCTCGGGTTCCGCCTCGCGGGCCTCCGCCCACTCCTCTGCCTGCTGGCCCGACCACAGGGCAAGCGCCGCGCCGTGCTTGCAGTTCATGACCACGGGACACGAACACGTCGACTGCACGGGAATCCACAGGGGAAGCGCCCCCTCGGTCTCGCTTTCGTCATCGTCGACATGGTGGAGCGACACCCGCACCCGGTAGGACTCCGCGCCGCGCCCGTGCACGACGCCGATGAGCTCGCCCTTCGACCCGGTCGAGGTCGTCACCCAGTTGGGAAGGCGAACATGGTCGTCATTCGCGTAATCGGCCGCGCGCTCCACGACGACGCGTCCAAACACCGGTTCGATGAGGGCCTTCGGCACGCAAGGAAACGGCGGCTGAGGGGTGTGCGCGGAAGAAGCCATAACTTCCAGGGTACAGGCCAGGAAAAGGCGCCGTCGGACCACCAAGAGCCCTCCGCTCCCTAGCCGAGGGGCGGGCCTGCCCCCGGCCTGCTGCCCGAGGGATGGGCCGGCCCCGGGCCCTTCCGGCCCTCACCGCCTACTCACCTTGCCCCCGCCCCGACCCCTCCCCGGCCCTCTCGCCCACTCCCCCTCCCCGACTCCTTCCTTCCTGACCTAGAAAACTAACCCCTACGTTTGTGGCGCAATTCGGGTGGGTTCCGCCGCAAACGTTGGGTTTAGATTCGCGCGACCTCGAGGAGCCTCCAGGCGCGACCGTTTAGCCTTGAGCCATGGTGAACCAGGGCACATTCAAGAACGAATTCGAAGAGTGGGCACCCGCCTGTGTGCAACTCGCTTACACCTACGCCGACGGCCACGAGACACTCGACCGACTCTGGGTGATCGCACACCTCGGTACAACCGTGACGCCGTACGCCGTTTACGAAGTCAACGGCCGGATTTGCGAACCTTACAGCCTCGACGAGGCGATTCCTGAACTCGACTGCTCCCCCGAGGCGCAGGGGGAACTTCTCCATCCCCTCCTCGAGAACTCGGTCGAACTGCGAGACGCAGTCGTCGAGGCGAACGAGCCGCTGCCCACTCGCATCGTGCTGCGCTACGAAGTCAAGCAGGAGGAACTGACAGCGAGCATTACCTACGACTCGCTCGAACCCGGAGTTCCCGAAGAGAAGCAGGTGAGCAATACCGAACTCATCGAGCGGTGGATTGAGCGACTACGCGAGACCGGCGATGACTCTGCATCCGCGCTCCCTGAGGAACCCGGCGACGAACAGGACGCTCACGCCGCCCCTATCGAGTTCGAGCCGACGGACCCCACCGACTTCGAGACGCCTTTCGACCAGTGGTCGGCATACTGCTTGCAGGTCGCCTATAGCTTCGCCGACTGCCACGAGTCACTTCAGCGCGTATGGGTCGTTGCCCACCTCGGCGGAGCCGTCTCGGTGAACGCCGTATACGAGATCGACGGCGCCATCGTCCGGTCGCACGAACTCGGCAAAGCAATCCCCGAGCTCGAAAGCCCGATCGAGGAGCAGGTCGAGTATCTCCTCGAACCGCTCACCGAAAATACGGCCGATTTCCAGGACGAACTAGAGGCCGCGGGCGAGCCAGTTCCTACCCGTATCGTGCTGCGCTTCAACGTCGCCGATGACGACGTGAATGAGGACCTCACCTATGAACCCCTCGAACCCGGCGTTGCCGAGGAAGACCAAAGCCCCGCGAGCGTGCTCCACGAACGCTGGGTCGAGCGCTTGCGCGACACGGGCAACGACGCAGCTGGTGCCCTATGAAACTAAACCCCACGTTTGCGGCGGTAAGAGACGAGATACCGCCACAATTGTTGGGGACAGATCCCCCTGGTTTCGCTAGGGACGCCGTCAGCCCTTGCGGACAACGTTGCGCGCGCCGCCGATTGGCTCCTCGATCACGCCGACGCCGACGGCGACCTGTTCCTCGAATACATCGACGAATCAGGCCACGGCCTTGCGAACCAGGGCTGGAAGGACTCGGGTGGCTCCGTGCGATTCGCGGACGGCACGATCGTCGAAGGACCGATCGCCCTCACTGAAGTACAGGGGTACGCCTATGAAGCTAGGCTCGTAGCCGCGTGACTCCTCGAGGAGCGCGAAGAACGCCTGGTCATCGACCGTCTCATGGACTCGACGATGTTCACGGGCTTTGGCATCCGCACCCTCTCGAGCGACAACAGCGCGTACTTCCCGACCCGCTACCACGGTGGCAGCGTGTGGAGTCACGACACGGCGTTCGTCATGCGCCAAGCCATGCGTGCGGGATTCACAAGCGAGGCACGGCAGATCGCCCGGTCGCTCGTGCGGGCGGCGCAGGGCTTCGACTGGCGTCTGCCCGAACTGTTTGCGGGGGATCCGACGGTTGCCGTGCAGCAGCCGCTGCCCTATCCCGCATCGTGTCGTCCGCAGGCGTGGGCTGCGGCGAGCGCCGTTCCGATCGCCGAAGTGCTCGGGCTGCTCCCCGCACGAGACTAGGGCTTGACCTCGACTTTCACGACGTACCCGCTGAGTGGGAGATGCACGAGGGCATAATCGGGGCGGCGCCCCGTACGCTCCTCGAGGGCGTTCAGGTAGGTCGCGAGCTGGCCCACGTATTCGCGGCGAATGAAATCGAGGACGTCGGCTGGTTCGGTCCGCGAATTCGTTTTGTGATCCACGACGATGCTGTGACCGTTTTCGAGGGTCAGGAGCGAGTCGATCCAGCCTTCCATGGCTTGACCGTCGGCATTCCACCACGCCACCGGAACCTCGGTGCCGGCGGTGTGCCCGGGAAATTCGCGCGTGATCCAGGCGTGCCATCGCTCGCCGACCTCGACGATGACCTCGGGCGTGACCTTCGCTTTGAGCAGAGGGTTTGTGCCGAGCCATCGATCGGTGATCCTCCGGGCAAGGGTGAGCTGGCGCTCGCGCGGTAGCTGCGAGTACGGGGTCGCAAGGTAGGCGTGGACGGCTTCGCCTACGAGTTCTCGGTGCGTTCCGCCCTCCCCGACGAGAGGGGCGCCGAGCTTCGCGTGGATCGTGACTCGCGCGTCGATGCCGGTGGACTCAACGGCGCTCGCGGCAAAACGCGCGGGAAGGCCGCCCTCGTGCTCGATGAAACTGGACGGCGCCCCCGTGGGAGCCGCCGTGGGTTCCGCCGCGAGTGGGCTTCGCTCCCGGCGGTACGGTTCGAGAGGCGAATCGGGGTCATCGGCGTCGCCTGGGGTCTCGTGGTGGAGAACCGTCACGGGGATCGTTGAGACGCGAGGACCGCACTCACACTCGTTCGCTTGGGCGTCGTCGTCAGCATCAGCGGCGCAGTGAGGCTCGCTCTGGCCCGGCAGGCCGGCCGGGACGCGCGCGCCGGTCACGGTGAGGGCTGCGCAGCCGTCGGATTTCTCCGTGAGCTCGAGCGTGTACGTGGCCTTCTGATCCCGAGCCTCCTTGCGTTCTTTCACGGCCTTTGTGGATTCGTCCCGCTCGGGGGTCCACGTGGCTGCTTCGGCGATTTCCGCCTCGAGAACCTCGGGCGAAAACTGCGCGTACAGCGTCTCGGTAAGGTCTTTGTGACCTGCGAGAACGAGCTGATATTTCGCTCGCGTGAGCGCAACGTAGTGGATGCGGGCCTCCTCCGCGCGGTTGGCGAGACGCGCGCGCGTCACATCGCTATCGTGTGCGAGCGCCTTTGCCATGGGCGCGAAAGAGTCGTTGATGATCGGGTTGAAGCGCAGCGCTCGACCGGTGAGGGGGTGTTCGGGATCGAATTCCGACGCTGGCCTCGGCCGCACGGTCACCGCGTCTCGAACGTTTTTCGCCTTCTCGGGAACGATCGTGACGACCACGGGCCACTGCAGGCCCTTTGCACCGTGGATGGTGCTGACGGTGACGGCGTTCGGGTCGTGCGCAAGCCTGTGCTCCTTGCCGTGCTCCGCAAGGAAGGCCCCGAGGCCGGCTAGGCCCATGGCGCGGCCCCTGCCCGTGCACTCCTCCTCGTACTCGCGGGCAAGCGAATGAAGGGCATCGAGAACTGCGAGTCGCTCCTCGCTCGCACTCCACTGCTTGACGCGCCGCGGAAGCTCGAGCGCATCGATCAGGGCGAGGACAACTTCGCTCGGACTGAGTTGAGCAGCGCGCGCACGCAAAGCTTCGAGGCCCGCAAGTGCGGGATCTTCACGCCAGGTGCGCATGCGCCGCGCACGCTCGGCACGATTGGGGAGTGCGCCAAGCTCGTGGAACCAGCTTTCGTGCGACGCATGCTCCGGCACGAGGCTCACCAGCTCGGCGAGAGCGAGAGTGTCATTCGGGTCGAGGAGGGACGCGAGGCCGGCGCGCATCATGTGCGCCTCGCGTCCGGTCCATAGATCACGCTTCGCGCCAGTCGTGGGTATGCCGAGGGTTTCAAGCGCGTCCGTCACGGTGGCAAGTGCTCCTCCGTTTCTCGCGAGCACGGCAATATCACCGGGCGTCAGGGGTTTTCCTGCGATTGCGGCGCCCGAGGTGAGGAGCGCGTGGATGCCCGTCGCGATCGAGCTTCGCAATGCTGCGTCCTTCGCGCGGGGCAGGTTCTCGGGGCCTTTCCACAGCTCCACGCCGCCCTCATGCCGCGTGTTCTCGCGGGCACCGGGCACGTCAAGCGCGACAGTCGACGGCTTCATGTCTCGAAAGATTGCCGTGAACAGGGCGTTGGTGAGGGCGAGCGGCGGCTCAGAGCTTCGATAGGAATCGGTAAGCGCCTCGACGTTTCCGCCGGCGAACCCTCCGCGGCCCTCGCGCACGGCGTCGACGACGCCCGACATGAGCTCGGGGGCCGCGTCGCGAAAGCCATAGATTGACTGCTTTTGGTCACCCACCCACACGACGTCCTCGACAAGGTCGCCAAGACGCATGAAAAGCTCGAGCTGAATCGGGGATGTGTCCTGAAATTCGTCAACGGCGAGGAAGCGAAAACGGCTCTTGAGTGAGGACCGCACGCGCTCGTTGTGAGTGACAAGATCGAGCGCGAGGGTCTCTTGATCGGCGAAATCCATGACCCCCAGGGCTGCCTTGTGCTCGGCATACGCTTCGAGCGCGTGGGCCGCAGTCGAGAACGCGAGGAGAATCAGTTTCTCGACATCCGCGAGGAACGCTTCGTTACCGAGAACCCCCACGCCGTCGCTCGCGCCGAGGATCAGGTCGGCAAGCGGTGCGAAGACAGCCTGGGGTCGCGCACCGGGCTTTTTTCCTCCGTGGGCCGGGCGCACTTTCCTCACGTCGGCGAGTGCCATCCACTGCGTCCACGGCACGCTCTCGATGCCGCGGCTCATGCGACGGTAGAGCGACTCGAGCGTCACGATCGATCCCTCGATGTTTCCGAGTGTCGACGAGACCCGTTTCGCGGGCTCGCCGTCGCTCGGCCAATGCGTAAGCTCCTCGCCCTGGGCCTCGGCCGCACGCGCCGCGTCGCGATCCGCCGTGAGTTCTGCGAGGCAACTTTCGAAAACTCGCAGCCAGGCTCCGCGTTGATCGGGCCCACTCTCGTAGCCTGCCTCATTGATCATCGAGCGGAAAGCGGTGATCGATTCCTCGGCACTGCGCTCGAGGGCGGCGGGTGTGATGCCGTTCGTGCGCGCGAGCCTCGTCATGCTCGTGACGGCGCTCGCCCACGATTCATCACGCTCAAACGAGTTCGCGCCTTGATCTGGTGCCCCTTCGTATCCGAGTCGAGCAAGGAGCGCGTGCTCGCGCTCCTCGATCTCGGCGATGGTGTGGTTGATCGACGCCGTGAAGATGAGTTCGCTTTCCTCTTCGCTCAGCACTCGCAGCTCGGGGCTAAGCCCCATGTCAATCGCGTAGTCCTGAACGATGCTCCCCGCGATCGAGTTGACCGTGCCAATGAGTGCCGAGCCGATCTCGTTCGCCTGCTCCACGTGCCCGAGCTCGAGAAGGCGTACTTGGAGACGCTCGCGGAGCTCGGCCGCGGCCTTCACCGTGAAGGTCGTCGCGATGATTTCGCTCGTGCGCACGCCGCCCGCGAGCGCATCAGCCAGTCGCGTGGTGAGGGTGTAGGTTTTGCCGGATCCCGCCGACGCGGTGATGACGGTGAAGGTCATGAGTAGTCTCCCGTGAGTCCCGTGAGCAGGCAGTAGTCGCTGTAGGCGGCGTTAGCGTCGACGAATACGCGCCCCGCTTGCGCGCGTTCCTCGGCAAGTTCCGCCGCGGCTTTTTTGTGGGCGGTGTCGAGGGGCGAAAGACCGCTGGCAAGGGCGATGTCCCCCAGCGCACTCGTCACGCGGCCCTGGGCGATCGCGCTCAGTTCATCCTCGATCGTGGCGCGAAGCCGCTCGAAAAGGGCGAGGCTTCCGTCGGAAGTTTCGCCGCTTTCCCCTCGCCCGCCGAGGCCCCGGTCTAGGGTCACGAACTCCGCGTGCCGCAGCATGAAATATCCGGAGCGCGGCTCACGCATCTCACCTCTCTGTGCGCCGTATGCCCACGCGTAGGTCGCAAGCTGGAGCGCTGCGTGTGTGGCGACGTAGTTCGCGTATCGCGACGTGCTGTTCGTCCACTTGAAGTCGAGGAGAACGGGTCTTCCGTTCTCGTCGATTCCCGTGAAGTCGATCGAACCGAAGAGGGGCGCGGTGAACTGCTGGGCTGCGCCGGTGGCTTCCACCGTGAAGGTGAGGGGCACGCCTTCGAGTGCATGCTCGATCTGAAGCACGCTGATGCCCGCGCTGCGGAGCGTGCGAAACAGCATGCCGATGCTAGTTTTCGCCCGCCGTAGGACGTACGCGCGCAGAGCCTCGTTGCCGGGGAGGTCGAGATGACTCGCGTACCGGGGGATGAGGCGCGCCACGAGTTCCTCGACGGTGCTTTCGGGAACCTCGTAGCTTGGCGGCACGAGTTTGTCATTGACGAGAGTTTCGATAACGGCGTGGACGAGCGTGCCTATCGCGCGGTTGCCGCTCGGGACGCTCGCGGCGCTGCCCGGTTTGATGCCGAACGGGTAGCGGAGCACCCATTCAAGGGCGTCGCGGTGAAGTTTTTCGAGCTGCGTAAACGACAGGCGTTCTGGCATGAGGTGCATCCCGGGCGTCACGTCGCGCGCGAGGGTTGATGGCGGCATGAATCGAAGCTCGGGCACTGTTTCGAGCAACCCCGCCTCGAGCCGTCGCGCGGCCCATTGACGCGCATCGATCGTGAGCGCCCGATGCTGCGTGGGATCCGATTGCTTCGCGTCCAGAGCCTGGATGTCGGGGTGGGCCTCAAGCCATGCTCCCGCGAGTGGCGCGAGTGCAGGGTTGAGGCTCGCACGCTCGCCGTCCACGACATCGGCAACGACGGCGATGATCGTTGAGGCTCGACTCAAAGCACGCAGTTTCGTGCCCATCTCGAGCGCCTCGAGTGCCTCCGGTTCAATGACGCGGGCCCCGCCCTCTTCGAGCAGGTCAACTTCCGAACGATCCCACGTGGCACTGCGCCTTCCTTGGACTCCAGCGGCGCCCCACCACACCACCGTTCCTCCATCCACGTGCGCCTCACTCACCGCCGTTTCCCACGGGGTAACGGATGGCCGCGCGAGCACCGACCGTGCCGAAGGCGCGGAAGCCGAGACGAGGTCGCGCAGCTCGCGCTCACTGAGCGAGGGCCCTCCCACGAGGCCCACGAGATCGCGAAGGGTCGCGAGGTGCTGGCGAATGATTCTCTTCGCGGGCCCGGCCGCTCTCGGCATCGATTCCACTCGTGCCTCGAGAAACTCAAGGCGCCTGCCGAGAGCACCGACCGCCACGCGCTCCCCCGGAGTTTCGGCGGTGAACGCGCACAGCTCACGCACGATCGCGACATTCTGCGTGCCGACTTCGGGATCTGCAGCTATTTCCTCGAGCGCCCGCGAGAAGGCCGAATGCGGATCGCTCGCGTCGATCCCCGCTTCCTCCCCGAGGGCGCGAAGGAGCGCGCGGGTCACCTTCCACGGCAGCACGGGGGCCGACGCTTGCCTCTCTCCCGCAGATTCCCGCCCTTTCTCGCACGGAACCTCGACACTGAGGAACTCCACGAGCGCCTGCACGTTCACGGGAGCGCTACTCGCCTCGAGAAAGAGCGGCACGATCTGTGCGGCAAGCCGTGGCAATTCCGACGGCGCATGCGCGACGGGCGGGAGGCCGCGCCGCGTAAGCGAGAGGTCAAGCGGGAGTGTTCCCCTACTTGCAAGCACGGTCACGGCGCCTTCGCCCGCGCATGCGTCTTCGAGGATCTGCGCGGCAATTTCCCCGGCCGAGAGTTCCTGGGGCGCACGCACGATCGACAGTGAACCGGGCACGCGCGCATCGTCCGCGCAAACCGTCACCTCGACACCGCAGCGCGAAAGGAGCGTAAAAATCGCCGGCCACCGGCCGGGCAGACTGCGAGGATCCTCGGTGCACTCGATGGCCTCGATCCCCAGTGGCCACACTTCGCTCGAAGCCGCAAGCCCTTCGAGCTCGGCGTGAACACTCGCGAGATCATCGGCAAACCCCGGTGGCAGATTCGCACCGGGAACTCCTTCGACGCCCACGACAATGGCCTGTTCGAGAGCCGCGAGCGCCTGAAGCCGGGGCTGGCGTACTCCATCAATCCGGCGAGGCTCCGGCGCACACCACCCCAATTCGAGCGCCTCATCGCGTAGCCGAAGCAGCACGCGCGCCGTGTTCCACGGATCCAGCTCTCGCGAGCGCCGATACCACGAATGATCCACCTCGCCGAGAAGGCGGTGCATGCGCGCAACCCTCACCGCGTGCGACGTTTCCGGATGACGCAGCCCCAGGCGCGTAAGCAGCACCCCCACGAGCTCTCGCGGCCCCGCGACCATGTCCCACGTACGCTCCGCGCCGCCGCGCGACGCCCACGCAGCGCCATCCGCAAGCCAGCCAAATCGAATCCTCACGAGGGCCCCTCTCGACCGTTTCCCGTTACGCCCACAACGGTATCCCGGGGGTGAGACATTTAAACCGGCAACCGTCGGACCCGCCCTCAACCGCACGCTCGACGGCGACCCGAGGAGCCCAACCCAAGCGCTGCCCCACCCGTGTGCCGTCCCCGGTGGCCAGCACGCCGCGGTGCGAGCCTCATAGCCCCGGCTCTGCGCAGCCAAAACACGGCAGTCGCCGTAAAAGTGGCGGAGCACACATGCCCTAATTTCCCAAAACGATGTCTCTGAATAGCGCTTGACCAGCGACTGTTATATATTCGTGATGTTCGTGTCGCGGGTCTCCCCGTGACGGAACCGCGTTCCTCATCTTCACAAACGAGGGCTCAGGCCCGCGCCGCCAAGCGGCGTTCACATCGCCACCCGCCACTAACACCATCGCGCGGGTGGGGCGGTGCCGCGGTGAGGGGATTTCCGCGGTACGAGAAGCGCCCGGCGGAGGGGGTCCGACGGGCGCTTCTCTACATCTCCGGCCCCTTTCATCCGGGTGCCGGTCCTGTCTTATTCGGGCGCAGCCTCATCGGAAGCCAAGGAGCCGTCGGGCCCCTCCCCCGCAT
Source organism: Dermabacter jinjuensis (assembly GCF_902381725.1). Taxonomy (GTDB): domain Bacteria; phylum Actinomycetota; class Actinomycetes; order Actinomycetales; family Dermabacteraceae; genus Dermabacter; species Dermabacter hominis. The sequence continues at coordinate 794,975 of NZ_LR698963.1, read as the reverse complement.
TCTTCCCACCCGGGTTGCCACCGAGGTAGCCGAGGTAGCCGAAGCCGCCCTCCCACGGGTCCAGGTCGTCTTTCAAAGCGTGCTCTGCCGACTCGTGCACGAGTCGCGTCGTGGCCTCCATGCCCTCGGCAATCACGAAGCCGAGCGGCATATATTCCTTGAACTGATCCCAGAGCGCGCGCGCATCGGCACTGCTCAGCTTCGACTCCCCCGCGGGAAGCTCCAAGAAAATATCCTCGAGAACGCCCTGGGTCGCCGGAATGAGATCCAAAGTTCCGCGCGTGCCCGGCCCACTCAGGCACCACGTGATCAGCTCTGGTGACACTTCCGCGGACGTGCCCACAACGAGCTCACGATCCCACGGCACGCGCGAGATTTCAGTCCGCCCCACCCTCACGTGAGGAAGTCCGACGGTTGCCGCAAGAAGTCGCTCACTCGCTTCACCCACCGCCTCCGTGTCGTCAAGGGGGTGAAGCACCTGAAGGCGAATGCGCAAGCCGTCCGGCGTGAAGTACGGAACCTTCCGCCCTTCCGCCAGCTCCAGAACGCCATCGCTCGTCCAGTTGTACCCCAGTCCCGTGATGCCTTCGACCGGGCCATCAGCCGTTTCGCGGATCCACAGCACCTGGAAGGTGTCGAAGATGCGCCGCATGTACGGGCTGATGCGCGTAGATTCCGGCGTGCGAATAATGAGCGAGTGAGGCTCGGCCTGCGCGCTCGCGATAAGGGCCGAAATCCACGGGCTGAACTCGATGACCTCCACCGGCATGTCGATCACGCGCGGCACGAGAGGCGTGGCGTCCTCGTAGTATTCACCACGGCTAATCTGCTCCCGCGGGGTTCGGTTTGCCCAGCCCGCATCGTCCACAAGATCGAGGTCGATGCTCACGTCGCTCGCGCTCGCCGAGAACGCACGCGCGCAGGCTTTCGCAAACGCGATCGTCTCGGCGCGCGGCCCGACGATCTCGGCCGCACAGTAGGGAGCGCCGATGAAGACAACATCAACGAACCAGATGGGCGGAGTATTGGACGTGCCGTCAGTGATCGCAACAGCACCACTGTCGGTCGACCACATCTCGTGATCCGGCGAGAACACGGCGCTCACGACATCGGCGAGGCGCTCGGCCTCCCACTCGCGCGGGCTGTGAAGCCGCACAATGGCCTGCTGGTTCATGCCTTCACCTCTCAGTTGTTTGCGTGTGGACTGCCGAAGCCACGCGAGTGCGTCACTTCCTCATCGCCACCCTCGTACACGATCTGAACAGTTTCGCCAGGCTGCCCCATGCGGAACATGCGAGCCCGGCCCGTCGGGAGGGAGCGGGCGCGCTCGCCACCGAGGAGTAGACCCTCGGTACGGTCGCCCGAGAACATGAAGCCCGTCGCGCCACTTTCACGCACCGTGTTGAACACCGGCTCATACAGGCCGCGCGATGCACCTGCGACACGGCGAGCAATGATCGCGGAGAGGTTGATCTCCGGCCCCATCGCGAGGAACGGTTGAAGAGCTTGAAGTGGGCTCATGTTGCCGGCCGTGAGCACGTCATAGTCATCGATAAGCAAAACGATGCGCGGCTGCGATTCACCCTCGGCCTCGGCCGCTTCGGGTGAGCCGGGAACGCGCTTCTTAAGCTCGGGAATAATGGCGGCCACGAGCTGCTCAGCCAGGGTCGCGGAAGCCGCATACCCGCCGAGATAGGGCTCGGGGATCGCATCCGCGAGGTTTCTGCGGGGATCGAAGACGGCAAAGACCAGCTCCTCCTCGCTCCACCGCTTCATCATCTCGCGCGCGATGTACTTGAGCATGCTGGTGCGGCCCATCTTGTTGGAGCCGAGGAGCACCATGTTCCAGTCGGTGCCTTCCACGTCGAGCTGCGCCGTGCCGAGGTCGCCCTCGTAAAGGCCGATCGGGATGAGATTCTTCGATTCGCTCTGCTCGAGCAGGTCGGGCGTGACAACCGTCGGAAGCAGACGCACCTTGGGCGCGCGGTCCGTGGTCGATGCCGAAACCGCTTCGACGAGGTTGGTGAGGCCCTCGACGGTCGTTTCGCGGTCTGCCTTAGAGTCGATGCGCGGGAGCGCGATCTGCCCGAACAGGCTCTTCGAGGTCAAGCACTGACCCGGGCGGTCAGCGGCAATCGTCGCCGAGAGCTTACGCGCAACGCTCGACTCACCCGGGTCGGTGAGGCGCAGTTCGAGGCGGTTACCGAAGTAGGTCTGCATCGTCAGTCGCGCGTCGTTGAGGCGCGAACCGGTCGCGACCACGTGAACACCGAGGCCAGCACCGCGGCGGACGATGTCCTTGATGTTCTCCTCGAGGTCGTTGAACTCCTCGTTGAACTGGCCGAACCCGTCAACGAGCAGCACGATCTCGCTCATGAGCTTCGGATCAACGTCGAGGCCCGCCGCACGCCGTACCGATTCGAGGTCGGGAAGCTGGCTTTGGTGGAGCAAAAGCTCGCGGGCCTGCATGGCGGCCTGAACCTCTTCGACCGTGCGGCGCACGGCCTCGCGCTGCTGGCGAGTCGCGATGCCCGCGACGTTCGGAAGCTTCTCGATTGCCATGAGGCCAGAGCCGAGAAGGTCAATGCCGTATACGATCGCCTCCGCGGAAGGATGCGTGAGCGCGAGCGACGCCGCGATCGTGTGGAGTGCCGTCGTTTTGCCTGAGCGAGGCGCACCCACGATAAAGACGTGACCGCCTGGGCCAGCAAGATCGAGGTTGAGCTTGCCCTGCCACTGACGCGCCGGATCGTCAATCATGCCAATCGGCACCGAGAGGAGCTTGTCCTTCGGCAGGCGCAAACCGCGCCTCGTAGCCATGGGCTTGCCGGCAGCCTGGTCGAGCGTAATGACCTTGTCGATCGGGTCGAGCCAAATGGGGCGCGTGACGCGAGGCTGCTTCTCGAGCTGGGCAACGACGGTCGAAAGAATCGTGTCGCCCTCTTCATCCTCATCATCGGCGCCGCCCGGGGTAGCTTTCTTATCGGGCTCCGAATCGGTATCGAGGACCGCAAACTCATCGATAAGGGAGACGTGCGGGAGGTCCGCAACCTCCATCTCATCCTCTTGCGCCGGCAAGAGGCCCGACACGTAGCCCGAACGGAACTTCGTGTAGGTCGTCGTGTCGACCTTGAGATAGCCGTAACCGGGCAACGGTGGAAGTGAGAACGCATCAACCGTGTCGATCACGGTGCGCGACTCGGCCGCCGACAGGGTACGAAGACCGATGCGGTACGACAGGTAGGTTTCGAGGCCGCGAAGCTTGCCGCCCTCGATGCGCTGGCTCGACAGAAGCAAGTGCACACCGATCGAACGACCGATACGGCCAATCGACAGGAACAGATCGATGAAGTCCGGGCGGGCGGTCAGAAGCTCGCCGAACTCGTCAATGATCACGAGCAGATGCGGAAGCGGCTCCATGTGTTCGCCACCGTCGGCCGCCTGACGACGCCGGTACGTCGTAATATCCGAGAGGCTTCCAGCGTCCTTCAGGAGTTGCTGGCGGCGCTTGACTTCGCCCTCGAGGCTCGCGTACACCCTCTCCACGAGGTTCGCGTCGTCGCCAAGGTTCGTGATGACGCCCGCAACGTGCGGGAGATTCTCGAACGGCGCGAAGGCGGCACCGCCCTTGTAGTCGATGAGCACCATGTTGACGTCCGCCGGCGAGTGCCCCGTGACGAGGCCGAGCACCAAGGTGCGCAGGAGCTCAGACTTACCGGAACCGGTCGCACCGATCGCGAGGCCGTGAGGCCCCATGCCGTACTGTGCCGACTCCTTGAGGTCGAGCATGACCGGAGCGCCCTGGTCGTCGGTACCGATCTGTACGCGCAGAAAGCTCGAGCGGGGGCGCGGGGCCCACGCTTCCTCAAGGTTGATGTTCGTGAGTTCGCCAACGCCAAGAAGGTCCGAGGCGCGCAATGCTTGCTGCGTTTCGTCGTGTTCAAGCGAGTCGGGTGCGAGGCGAACGCCGGAGAGATAGCGCGCGAGCGCCCTCGCCTCTTCGTGCGTGAATTCGTCGAGCTTCACCGTAAGGCGCTCCGGCTCTTGATCTCGCGACGTGTAGCGCTCGATGATCGCCTCATCGGACTTGACCGACGAGGGGCTGATGCGAAGCGTGATGTCGTCGGGTTCGTGCTCGCGACTCGCGAGCAGGTGCAGCATCGTAAGGCCGACGTCCGACGGGCGCACCTCGCGGTCGCCGATGGGAAGATCGAGCGCATCTTCTCCGTGATGGTCCGAGACGATCCACATGCGCGCCATGGTGCTCGAGATGTTGCCACCACCGAGATTGCGTCGAAGCTGCGCGGCCTCCGTGAGGCGTCGGTGAAGCTCGGGGCGCAGCACTTCTCCGAGCTGTCGCTCATCCTTCGCGATGCGGCGAATGGGACCGTGCTGAGTCGCACGAGACTGGTCAGCCATGTGCGGAAGCCACGTCATCCACGACCAAAATTCGCGCGCTTCGCCCTCGGGGTAGGTGAGAGCCATTTGGATGTCCTCGGGCGAGGATAGCGCTGCCGCATGACTCGTGAGCAGTACGGCAATGCGACGGCAGAACGGCTGATCGCCCACGATACTCACGTTGCCCACGGAATCGAACGGGATGGTCACGGGCGCATCGGGCATCGTCGAAAAACGAGCTTCGACGCGATCCAGCTCGCTCGACATGAACTCATCGTCGAGGCTCATCGCGTTATCTTCGCCGACGCGTTCGAATTCGACCGCCGGCGCGAAGCCCGTACCGAGCCGCAAGCGCATGAAGTCCTGGTCGTCGCGGCGGCGCTCCCACAGCCTGGAGGTGGAGCGCGCGAGTGACAGAAGAGCCCCGGGGTGGGGTTCAGCTGCGCGCGCAAGCTCGGCCCGATGCTGCTCGGCTTCAAAGAGCTCGCTCGATTGACGGTCGAGGTAGGTCAGGTACCGGTCGCGGAGGGATTGCCGACGCCTGATTGTGCGACCACGGTTGCTCATAAACATGATGACGAACGCGATGACCGTCACGATCATCATGAGGGCACCGATTGCGGCGAGGGCGGAGCCCCTGAACAGCATCATGAGGGTCATACTCGTCGCGGCACCGAGCATGGGGATCAGCATGAGGAAGTTCGCCGTGCCATCGTTCTCGGGCAGCGCCGGCGGCAGCTCGATCTCGTGGCGTGTGATCCCCGGGGCCGAAGGCGAGGTTCGGGCGGGACGGTGGACGATTCGTGTACTCACCGACTGACCGCCAACTGCATCATGAGCGCACCCAGCTCCTCTATTGCGACGCGGGAGGGTTCCGAAATGTTGGCGATACGAACGTGGGAGTCGCCCGCGAGATGCTGATCCTGCGGGATGACCACGAGGTCGCCGAGCTGAATGCCGCCGCGGGGCTTTCCAAGGCCGCTTTCCGGGGTCTCGCGAAGCAAACGAATAGTAGCGCCGTGCTTGTCACCGAGAGCCTCACGAATGTTCTCGACCTTCTCGATGCCCTGCACGGTACGGCGGCCCACGATGACAATCACGTGCGGCATGAGCATCGAAAGCTCGTCGTCATTCACGTGTGAGTCGCAGTCAACGAGAAGCACCTGCTGCGATCGCGAGATCTCGCCGATCGATTCACGCGCCTGCAGGAGAGGGGTCTGCTGAAGACGAAGACCTCGCTGGTGGTAGTTCTCACCGAGGAACCACGCAAGGTCGCTCGTCGAGCGCAGTCCGGCGACGGTCACCGAACCGCCGCGCGCCTGCGCGAGGTAGCCTGCGCTCGCGACGAGGAGCGAGGTCGCGCCTGCGCCGCCGTGGGCACCGAGAAAAGCGATGCGGCGCCCGGTCGTGATGGGCAGTTGCTCATCGCGTTGGGCCTGTGCAATGCGAGTCGGGGTTTCGTCGTTGCCGATCCATCCGGTCACCCGGCGCAGCGCGCGACGCGCCCCACCTTCGCCCTTGCGTTTACTGATCTTGAGTGCGCGGTCTTTTTGGTTCACTGGAAAGTCCTCAACAATTCGCTATACACACCGAAAATACCGACGAGCGCAGGCACGGTCACGAGCGTGCAAATGCGTTCAATCACGCCGGAGATGCGACGTCCAAGGGCCGAGTTCACGGAGCTACGGAAGGCGAAACGCGGGACCGTGTACACAGCGATCGCCACAACGATGACGCCCACGCCGAGCCAAAGTGAGAGGTCGGGGTTCGACGCGACAATCGCCTGGGCGCAACACACACCAGTCACGATTGCGGCGCCCCACAGAACGGCCCGGTGGAGCGCGAACGGGAAGTGACGAGTGCGGAACACCATGGCAATGGCGACGGCTGCCACGGTGATCGCCGCGAAAATGTTCTCCGCAACGAGGGCCGACGCAAGACCGAGGGAGATTGCCAAGATCACCGCGAGAACGATAACCGACATGGAGAGAGCCTCATACGCCTCTGAAATGGCGACATCGACCCGCTTGACTTTCACGTCATCGCCCTCGGCGAGGGCATCCTGGACCTTGTAGAGGCCCGCCCCCTGCATCGCGAAGCGCGGCACTAGGCCGAGCGCCGCGAGGGCGATCACGGCAACGATCGCACCGGCCTGCTCCACCGTTGCACCGAGCGTTGTGGACAGGGTGAAGATACCGATGCTAGCGGCAAGGGTGGCGAGGGCGGTGCCGAGCGCCAGGAAGCGTCGGCGGAGAACCCCAAACACTGCAAGGTTTGCCGCGAACGCGCTAAGCCACCAGATCGCACTCTCCTTGCTCCCGAATTCGAAGTTGATCCCTCCGAGGAAAGTGAGCAGGAGCGAGCCCGCGTACAGCGGCCACGCAAGGGTGTGGACCTTCAGCGCCGCGGTGACGATGGTGAGCGCGTACATTCCCGCGACGGGCCACCACGGGCGGGAAAACGCACCGGGGATGAACCACAGGGAAAGAAGGAGAAGGACAGTGGAAAGAATCCCAAGCACCCACGGGCGGCTGGTGTCGTTCCATAAACCCCGGACGTCGATGGCCGTGAGGCGATCGACGACGTCGTGAACGACCGGCTCCAAGGGAGCATCGGCAAGCGGCAGAACCTGCACAACCTGGCCGTCGAGAAGCTCTTGCTCACCAACGGGCACCGTGTGGTCAAGTCGCGCGCCGAGGACCGTGAAAAGGCCGAGGCTTGAAACTTTCGTGGTTTCGCCTACGAGCTCAATGAACTCGGGGATCACATCGGCGGGCGTGAGCGAGCCGGGGACGATCACGTCCGCAGCGCGCTCACTACCGCGAATGGTGAGGCGAACAAAAGGGCTTTGGGTCATTGCTTGTCCTCATCAGCAGTGTTCGGCGTGGAAGCCGGCGTAGTGGGAGGTGTGGCGGGAGTGGTGATCGACGTGCCGTGCATGGGCTGTCGTTTAAAGGTCGTGTCGGTCGCGAGGAGATGCATAACGAATGACACGGCTACGCATACAGCACACGCAAGAACGGCGAAGAAAATACTGGCGAGCATCGTGCCGAGGCCGTCCGTCCACGTCCGACGCAGCCTCTCCGATCGGTGCAAAAGCGCCTGGGCAAGCCGTTTCCGGCGCACCTTAACGGCGTCGAGAAGCTGGTCATCATAGGTGTACACGCAGTCCAAACCCCCTGCTGAGCGCGTCAGCGGTCAATATGCGAGAGCCATTGTGCACACAATCCCTGAGATAGGCCACTTGGGTGAACATTAAGGGAACATAACGGAACCTTTTGGTGGATTGGCGTGACACCGTCAGGGCGTTGTGGTTTTGTGTAACGGTCAGATAACGGGACGTGTGTCCCGGACAGCACAAGGGGAAGCGTGGGAACCGCACGCGCTCTGACGCCGTGGTTCACACACTCCCACCACTACTTTCATTCCACCCTCACCACCAACACCGCGGGTTCCAACGACGATTTGGGCACCCTCGTCCAGCAGCTCGTCGCTTCGGTTGAGCCGCTTGAGGGCAAGTTCAACGGTGCCGGCCGCGCCGCCTTCGACCAGTTCAAGGGCCGCACCGACGAAATCAGCGCCGACCTCAACTCCTCGCTCGGCCGCATCGTCGAGGGCCAGTCCGGCATGGACACTGCCTTCCAGACCGGCGACCAGGAGTCGATGGACAACGCCACCTCCGCGCAGGGCTCGGCCAACTTCGACGGCGCACGCTTCTCCGGCCAGCGCTGACCCTCACCCGTCACCACACATACTTTTTCTAGAGAGGAACTCTCATGCCCACCACCGACCGTATTTCGTTTGACACCGGCGTTTCCCAGTCCGTCCAGGGCGACATCGCAGGCATCATCGGCCGCCTCGAAGGCCTCATCGCCCAGCGCGACCAGCAGGTCGCTACCGCCATGGCCGACTTCCAGGCCGACGGCGTCTCCGAAGAATACCGCCACGTTGAACAGCGCTGGAACCGCGCCTCCAACGAAGTCAAGAGCATCATCAACCTCGTCAAGACCACCATGGGCAAAAACGACGAAACCGCCACCAGCGCCCAACAACGCGCCGCCAGCGCCGTCGCCAACATCGGCTAACACCACACACCACCAACGCCCTGCCGCCCCAGCGGCGGCAGGGCGTTATTCACGATATAAGCCCGAACAGTGGACGTGTGCCGAAACAGCAAAAGCCGTGGCGCCCCGTTTCGGAGCTCACCGGATAGCAAATAGAACCAACAGCCTCAGAGACTCTTCGCAACGACACCTCGAGTGCGAGCATCTCCGCTTAGACCCTCTGTGGATCGCCGGAGAAAACCTCAACTGAACCGCGGTGCGAGATCCATGCATCACCACTGCGCGGCTATGTAACCACGATCCTCGACCAGGGGGGAATCAATTATCCATGCATTTTAGACTTACGCCGAACGAATACTTTTTTCGAGCCCGCGATGCTCGGAACACCCTCGATAACCTCACTGGCGTCAACGCTCTTGTGGACGAAGCAATTGATTTTACCAGCCAAGCACTCGAACACAGCATTCTCAGTCGGGGAGCATCAAGTTCATGCCTGGAACTATACGTCCGAAGTGAAGTGGACTACGGCCGTGGGCGCGCCAACCAAAATATCGAATACGCTTCCGAGGGAATGCGCTATTACATGAGCGCCGATTCTGAAATGGCTGACAACAGTAACAGCAGCGCAGCCGCCGCCGAAGGCAAAGGTCGCATGACAAATCTGGACAGGTACAACGAAGCCAATGGCGGTGGTCCCGGAGTATGCACACCAGAAAACCCGATGGGCCAAGCCAACTACGCGAGCAGCCCCGAAGAGATGTTAGCTAATTCATTTGCAAAAGCACGGGAAGCCGAGCAGCGCCCTTACGGCCCGTACCCCATCGAGAAGTAAACCCCTGGAGTAAATCATGGTTTCAAAGTCTGATCTCCCCGAGCTGGATGACCCCGGCACCGTAAGCCAACTAGGCGCAAAATTCGTGGCGATTGGCATGCTCAATAAGTCCATCATCGATGAAGCCAAGTACGGCTGGACGGATATTGCCACCTCCTATCAGGCACCCGAAAGCGGCAAGGTACAACGGGTATTCCACACCCCATCGGAGGCTGCCGACGAGCTCGAACGACGCACCAAAAAAGTTGGGGACGCTCTCGACTCGTATTCCAACACGCTCAGCGACCTTCACACAGAAAAGGCGCAGATCGAATCGGACATCGATGCGGCCAACGCGAAATACGCAGAAGCTATGGCGATGCCTGAAAAGGTCGAAGAGCCGGACCCGGATAATCCGGGCGAGACGATCGAAAAGGATAACGAAGAACGAGAGCAAGCCCTCGCTGAAGCCAATCAAATGATTTCAGCGGCGGAGGGTGCGGTTCGGGCCTTCAAGTTTAAAGTGCAGCAAGAAGACCGAAGTCTCGCAGACTCCATCACAGGGGAAACTATCAATCCACATACTGGTGAAGCAGCGTGGAGCAACTTCGCCGGAGGCAGCTTCTTCAAAGGCGTCTTTGACGCCATTATTGGTATGCCAAAAATTATCGTCGGCACGGTTCGCATCAACGTTTCTGACGTTTGGAATCATCGCCACGATTTGAAGAATTTCTTTTTTGGCCCAGACGGCGCTCGTCACAGGCAGTTTTGGCTCCAAATGGGCACCCTTCTAGCCCCTCCTGGAATGGGAGCAGCTCTTGGAACTGTCGGAACCGCGCCCGAAATTGTGAAAGGAGCGCAAGACGGTTCCCTAAAGCGAGGAGCATTCACTGCGGGCAAGTGGGTATACGAAAATCTGCAGGACGCCGCCATGGGCCCAGCGTCCCCCTCCGTCTATATCCACGGCGAGGCGTGGCTTAGAAAATGGGGCACCGAAACGGCGCACGATCCGGCCTACACCATCGGAGGCCTCGCCCCCACCGTGGTTACCGGCGGCCTCAGCGTAGAGCTGAAAGCCGGCCAAGTCGTCGTCAAGAACCTTACGAAGCCAGGCGAAAAAGCCGTAAAGAAGGGGCTGAAAGACGCTGCTAAGAAGGCGTACGAGGACCCGGCGCGCGAAGCGTTCAATAACGGTATCTACGACTCCCTGAAAGAAGCCTACGGTTCCCAGGGCGAGCAAGGTGCGGCTCCTTCCGCACCTGCACCGGCTCCGGCGCCCGCCGAACAGCCGGCTCCAGCGCCTGCGCCAGCACCCGCAGCTCCAGCGCCTGCGCCAGCACCGGCACCCGTTGCGCCGGCACCTGTGGCACCCGCACCGGCCCCGGCACCTGTCGACCAGCCAGCGCCCGCTCCGGCCCCGGCACCCGCTGCACCCGCACCGGCCCCCGTGGCCCCCGCACCAGCACCGGCACCCGTTGCACCCGCGCCGGCACCCGTCGACAAGCCAGCACCCGCGCCGGCACCCGTCGACAAGCCAGCACCCGCGCCGGCACCCGTCGACAAGCCAGCACCCGCACCGGCACCGGCACCCGCTGCACCCGCACCGGCACCGGCACCCGCTGCGCCTGCACCAGCTCCGGCTCCTGTCAACCAGCCCGCGCCGGCACCCGCCCCGGCTCCGCGTCCAGTGGACCCTGTCGCCGATGCCCTCGAAACGCTTGGCAATGCATCGCACCACGACTTCTTCGAGTTCCGAAACGATCTCATCGATCAAATTTCGGCGATCGACGGAATCGACGGCGATGCGGTGCGCGCCTTTGCTGATGACCCCGAGGGCTTTGCACAGGGGCAAGCGAACCAGGCGTACGAGGACTTCCTGTCCGCGAACCCTGAGGTGAAGCAACTCGTTCCGTAACCCCGAGTAGCCAACTCAAAAAGGCGCTGGCCCCGCGAGATCAGGGAGCGACATTGCGTCGCACCACCGTTCCGCGGGGCCTTCGCATGCGCACACAACATCAATGCTGACGTCGCCCGACGCACCTAAGTGAACATCGCGGAAACTTCTTGCAAAATGGTTTCTCTTCGGGTGGTGCACGACACGTCGGCTCTGTACTTTATAACGGTCAGATAACGGGACGTGTGTCCCGGACAGCACAAGGGGAAGCGTGGGAACCGCACGCGCTCTGACGCCGTGGTTCACA